>NZ_JAWOUJ010000013.1:67713-112978 GCF_033339315.1 Vibrio sp. 661 | reverse complement strand
GGTAGTTCAGTTGGTTAGAATACCGGCCTGTCACGCCGGGGGTCGCGGGTTCGAGTCCCGTCCACTCCGCCACTTATATTAAGCCTCAGTCGAAAGACTGGGGCTTTTTTCGTTTTGGTTACCTGACTTACCTTAAACCCACTCTCATATTTAAATCTTGCATCTCGAGTTACACTACCCTCTTCACATGGTTTTAATACGTCGTGAACGAGCTAGCACGTAACTCTGTGCCTTAGTCTTAGTCTTATTCCGATACCAAGCTCTAACCAAAGCTCCTTTTATTCGATATTAGAAAATCTAGTTATGTGACAGAGTTTAATTGTTTGAAGTGTCGCTTGTTTCTAATTTGAAAATAGGATGACTTTGAATACAAGTTTAGTCTCACTGAGATCAAGAGGGAGGGGGCTAAATTTCTGTTAAGGCTTTGATCTACTGAATGCTAGCTCAGTTTTATCTTGGTGAGGTTGCTAACCTGTTTGGGTTCTGAACGCAATCACCCTAAATGTCTCTTTCTCATAAAAATACAAACTCGCTCATTGCTAAGTATTGTGGAAGTTTAGCTTTGATGTTTGCGAGGAGCCTATATTGCCAAGGGAAGAGAAGTGATACAGATGAAAATGGGTAAATTAAAAGGCTCGTCTATGAATACTATCTATCGGCAATAGTTAGTATCTATGAAAATGTAGCGTAGCGATTCTTAGTATATTTGAAGGTATATCAAAGAATAAGGAGCATTAGTCCTTGAAGGGGAGTCTGAAAATTAGTTATGAAAAAAGCAGCTAGGTAGCTGCTTTTTATTTATTAAGTTACGTGTCTTTAAGAGTCCAATGGCTCCGTATGTTCCGGAGTGGTTATTGCTTGGTTATTCTCTTCCATCTTCTTCTCTTCTGCTTTTGCTTTTTCAATCATTGGAGTGATTGTTGAGCCTTGAATGAGGATAGAGAAAACAACGACGGAGTAGGTCATTACAAGAATAATCTCTTTTACATCGATTAACTTATCTTGAATCACCCAAATACCAGATGGAATAGAAAGTGCCATCGCTAGTGCTAGGCCTCCGCGTAAACCGCCCCACGTCAAAATACGCACTGACCATGGATTATATTTTCTGTAACGTTTAAAGCCTATGTAAGAAAGAAATACACTTAGATAGCGAGCTGCTAGTACAAGAGGGACTGAAATAGCCATCATGATCCAGTCTTCTTTGTGGAATTCAAATAGCAGCATCGACATGCCGATCAGTAGGAATAACACGCCATTCAAGAACTCATCAACAAGCTCCCAAAAATGGTCAAGGTGATCTTCACTCTCTTTTGAAAAGCCAATAAAGCGTGTCCAGTTGCCAATCATAATACCGGATACAACCATCGCGAGTGGGCCTGATACATGGATGTATTCAGCAAATGCGTAACCTGCTGTTGGGACACCAATGGTAAGTAACAATTCCATTGAGTGATCATCGGTGGCACTGATCAGGTAGTGGAATAGCAAACCGAGGACGAAACCATATGTGATACCACCGATAGCTTCTTGGATGAAGAGTAAGGTGACACTACCTACAGTTGGTGCCTCAGTGCCAAATGCAATCGTAAATAGAGTGACGAAGATAACCAAACCGAAGCCATCATTGAAGAGCGATTCTCCTTCAATCTGAGTGGAGATACGTTTAGGAGCATCTAGTTTTTTCACAATAGCCAATACAGCGATTGGGTCAGTTGGCGATATTAGAGCACCAAATAGTAAGCAGTAGACCAAATCAAATTGGATGCCAATTAACTGACAAAACCCATACAGCGCAAATCCAATAAAGAACGTAGAAAACAGTGTAGCTCCAAGGGCTAAAACAGTGATCTCCCACTTTTGATCTTTAAGGTTCGGGAGTTTGATGCCTAGTCCACCAGCAAATAGTAAGAAGCCAAGAATGCCTTTGAGCAAGAAATCTTCGAAGTTAATCCTTGTGACCGTCTCCGTCGCAATTTCGGTGAGATGGAACCAGTTGTTTTGACCCGCAATTAAGATTAGAAGTGAAAGCACCATTGAACCTGCGGTAATCGCAATGGTGGTTTGCATCTTTCCTATCTTGCTGTTTACAAAAGCAATTAGCATCGCAGCTGCGGATAGAAAACATAAAGTATGATAGACCGACATAGAGCTCTCTATTTGTAACATTTTATGAATGGAATTCTCGGCTGATGCTGCTTAAATAGCAAACATTTTTTCGTGATTATTTTGTAAGTTAAGAAGGAGATAAAATAATCATTAATTCCACGTTTAGACGTCTAGACTCCTGAAGTTTGTGTGATAGGATGGAAAGATAACTAAAGGAATGAGGCTGTACTGTGGGAAGTAACGTAAGACAACAGATTGAAGCTCAATTGAAGCAACGTATTCTTTTGATTGATGGTGGTATGGGAACCATGATTCAAGGGTACAAACTTGAAGAGCAAGACTATCGAGGAACGCGCTTTGCGGATTGGCATTGTGATCTAAAAGGTAACAACGACCTGTTGGTTCTAAGTCAGCCTCAACTTATCAAGGAAATTCACGCTGCATATTTAGAAGCGGGTGCAGATATTCTTGAGACCAACACTTTTAACGCAACAACCATTGCGATGGCTGACTACGAGATGGAAAGCCTAAGTGAAGAAATTAACTTTGCAGCTGCCAAGCTTGCACGTGAAGTTGCAGACGAATGGACCGCAAAAACACCCGATAAACCGCGTTATGTCGCAGGGGTTTTAGGGCCGACGAACCGAACTTGTTCTATTTCTCCTGATGTAAATGACCCCGGATATCGAAATGTTTCTTTCGACGAGTTAGTTGAGGCTTACTCTGAATCGACTCGTGCTCTAATTAAAGGTGGTTCTGACCTTATTCTTATCGAGACCATCTTCGATACGCTTAACGCTAAGGCTTGTTCATTTGCTGTTGAAAGTGTGTTTGAAGAGATGGGTATTGAGTTACCTGTGATGATCTCGGGGACTATTACTGATGCTTCCGGTCGGACATTATCCGGTCAAACCACAGAAGCGTTTTACAACTCATTACGTCATGTTAAACCGATTTCGTTTGGTTTGAACTGTGCACTTGGTCCAGATGAGCTGCGTCCTTATGTTGAAGAGCTCTCTCGTATATCAGAATCTTTTGTTTCCGCTCACCCAAATGCTGGGCTTCCGAATGCATTCGGCGAATACGATTTGTCGCCAGAAGATATGGCTAAGCATGTTAAAGAGTGGGCTCAAAGTGGCTTTTTAAACTTGATTGGTGGGTGTTGTGGTACAACTCCTGAGCACATTCGCCAAATGGCACTCGCGGTTGAAAATATCGCCCCTCGTCAATTACCTGAACTTCCCGTTGCTTGTCGCTTGTCTGGCTTAGAGCCGCTCGCGATTGATAAAGACTCTTTATTTATCAATGTCGGTGAGCGTACGAATGTAACCGGTTCTGCGCGTTTTAAGCGCTTGATTAAAGAAGAGCTGTACGATGAAGCGCTCGATGTGGCTCGTCAACAAGTTGAAAATGGCGCTCAAATTATCGATATCAACATGGATGAAGGCATGTTGGATGCACAAGCTTGTATGGTTCGCTTTTTAAACCTTTGTGCGTCAGAACCTGAAATCTCAAAAGTACCAATCATGGTTGACTCTTCCAAGTGGGAGGTTATTGAAGCCGGTCTTAAGTGCATCCAAGGAAAAGGCATTGTTAACTCGATCTCTCTCAAAGAAGGCAAAGAGAAATTCGTTGAACAAGCTAAGTTGATCCGCCGTTACGGTGCGGCTGTGATTGTGATGGCGTTTGATGAGATTGGGCAAGCAGATACACGTGAGCGCAAAGTAGAAATTTGTACCAACGCTTACCGAATTCTTGTTGATGAAGTGGGCTTTCCACCAGAAGACATCATTTTTGACCCCAACATTTTTGCCATTGCTACGGGGATCGAGGAGCATAATAACTACGCGGTGGATTTCATTGAAGCCGTTGGCGATATCAAACGTGATTTACCACATGCGATGATCTCGGGTGGTGTTTCTAACGTCTCATTCTCTTTCCGTGGCAATAACTATGTACGTGAAGCGATTCACGCGGTGTTCCTCTACCACTGTTTTAAAAATGGTATGGATATGGGGATTGTGAATGCGGGTCAGTTAGAAATCTACGATAACGTGCCTGAAAAATTGCGTGAGGCTGTGGAAGATGTCGTTCTTAACCGTCGTGATGACGCCACTGAGAGATTGTTAGATATCGCGGCGGAATATGCAGGCAAAGGGGTAGGTAAAGAGGAGGATGCCTCTGCACTTGAGTGGAGAACTTGGCCTGTTGAAAAGCGCTTAGAGCACGCGTTAGTGAAAGGAATAACTGAGTTCATCGTTGATGATACCGAAGAGGCTCGTGTCAACGCTTCAAAGCCATTAGAGGTGATTGAAGGCCCACTAATGGATGGGATGAACGTCGTCGGAGACTTGTTTGGTGAGGGTAAAATGTTCCTTCCTCAGGTCGTAAAATCTGCACGAGTGATGAAGCAAGCAGTCGCGCATCTGGAGCCCTACATCAATGCAGAAAAGCAGGTGGGACAAACAAACGGTAAGATTTTGCTAGCGACGGTCAAAGGTGATGTACATGATATCGGGAAAAATATCGTTGGCGTTGTATTGCAGTGCAATAACTACGAAATTATCGATCTTGGTGTCATGGTTCCTTGCGAAAAGATCTTAAAAGTAGCGCAAGAAGAGAACGTCGATATTATTGGTTTATCAGGGTTGATCACACCTTCATTAGACGAAATGGTACATGTTGCAAAAGAGATGGAGCGTCTCGACTTTAACTTACCTCTTCTCATCGGTGGCGCAACAACGTCAAAAGCCCATACAGCAGTTAAGATTGAGCAAAATTACAAGCATCCAGTGGTTTACGTGAACAACGCCTCACGTGCAGTGGGCGTATGTACTTCTCTTCTGTCAGATGAACGTCGCCCTGAATTTGTTGAAAAACTTGAAGCTGATTACGAACGAGTACGTGATCAACATAATCGAAAGAAACCGAGAACCAAACCAGTGACATTAGAAGCGGCTCGAGCGAATAAAGTTGCGATCGATTGGGAAGCTTATACACCTCCAGTGCCTGTTAAGCCTGGCATTCATATCTTCGATGATTTTGATGTGGCTATATTACGTCAATACATTGATTGGACACCATTCTTTATGACTTGGTCACTTGTGGGTAAGTATCCAACAATTTTCCAACATGAAGAAGTTGGTGAAGAAGCAAAACGTTTATTCGAAGATGCCAACGAGTTACTTGATCGAGTTGAGCGAGAAGGCCTGTTAAAAGCGCGTGGAATGTGTGGCTTATTCCCTGCTGCGAGCGTGGGGGACGACATTGAAGTTTATGCTGATGAAACTCGTACCGACGTTGTGAAAGTATTACGTAACTTGCGACAACAGACCGAGAAACCAAAAGGATTCAACTATTGTTTATCCGACTACATCGCACCTAAAGAGTCGGGTAAGCATGATTGGATAGGGGCATTTGCTGTCACTGGTGGTATTGGTGAACGAGAGCTTGCTGATGAATACAAAGCACAGGGAGATGATTACAACGCAATTATGATTCAAGCGGTGGCGGATCGCCTAGCCGAAGCGTTTGCTGAGTATTTGCATGAGCGTGTCCGTAAAGAAATTTGGGGTTATGCTGCGGATGAAGATTTATCTAACGATGATCTCATTCGTGAAAAATACCAAGGTATTCGCCCTGCACCAGGTTATCCAGCGTGCCCTGAGCATACTGAAAAAGGACCGCTTTGGGAGCTACTTAATGTGGAAGAGAATATTGGCATGACTCTAACCTCCAGCTATGCAATGTATCCGGGCGCGTCAGTCTCTGGTTGGTATTTCTCTCATCCTGACTCACGTTACTTTGCGATCGCACAGATCCAAGAAGATCAGCTAGAGAGTTACGCCGATCGTAAGGGGTGGGATAGGATCGAGGCTGAAAAATGGTTAGGGCCAAACATTAACGGTTAAATTGATGTTTACCTCGTCCAAATGTAACAACTATTGAAACAACAAAGGGCTGCAGATACGCAGCCCTTTGTTTTATTGAGTTGAACTTACTTCTCAAACAACTCAGTGTGGAGTTTTTGTATGGCTTGTTTCGATACCGATTCATGGAGCAAGAAGCATAAGTTGTGAGGGCTAGCGCCATAACAAATCATGCGTAGGTTAAAATCTTCTAGCGTGCCAAAAACCTGTTTCGCGTAGCCTTTACTCTCACTCATGTTGTTACCAATGAGAGCAACGAGGCATAGGTCATGTTCAACTTCTACCTTACATAACTCTTCTAACTCTTCTCGTGCAGCTTGCGGCAGTTGTGGTGCTCCGCCGGATGTATCGGTTTGATCAAGTGTTAACGATACACTGATTTCAGATGTTGTGATCAAATCGACAGATATCTTATGCTTTGCAAGGATCTCAAAGACCTTTGCTAAGAAGCCGTATGCGTGGAACATATTGGCGCTGCGTAGCGTTACCATGGTTTGGTTACAACGCAAAGCTAGCGCACGGAATAACGGTGAGCTTTCGACTTGGTGGCGAATCCAAGTTCCCCCTTTTTCAGGCTCTTTCGATGACCCTACAAATACCGGAATGTCGTGGCGCAATGCAGGTACTAGCGTAGAAGGGTGAAGGATTTTAGCGCCAAAGTTAGCCATTTCTGAAGCTTCACTAAAGCTGATCTCAGGAATTGGTGAGGCTTTTGGTGCAATTCGCGGGTCTGTTGTGTAGATACCCGGAACATCAGTCCAGATTTCTAGCCCTGCCGCTTTAACGCTCTCAGCAATTAAGGCGGCGCTGTAATCGCTGCCCCCTCGACCTAATGTTGTTGTATTACCGGCTTCGTCAGATCCTATGAAGCCTTGAGTAACAACAACGGATTGTTGGCAAAGTGGTACGAGTTTATCTTGCGCAAGCGTCGAAATTGCTTCAATGTTTGGCTCCGCGCGACCAAAGTTGTCATCAGTACGCAGCACATCGCGGATATCAAAGCGCACTGCTTGAATGCCTCGCTCACACATTAACTGAGTTAGAATGTGCGTCGACATGAGTTCACCACATGCGACTAAATGATCGGTTAACTTCGCACTAGCTTGGATAGATGCAGCCTCGGCCAGGCTGGTTACGGTATCTAATATGCCATACACCTCGGCAGCAGTTTTCGTGCTGTCTTCGAGCTGAGTTAAAATGGCGTCATGAATGTTGGCCAGATTTTGCAGTAGCTCAGTACGGTGCGTTTGATCCTGAACACCGTTGGCGAGTTCTACCAATAGGTTGGTGACGCCAGAGCAAGCGCTGCTCACGACTAGGCGAGTATTTGGATTGTTTTCGATAATGGTGGCGCAACGACTCATTGCCTCATAGTTGGCAACACTGGTTCCACCGAATTTAGCTACGTTAAATGCGCTCACTGCGTTCTCCCACGACTTCCTAAAAAATTATACATCCAATGTTTAGTGAGAAAAGGAACAGAGCAAAAAGAGAGGTATTTAGAATGCTATTTGAAAAATTTACCCTCAGAAGCCCTTCATCAGACTGCGCTGATGACAGTTGATGGGATTCAGCCCAATTCAACCGACAAGTCAAATCCTGCAACTTTGACTTACCTCGGCACTACTCCCCCTCAATGATTGGTGTTGGAATTGCGGTTCCACAAATCATCTACCTGGGTAGCGCTCCTCTTCTACATAAAGCTCAAACATTGAACGGTTTTGAGGCCTTAATGTCAATCAATATTTCAACCTTTATGGTGTTTTTTATTAACGATTTTGTGACACTGGTTTGACCTCCATACTTACGGCTAATTGCTGATAGAGGAAAAATCTATTAGGGTGAAGAACCCTACACCTGAGCCATGTTATTGAATAGAACTTTTAGAATGCTCAGGATAAAAGATAATCAAGGAGCTGACATGTCGATCCAAAGCTTTATTCCACCTCACCGTATTTTAATGGGACCTGGTCCTTCTGATATTTATCCTCAAGTGTTACAAGCACTAAGCCGTCCTACTGTAGGTCACCTTGATCCTCTGTTTATCGGTATGATGGATGAGCTCAAGCAGCTATTGAAGTATGTCTTTCAAACTGACAATGAGTTCACTATTGCGGTTTCAGCGCCAGGTAGTGCAGGGATGGAAACCTGCTTTGTAAACTTGATCGAGAAAGGCGATAAAGTGATCGTCTGCCGTAATGGTGTATTTGGTGAACGCATGCGCGAAAATGTCGTCCGTGCTGGTGGTGAAGTTGTTATCGTCGATGATGAATGGGGGACGCCTGTTTCCATTGATAAAGTCGAGCAAGCATTCGAACAGCACCCAGATACAAAAGTTCTTGCTTTTGTGCATGCGGAAACCTCAACTGGTGCAGTCAGTGATGCTCAAGCATTGGGTAAGCTAGCGAAACAGCATAATGCATTATCTATTGTTGATGCGGTGACATCGCTTGGTGGTGTGCCGTTAAAAGTGGATGAATGGCAACTGGATGCGGTTTACTCTGGTAGTCAAAAATGTTTGTCATGTGTACCTGGGCTCTCACCAGTGACGTTTTCTCCTGCCGCGATTGAAAAGATTCAAGCAAGAACAACACCAGTACAGAGTTGGTTCCTCGATCAGAGTTTAGTTTTGGGGTATTGGAGTGGAGAAGGCAAGCGTAGTTATCATCATACGGCGCCAGTTAATAGCTTGTATGCGCTTCATGAAGCTTTATTGATACTGAAAAATGAAGGATTAGAAAACGCTTGGGCTCGTCACCAACTGATGCATGAAAAACTCAAAAATGGCTTACAAAAGTTAGGCTTTGAATTTGTTGTGGACGAAGCCCATCGGTTGCCACAATTAAATGCGATTTACGTGCCTGAAGGAATTGATGAAGCAAAAGTTCGTGCTCACTTGCTAGAAACCTATAACCTAGAAATTGGTGCAGGCCTTGGGGCATTAGCTGGTAAAGCGTGGCGTATTGGCTTAATGGGTTACGGCGCTCGATCTGAAAACGTTGCGCTGTGCTTAAAAGCGTTAGAAGAGTCACTCACTGAATAAAATCATACAGCAATGAGATGAAGAAAAGCGAAGGTCATCCCTTCGCTTTTTTGTACTTATTACTCTTCACCTGAAGTGGGGGCTGGTGAGGCAGAGATTGCTTGAGAAGGTGGTTGGTAATTGACGTCACTGAAATCAATCTTCGGGAACAAAAACTGCGCTTCAGCTCTAATTTGCTCCGCTTTACTTGAGTCATCTAAGCCTTGGTAGGCCAAAATCAAATTATTATAAAATGCAGGGCGAGGCTTATCTTTGATGATTTTTAGCGACCAATCGATATAAGGCTGAATCAAGGTTGCGTCTTGTTGGTACAGCCCAATGTTTAAAAACGTGCTATAAACATCCCAATCAAATCTGTCTTTCCAAACCACAGGGTTACTGACTTGATTCAGAATATCAGGATTAGTTGGCCTAGTGGTCTCAAACTTCGTCAATACATAGTTCATATGCAATGCGCTTACCATGTAAAACGTAAACGCAACGGGAAGTACCAAACTAAAAACACGCAGCAAGCTTTTGGTTACATTACTAAAGCCGACTTGTCGATAACGAGAGACGCGCTGATCGACCCAGTACAGCAGGATAACGAAGATCAACCAATGCACGAGAGAGTGGTAGAAAGGGTATTCCAGTTGCGAGTGCAATACGATAGGTATAAACAAGGCCAGCAACGCAAGACGAGTTCCGCGTTTGGCTTGATAGATTCGATACAGTACCAGTGCCATCGCTAAGAAGATGCCGAGTATTGGCAGCAAGCCACCTTCGACTCCCCAGTAAAGTAGCTCATTATGCGGATGATCCATGGCTGGCAAACCAGCTGGGTAATTCTCATTTAGGGCATGTTGACGAGCCGTATACAGCATGTACTCAGATTCAAACTTGCCATATCCATAACCAGTAAAAGGCTTTTCAATCACCATGTCTAATGTTTGCGGAAAAGTATACGCTCGAGGAGACTCCATATTTACTTTTTCTGCGGCTAACCCACCTCCATCAGGAAAGGCAAGATGCATGACAACGACTGAGAGTAAGAGCCCACTTACAAGTGACACAACCCAGCGGATAAAGCGCCCTTTGGTTGCAAAGCGGTACATGTATGGAATGACCAACAACACGGCGATGACCGAGGCTAACCAACCAGTGCGTGAAGCCAACGCCACAATTAGTGGTAAAGTTAAAACTGGTACGGCATAGAGAAGGTAAACATCGCTTAACTTACGATCGTATTTGTAGGGCTGACGTGCAAGTAAATAGCTGGCAATCACCAACCCTGTCGCAAGAAAACTGGCCATTACATTGGGCTGTTGGAAAATACCATAAGGACGATTGGCCACCGTGTCGTAACCAAACGGATTGCCTGGTTTGAGATACAGATATTGTGTCAGACCAAAAATGGCTTCGATAACAACCGCAAGGACAATGAACCATAATAGGCGTTGGCGATGTTTATTACTGAAATGAAATTGTTGTAAAACAATAAAGAACAGGACACCACACCACAGGCCAATGAGCTTATTGGCTGCCAAGCTGCTATTCGCATTTGGGTACAGAATGGGCACTGTCATGATAAGAGCACTAATGAACAAGCCGATGGTTAGTTTTGAGTAACGTAGCACTCGATTATTCGCTAGTTGGTAACACCCAATGCCTAATGCAAAGCTAAAAGCAATCCAAGTTGTCGCATTGAACGAAAGCGAAAGCCCCGAACCGCCGGGGTTGGGCATGAAAAAGTGCATTGCCAACACAAATAGTGTTGCCAAGGCAATGAGAAACTTGCGATTGAGGGGAACCTGTACTTTTTCGGGAGAAAGCTTTGTTCCACTTACATGTATAGTAGCCATAGTTATTGCGTTGTTTTGAATGAAAAAAGACCAGCACTTGCTGGTCTCGATACTTTACCTGTTTTTTCTACTTCAACATAGGCTTGAGGAAGTGAGCTGTGTGCGAACCCTCGATTTGCGACACATCTTCCGGAGTGCCTTGAGCGATTATCTCGCCGCCACCTTGACCCCCTTCAGGACCAAGATCGATAATCCAGTCCGCAGTCTTAATGACGTCCAGGTTATGCTCGATCACCACGACAGTGTTTCCGTGGTCGCGAAGTCTGTGCAGTACAGTGAGCAACTGCTGGATATCATGGAAGTGCAAGCCGGTTGTTGGTTCATCCAAAATGTACAAGGTTTTTCCTGTATCACGTTTGGATAGCTCTCGCGCCAGTTTCACACGCTGTGCTTCACCACCGGAGAGTGTTGTTGCCGCTTGACCCAATCGTATGTACGACAAACCCACATCCATCAGTGTTTGTAGTTTGCGAGCGATGGCAGGAACTGGATCGAAGAAGGTGCGTGCATCTTCGACCGTCATTTCTAGCACTTCATCAATAGTTTTACCTTTGTAACGTACTTCGAGCGTTTCACGGTTGTAGCGTTTACCTTTACACACATCACATGGCACATAAACATCTGGTAGGAAGTGCATTTCTACTTTGATAACACCGTCACCCTGACAGGCCTCACAACGACCACCGCGTACGTTAAAACTAAAACGGCCCGGTTTGTAACCGCGAGAACGCGACTCCTGTGTGCCTGCAAACAGTTCACGGATTGGTGTAAAGATCCCCGTATAGGTTGCAGGGTTAGAGCGAGGTGTACGGCCAATTGGGCTTTGATCGATATCGATGACTTTATCGAAGTGCTCTAGACCTTTAATCGATTTATAAGGTGAAGGCTGAGCCGTTGTCGCTCCGTTAAGTTGGGTATGCGCAATTTTAAAGAAAGTATCATTAATCAGCGTTGATTTACCTGAGCCAGATACCCCTGTAATACAGCTGAATAACCCAACAGGAATTGAAAGGTTAACGTTTTTAAGGTTATTACCTGTTGCGCCTAATAGCTCAACCGTTTTTTTCGGATCTCGCGGCGTGCGATCTTTCGGTACTGTGATTTCTTTAACACCACTTAAGTACTGACCTGTCAGAGAATTCGGATTCGCGACTATCTCTTCCATGGTGCCTTCCGCAACAACATTACCACCATGTACGCCAGCACCAGGACCAATATCTATGACATGATCTGCACAGCGAATCGCATCTTCATCGTGTTCTACCACAAGTACGGTATTACCTAAATCGCGCAAATGAGTGAGCGTTTTTAATAAGCGTTCATTATCACGCTGGTGGAGACCAATCGACGGTTCGTCCAGAACATACATCACACCAACAAGACCCGCCCCAATTTGGCTTGCTAAACGAATACGTTGAGCTTCACCGCCTGATAAGGTTTCTGCACTGCGTGATAAGTTTAGGTAGTTCAAACCGACGTTAACTAAGAATTGCAGGCGGTCGTTGATTTCCTTCATCACTTTTTCAGCGATTTGGGCGCGTTGACCTTCCAGTTTCAAGGAATGGAAGAATTCCAATGCATCAGCAATGCTGAGTTCAACAATCTCAGGTAGTGTCGTATCAGCAATAAACACGTTACGTGCTTCAAGGCGTAGACGAGTACCGCCACAGCTTGAACAAGATTTAGTGGAGATGTATTTTGCAAGCTCTTCACGGACAGAGTTGGATTCTGTATCACGATAGCGACGTTCTAGGGTATTCAGAATACCTTCGAATGGATGGCGTTTAACGCGAATATCGCCACGATCGTTGATGTATTTAAACTCAATCTCAGTACGACCTGAGCCCTTTAGAATGACATCTTGCGTTTTCTTTGGCAGAGAATTAAAAGGGGCATGGAGGTCAAAACCATAATGATCGGCCAATGAGGTGAGCATTTGGAAGTAGTAGTAGTTCTTTTGATCCCAACCGCGAATCGCACCTTGTGCCAAGCTTAATGAATCATCTTGAATGACTCGGCTTGGATCGAAGTATTGTTGAACACCCAAGCCATCACAAGTGCCACATGCACCAGCAGGATTGTTGAATGAGAAAAGTCGCGGCTCTAACTCTTGCATGCTGTAACCACATTGTGGACAAGCGAAGTTGGCGGAGAAAATAATCTCTTCACCGTCGCCATCCATTGGCGCGACAACCGCAATTCCGCCTGATAATTCGAGCGTGGTCTCGAAAGATTCGGCCAAGCGCTGTTGTAAGTCTGGACGAACTTTAAAGCGGTCTACCACGACTTCAATGGTGTGCTTTTTATGTAGCTCAAGGGTTGGAGGATCGGAAAGATCGCAAGTTTCTCCATCAATACGCGCACGAATAAAGCCTTGAGCCGCTAAGTTCTCAAGCGTTTTAACATGCTCACCTTTACGTTCTTTGACAATAGGCGCCAATAGCATCATTTTGCTGCCTTCCGGCATCTCTAGGACTTTGTCCACCATTTGGCTGATGGTTTGCGCAGCAAGAGGGGCATGGTGCGTTGGACAGCGGGGTTCGCCCACACGAGCATACAATAGACGTAAGTAGTCGTAGACTTCGGTAATTGTACCGACGGTTGAACGCGGGTTATGAGAAGTAGATTTCTGTTCAATAGAAATCGCAGGTGATAACCCTTCAATGTGGTCGACATCGGGTTTTTCCATCAGAGACAAAAACTGACGAGCGTAGGCAGAGAGAGACTCTACGTAGCGTCGTTGGCCTTCTGCATACAATGTATCGAAAGCTAGAGAGGATTTACCGGAGCCACTTAGTCCAGTAATGACAATCAGTTTATCGCGAGGGATTGTAAGATTAATGTCTTTAAGGTTATGGGTTCGGGCACCGCGAACTTCTATTTTATCCATCGTTTTTGCTCTATGTATAACCAAGTGGGGCAAGTATTACATAGTGTGAGAAATGTGCAAAGAAAATTACTGGATAAAAAAACAGTAAAGTAAAAAGCCCAGCGTTGTGCTGGGCTTTCGATACAGTAATTTCGTACTACGACGATGCTTTATACAGCTTTTTGTGTTGCGTGCTTACCTAGCTCAGAGGTTTTTTCATCTTTTAGATACAGGTTTTCAAAACAATAGTTAGTTGCTTCGATGTAACCTTCAACGCTACCACAGTCAAAGCGTTTGCCCTTGAATTTGTAAGCCAATACACAGCCCGCTTTTGCTTGTTTTAGCAGCGCGTCAGTGATTTGAATTTCACCACCTTTACCAGGTTCAGTGTTTTCAATCAGTTCAAAAATATCGGGAGTCAGGATGTAGCGGCCAATGATAGCAAGGTTGCTAGGCGCCGTGCCTTTCTCTGGTTTTTCTACCATGTCGTCTACGCGGTAGATGTCGTCTTTGATCATTTCACCAGAGATAACGCCGTATTTGTGTGTTTCTTCGGCTGGTACTTCTTGCACTGCAACGATAGAACAGCGGAACTGCTTAAATAGTGACACCATCTGAGCCAGTACGCCCTCTTGCTCGTTCACACAAAGGTCATCAGCAAGAACAACAGCAAATGGCTCATCACCTACCAATTCTCGTCCAGTTAGAATCGCGTGGCCCAAGCCTTTCATTTCGCGTTGACGTATATAAGTGAAGTTTGCAGATTCAATGATTTCACGGATATCTACCAACAGCTCTTCTTTGTTGGTACCGCTAATCTGATGTTCCAGTTCGTAGTTCTTATCAAAGTGGTCCATGATCGAGTGCTTGCCACGACCTGTCACAATACACATGCCGTTCATACCAGCTTGGATTGCTTCTTCGACACCGTATTCAATAAGCGGTTTGTTCACGACTGGCATCATCTCTTTTGGCATAGATTTCGTTGCCGGTAGGAAGCGTGTGCCATAGCCTGCAGCAGGGAACAGACATTTTTTTATCATTGGGGGAATATCCTATCTCGTTTTTATCAAGAATCTGCGCATAACTTTAACACGAGAGGTATCAATGAATCATGAATAAAGTAGGAAAAAATGTGAGACTCGGTGCGGAAAAAAGATGAGCGACTCGTCATTTCAGTTATCAGAGCCGCTCACATTGCATCAAGACATTAAGTTTTGGTCTGCCCAGGCGATTGCCTGTACTCGGTTCTTTACGGATAGCTTTTTGAATATCTGATACAAGTGCGATTTGATGGTGAATTCACTGACGAATAACTCCTCGGCCATCTGACTGTTCGAGGCGCCAGCTTGTAGGCAACGCAGTACTTGTAGCTCACGAATGGTTAGGTCTACCGTAGCTGGTGCAGTATGAGTATTAATGACATTGCGGTAATAGTGTAAAAGTTGACTGGTTACATTACGCGGCAGCCAGTTTTGACCGTTAACAATGCCTTTTAACCCTTCTCCAATTTGCTCTAGCGTATCTTCGGAATAAAACACACCTTTTAATTGACCAAATGAAAGAAGTTCATCCGTGGTTAGTCTTTTAGGCACGTTGAAGACAACGGTTTCAAAGTTTTTCCATACAAGAGGCAAGTTTTTGATCGATTGAACAAGTGATTTATGTTCACTGAAGTCGATCAGTAGAATTTTATTACGGTGTTGTGGCTTGGCTTCCATGAGTGCTGCGGTTGAAATCACCGGGATGCTCATATCAACGTACTTTTCGAGTGCCGCCACTTTTTTTTGCGCATTATCTTCCATACTGATCAGAAATAGCTTTCTTGCGTAAGCCGACTTTCTCACGTGTTCCAATCTCCCTGGGTTCATTAGAAGCCATAAACTGGCATTAAAGAGAGGCCATAACCATCGCTTTACTGAATAAATGCGTTCGAATTCAAAGCTTCACGAAACGATGTCTGCAACGCGAATCAAAAATGCTACACACGTAAGTTGAAATACGATTTGGGTTCTAGAGGGTGACTCAATAGATCACAATGGTATTAGACTTTAATCAAAACATTAAAGCGTGCTATTCTAATGCGCTAAAATTTTATATATCCAGAGTGAAACGGAGCACATCATGGCCAGCCGTGGAATTAACAAAGTTATTTTGGTGGGGAATCTAGGTAACGACCCTGAAATTCGTTACATGCCGAATGGCGGTGCAGTAGCAAACATTACTATTGCGACTTCTGATTCATGGCGTGATAAAGCGACTGGCGAACAGCGCGAAAAAACGGAATGGCACCGTGTTGTGTTGTTCGGCAAACTTGCGGAAGTAGCAGGTGAGTACTTGCGTAAAGGCTCTCAAGTCTACATTGAAGGGCAACTGCAAACTCGAAAATGGCAAGATCAAAGTGGCCAAGATCGCTACTCAACTGAAGTCGTTGTTCAAGGCTTCAATGGTGTGATGCAAATGCTTGGCGGTCGTGCTCAAGGTGGCGGCGCACCAATGGGCGGTCAACAGCAGCAACAAGGTGGATGGGGTCAGCCTCAACAGCCAGCTCAGCAGCAGTACAATGCGCCTCAGCAACAGCAACCACAACAACAGGCTCCGCAGCAACCACAGCAGCAGTACAATGAGCCACCAATGGATTTTGACGACGATATCCCGTTCTGACGATTACCCGAGACCTGATTTTGTTAAACTTTACAATTTGAATCAAGTATAACAATGGGTTAAGAGGAAAAGTTTACAGTAAGTGTTGTAACTTCTGTAAACTTTTTTTATGCTCGCCTTTTGTTTCGGTGTTACCTTGAGTTTTTGTTAATTTTTGGTGGATTTAAGGAGAAGTATGAAGGTAAAAGCATTTCAAATGTCGAGTGGGGAAAGCTATTCAATTCTTTTAGGTGAGGATGGTATGCCATTGCATTACCAAAACCTCTTTGTCACCCTGAATTACCGAAATAAATCCAAAGCAAGTAACACCTGCAATCGTGTTTTTGAGCACCTTTGCTTCCTGGAAGAAATTTGTCAGTTCGAAAAAATCGATCTAATTGAGCGATGCAAGACAGGCGACTTTCTGACAAGCAAGGATTTTGAAAACATCAAAAAACACTCAACATTTAAAGTGGCATCTTTCCGTGAAATGGTTGCTAGACATGAATCCTCTAATATCTTGAATATCAAGAAAAAGAAGCTCGAAACGGCAAGGGCAAATATCGTTGTTAATCCTGAGGGAAAAATCTCCCCGCACACTACCTACAACCGATTAACGGTATTTGCGCAATATATTGGTTGGTTAGAAAAAGAGTTATTTTCCTCTAAAGATTCCACGGCTGAATTTGAGCTGAAAAAGATTAGAGGAGACAAGTTTGGCACCAGCGATGAAGCCCTTGACTGGGGGGATTGGAAATCTTTAGAGCCAATAGAAAAAACCCGAGTGCTTGATCTTGTTCACCCAGACTCCTCTGAGAACCCGTGGAAGTCTGAATCGATTCGACATCGCAACCAACTCAT
The DNA here is from genome assembly GCF_033339315.1 of Vibrio sp. 661. Classification (NCBI taxonomy): domain Bacteria; kingdom Pseudomonadati; phylum Pseudomonadota; class Gammaproteobacteria; order Vibrionales; family Vibrionaceae; genus Vibrio; species Vibrio sp. 661. The sequence goes on along the minus strand of NZ_JAWOUJ010000013.1, from coordinate 95,683 downwards.
CGTAAACATGTTTTTTGCCATAGGTTGTCGGCTTGGAGAGTTGCTTAAAATCAGAGTGAAAACCGACCACAATCAATCCGATATCAGGAAGCGCGACAAAGACGGGCGTTATTTCGTGATGATCCGCTCTAAAACTGACAACAGCGACAAACGCAAGCGTAGACCTGAAGGAAAGACTGTGGGGCGGTTTGTACCAATGGATAGACGCTTGGTAGAGATGTACGAAAACTACCTTATCCATCATCGCCCTAATGCTACTGGCTCTGAACATATCGAATATTTGTTCGTTACTCATCACCACAAAAAGAGAACCAATGCTGCTTTATCAATGGCTCAGGTACAGAAGGTTTTTCGTCAAATCGCTGCCGTTGTTGGTTTCAGGGTACACTCTCATGTAGGTCGCCATACGTGGAACGATGAATTCAGTGGTTTTGCAGATAAACGCATTGCTGAAGGCAAAACAACGGAAGCCAAGTCAGAAGCCGATAGGAAAAAACTAATGGGCTGGACAGATAACTCCAAGAGCGCAAAACGTTACTCCAAACGACATGATGATAAACGTGCCATGGAGATGGCATTAGACCTTCAAGAAGAAGAGTCAAACACCATAAGTTCAATCGTTCAGCAGAGAGATGAAGATGTCTGGGCAGGGGAATAAGAATTTGAATCACGACTTTGTTAATTTTGGTCTTGCTAACGAAAGCAAAGTAACGATATCCATGTCCCACAATGGCTTCGAGTTTGATTATCTATCTAACCGATGGACACTTAATCGGGACGTAACTGTATCTTTGGACTTCTTGGATACCTTTGTTCAACCGTTGCAGGATGATATTCGAGAAGCACTGGTATTTTATGCTGAAACTTCATCTGCTAAACACACCCAGAATATAGCCATTCAACTTAAGCTTTATCAAACGATAACAGGTCAAAATGACTTAACTGAACAGGGTTTTGCATCGTTTAAAAATGCACTACCGAAGAAGAAGTGGTACAAGGTATCGGTTGTAAGAGGAATGCTCCGCCAGATGCGGTTTCTAAAACTGGATAAACATATTGATGATGCAGTGTTTAAGCTGACTGACCAGTGGCGCTTGGGTGGCAATGATAAAGGGGTTGCAGTACTTACTCTCGACCCCGAAACTGGTCCATTCAGTGATTTAGAGTTTCAAGCAATCGGTTTAAATGCCGCGCATCGGTATGCCGAAGGAACACTGAGAACGGATGAGTATGCTTGTCTTTCGATGTTTAAAGCGTCGGGTCGTCGTGGTGTTCAGATTGCATCTATCAAGTGTAAAGACTTTTCTTACTCGTCTGAATATACGGGTTCTCCAGCATATGTGGTACTGATTCCTAGAGCAAAGGTTCGTAAAGGAAAGTTCCGTAGCATCCTAAAGCCTTATGCTTTAGTGAATTCGATTGCACAGATTGTGGAACTACATATCAAAGAGCAAACAGCTAAGGTGGAAGTGGCTTTAGGGCGGAAGATGACGTCTGAAGAAAAAGGTGAGCTGCCTTTGTTTATCGACGTTGGCACCATTAAAGAGATTCAACAAATAAAACCAGATGCCTTAATGGATTATCTTAAGTCTGAGCTACCTCATATTAAAACAGGTAACCTGACGAATAAGCTAAACAGTGCGGTCAAAAAGCTTAAAATCATCAGCGAACGAACTGGTGAGCCTTTAAAATCAACAGCCTACCGTTTTCGCTACACCCTGGGTACACGTGCTGCGAGGGAGGGGGCTGGTACGCTTACTATTGCCAACTTGCTTGACCAGTCTGATACGCAAAATGTAAAAGTGTATGTTGTTAACACCCCTGAACATGCAGTACATATCTCCAAAATTATGAACCAACCACTGGCTCGGTATGCTTCTGCGTTTGCTGGAAAACTAGTTGAGGATGAGGATGAAGCCAATGCAGAAAATGCAGGTGCGGCACGTATTCCTTGTCGTGAAAAAGATTGTGATGTTGGCTCCTGCGGTTCAAGCAGCTTTTGCCAAGATTATGCCCCTATTGCTTGTTATTTATGCCCTAAATTCCGCCCATGGGTACATGCCCCTCACCACCTGATCCTCGAATGGTTAGTCGAAGAGCGAGAACGATTAAAAGTGGACGCGAATGGTGACATGCAAATCGTCTCAATCAATGACAATGCCATCCTCGCTGTATGCCAAGTAATCCAGTTATGTAGGGAGCATAACAATGGCTGATGTATTGATTTTTAAGCCTAAGTACGAGCTTGAACATACTAAAAACCAAGTCGATTTCATCGAGTTCGGACGTTATATTGCGCCATTAAACGATGAGTATGTCTACGATAAAAACTACTGGTCTAAAGTAGGTAACTTCACCATTTTCGGTGCTAATAGCCGAAAAAAAAATTCCGATGAGTTGCTGGATGAATCTTTAATCCCCTTTGCAAAAGCCTACGTTACCTATGGAGGGGGAACCAAAGCAGGCATCAACGTTAAATTCCAAGCCTTGCGCGCAATCAATGCAGGCTGGCAGCGGTTACATAAGGGTGAAGATTTTGAAACCACTAAGCTTACTGAAAAAGTTTTCGATGACGCTCAACGAGCGGCTAAAGAATCGTTAAGTCCAGGGGCTGCGTATCAGGCAGGGTGTGGATTAAACGACCTGCTCAAGTTCTTGATTGATCATAAATTATTGAAGCCATTTACGTGGAAGAGTGGACTCAAAAAACCTGCTGACAATGCAACGGGTGATGATGCTGACAAGAGACGGCAGGACAAAATGCCCGACGAGAATGCATTATTGGCACTAGCTTCTGTTAATGCACAAAAGGTGGAAGACTTAAGTCCTAGGGATATATTCACAACATCTACCATTACCTTGCTGCTGGCTGCCCCAAACCGAGGTTCAGAACCGTTATATTTGCTTTCTGACCCCATTCATACCGATGAGCTGAAAGTTTGGGAAGTGCTTAAAAAGGATGGTTTTACTAAAAATGATGTGAAGGAAATTCTTAAATACCAAAAAGAGAACAAAATTGTTTTTGAGGATACTGAAGGGGTTGTATTTGACGACTCTGGTAATGTCATAGAAGACTCTCAGGATGCTGATGACGAAGAGCTAGACCTCGCTGCTACCATCCAGATTAAGGGAATAAAGTGGTATTCAGGTAAGGATTTTGGTCACGCGCACAAGTGGATTCCCACGTGTATGTATGGTGTTGTGGATACAGCTGTAGAGCGTTTGCGAGCACTGTCAGAGCCAGCACGAAAGTTTGCAAAGATGCTAGAAGAGAGTTCATGTTTCCCGAGGCACGAGCTTTGCCCAGATGTGCCTGAAGACCAACTTCTGACGATGGACGAGTCTGCGATGGCACTAGGATTGAATATGTCCACGTATGGCGACCTCTCTAATGCAAAAAATCGCAAAAAGTGGCATACAGCCAGAAACCAGCTTTTAAAGCGTAAGGGCATTTTACGAAAAGATTACCTAGTTACGCTCCTAGATTTGAACTTAATCCTCAGGAAAGACCTTCCAGAGGGATTTCCTTACATACCGTTTGATAACGGTAATGGATATGTGAAAGTTAAATGGTCAGAGGCTTTGTATGCTGGCTTTGCTAATGGCTTAGACACTGTAAAATCAAACATTCTTACGGAGTTGCATATTCCGACCATTAACACGTTGAACGAAGACCTTGCGCCTACGAAAAAAAAGAACAGGACAACAGGTGAACTATCAACAGGTTCGCTTTCAGTTTTCCAGCGTTGGGAACATGGAAACTTGAGCATGACCTCACACCAGGTTCGTCATATGTTGGACACCATGGCGGCAGTCAATGGTATGGATGGAGAGCAACGAGCGAACTGGGCGATGCGTAGTGACCCTAGGCACAATCGTTATTACGACCACACAACTCCTGAGGAATATGGTGCTGACTTTATTGAAGACCGAGAAAAAGAGCTTGTCTCACAGGGCTTGATGGACAACCCAACAACAGGCACTACACAAATTCAGGTGCAGGTTGCGACCCCACGAACACTGCAAGAGCTGAACACGAAGGCGGCTTTAACAGCGCATACAAACGAGTTTGGCATGTGTGTGACGTCCTACATGGCAGAACCTTGCACTAAATACCGCGACTGTATTAATTGCGACCAGCAAGTTTGTGAAAAAGGAGACGACGGTAAATGTGAGCGCATTCGTAAGCGTCTAAAAGATGAAAAAAGACTTCTCAAAATGGACAAAAAAGCGGTTGATGATGGAGTTCAGGGAGCTTTGCAGTTCTATGAACGCAGGAAAATAACCACAGACCGCTGTGAGCAACTGCTTACCATGATGGAAGACCCAAGTATTGAGGAAGGCTCCCTCATAAGACTCCTCAATGTTGAGGATGTAACGCAACTGGATCGTGCAATGGATGCTAATGGTAAGAAGCGTTTGCCTAAGATTGAAAACTTCCAGCGCATCAAGGCAGCCCAGCAGGTTACGGTTGATGAAATGATTGGGATTGATAGTAATCCAGAGTCAGCGATTGACGATGAACTGTTTGAGGCTTTAGAGGATATGGATTGCATGGACTTTTTCGAGGACTGATTGTTGTGGCTAAACATTTAACGGATAAAGATGTAAGTAACGTTTGTGAGCTTTTGGATGATTGGCCTATGGACTCCAAACTTACATGGGATAGATTGGTAGAGGCTGTGGAACACGATTACAAGCTTTCCACCACTAGGCAAACACTGCAAAAGCAGGTACGTATCAAGAACGCATTTACCGAGGTGAAGAGGCTTGTTTCGGGTAATTCTCCTAAGGCTGTTGCTGCACGCAACAGACACCTGCCATCCAGTTTGAAGGCAGCTGCTGATCAATTGGAAAAACGCGAGCGAACCATTGCGCGGCTTGAGGTCGAGAACAGTAAACTTCTTGAGCAATTCCACACTTGGTTGTACAACGCCACCCAGCATGGAATTACGATTGAGCAACTAAACCAACCATTGGAAACTAAGCAAGAAAAGTGAGTGTTCATGAGTAAAGCAACTAAGGAATTTCAAGGCTCGCAAGCTGATGAAATCTTAGCTAAATCATGTCATGGAAAGAAACACAGTCTGCCACTAATGTGGCAGCAATGAGCTGTGGTGAAAAACCAAATAGAACAGAAGTCTCTAACGGAAGCGCCTCACTATCACCGACATTAACCAAGCTCACTTCAGCACCGATGACTTCATGTGTATTTACATCGACAGCATGATGAGGTTGCGCCATGCTCTGCGCTTTTCATTGCCGTGGTTTTTGACTTTCCATTCTCCTTCTCCAAGGACTTTAAGACCTGTAGAGTCAATGGCTATATGGCGGATGCTGCCTTTAGACTTATTGCGATACCGAACTTGCACCGTCTTTGACCGTTTGCTGATACATGTGTAATCAGGAGAAGTGAGCGACACATCCATCAGTTTAAAAATGGAGTCGATAAAACCTTGAAACGCACGAAGCGGAAGACAGAAAATACCTTTTATCATAAGGGTAGTTTCGATAGCAGCATCTGAGTATTGGAAACCTCTACCTCGTTTCCAGTGATGCGTTGTACATATCCAAGCTTCAATGGCAGAGTCGTCAATCCCAAAAGTCACACTACCACGTTGGCATAATGCACGGTTGTACTCGCTCCAGTTTGTGATTTTAGCTTTTGACTTACCCATTACTTCGCTCGTTCAATCATTGATATAAAATCAGATCGCAACGAACTAGAAAGGTTCAATTCGATTTGAGCAACAACGCCGTTTGAAAGTACGTTTAAAGTGTTCTATAAATATTGAACAACACCTTGCGGGTTTAGATCATTAATTTCACAAATCGACTGGTCAAACATCAAGGATGAGCTATGAAAAATATTTATATTTCAAATAAAATATTCACTTCGGCAATATTGACTTGCTTACTACTTGTATCTGGCTGTACTGATGAAATTCAACAGATAGCTGAGAAACAAAGAATTGAAGCAAAATGGGAAGCGGTCAACATTACAGAAAAAACCTTGAAGTCGAAAGCAATAGATCAGGGCTACGATGTTTCAGTCTTCCTTTCATCTAAAGACATTTCAGCTCTATTAAATCAACTCTATAAAACTAGAGTTATATACAACAAAGATGGTGACTTCAAAGGTTGGGGAGTGGTTGTAGATAGTGCCGTATTATCTACAACTGACGGCGAATCCAACGTTTTTCTTGACCTTTCAGTTTATGACAATGAAAAGAAGTTCCGAGGAACTCTTGAGTTGGAGGCTTTGTTACTACTTTCACATTTAGAAAGAAATGATGATAGTAATCATACAAATGTTTTTTTTGGATTTAAACCTACAAAGATAACTCCTAAGATTCGATGGTGGCAATTTTGGTTATCTTTACCATCTACAGTTAATGAGTTGATTGTTGATTTGTTGGAAGTTAAAGAAGGAGAAGGTTTTTTATTGCCTGTTGCAGTGCCAAATCAAATTTCCAAACAGCTTGGTTCAGAATTAACTGAAGAAATTCAACATCTAAATGACAAAGATGAAGTGATTGGAACCACTATTCTCAAAATTAATGTTCCGAACACGGAAGTAGTGAAGTATTTTAATTTAGTCTCACCTGTATTCTTGAAAGAGGGGATATGGCTTGCTTTAGATCTAGATTCACAGGAAAATGAATTGCCAACATTTGAAAGACCTGATGGCACTATTGAAGAGCTTAACGAAGATGTGACGAATAAATTGGCTCAAATAAGCCTTTTGAAACAAAGCATTATTTTTGATATGAGCAAAAGTGGCTCAATATTTTCGAAAAAAGTTATCGAAAATTTTCTCGATTTATTTGACGAACTTCCTCCCGAAAATAAAAAGATTAGCATCGCAAGTACTCGTAATACGGGGGAGTTTAGTAAAACTAATTGGCATGATGATGTTCTAGGTAAAGGCGGGTTTTATGTTAAATTTGTTGATGATAAATCTATCCAAGCTTCCGTTTCATTAGGCAAAATTGAATCGAATTGGGATACCCCTGACAAGCTATCCTTTAATGTGACTACTTCAGTACAAGCTACTGCAAAGATTCATGCTCATGTTGATCCATTAATTGGTGGTGGAGTTGGTACATCTGTAGGATTAAAAGGCAAGTCACGAGGAGAGTTTGGAGGGAGCTTAAATATGATGATTGACCAATTCCAATCAGAAAATCTGTTCATATTGATGCCATTTATGGAATGTAAATCTATTCCTATTACGGTTAAAACTGATGGGAGGCTTAAGTTTTCTGGAGGTTGGGTAAGTGTTCCTTCGATTGGTGTTACGATTGAGCAACTTGTTAATGAAGAACCGAATGAACCTATCGTAATGGTAAGTTCACTTCCCAATGCTTTTGCCTTAAACGAAACACGAAAAGGTGCTGAAAAAAGTGATTTAACAGTAACCTTTCCCAATAATTTCTTATCTAGCAAGTTTAAAAATCTAATGTATAACGCCAGTGCAAGCAGTATGAGTGTAAGTTATGAGATTGAATTAGAGCAGTTTGATTCAAAGGATAAATTTGATGCGCTACAGATTAGATCAAAGAAAATAATAGACGAATATATAAAAGCAAAATTATCGAAAACAAAGAATTGCCCAGACTCTGACTCTATAGCCGTACACCTTGGTCCATTAGAGTTTGGCGAAAATAACGAATTGGTCAAATTTATAAAAGCTCTTGGAAAATCAGCTGAAGAGCTAAAAAAGCTGCTTGAAAAGGCTGGTGCAGAAGCATCCATAGGTAAAGTAGATGAATGGCTTAAAAACCCAGAGGATTCGGCTAAAAGGGGTTGTGTAGGCAGGCTTCTCCGCGGAAAGTCTTGCTAAGTGATTTTAATAAAGCTACGTTTTTTATTTTATGAGACATCGCAACTTTAAAAGGCTGGTACACAGAGCGTACATAGCATATTTTTGTTTATTCGTCAGTTTTGGGTTAGAGGCTAAAGTCTGCAAAGAGGTCGATGACGATTGGAAGTGGTTTAGCGATCATGCAGTCGGCACCATCAAATATGCAGTAGCAATGCCGAAAGGAGAAAAAATAATTGTAGGCACAGGTATTATGCTTCTTGGTAAACCAAGAGGAAGTATTTATGAAGGTGTTAAACCTTTTGATATTGTTGCGTATGGCTTCGGAGCGCTTCACATCCGTTCACACAGTGGCAAACCTATTCGAGTATGCGTAGATTCTGGTGAAGTTACCGCCTTAAAATTGTATGAAATGGAGTTCTAGTTAAAATGTTGATTAAAAGCGTATACAGGTATTAAATTAAATACATTAGCGCAAACCAACTCAGTTATTTAGCTAGTCTTTAACCTATAACATGTCTCGAAGGCCTTATCTCATGTCAGAAAGTAAAAAACGCACTAGGTGTTTTTTTACTTTCTGACAGCTAATCTTCAGTGGTTCTGTTTAGCTTCTTGTTTAGCTTTTGGTCATTCTCTTTATTCGCTAAATCCGTTATGAAGTTAATGTTTGATGCTATCACGCTATAAATGCAAAACAACTGAGCATATACAAGACAAAGCAAAATACAAAGCCCAATAAACGAAAATAGTTCAGGCACTTCTAGATACAAGCTTGTATTTACCAAAAACGGTTTCATAGAAATGCCAATCAACAGTATCGCCAGTATTACAGCCGAGATAACTACTACACCAACCAACAACTGCACACGTTTTTTGTCTTCTTCGGGGAAGATCGCAGACGAACTTGGTTGAATAACCTTACGCATGGCTTGCGGGTAAATGTAAGCAATCCAGATCCCCATAATAGTAAAAATCATAGCTGATCCGTTTTGCAATGTGCTCACTACAGGTAATAGGTCGCTGTAAGTTATGTCACCTTTGAAAAACCAACTAACTAAAGCTATGAAGCACGCTAATGTGACATGCCAAATCAAGGTCTTCATTGTCCAACCGCTTCTTCTTGTTCTTCCTCAAAAAACGCTGACAATAACTTACCGCGCTTAAACTCCATTGCCTTAAACAAACGCTCTGTTGTGTAATGCCCAGTGTCATCGCGACCACCACCTGCTAAGTCATTCACAGGCAAAACGCTTTTAACAACGAAGTTATCTAACCAGACAACTCCTGAGTTTTCTTTCTTGAAGCCAATATTTCTCCATTCATCACCGCCTGCGTACTCTCGCTCGTAAAGCTCAATTAGGTCTTTCAACTCTTTTACTGTCGGCTTAGCCTCTATGTTTACCTCTACTCTTCGGTTTGCTCTCGTAACTTGGCTTGAAACAAAGGGTAGACCTTTGAATAAGTTAGTCCAACCGTTTTGCTGTAATACCTGAGCACTAATTACGTCACGTTTAACGAAGTGCGTGATTTCACCTGTCAGACCTTCCAAATCAGCTTCTGTAGTAGGCTTCTTAAACTGTTCAGAATAAGCCTGAAACCATAAGTTGCCTTTCTCGCCTTGTTTAGTCGGAGCAAACGAAATAGACAGGTACTTACCCTTACCGCCTTTGCGTTCTTTCTCTACGACATTTCTTTGCCTGAAGTCACTATGTAGCTCTACATAGTCACGCATGAATCTGTTCATAATCTCTGTATCAGCAACAGAGTTAGGAAAACGAATAGAGGCGAAAATATCTAACGATGGAATAAACCAGTAATAAGCGGCTTCACCCCAAATAACACGATCTTCACCAACATTATCGTCAGCATTGTAAAGGTTATTGTCTTCTAACCCAGCATCAGCCTTAATGCCATATACACCATTTCCCTGACCAATAGCGCGCCAAAGGATAAGCATGTAATCGCCTGTTTCTTCATTATGCTCTATTGCCTTCAAATACACTTTTTTACGGTTACCATAGCCTACGGTTTGGTCATCCCAAAGCAGCGTATCTTCTAAAGAGATCCTGTCTTGAAACCATTTATGTAAGGAGTTAAGCATTACATCCATGCCCAAAGGTTCGAAGTAATTATCCCCACGACGAGCAAACCCCAAAGACTTGTATTTGAAAAATGTAACCAAACCTTCGCTCATAAAAAACTCCCTTTATTATTAGGGTTACAGTAAATCACAGACTTTGTTTAACTCAAAACTATAAGGCTAAAAAGTGTTACGTTTGAAGTTACTACTGCCAATCTGTTCCATATTTCAGATGGTTAAATAGTGTTTTTATCGCTATTGACTTGGATGGGGTTAAGTTATGAAACTGAGAAAATATAAAGCAATGCATGTAAGTGGTTGAGATGGAAGCATATAGGAACGTAAGTCCTATGAAGCTCTAACTAGATATGACTATTTTCCTAATCAAAAATCGGTGATTAATAGTGAGTAAGAACAATCAATGCAGAAAATGAAATAGACCATCCTGCAACTAGCCAACCTGAAAAATCTATTTTTGCGATCTTTCCTGATGCCACGGTTGCTAAACGAATCATGATTTGCAAAGTACAATATGCAAATATTAGAGATGATAGTGTTAAACCCAAAAGATGCATGATGCTCACAAACTAACTTCGTTTGAAGAACTCAGTATATTTATTGTCAGTGTGAACGCATTCAACATTCCATTTAGTTTTGCGGTTTCAAAATTCACTTTTTTCTTCCTTTCTGCAACCATTTCTTTAAGGGAAGGGAAACATTCACCTAAGTTTTTATAAGCTTCTTCTTCTCCAGCCAGTTCGATTTTTTTTGTTTGTAAACAGTCGATCTGTGCTTGAACGTGATCAATCATATTTGCTATTTCATCAGAAATATCACTACTTTCTGATGAGAGAGGATTGGCGCGACAGCCCAGTAGCAATACGGTCTTTTTGTCATTGCCCCACACTTTCACAAACTCAGGATTTTTGTCGCGATTAGGTGACAGTTGCAATAAGAGATTTTGCTTCTTTAGTCTGCATATTTGTCGGTAAGCTATTTTTCTCAACTCTTTTTCATCAACCTTCTCATAACCTAGATCTCTTTGCTTGATGCTTGCTACAAAGTCGTTCAGCGTAATCTTTTCATCACTTAACAGATCGTTGTAAATACTGAAAAATGGTTCTCGCAATCGTACAGTCATTTTTGATACCGAAATAACACACAGCCCCACCCAATATAATGGGTTGATAAAGAGAGGTCAACGTGAAAAAACGGACAGAGAAAATCACAGTTACCCAGAAATAACTTAAAAATAATGAATAAGATAGTGCGTGAGTTTGCAAAGAATCTGCACAAGCAGAGGGTTAAAAAGAAGATCTCGCAAGAAAAGTTAAGTTTAGCATGTGGATTTAACAAAAAATTAGTTGGTATGCTTGAGCGTAGCGAACAGCGAATAACACTTGAGAAGGTATATATACTTGCAGCCCACTTGAACTGCTCAATTTACGATTTACTGCCGAGTGAGGATCCTAAACATATTGAAGCGATGATCCAAGTGGATAAGCAATCAGAATAGCCACGGTAAGCCTACACTAACGCTAGTCTCGCCAAGCTAAGTATTGTTCTTCAATGGCACTTTTTGAGTGCAAGCCCTGTTGTTTTCCATACTTAAGGTGATTGATTAGGAAATGATTTTCGATTATCCAAAATTCAGTTTTGTCTAACATCGAGCTGGCTACGGTGGTTAGCTCAAATCTGCGTCAAAACGTTTTGGCAACCTCTTACCTGTTACTTTTTAACCACAAATATTTAATTACGCTCAAAGCCCCCGTACAAAACTAAAATATACCCTGTAGAGTGTATTTTATATGTATACCCTCTAGAGTATATAATGCGTACTATCTCCATGCATAACTAGGGTATTATGATGTTAGTTAACACTCCAGCAGCTATTGGCAATGCACTACGCGAAGCCCGAAAAGAAAGTGGGTTAAAGCAAGCAGAACTTGGTATGCGACAAGCAACAGTGTCTAGTTTTGAAAGTAATCCTGAAAAATCCACCATCGAAACTCTATTTAAGCTTCTGAATATCAATGAGCTAGAACTACATATTGTAAAAAAAGGTATGAACGTTGCCGAAACAAAAGGAGTGGCTGACGAATGGTGAATCGACTTCATGCTTTCATGAGAGGCGTTATATGTGTCAAAGCATAGCAAACTAACAAAAACGACAAGGTTTGTTTTACTTTTTTAATCTGACAGAAACGTTTCTCTGATGGTACGAAACTGCCACACATCTGCCTTTAACGATTCGATTCTTCAAAGAACGGTTTTAATCAGGCTTTATTGTTCGCAGAATTTGTGAGGTTATACTGAATATCTAAAGTGGTAATTTTGTAAAGTTTAAGGTCTAACACTGAAAAATTTAACAAAAATGTTTACACTTTTGTTTTTTTTAGGGAGTAGTTGCTTAAAAAACAGCAATTTAGGTTGATGTTAGGTCCGTCAAGGTAAGCTCAACCGTTTTAAATTCTGCTTATGCTTGAATCGAAAAGGCCGCGAATATCGCGGCCTTTTTTATTGTCGCAATCTAATGATCTCACAGGCTTATCTTGGCAAGGTTAGGCGTAACAATAAAACTTATCAATGAGTGTGATTTTCTTTATGCTCCAGCCTCTCACTATCAGACTAATCCGATTGTTTGATGAACTCTTATCAAGTATAAATATTTCAATAAGGTATATGATGAATAAAAAAGGAATTTGGTATTCATGAGGTATACCCCAACTCTTAAGTTAAGCACACGGCTGGTGGCCTTTGTCACCATGATCGTTATCTGCGCCATGTTTATCTTGTTTGTCGGTGGCACCCTCTCTTTTAAACGTCTTGGGCAGGAATATCTCACCCATTATTTAGAAGGGATCGTAGAGGTGGTCGACAAGGAGATGGAAGATCCTGACGCCGCTTATTCTATGCAGCGCTGGATGCCGAAAATGCTACAGGCTTCCAATATTGTCGAAATGACGTTGTCGACCAACAACGCCGTTGTTTATCGCTTCAAAGATACTTCTCATCAAATGGAAGCGTCAGTCTTGTTTGAGGCTGAGTACCAGCTGACTCACAATCAAGATTACACGATTCACTTTAAAGCAATTCCCCCTTACTTAGGTTACAGCTACTCAATGCAGGCGCTTTGGTCGATCACGCTTGCCGTTATATTGATCATCTTCTGCTTAATGCGCGGCGTAGCATGGCTTAAGGAACAATTAGAAGGCTCCGAAATGCTCGAAGAGCGAGGCAGAATGATCCTGGCTGGTAGGGTGGAGCAGTATGCCAAAGGTGACAAAAAAGAATGGCCTTACACCGCCAGTGAAGCGCTCGATGTATTAATCGAAGAGTTACAAGATGCGCGTCAAGAGCGAAGCCGATTTGATACCTTTATTCGAACTCAAACCTTCCTTGATAAGCTAACCGGTACCGCTAACCGAGTGTTATTTGATAGCAAGTTGGAATCGGCGTTACTAGAAAGTGGGGCTCGCGGCGCCGTGTTGCTAGTGCGTATTCAAGACTGGAAACTGGTTGAAGAAGAGCAAGATAAGCAAATTACGGATGAGTTTATTGTTGAAGTTGGGAGTTTATTGTCCAATTTAGTTCAACGATACCCAGATGTTGTATTTTCCCGTTATTACGATGCTGATTTTGCGCTTTTTCTACCGCACCAAAGTGCGAAAGATGTGGCTAACCTTGCCTCGCAATGCATTCGCCAGTTAGAAAAGTTAATGCCGCCAGAGCCACTTGATCCAGACAACTGGTGCCATATTGGCATCACCACTTATAAAGAAGGTGAGCGACACAGCCAAATCATTGATGAAGCCGAGACTGCTTTGCGTAGTGCGCAACTACAAAATAACAATAATTGGAGTCGCTTCAAAAAATGGAACCACGATGAAGAAGCTCGCGGAAGTGTGAGGTGGAGAACGTTATTTGACACAGCACTTACACCTGAAAGTGTGATACTCTACGCACAATCTGTGCACCCAATAAGTGACGCGACGCATAAAAAATCATTATATGAAGAGTTAACATGTCGGATTCGCGATCCTGAGAATGGGATTGTTAAAGCGTCTCGGTTCATTTCTGCGATCAGACAGGTTGGTTATGAAGCGCAAATGGATAAGTCGGTTATTAATAAATTCTTAAGAGAGTTTAAGGATAATTTTGATAACTCAAGATCGTATGCGCTCAATTTGAATGTAACGCCATTTTCTAACCGAGAGTACTTTAAATGGTTTCGTGATGAACTCTTACAGTTGTCACGTGAGCAGAGAAAGTGTCTCAGTTTTGAGTTTGTTGAAGCACAATTTGTAAGACACTTAGACTTTATGCGACCAGTCGCTAAAATGCTGGCCGGTTTAGGGTGCCACTTAATGGTTGGGCAGGCTGGGCGTACCATCGTCAGCACTCACTATTTAAAAGAAGTGGACATTCGTTACCTTAAACTTCATCGCAGTTTAGTAGCAAAAATCGACCAACGACATGAAAACCAGCTATTTGTCCGCAGTATGCTAGGTGCGGCGGCAAACAGTAAAACTAAAATTATAGCAGTGGGAATTGAGAATCAGAACGAGCTCAACACATTAATTGAGCTCGGGGTTTATGGTGGGCAAGGGCGTTACTTTTCTGCGGAGCAGCAGTTTCTTCCTCGTCCCCAAGCGTTGCCGAATTCTCAATCAGAATCCCAAGTTAAATTGGGAAGACGAAATCGCTGGCGGAAAAAATAAAGATAATAATCATGGATTTCAAAGCACTATTCGACAAGCTTAAGCGATCATCTAGTGGTGGTCGCTCCTGCTTTTTGGTTATTCAGCCAGACGCCGTTTATTTATCATCTTCAATCAAAAGTAGTCGTCCATACCAATTTGATATTTCTGAGTCCAATTGGGAAAAAGCCGTTGAGCAAGCATTGAGCGTTGCAGCGAGTGCGTATGATTCATTAACGGTTGTTCTTTCTCATAACTATTACCAGATGTACCAAATCGACAAACCGATCATGCCGCGTCAAGAATGGCCAGCCGCATTACCGTTTTTGTTGAAAGAACTGATCTCTGAGCGTGCTATCGACATTATTGCCGATGCGGTCGAGTTACCGAATTCAACCAAAGTGCAAGCATACGTCTTATCGCGAAAAATATTGGATAAGATTGTGTTACTGGCCAGCCGAGCCCAGTTACCATTAGAAGCTATTCTTCCTGAAGACGATATTTGGGGAGAGACTGCGGGTGAACTAGGAAACTTCCTATTGTTACAACGCAGTGTGCGTGGTCATTTCCGTATAAGCGCTTTTGTTGAAAATACTATTGCGTTCCACCGCTCTATTCGCAGTGTGACGCCACCGTTAACGGGGGTTCCGTCTAGCGATTTACAGATGGACAGTCTGTCGTTAGAACTGCAACGTTCGATTGATTATCTTTCATCTCAGTTACGCCATGTGCAATTACATCAATTGAAAGTGTGCTGCGATGAAGAGGATGAGAGCGAGCTTGTTCAGGCTCTTAATTACCGTTTAAGCACTAAGGTTTCACCGTTATTACCACCAGAACATGAACTATCTGGACATGTTTTGGCTGACACTGCGGCTACTTCAAATACTCGACGCGTCAACTTATATCCCGATTACTTAAAGCCGAAAAAAGAGCTCCTGACGCTAAAAAATATCGCGTTATCTTGGGGCGTTTCGGCGGCTGCAATTCTATTTTCTTACGGCTATGTGACTTGGCAGAGTAGTGGTTTGGAAGATGAGATTGCTATTGTAAAAAGTAAAGGCGATATCATGAAGTCAGAGCTTGAACGTTATCAAGTCAAGCTACGTAAGCATCAACCTGACAATAATAAGCTGGCAGCTAAAGCCCGCTTAGAGCGTGAAGTCAAGGCGAAGCGAGACTCGCTTAAAGCTGTCGGGAAATACGATGACTCGCAACGCACGGGTTACTCTGGCGTGATGCAATCATTAGCGAAGCTAGGAAACCAAGAAATTTCTTTGTCCGAAATTCGAATCAATACCCATACCTTAGACCTGAAGGGACTAGCGAAAAAACCGAGCTCAGTGCCAAATTGGGTTAGCCAATTTAAAAACGAAATTAGCTTGGTTGGTCGAACGTTTGACGACGTCAAAATAGGTCGAAATGATAAGGATATTGTGACGTTTGAACTAAAAACGCGCGAGGATAAAGAGAAATGAACGAATTCTGGCTCTCATTAGAAGGGCGCTTTGGCGAAATGAGTACGCGTGAAAAAGTGCTCACCGCATTATGCGGTTTAGTTGTCGTGATCATGTTGCTCTTTACGCTGGTATTGGAGCCAAAGCTTAACGAGATCATCAGTAATGAGAGGCAACTAAGTAATTTAAAGCAAGCCAATCAAAAGATTGAAATCGATACGCTACGTATTCAGGCGCAACTTAAGAAAGATCCAAATGCTGAGATTGATCGCGCGATATCTAATCTGTTAGCTGAGAGTCAGCATCTTTCGATGCAATTAGCGGAGATCATCGAGCATCTTATTACACCTTCGCAAATGGCTGAGCTGCTTGAAAATGTGTTGGAGCAGCAAAGTGGCATTCACCTTTTGTCTCTGCAAACCTTGCCATCTGAGCCAATAACGGAAGATAAAGAAGCATCGCAATACTCTGGTTACTACGTGCATCCTGTTCGTATGGAACTGACTGGTGACTATTTTTCTATTGCTAATTATCTGAATAAATTGGAGAGCCTTCCTGCGAGTTATTACTGGCGCAGCTTTAGTTATAAAGTCGAAGAGTACCCGAAAGCGAAGCTTGTGTTAGAAGTCTACACACTAGGATCTAGAGAGGAGTTTATTGGTGGTTAACAAACTCATCATCTCATTGCTTGTTATGGCAGCGGCAGGAACCGCTTGGGCAAACCAGGACCCAACGGCCCCACTTGGTTGGGAAAAGCCAGCGGTTGAAACGTCAGCGAAACTAAAAGTTAAACGGTATCGACTGCCTAAGCTCAACAGTATTGTGTGTAAGCCAAGTACTGATTGTATCGCGATTATGGATAACAAACTTGTCGAAAAAGGCGAGCTATTTAAGGGTTATCGCGTCGCGAGCATTAATAGTGAATTTGTAACTTTAAAGCGTGGTAACCGTCAGTGGGACCTAGAGCTTTTTGATTTAAACGTAAAACAATAATAACCAGAGCCCGATCAGATATGCGCAAATTAGTTGTAGGAATAGCGATTGCTTCTTTAATGGGATGTTCAATGGGTCATCGGAATCCAGTGGAAGTTAAAGAAGCGCTCAATGAATCGATCAATCAAGCGAACAGCCGCACATTGGAAGAAATCCCTTCTGCTGTTGAGGCAGACTTGATGCCAAATTTAGACTCGAACGTTGCATCAGAGCAAGGCACCTCGAAGCGTTTTCGTATTCAAGCGAATGCGGTCGATGCAAGAAGCTTTTTCGCTTCGTTGGTGAAAGGCACAGAGTACAGTGTGGCGATTCACCCATCGGTACAAGGTAATATCACTGTCAACTTATCAGATGTAACATTGGATGAAGTTCTGAATGTCGTACAGAATATGTATGGCTATGACGTGGTGAGGTCTGGCAAAGTTATTCAAATCTACCCAGCAGGTATGCGTACTGTGACCATTCCAGTCGATTACCTGCAGTTCAAGCGTTCTGGTCGCTCATTAACCAGCATTGTTACGGGCTCTGTAACCTCGGCTGGTACGTCTAATTCTGGTGGTAGCTCAGACAGTTCTGACTCGTCAGACTCTAACAATGGAAACAACAACGATAGCTCAACCACATCTACGGGTGGTACACGCATCGAAACCATCACTGAAAGTGACTTCTGGCCTATGCTGCAGCAAGCCGTTGCGAATCTAATTGGTTCAGGCAAAGGGCAAAGTGTGGTTGTAACGCCACAAGCGGGAGTTATTACGGTTCGAGCATTTCCAGATGATATTCGCGAAGTACGCGAGTTCTTAGGTGTATCGCAGGAGCGCATGCAGCGCCAGGTCATTCTTGAAGCTAAAATCCTAGAAGTGACGTTGAATGATGGCTACCAACAAGGCATCAACTGGTCAAACTTATCGGCGTCAATTGGTAACTCGGGTAGTATCGTAGTCAACCGCCCTGAATCGGCATTACCATCATTGGATGCGATTGGCACGCTATTGGGCGGTCAAACTAACGTGACTATCTCTGATGGTAACTTCAATGCCGTGTTGAGCTTTATGTCTACGCAAGGTGACTTGAACGTCCTTTCGAGCCCTCGTATTACCGCTGCCAACAACCAAAAATCTGTCATCAAAGTGGGTACCGATGAGTACTTTGTTACCGAGCTATCGAGCAATGCAGGCAACGGTGAAAACTCAAATGCAGTTCCTGAAGTAGAACTGACGCCATTCTTCTCGGGTATTTCCCTCGATGTGACTCCGCAAATTGATAACAAAGGCAATGTGTTCCTGCATGTTCACCCCGCAGTTATTGAAGTCACGGAAGAAGTGAAGCAATTGAACTTGGGCGGAGATTTCCAAAACATCCAACTGCCATTAGCGAAAAGCTCTATTCGTGAATCAGACTCGGTTATTCGTGCTAAAGATGGCGATGTTGTGGTTATCGGCGGGTTGATGAAACAGCAAAATCGTGAGCTTGTTTCTAAAGTCCCATTTTTGGGCGATGTACCAGCACTGGGGCATTTGTTCCGCAACGTAAATAACGTAACTGAGAAAACAGAATTGGTCATCTTGCTAAAACCGACCGTAGTTGGCGTGAACTCTTGGCAGAAAGAGCTAGAGCGCTCTCGTGATCTGCTGCAAGAGTGGTTCCCAGATGCGCAATAAGCGCTGGGAAAGGTTCTGTTTTTCAAAAGGTTTGTGATTCGAGTATGTACTTGTCACACTTTGGATTCCGAGTTCAGCCTTTTTCGTTAACCCCAAATACAGAAATGTTCTTGGGGTTAGTCCCTCACTATGAGGCGATCCAAACCATCCTAGCTGCCGTGCAAATGGGAGAAGGGGTGATTAAGGTGACGGGAGAAGTCGGCACTGGAAAAACCATGGTATGCCGTAAGCTGATCGAGCAGATTGAATCTGAAGTTGAGCTTATTTACTTACCCAATCCAGTGTTGAATGGGGAACAGTTGCAGTTTGCTGTCGCCAGAGAGTTGGGTATCGAGAACGATGATCCGCTGCGTATCGTTTCCCTCATTCAAGAGCACTTGATTCAAGTACACTCCTTGGGAAAGAAAACCGTCTTGATCGTTGATGAAGCGCAAGCTCTTTCCCCACAAGCTTTAGAAACATTGCGTCTATTTGGCAACCTAGAAACGGAACAAGATAAGCTCATTCAATTGGTGTTATTCGGACAACCTGAGTTGGATGAAAGATTGGCTAACCATGAGCTAAGGCAGTTTCGTCAACGCATTACGTTTAGCTGCCAGTTACGTCCTCTCTCTATCGATGAAGGCGTGGCTTACATCAATAATCGTTTAGATAAAGCAGGTAATGGGGCACACATTTTTTCTATTGAACAGAAAAAAGCGATTTGGCGTTCATCCATGGGGATTCCGCGCTTGATAAACCAAATTAGCCACAAGTCGTTGCTTGCTGCATTTAATGAGCGTTGCACACTATTGAAAAATCATCACGTTTACGCCGCTATGCACGATACGTTTGATGCCCGTAAACCTAAGTTTAAAACACCCGTATTTTGGGGATGGAGTCAACCTTGAGTGCCATCAATAAAGCATTATCAGAACTTGCTGAAAAAACATCGCCGTCAGAGCTTACTCGTGCGGAGATTCCAAGTGTCTCACGCAGTAAACCTTGGCTTTGGCTTGTTGCCGGTTTTTCGTTAAGCCTTGCGGTCGGAAGCTGGGCGGTTTCTCGCGGTCCTGTCCCTTCAGGCGAGCTATCACAATTTCAAACCGATGCTATGCCATTGTCGTCTGTGAATGTCTCACCAATTGTTTCATCGGAGCGCACTCACTCGCCAACGAGTAAAATGACGCCCGATACAACTCAAGTGGTTTACACTAAACCAGCCACACAGCCGGTCGCGCAACAGCCTCACATGCAAGAGACTGATAGGTTCACGCCAAAATCTGAGATAAATATCGCCTCTGAAGATGAAGTTTTACTCGCGCAGTTAGCAACGATGCCGAGCGAGGAGCAATACGATCACGTAACCCGCACGACATCAGAAAACAGCTCAATGCGTATTGAGCAGGTTGAGCTTACACATCGTCAGCTTTCCCTTAAGGCTGTTAGTCGAGCGGAAAAGGCACTCGATGCTAACGATATGCAAACAGCGTTGTCGGCTTATGCCGAGGCGTTGCGTTATGAGCCAATGAATGCAGACACGCGTCAAAAGTTATCAGCGTTGTACTTTGGTAAAGGTGACACGCGTAAAGCATATGAGATTATTCAAGAAGGCATTAACCTAGATACGAACAACCAAGTACTTCGCTTGGCCTTGTCTAAGTTGTTAGTGAAAGCTAATCAACCTGAAGCGGCGCTGAGCCCGCTTGTTCATTTGCCTCCAGTACCAAGTCGAGATTACTTGGCGATGCGTGCGGCATTGGCACAAAAACACAAGCAAAATGACATTGCGCTTGAGAGCTATCAACTCCTCACTCAGCGTGAACCGGAAAACGCGCGCTGGTGGTTAGGTTTGGCTATTCAACAAGAGCGTGCCCTGGCTTTCACTACCGCGATCAACTCTTACAACCAAGCTCTGGGTAAAGTTGGCATTTCGAATCAATCGCAAGCATTTATCCGTGACCGTTTGAGCATCTTGAAAGAGTTGGAGAGCGCACAATGAAAATTCAGTTGAGAAAACGCTTGGGCGACCTTCTGGTAGAGGAAGGTATCGTCTCTGAAGAACAAATCCAGCAAGCACTAAACGCACAACGCAGTACCGGGCAGAAGCTAGGGGATGCGTTAATTGACCTTGGCTTTATTACCGAAAAGCAAATGTTGGACTTCTTGTCTCAGCAGCTTGGTTTGCCACTGATCGATCTTGGTCGTGCGCCTGTGGATGCCGAAGCCGTGCAGATTCTACCTGAGGTACACGCACGTCGCTTACGTGCGATGGTCGTTGCTCGAAATGGGGACACACTGCGCGTTGCTATGAGTGACCCTGCGGACTTGTTCATCCAAGAATCATTGATGAACTTGTTGGGCCAATACAACCTTGAGTTCATTGTGGCTTCAGAGCGTCAGCTCATTTCAAGCTTTGACCGCTATTACCGCCGTACTAAAGAAATCGCCTCCTTTGCTGAGCAGCTGCATGAAGAGCATAAAGATGTACAAAGCTTTGATTACGGTATTGATGAAGCCGATAGTGAAGAGGTTACCGTTGTAAAGCTGGTTAATTCCATGTTTGAAGATGCGGTACAGGTTGGAGCTTCGGATATTCATATTGAGCCAGACGATCAAGTATTGCGTTTGCGCCAGCGTATTGATGGCGTATTGCATGAAACGCTCTTAAATGAAGTGAATATTGCATCGGCTTTGGTTCTTCGACTGAAGTTGATGGCACACCTAGATATTTCTGAAAAGCGCTTGCCACAAGATGGCCGATTCAATATCAAAGTTCGTGGCCAATCAATAGATATTCGTATGTCGACGTTACCAACGCAGTACGGAGAATCTGTGGTAATGCGTCTGCTTAACCAGTCCGCTGGTTTGCGTCCGTTAGAAGAGTCAGGCTTGCCGCCAGACTTGCTTGCTCGCTTACGTCGACAGCTGGCGCGTCCGCACGGCATGATTTTGGTTACCGGGCCGACAGGTTCTGGTAAAACCACCACGCTTTACGGCGCATTGAGTGAGCTCAACGAACCTGGGAA
Organism: Vibrio sp. 661; assembly: GCF_033339315.1. Taxonomy (NCBI): domain Bacteria; kingdom Pseudomonadati; phylum Pseudomonadota; class Gammaproteobacteria; order Vibrionales; family Vibrionaceae; genus Vibrio; species Vibrio sp. 661. Next base: position 73,959 of record NZ_JAWOUJ010000013.1, on the reverse strand, counting down.
AAAGATCATTACAGCAGAGGACCCGGTTGAATATCGTCTGCCTCGCATCACTCAGGTACAGGTTAACAGTAAGATCGATCTAACTTTCTCGCGTGTCCTTAGAACCTTTTTACGTCAAGACCCAGACATCATTCTTGTTGGTGAGATGCGTGATCAAGAGACGGTAGAAATTGGTCTGCGAGCTGCACTAACGGGTCATTTAGTATTGAGCACTCTTCACACCAACGATGCTGTCGACAGTGCGTTACGTATGATCGATATGGGTGCACCGGGTTACTTGGTTGCTAGTGCAGTCAGAGCTGTGGTGGCGCAGCGTCTTGTGCGCCGAGTTTGCCCAGATTGTAAAACAGAAGACCACTTAGATGAGTCTCGCCAGCAGTGGTTAGCTGGGCGTTTCCCAAATCAAGTTAGCACCATTTTTTATAAAGGCGCAGGTTGCCAAAACTGTAACTTGACTGGTTATCGAGGCCGAATCGGTGTGTTTGAAATGCTCGAACTTGAGCAAGAGATGATGGATAAATTGCGCGCCAATGATGCGGTTGGCTTTGCGCAAGCCGCGCGCCGCTCAGAAAACTATAAGCCACTGCTTGCTTCTGCAATGGAACTGGCGCTACAAGGCATCGTCAGTTTGGATGAAGTGATGACCCTAGGTGAGGGCGATGCTTCTGGTAAGACTGATCCCATTTTCATATAGGTAAGTGAATGCCAACTTTTCGTTATCAAGGCCGCACGCTAGACGGCTCATCCACTAACGGCAAAATCGAAGCAGTGAACTCAGAAGCTGCGGCGGAAGCATTGATGAATAAAGGGGTCATCCCGCTCAATGTACGGTTAGAGAAAGAGTCGGCAAAAAGCCAAGTGAGCTTATCTAAGCTGTTTGTGCCTGCTATTCCGTTGGAAGTAATTATTCTTTTCTCTCGCCAGTTGTTTAGTTTGACTAAAGCTGGCGTACCTTTGCTGCGCTCTATGCGTGGCTTGTTGCAAAATTGCGAAAACAAACAGCTCAAAGAGGCGCTAGAAGATGTCGTTTCTGAACTGAGTAATGGCCGAGGTTTGTCTTCTGCGATGCAGCAACACAGCAAAGTATTCAGCCCACTATTTGTTTCTATGATCAACGTCGGTGAGAATACGGGTCGGCTTGACCAAGCGCTATTGCAACTGGCGAATTACTACGAACAGGAACTTGAGACTCGCAAACGCATTAAAGCGGCGATGCGTTATCCGACGTTTGTCATTATCTTTATCACCATTGCCATGTTTGTATTGAATATCTTGGTGATCCCTGAGTTTGCATCGATGTTCACGCGCTTTGGGGTTGAGCTACCACTGCCGACGCGTATTTTGATCGCGACTTCTAATTTCTTTGTTAATTATTGGGTGTTGCTGGTTGTGGCAATGATTGGCGCGTTTACGGTGTTCAGAGCGTGGGTGGCGACGGCTGATGGTCGGGAGAAGTTCGATAAGTTTCGGCTTCGGCTGCCAATTGTAGGCGATATCGTTAATCGTGCGCAGCTTTCTCGTTTTGCCAGAACCTTTTCGTTGATGCTGAAATCAGGTGTGCCACTTAACCAGTCTTTGGCTTTGGCCGGGGAAGCCTTAGGGAACCGTTTTTTAGAAAACCGAATTCTTGAGATGAAGTCCGCAATTGAAGCGGGTAGCACCATTTCAGTGACGGCCATCAACAGTAAAATATTCACCCCATTGGTGATTCAGATGATTGCAGTAGGTGAAGAAACTGGTCGTATTGATGAGTTGCTGCTGGAAGTGTCGGATTTTTACGATCGAGAAGTCGATTACGATCTAAAAACACTGACCGCAAGAATAGAACCATTACTTTTGGTGATTGTAGCAGGTATGGTCATGGTGCTGGCATTGGGTATCTTCTTACCAATGTGGGGAATGCTCGATATCATCAAAGGCGGCTAATAGGTGGTTGAAAATCAAAGCCGAGCAACGCTTATTGTGTTTGGGGTTATTGCTACGATCATCGCTGTTGGCTTGGCGGTCAAATTACGTCCTGTGACCGAGCAAGCACAAGTAACTGGGGCTAAGTTGGCGAGAGTTTGGATGCAAGATAGTGTTCAGCGTTATCGTCAAGCTTGGCTAGTACAAGGCGAGCCAGAACATATGCTGATGGATGGCTTAAACCTTACTATGACTGAGGGCGGGTTAGTGTCTCCCTTTACTCAGCAAGGTGTATTAGATTGTGGTTATTGGCTAGCGGTGCATTACCCCCAACGTAAAATAATGACCAACAAGTTAATAGATATCAGTGGAGCCATCAAAACTGATCGTTATGTCTGTCAATACACTTATGAAAATGGTCAGTCGATTGTAGTTATCTCAACTACTAATCAACTGAAAATATACGTCGAAATGTCGGCGGAGTGAATTTTTTGACACCTAAGCACTATAATTGGTAATGAAAGTCGGTATAATGCAATCATTACCATAAGTAACAGGCTGTAATAGTGGGTAAACAATAATGTGTTTTTCTCATTTCAGCATGAACTGAATAATGGCGAATCGTCATTCTGCTCAAGCGGTAGATACAGTATCCACTTCACGGTCAGTTTTAGTGAACGTTGCTGCCCCAAACCGTTTTGACAATATCCAAAATGGTCGCGTGACCTAAACAAAACTTTGCAGTTGTACTGCATGCTTACATAGAGAGAGTAAACAATGAAAAGACAAGGTGGTTTCACCCTTATCGAATTGGTAGTGGTAATTGTAATCCTAGGTATTCTAGCGGTAACTGCAGCACCACGTTTTTTGAACCTACAAGATGATGCTCGAGAGTCTGCAGTTCAGGGGCTGAAAGGCGCGATGGACGGTGCAGCAGGTATTGTATATGGTAAAGCAGCTATTGAGAACCAAGACGGAGCTACTGGAAAGCTTACAATTAATGGTGAGACTCTTGACCTGATTCATGGTTTTCCTCAAGCTACCTCTTCGGCACTTAATTTAGCTGTTGATGGTTTACAAGATTGGGCTCTATTGATTGATAACAATGATGGCACGACAGCAGGCTCTAGCATTACTTACGGTTTAAAAGGATACACTGACAAGTGTGTGAAATATACTTCAGCTTCAGGAAAGGATAGCCCTGCAAAAACTGAAATAACAGATACTTGCTCTAAATAAAGTTTTAAAGGCCAGCTAGTCTGGCCTTTAACTCTATATTTTGATTGATCTCGGAATAGTTCATATGCGTAAATCATCAGGTCTTAGTGCAATAGAGTTTGTGGTTGTGCTGATTATCTTGGGTGTGATCGGTTATGTGGTATTACCAAGATTTATCAGCTTCGAGCCAGACACTTACGAAGCAAAGTGGGAGCAAACCAAGCAAACCGCCGAGCATGTTTCTGAAACGCTAAGCAATAAAGAAACGTACGATCGAATTGAAGAAGAGATTGGCCGTTCAAAAGGGCAAAATAACTAGACATTGGTTGTTTGTTCGTCTGTTCACACTTCGAATCGAAAAGTTACAAACCTATCATTAATCTCATAATTTCATCGTATACTTATTTCGCTTGTTCTAAGCCTAAGGTTGGGTTATGAAAATTCGCAGCTCTGCATTAGGGTTCACGTTAATGGAGTTAATCCTCGTGATTGTTCTCCTCTCTATCCTTTCACTTTTTGCAGCCAGCCGTTTTATGGGCTCAGGCAGTTTTTCTGCATATGCATTACAAGAACGCGTGATTTCTGTGATTCGCCAAGTGCAGGTGAATCGTATGCAGTCGAATATCAGCATCCCAAACAAGTCTTATCCTGAAAGGTGCCTACCTAGTAGCTACAAAGCTGGAGAGGACTCTAGCTACACTAATTTTTGTTTGTCGATTACAAGCTCTTGCATCGGGTCTAGTGCTGCATGCGGCCTGGCTAGCAAGGAACAAGACACTCGTAGTGACATGGTTGTTGATAAATCCGCAAAGTTTTCACAGACCAATGCTGTAACTAATCCAATCGAGTTTGATTTATTGGGTAATCCAATAAACTCAGCGAGTGGTGGGGTTTCAATCCTGATTGAAGATAAGCATGGTCGAAGCCGCTGCCAAGTTGAAATTAATACTCAAGGCTATGTTTCTAAAGGTACATGCTCATGAAGAAATCTAGTGGCATGACTTTGATAGAAATGATCATCGCGATTGTTTTAATGGGCATTGCGATGGTGGCGTTTACTTCTTTTCTTGTCCCTCAGGTTAGAGATTCTGCCAATCCTCATTATCAAATGCGTGCTGCCGCATTAGGCCAAGGTTTCATGTCTCAGATATTGTCGCGAGGCTTCGATGAAAACAGCGACTTTGATGGTGGCACCGTTCGGTGTGGTGAGAATGGAGTGAGCTGCACTGACGTAAATAAATTAGGTGCGGATAAAAAACTAGACGGTTCCTTGGAAACAACGCCTAGTGATTTCAATGATGTCGATGACTATATCGGGTGTTGGAGCACATCTACAACGGCTTCTCAGTGTGATGGTGTCCCTAGAGGGAATATTAGTGATGTACTTGGTGCGGACAGTACTGAGCAGTACAAAAACTTTAGATTAGAAATTAGCGTTGCCTATGATGATCTGACGGATAAAGCTCCCGATGAAATAACCGAATACAAAAAAGTAACATTAAGGATTTTTGCGGGGAACACGCAGCCCCTTACTTTAACAGCTATTAAGGGGAACTACTGATGAAAGATCGTGGTTTCACCTTAATGGAAATGATAGTTACGATTGTGGTCGGCAGCTTCATCATGTTGGGGATAGCTGGGTATGTCCAGTTAGGAATGAAAGGTTACGCTGATACTATCGATCGCCAACGAATACAAACACAGGCTCAGTTTGTTTTAGAAAAGATGACCCGAGAAATCCGCCATGCTGTACCTAATAGTTTTCATGTGCCAAAAGGAACAACTAATTGTCTAGAGTTTGTGCCGATTGAATATTCTGGTTTTTATGTATTTACGGCGAACGATATTGAATTTTTAGTCGGTAATGATCCTGATCTTGAGTCTATTCCAGAGAAGAATCGGATGGTGATAAACCCTAGCCGCTATGAGGACCTTCAGTCGTCTTCCCAAAGTATTGATATTAGCGGTTTAACCAAAACGAAAGAGGCATTTGTCGTCAGTGGTGCTGCCAGTTCAATAGGTGCGACATCGGTTTCGGGTCGTCATTACATCTACCAACCCAGCACTGAAGTCCGTTATTGCTTCGATAACGGCCGAGTACTTCGTAATAATGTCATTGTCACGGATAGTATTGATGCCTCAGCGAGTTACATGCGTTATGTTGAGCCAACTCTACAACGTGGTGGACTAGTGCATATTAACTTAGAGTTTTTACAGGATGGGGAGCGTAGTGTGTATCAGCAAGACGTGCAGGTGCTCAATGTTCCATAGAAGAAACTCCAGCGGAAATGTACTAATCATCGTGTTGTTCGTCATTATTGTAATGGGATATTTGGCTTCCTCTTTAATGAAAGTGACATGGTCGAATCAAAGCGGATTAACAAGAGAGTTTTTGGGAACAAAAGCTTGGTTTGTTGCTCAGTCTGCAAATGAGTGGGCACTGACCAAGTTATATCCACTCAACGGTTCGAGTGATAGCGTGTCGACGCTCTGTACTGACGAGGTAAGTGGTGCAACGCCTAATGTCACACAAGGGACAGGATGCACGCTTAAATCAATGAGTTGTGTATATTTAGGAACTCTGAACAAAGATACGTCTGCAGCAGAGTCATTATTTAGGGTGCAAGCTACGGCCGTTTGTGGCTCGGGCTTATCAAAAGTTCAGCGCCAGCAAGAGATTTGGGTGAGGGAGTAATAACAAGAATGAAAAAACTGATTTTCTTAGCCTTGATATGGATGACGAGTACGGCGAACGTCCTCGCAAAAGAGTACGATATTACGCCTAAGAAGAACTACAGATGGATAATCTGGCCGATTTACTCAGTGTTTGATGGTTGGACTCCGAGAGATGCGGATTATTTATGTACTAACGGCTACCTAGAGGGTAAGGACTCTGCGAGGCCTGAGCCTACAACCTACGTATGCCCGAATGGACTCACGTTAAATAACGAAACCATTGTTTCTGAAAGTGAGATGACTATTCGCACAGGAGGTCAGATTATACTCAAAGATAATAGTCAGGTCGGCAACTCAAACGCTCCCATCAACTTATCCAGTAGCGGTGAGATAAAAACCGAAGGCGGCACCAATACCATCAATGGTAACGTGACAGCCGACAGAAAC
>NZ_JAWOUJ010000013.1:0-67613 GCF_033339315.1 Vibrio sp. 661 | reverse complement strand
ATTACGTTTAAACAGACCACAGTTGAAGGCGATGTGACAAGTAAAGGTGAGATAAAAACCGAAGGCGGCACCAATACCATCAATGGTAACGTGACAGCCGACAGAAACATTACGTTTAAACAGACCACAGTTGAAGGCGATGTGACAAGTAAAGGTGAGATAAAAACCGAAGGCGGCACCAATACTATCAATGGTAGCGTGACAGCTAGCGGCAATATTACACTTAAAAAAACTCAAGTAGGTGGCGCAGTTACCAGCCAAGGCGGTGAAATCAAAACCGAGCAAAGCGGGAATGAAATTCAAGGTAATATTACTGCTTCAAGTAAAGTTACATTAAAGGCAACCAAGGTTACTGGTGACGTTACCAGTAGGGGCTTAGAAGTTATTTTAGAAGACAGTAACGAAGTACACGGAAATATTCTCGCTCTACATAAAGTCGATATTAAAAACTCATTGGTTTGTGGTCGGGTAGAATCAACAGATAGTCAAGTCTCTTTGAATAACTCTAAACTCGATCAAAACCGAGGCGTTTATGCGCTTAGTGAAGCGATCCAGTCCCATGGGCAAGCTACAGTAAAAAGCTCGACCGTCTGTGGTTCTGTTAACTCGCTATCAAATTCTTACGATTTCAATGACAACGCCATTTATTGTGGTGTAGATGATCCCAATTGTCAGCTTCCTCAGACCGGAGAGTGCCCAATAGAGGCGCTAGCCTCACTTTGTCCAGAATTGGTTCCTGATACTCCAACTTTACCTGACCCTCAAGTCTGTATTAATGAAGACTTCACTGGTGAGAAGCCCTTACAAAACTGGACGGTAATGGGGCGCACAGCTAGTACGACTACGCCAAATGTGGTTGACGAGCGTTTTCAAGTATCTACTAACCAAAATGATCAATCGACAGCTTCCGCATACAAGGAGACAATTCCGTCGAAAGATAATATAGTTCAAATCGAATTTGATCATTATGCTCGTGATTCTAATACCAACCCTGGCGGTGATGGTATTGCTATTGTGCTATCTGACTCAAATATACCACCCTCACCAGGTGCGACAGGTGGCGCTCTTGGTTATGGTGTCAAACCCGATATGGAAGGCTTTGCTGGGGGGTGGATAGCATTTGGTATTGATGAGTATGGTAACTTCTCCGAACAAGGTAGCTTTGAAGATCGACAATATAGGCCGGGTCGGAAAAAACACTCGATTACTATACGTGGAGCGGGTTATCAAAAAACCTTCAATGGCTCTTTGTCCAATGCTTGGTTTGGCGGTTATAAATTTATTAAAAACAACACCAGTGTGGGCTCTCTAGATGAGAAAGGAGGCTGGAATAGTCACGGCAATTATTTGGTAGGTAGAGCACCATCGGATGTTCATCGTTATAGAATGATAGTTGATAGTCGGGAAGATATTCCTGGGCGAGAGAGTGGTGTTTGGGTATCAATTGAGCGGAAAATTAATGGTTCGGAATGGGAATCTATCATAGAGCCATTCGATGTAATGAAGAATTTCGGACAGCCAGAACCACCAGAAAACTTTATGGTCTCAATCACTGCGGGTACTGGTGCTAATACGAATATCCATGAAGTGGCAAATATGAAGTTATGTGCCGACCGATTCAATCGAGAGCCTAAAATAGACCATTTCCGATTTGAATATGACGGTTCGGGAGATGTTTGTGAAGCGCAACGAGTGACTTTAAGTGCTTGTATGAATTCCCAATGTACTGAGACTTACCCTGGTAATTTAACCAATCCTAAAGAGCTAGAAGTTATACTGAAAGATTTATCAAATGCTGAGTGGCAGGACTCTAATGGAGAGAGCATTCCATTAAGAGTTCTGAAATTTAATGATCGGATTAATTTGCAAATTCGTTCACAGGGAGCAGGTAGTGCCAAACTTGGTCTTGAGAAAATGTCCATTGAGGCTCCGAATATTGAGCCTATAAAATGTAAACTAAATGGGGAAAATGATTTTAATTCTGCGTGTACCATAGTTTTTGATAGCTCGATTACTGTCGGTGTTCCCGATAAAGTTGCCTCTCTGCCATTCTTTGATGAAAGCGGCAACCAGTACAGCAAATACAGCAATACCCCGTTTGTCAGTTTGTGTGAGTCTGTATCTTCGATGCCAGAGACAGATATTGTCAAGAATATTGAAATGAGGTTTGCGTACGAGCAGCCAGAATCTGGTGAAACGGTCTCTGTTCGCTTTAAAAATTCAAACGGAAAATTTGGCGAACCAGTACAGCTCAAAACAACAGAATGGACATCCATTGATAATGTATACTTTACATCTAGTGGGAAAGCTAGTTTTGATCTTCGTTATCCTGAAGTAGGAAAAGTTAGTGTTAAAGCAAGAATTAAAGATGATTCTGAATCAGAGAACTTAAGTAGTTTTGTTAGCTTCCCGGCGTACCTTGAAGTAAATGCAACTAGTACTACTGCCCAAGATGGCACTTGTAACAACAGTGATGATGGCTGTTCAGTAGGATTTTTAGCTGCGGGTGAAGAGTTTGATATGACCATTACCGCTTATCAAGATGATGGCTCTGTAGCGAAAAACTACCATGAAGAGACGATTGCAATCAGCAACGAGGTTAAGTACCCATCAGTTGGAGCATCAGCCCAACTTTTGAATGATGAGTTACCTGAATCAAGTCAATGGTCTAATGGCAGTGTGACGTTTGCTCAATCTGTGACTGACGTGGGGGCTTTTGAGTTTAAGGCGCAAGCACCGATTGCAACGGACGCGAATGGTGATGATTTAGGTACGTCTGTGTATCTTGGTAGTAGTGCGTTTAAAATCCAAGATGGTAATTTGACGGTTGGTCGTTTTTATCCCGGACAATTTAGCGTTTACGAAAATATAGACGCTGATATGTCCACTCGTTGGGCATACCCCAATGAGCAAAGTTTTACGTATATGAGACAGCCTTTTGGACTAAAGCAATTCTATATTGAAGCGTTGACGAAAGGGGGCGGAGCGCTGCGTAACTATGCTTATTTCGATGATCACTTCGCGAAGTTTAACTTGTATGAAAGTGACTCCAAATATATAGGTAGATTCAGTGCCCCAAACACATATTCAGGTGAATGGTTAAACAGCAGCAACAAACCATACGTATCAGGACAAAGTGTTGGAAAATTCAGTGCTAATGCACTTTTATGGGAAAAAGTTATTACTCAGCCAGATGGTCCATTAAATTATCTTGAAAAGTCCAATGACACTTCAATTTCTATTGATTTGTCATTGGACTCAATAGATAAGTCGGGTGTAACGATTGGTACAAAAGAACTTAAAGTCCAACCCGATATCCGTTTTGGTCGAATTGACTTGGACGATGTAGGTGGCAACCAAGGTACGACCTTGTATATCCCACTGAGAACCGAGTATTGGAACGGCAGCCGTTTCATCACCAACACCGATGATAGCCAAACCGATGTGGCCGGTGTGACCGCCGCTCAAAATCACATTTGGCCTACGGGAACAAATGCAGCGCCGACCGATGTCTCGTTAGGTGACGGTGGTGTGGTTTCTTCCGGTGTTTCACGTACCGTGACCGCAGAGCAAGCAAGTCCGTACCGCCAACAAACACGTGTGTGGTTAGATTTAGACGCACGCCCTTGGCTCAAGTACAACTGGGACAATAAGAAAGCTGGTGAAGAAAACCCATCCTCCGTCGTCACCTTCGGTATTCACCGTGGTAATGACCGTGTGATTTACCGTGGTGAGCCAGGGTTAACCGGACAGTAACAACTTAGGTTTTTGCCCTTAAGTTAGGAAACTGCAAGAAATTGAGGCTTTCTGCTCATGTTTGTGTACCAATACCTTGCTGTGACAGCGAGGCATTGGTACATTTAGAGCAATTTTTGTCTTCTATATTTTTGCAGGATGAGCGAAGAGTATGTTTAAGAAACTTCGTGGCATGTTTTCTAACGATCTATCTATCGATTTAGGTACAGCCAACACTCTAATTTACGTAAAAGGGCAAGGAATTGTCCTTGATGAACCTTCTGTAGTTGCTATTCGTCAAGATCGTGTAGGTTCTGCAAAAAGCGTTGCTGCAGTCGGTCACGCAGCAAAACAGATGCTTGGTCGTACACCTGGCAACATTTCCGCTATTCGCCCAATGAAAGACGGCGTAATTGCTGACTTCTACGTAACCGAAAAAATGCTTCAGCACTTTATCAAGCAAGTGCACGATAACAGCATCCTAAAGCCAAGCCCACGTGTTCTTGTTTGTGTTCCTTGTGGTTCTACCCAAGTTGAGCGTCGCGCAATTCGTGAATCAGCACTTGGTGCTGGTGCCCGTGAAGTTTACCTAATCGACGAGCCAATGGCGGCGGCAATTGGTGCTGGTTTACGCGTATCTGAGCCGACAGGTTCAATGGTGGTCGATATCGGTGGTGGTACAACTGAAGTTGCCGTTATCTCTCTAAACGGCGTGGTTTACTCATCGTCTGTACGTATCGGTGGTGACCGCTTTGATGAAGCTGTGATCAACTACGTACGTCGTAACTACGGTAGCTTGATTGGTGAAGCAACGGCTGAAAAGATCAAACACGAAATCGGTTCTGCTTACCCTGGTGATGAAGTTCAAGAGATTGAAGTTCGCGGTCGTAACCTTGCAGAAGGTGTGCCACGCAGCTTTAGCTTGAACTCAAACGAGATCCTAGAAGCGCTTCAAGAGCCGCTATCTGGCATCGTATCAGCAGTCATGGTTGCACTAGAACAGTGTCCACCAGAGCTTGCTTCAGACATTTCTGAAAACGGTATGGTACTAACCGGTGGTGGTGCACTACTTAAAGACCTAGACCGTTTACTAATGGAAGAAACTGGTATTCCTGTGGTTATCGCGGAAGATCCACTAACGTGTGTTGCGCGTGGTGGCGGTAAAGCACTAGAAATGATCGACATGCACGGTGGCGATCTGTTCTCTGAAGAATAAAGGTTTAGGTGAAGCTCATGTCGGGCTTCACCTTCATTTCTGCTCTCTCTGTAATTCAAACATGCTCCATACCTAAAAGTATTTAGTCAAGTATTTTTAGGTTGCCAAGTAAGGCTCAATAATCATGGAAGCAATCAGGTCAAAAACAAGATGAAACCGATTTTCGGCAGAGGTCCGTCTCTGCAATTACGTCTGTTTTTTGCTGTCATCGTGTCGGCGAGCTTAATGCTGGCCGATAGTCGTCTAGATACGTTTTCCAACGTTCGATACCTACTAAACAGTATGGTTGCACCGATTCAGTACGCAGCGAATTTGCCTCGTAGTATGTTCGATGGCGTATTTGAACGTTTTAATTCTCATCAGGCATTGGTTGAAGGCAATCGCAGCTTAAAGCGAGAAGTGCTACGCCTGAAAAGCGAGCTTATCTTGCTCGACCAATATAAAGAAGAAAACCAACGCTTACGTAAGTTGTTAGGATCTTCATTTGTCCGTGATGAAAAGAAAGTCGTGACAGAAGTAATGGCGGTTGATACTTCACCTTATCGTCATCAAGTGGTGATCGATAAAGGCCGTATTGATGGTGTTTACGTTGGTCAGCCTGTTATCAACGAGAAAGGCATCGTCGGTCAGGTCACGTTTGTCGCAGCGCACAACGCACGTGTTCTGCTGCTAACGGACGCGAAAAATGCAATTCCTGTCCAGGTGATCCGCAATGATATCCGAGTGATCGCATCGGGCAATGGTGAAATGGATGAAATCCAACTAGAGCACATTCCAACCAGCACAGATATTCAGGTTGGTGATTTATTGGTGACATCCGGTTTAGGTGGTATTTACCCTGAGGGATACCCAGTCGCGACGGTTACCAATGTGGATCACGATACGCGTCAAGAGTTCGCCTCAATCAAGGCTGAGCCGGTTGTGGAGTTTGATCGCTTACGCTACCTACTGCTGATTTGGCCGAATGAAGACCGTCAACACAAAGTACTGCGGTCCAATGTAGATGAAGGGTTAGAGCAAGAACAAGAGGTAACCGATGGCCAATAATGTATTGAGTAGCCGAATGGTGATTGGCGTCAGTTTCTTCGTTGCGCTGGTACTGCAAACCATTCCATGGCCAGGTGTGTTAGATGTGTTACGCCCTTCATGGTTGTTCCTTGTTACGTGTTATTGGGTGTTGGCACTACCGCACCGAGTGAACGTCGGAACTGCGCTAGTGTTGGGCTTATTATGGGACATTTTGATCGGCTCAACGCTTGGAATTCGTGGCATGATGATGTCGATCGTTATCTACCTTGTGGCGCTGAATTTCCTGTTGATTCGCAACATGGCATTGTGGCAACAGTCGATTTTAATTGCCTTTTTTACTGCGTTATTGGAAGTTTTGATATTCTGTGGGGAATATTTGAACCAGGACGTAGTATTTAATCCATTATCTCTGTGGACGGCGGCAATAAACTGTATACTTTGGCCATGGATGTTTTTATTAATGCGACGAGTTCGTCGTGCATGGCACGTAAGGTAAAGCGGTGAAGAAAAGCTTATCTCTCGTTCTCGCATCGGGTTCTCCGAGAAGAAAAGAGCTGCTTGCTCAACTGGGTTATGATTTTGAGATCGTATTGCCTGATATTGAGGAAGCCAAACAGGCTCATGAGCAAGCACGAGATTACGTGTTGCGTCTTTCTTTGGAAAAAGCTCAGGCAGGCTTAGCGTTGGCTAAGCCTGATTCCGTTGTATTGGGCTCTGATACGGTCGTAGTATGCGATGACCGTGTGCTAGAAAAACCAAAAAGTTTTGAAGATTCAAAGCGTATGCTTACTGACTTATCGGGTCGTCGCCATCAAGTGATGACTGCGGTGAGCGTTGTATCATCGGAACAACAACATTCAGTGGTCGTTACCACTGACGTGTGGTTCAAACCACTGACTCACGAAGAAATCGAACAATATTGGCAGTCAGGAGAGCCATGCGATAAAGCTGGAAGTTATGGTATTCAGGGACTCGGAGGGCGATTTGTCACCCGAATCGAAGGCAGTTATCACGCTGTAGTAGGCTTACCTTTGTTCGAAACCGATCAGCTAATTCAAGAATTTTTATAATTGTTTTGAGGTGTGCACATGAGTGCAGAATTGCTGCTTAACGTGACCCCGAGTGAAACTCGTGTGGCCATGATTGAAGGTGGAGTACTACAAGAAATACATATCGAGCGCGAATCGCGTCGCGGTATTGTGGGCAATATATACAAAGGCAAAGTAAGCCGAGTGTTACCAGGTATGCAGGCGGCTTTCGTCGACATTGGTTTAGATAAAGCGGCGTTTTTACATGCGTCAGATATTGTTCCTCATACCGAATGTGTGGCAGAAAACGAAAAACAGCAGTTTCAAGTCCGTGATATCTCTGAACTGGTACGCCAGGGACAAGACATTGTTGTGCAAGTGGTCAAAGATCCGCTCGGCACGAAAGGTGCGCGTTTAACGACGGATATCACCTTACCTTCGCGTTATCTTGTTTTTATGCCGGGGGCCAGCCATGTCGGTGTTTCGCAGCGTATTGAAAGTGAAAAAGAGCGCGAGCGTTTGAAAAAGGTGGTGAACCATTACTGCGATGAGCACGGTGGTTTTATCATTCGTACCGCGGCAGAAGGCGCCGATGAAAAAGAGCTCTCTCAAGATGCGGCATTTTTAAAGCGTTTGTGGTTAAAAGTCATGGAGCGTCGCTCAAAATACAAAACGCGTTCAACACTTTACGGTGAACTCGGCTTAGCTCAACGCATTCTGCGTGACTTTGTTGGCACAGAGCTCGATAAGATCATGGTCGACTCCCGCCTTGAATATGAAAACCTGAAAGAATTCACTTCTGAGTATGTACCGGAGTTAACAGATAAGCTTGAGCTTTACGAAGGTGACAAGCCAATCTTTGACATGTACGACACTGAAAACGAAATTCAGCGTTCTTTAGAGCGCAAGGTCGAGCTAAAGTCGGGCGGCTATTTGATCATCGATCAAACCGAAGCCATGACCACCATCGATATCAACACGGGTGCATTTGTTGGTCGTCGTAATCTCGAAGAGACTATCTTCAATACCAATATTGAGGCAACGCAAGCTATTGCGCGTCAGCTACGTTTACGTAACCTCGGCGGTATCATCATTATTGATTTTATCGATATGGCATCCGAAGAGCATCGTCAGCGAGTACTTACCTCACTGGAAACGGCACTTGCGAAAGACCGAGTAAAAACCAACATCAACGGCTTTACCCAGCTTGGCTTAGTTGAAATGACGCGTAAGCGTACGCGAGAAAGTATTGAACATATCTTGTGTTCTGGCTGTCCTACTTGTGAAGGCCGTGGCAGCGTGAAAACGGTCGAAACCGTATGCTTTGAGATATTACGCGAGATTACTCGTGTGAACCGTGCTTACGACGCCGATAATTTTGTCGTGTACGCATCGCCGTTTGTTGCTGAAGCGCTATTGGGCGATGAGTCTCATGCGTTGGCTGAGCTCGAAGTATTTATTGGCAAGCAAGTGCGAGTTCAGGCTGAACCCCTGTACATTCAGGAACAGTTTGACGTCGTAATGATGTAATTTGGAACATTTGTGAATTCTGGTGTTAACCGTTTTGTGCGTTTTTGTGCGTGGAGTTTAGTTACTGTATTGGTGTTATTAGCCATATTAGTGACCACGCTGCGCGTCACATTGCCGCAACTTAACCATTTCCAAGATGAGATCAAAACCTGGGTCAAACAAGGCACAGGTTTTGACGTTTCTATTGCTAATGTCGCAGGGACGTGGCGCAATAATCATCCCTCAATTGCGTTACTGGGTTTAGAGGCAAATCTACCAAACGTGCAAGATGCACGCTTCGCTGTTGAAGAAGTCCAAATTGAGTTCGACCTTATTCAATCTCTTTTTCAACTTAAACCTGTAGTTGCAGACCTTACCATTCATAACCTCGCTTTAGACATTCACACGGTAGACATTCTGCCGACTTCTCATCGTCAAGAACCGAAGCCTGAAGTGGATAAGAGCGAAGTGAAACTCATTGACCAACTCGACTCACTTCTTTTACGTCAGTTCGAAGACTTCACTATTAGCGATTCACGGATTTGGTATAAGTCTGTGTCAGGTGAAACTCGCCGTTTAGATATTGAGCAGCTTCGTTGGAGTAATCAAGGGAAGCGTCACGTAGCCGAAGGCACGGTTAGCATTGCTGATGTTCGCCTGAACTCATTGTTAGTAAGCGCTAACTTTAAAGATCATGGCTCGTTGCTCGATGTATCTGGTGAGTTTTATGTGAGTGCTCAAGATGTCTCGGTCACACCTTGGCTGACCACTTACATGCAAGAAGAGTCAGGAGCAGAGTCGGGTAAAGTCAGCTTAAATACTTGGCTGACGCTCAAACACAGCCAACCGCATGATGCTTATGTTGAATTGCTGCCTTCCGAGTTGGTGTGGAATGAAGATGGACATCATGAGCTGTTTATTGAGTCTGGAATTTTCAATCTTCGACCAGATAAACAAGGCTGGAAAGTAAATGGCCACTCACTTCAGATCAGAACCGATAACACCCCTTGGCCAGAGTTAGACGTCGCGTTTGATTGGCAACCAAACGGCTGGATGCTTAATCTCTCTCAACTCGACATCGAAGCACTCATTCCGCTCATCAAGTTGGCTCCAGAGTCAGAGTCGACCAGTGACCTTATTAACAAACTAGCACCGAAAGGTCGGGTCGAAGATGTCCGATTGTCAATGAATGGTGGTTTAGACACCTTACGCTACTCGGCTGAACTGGATGAACTCGCGATGACACAATGGGAGCTCCTACCCGGGTTTCATCACGTACAGGGCAGCGTATCGGGGGATGTGAATCAAGCTAAAGCAAAAGTCACCGTCATTGATGATGTCTTTCCGTACGGCGATGTATTCCAAGCTCCGCTGAATATCAAACAAGGTGAAGTCGATATTATCTGGCAGCAAGATGATGCGGGTTGGCGTTTGTGGGCGGATAAAGTGACGGCAGCAACGCCTGATCTTCAAGTCTTGGGGGCATTCCGTCTTGATTTTCCAAAAGAACAAAGCCCATTTTTATCGTTCTATGCCGAAGCGGATCTCTACAACGCGGGTGAAACATGGCGCTATCTACCGACTCTGGCACTTGGACAAGACTTGACCGACTATCTTTCGACCGCGATTCAGGGCGGTAAAGTGAACACAGCGAAATTGTTGTGGTATGGCGAGTTAGGTGATTTTCCTTACAAAGAACATAATGGCATGTTCCAAGCTTGGGTTGGATTAAAAGACGCGAAATTTAGCTTTGATACGGCATGGCCAACCATCACGGATTTGCAGCTAGACTTGCTGTTTGAAAATGATGCCATGTATTTGGATTCAAAATCAGCCACACTAAATGGCGTTCATGCCAAGCGTATCACTGGGCGAATCCCTGAGTTGGCAGAAGGTGGACACATCGAGATTGAAGCGAAAGCAAGCGCGCCGGGTAATGAAGTCCGTGACTACATGATGGCGACGCCATTAGTGGATTCAGTCGGTGCCGCATTGACAGCGCTGCAAGTGAGTGGGCCCGTTTACTCTGAGTTTCAACTCAACATACCGTTTGATTTTGAGAAAGACTCTCGCGCTTGGGGTTATGCCGATTTAACAGAAAATCGTGTTGATATTGAAGCGCCGCCAATGACGCTTGAAAACGCCACAGGACGTATCACCTTCGACAATGATGTGGTTACCACATCGGGTTTGTCGGCCGAATTATTACAACAGCCTATCTCTCTTGATTTCCATGGAGAGAGTGCGGAGCAAGGCTACAACGTGACAATTAATACACTAGGAGATTGGGATGTCGAGCCGCTCAAACCCTATGTCGGTGAGCGTTGGTTAAACCTTGTTTCTGGCCATGCGCCGTGGCAAATGGATATTGACTTGCAACTCAATGATGTTGGTTTCACTTATCAGCTTGAAGTGCTGGCGCAGCTAAATCGTCTGGCTAGTCAATATCCTTATCCTTTAGCGAAAAAAATTGGTGAGTCTGGGCAAGCGAAACTGCAAGCATCCGGCAACCAAGAGAGTATTTCAGCACGACTACAGATCCCAAATGTGAAGTATCAAACTGAGATAGATATCGCTGGCGATGTCCCGGTTCTGACTGCGACTCATTTAATGGTTGGCAAAGGTGGCTTCCGGATTAGTCCTATTGTCGGGCACGATGCTTCGGTGCGTGTCGAAGAACTGAATTTAGACCAATGGGCGGAGCTTGCGCAGGTCTCTGAGAGCAAGCCTTCATCGTCTGTTTTGGCAAGCATGAAAACGCCGACCATTCCATTGCCGACACGCATTGAAGTTGAAACGCCAAACTTACAGCTCGGTGGGATTGAGTTTCATGATGTGGATTTTTCAGCAAGCAAGAAAAATTTGAGTTGGCAACTCGATGTGGACAGTCAAGAGGTTAAAGGGAAAGCTAACTATCTGAAACCCTATGATCTATCGGTCTCTCTAGAGCACTTGCATCTGTACATCCCAGGGTTTGAAGAGATGACCAAAGAGCGCAGTTCAATCTTTGCGAGTGAAGATCAAAACGCACCTTTGATTACCAATTTTGACCGCAAGTTTCACGCAGAGATGCCAAACTTAACTTTGAACATCGATGATTTTTGGCTGCAAGGTTACAAAGTGGGCAAAGTTAATGTTGATTTGCAGCGTCGCGAGAACCGCTTGGAGTGGAAAAATATCACCTTTAGTAGCGGCAAAAACCGCATTGATATGAGTGGTTGGTGGGACCTGACGAAAGAGAGTAGTCATTCCAACTTAACCATGAAAATGAAAGGTGATAACAACACCGATCTTATGGAGCGCTTTGGTATTACATCAGGCATTCAACAAGCACCATTTGAGATCAATGCCAATATGGAATGGGACGGCGCACCTTGGTCAATGAAGACACAAACCTTGCAAGGAAACGTCTCAACGGAATTTGGTAAAGGCGTGATCAGTGAAGTTAGTGGTGCGGCACGCTTGTTAGGCTTGTTTAGCTTGGATTCTATCATCCGTAAGATGCAGCTCGACTTTACCGACGTATTCGATAAAGGCATGGCATTCAACTCGATCACGGGAACGGGCAAAATCCAAGACGGTGTGTTTATCACCAATGATATCGTAATGGATGCGTTAGCAGGGGAAATGCAAATCCGCGGTATCGCTAATATGAACAGCAGAATGGTTGATGCGGAAGTGAAATTCACACCAGACATCACATCAGGCCTACCAATGCTGACCGCGTTTGCCGTTGCGCCTCAAACTGCTTTGTATGTCTTGGCCATCTCTACGGTGATATCTCCGGTGGTTGAGGTCTTCACTCAAGTCAATTATGAAGTGAAAGGCTCACTAGATTCACCAACGGTGAAAGAAATTTCGCGAAGTAAAGGTGAATACAAGCTGCCAGAAAAACTGCGTGAACAGGCCAAATAACTCACCGAATATAATGGAATAGGGAGGAAACACATGGAGCGTGTTGGCATTATTCAAATGACTTCGGGTCCGGATATTAACGCGAATTTGGACTTCATTGAAAAACAGTGTGCTTTAGCGAGCAAGCAAGGTGCCAAACTTGTTCTTACTCCTGAAAATACAGTGCTATTTTCCAGTCGCGAAGCTTATCATCAACATGCAGAGCCACTTGGCAGTGGCATGATTCAACAGCGGCTCTGTGAAATCGCTAGAAAGAACCAGTTAACGCTAATTGTCGGAAGCATGCCCATTCAAACCGCAAAAGGTGTCACCACCACAACACTTGTATTTCCGCCGCACGGTAAATGCATTGCTCACTATGACAAACTGCATATGTTTGATGTCGACGTAGCCGATGGTTATGGTAGTTATCGTGAGTCGGATACGTTTATGGCGGGTAATCAAATAGTCGTTGCGGAAACTGATATCGGCAGTGTTGGATTGAGCATTTGTTATGATTTACGTTTCCCAGAACTTTATAAAGTATTACGTCAAGAAGGGGCGGATATCATTGTGGTGCCCGCTGCGTTTACCGCTGTGACGGGGCAAGCTCACTGGGAAATACTATTGCGAGCTAGAGCGATTGAGACACAATGTTGGATTTTGGCAAGCGGACAAACTGGAACGCATCCATGTGGACGAAAAACATGGGGACACTCAATGGTCGTTGACCCTTGGGGACGTATCCATAAACAGCTTCAGGATGAAGTAGGCTTATTGGTGACAGAGATAGATTTGTCACAAAGCCAACAAGTAAGGCAGAATATGCCGCTGACTCAACACAGTCGCTTTCAAAATGAATTGAGACGGAAATAAAAGAGCTAACTATGAGCACAAACCAAATAGAACAGGCACTCCTTGCCCCAAATGGTCTGACAGAACAAGACATTGCTGACACGCTTGCCAGCATTGCGACGCGCCAGATCGATTATGCGGACATTTACTTTCAGTCCAGCTGGCATGAGTCTCTGGTTCTAGAAGACAGCATCATCAAAGATGGCTCTTTTAACATTGATTGTGGTGTTGGTGTCCGTGCAGTAACTGGCGAAAAAACCGGCTTTGCCTACTCTGATCAAATCCAGCCTGAAGGCCTGAAGCAGAGTGCAATGGCGGCGCGCGGTATTGCTCAGCAAGGGCAGAATGGTAAAGTCCAAGCGTTTAAACGCACCGAAAACCAAGCGTACTACGCCGCTGTGAATCCACTAGCTGAATGGGAAAAGCAGCAAAAAACAGAATTGCTCAAATCTCTAGATGCTTACATCCGCACTAAAGAACCATTGATTAAAGAAGTCTCGATCAGCATCAGCGGTGTGCATGAGCAGATGCTTGTTGCGGCAACAGACGGTACTTATGCAGGCGATATTCGTCCTTTGGTGCGTTTGTCTATTAGCGTGCTCGCACAAAAAGGCGAACGACGTGAACGCGGTAGCGCTGGTGGCGGCGGCCGTTTCGGTTACGATTTCTTTTTAACGGAAAGCAATGGTGTGAAACAAGCTTTCCATTATGCAGACGAAGCGATTCGCATGGCGTTAATCAACCTTGAAGCAGAAGCAGCACCAGCAGGCATGATGCCAGTGGTATTGGGTTCTGGCTGGCCTGGCGTGTTGCTACACGAAGCGGTAGGTCATGGACTAGAAGGTGACTTTAACCGCAAAGAGTCGTCAGTGTTCTCTGGAAAAATGGGTCAACAAGTGACGTCTTCACTGTGTACCATCGTAGATGACGGCACGTTAAAAGACCTTCGTGGTTCACTGAATGTGGATGATGAAGGGGTAAACGGTCAGTACAACACGCTTATCGAGAATGGTGTGCTGAAAGGCTATATGCAAGACAAGCTAAACGCGCGGCTAATGGGTGTAAATCCAACGGGTAACGGTCGTCGTGAGTCTTATGCACATTTACCAATGCCGCGTATGACCAACACCTACATGCTACCAGGTGAACATACGCCAGAAGAAATAATCTCGACGGTCGAGAAAGGGTTGTATGCGCCAAACTTTGGTGGCGGCCAGGTGGACATTACTTCGGGTAAGTTTGTGTTCTCTGCATCCGAAGCATACTTGATTGAAAACGGTAAAATTACGCGCCCTGTTAAAGGTGCGACGTTGATTGGCTCAGGTATCGAAGCAATGCAGCAAGTCTCTATGGTCGGTAACGACCTAAGTATCGACAAGGGCGTTGGCGTATGTGGTAAAGCAGGTCAAAGTGTGCCAGTTGGTGTTGGTCAGCCGACCTTGAAACTGGACTCACTGACAGTGGGTGGCACTGAGTAACTCAGTTGAATCGTTATAAAAAGAGCGCTCATTAGAGCGCTCTTTTGCTTTGTGAGTCGGTGTCAATTACAGGTTTTCTTCAGCAAATTCCGCCAAGCGGCTACGAACCACGCCGTTAAGGTGAATATTCGCGCTGCCTTCAAAGTTCTTGAAGCGTTCAACCATGTAGGTCAAACCAGAGGTCACTGGGGTGAGGTAATGGGAGTCAATCTGCGCCAAGTTACCGGAGCAGACGATTTTGGTTCCTTCACCACAGCGGGTGATGATGGTTTTGATTTGTGATGCAGTGAGGTTTTGACACTCATCAAGCAGTACAAACGCATTTTGAATCGAACGGCCACGCATAAAGTTGATCGATTTAAATTGAATGTTGGCTTTATCGCAGATGTACTTCAATGAGCCTTCAGTGCAGTGATCGTGTTTATGTAGCGCTTCCAAGGTATCGGTCACCGCCGCTAACCACGGCATCATTTTCTCCTCTTCGGAGCCGGGTAAGAAGCCGATGGATTCACCGATATCTGGCGTGTTACGTGTTACGATAATTTTATCGAACATGCTTTTTTCAATGGTTTGCTCCAATGCTGCTGCCATTGCCAGTAATGTCTTACCACTACCCGCCGCACCCGTTAGAATCACCAAGTCAATTTCTGGATCGAGTAAGGCATCTAACGCCATTCCCTGGTAGATATTTTTAGGTGTGATGTCCCAAGCCTTACGATGCATTAGACGTTCGCGGCTCAGGTCGAGAAGCGTTAGCTTGTCTTCATTGATGGTTTCTACGCGACCAGCAAAGTCACTGTCTTCATCAATAACGTATTGGTTGATAAAGGTTGGGTCGAAGGGTTCGCGACTGAGTTTGTGGTAAGTTTTTCCGCCCAGTGCATAGCTTTCTACTTCCTCAATACCGCTCCAGAAATCACCTTCACGCAATTGAAAGCCTTTGGTTAGGTATTGAATGTCGTCAATCAGTTGGTCGGTTCTATAGTCCTCAACAAAGCGTACACCAGCCCCTTTGGCTCGCAGACGCATGTTGATGTCTTTCGTGATCAGTACCACTTCACGTGGTGCACGTTTATTTTGCAGATAAAGCACCGCGTTGAGAATACGGTTGTCACCGGCTTTGTCGGCGAAGGCTTTGACGGTTTCCTGCAGTTCAAAATCCGCCAAAATGGAAATGGTACCTTGGTCGGGGTTGTCTTTAGAAACAGGAATGCCTTCAGAGATTTCATCTGGCGTTGCTTCTTTAAACAAATCTTCCAAGGTGCGAATAGCCACGCGCGCATCTCTTGCAACGTCGCGCTTACTGTCTTTGATTCGGTCGAGTTCTTCCAACACGGTCATGGGGATAACGACATCGTGTTCTTGGAAAGAGAAGATGGCAAAGGGTTCATGAAGAAGAATGTTGGTATCGAGTACAAACAGTTTCCGATCGGTATCGCCCATAGCGTCTCCTTGCCGTAGTACGGCTCTGCATGCGAGTTGTTAGGTCGTTTCCAAATAGGTGTGAAGTGACCTAACTCTGATTGCTTGCAATAGAGGTTGTCGGGCTGATGTCGGCTAGTGTGCAACCGAGTAGCAAGACAACTTACTGCAAACCCGTGTTGATCCTAATCGTGTACTAACGCGCTTAAATCATATGCAATGGTTTTAAACGCCCCTCATTAGAAGTATACGTAATATTTACGTTCTACAACTTAATAATTGGCATGAGTATTTTACAATTTGATTGCATTTAGAGTTTGGGAAAAAAAGTTTCTGCTTGGTGCGGTTTCGGCGTGACCTAAATCACAGCTTCAAGTAAGATTAGCGACCTTTTTCTGCGTATAGGCTACGTCCGATTTATCATGTTGAGCTGGCTTAAAAAATACTCAGTTCATACTGAAATGACGAATGCTATCGGCATAGCAGAAGCCAGAATCAGATCTAAACTATTATCCATGCCCACGGGCATGAGTAGACCAACAAGAAATACGAATCAAGAACTAATAACGAGGTAGTCAATTCATGACATTTGCTTTGGGGCAGCGCTGGATTAGCGATACGGAAAGCGATTTAGGTTTAGGTACCGTTGTAGCAATGGATGCTCGTACTGTGACATTGATGTTTGCAGCGTCAGAGGAAAACCGAGTTTACGCACGTAACGATGCACCTGTTACCCGAGTCACCTTTAATGTTGGGGATGTCATCGATTGCCAAGAAGGTTGGTCTCTAAAAGTAGAAGAAGTACTGGAAGATGAAGGTCTTTACACCTATTTCGGTACTCGTGAAGACACGCAAGAAACCGCTGTTGTTCTGCGTGAGATTTTTCTTAGCAACCAAATTCGTTTTAACAAACCTCAAGATAAGTTGTACGCCGGTCAAATCGACCGTATGGACAACTTTGTTCTGCGTTATCGTGCGCTAACCAACCAGTTTGAGCAGCATAAGAGCCCAATGCGTGGCCTATGTGGTATGCGTGCAGGTTTGATCCCTCATCAGCTTTACATCGCGCACGAAGTTGGCCGTCGTCACGCGCCACGCGTCTTGTTGGCGGATGAGGTAGGTTTGGGTAAAACCATCGAAGCGGGCATGATCATCCACCAACAAGTTCTGTCTGGTCGTGCCGAACGCATTTTGATTGTGGTGCCTGAAACACTGCAGCATCAATGGCTGGTTGAGATGATGCGTCGTTTCAATCTGCATTTCTCTATCTTTGACGAAGAGCGCTGTATCGAAGCGTTTGCGGATGCAGAAAACCCATTTGATACTCAGCAATATGTGCTGTGTTCTTTGGATTTCCTACGCAAGAGCCGCAAGCGTTTTGAACAAGCACTGGAAGGTGAATGGGACCTACTGGTTGTCGATGAAGCGCACCACCTAGAGTGGAGCCAAGACAAACCAAGTCGCGAATACCAAGTGGTAGAAGGCTTGGCTGAACGTACTCCTGGTGTGTTGCTACTGACTGCAACGCCAGAGCAGCTTGGTCGTGAGAGTCACTTTGCTCGTCTGCGTTTGTTGGATCCAGACCGCTTCTATGATTACGAAGCATTCGTTGAGGAAGAAGAGCAATACGCGCCCGTAGCAGATGCGATTACTTCACTCTTTTCCGGTGAAAAGCTACCTAATGAAGCAAAAAACCAGATCACTGAGTTGTTGTCTGAACAAGACGTAGAACCACTTTTCCGCATTATCGAAAGTGAAGCGGACGAAGAAGCTAAAGCGTCGGCACGCCAAGAGCTGATCGATAACTTGATGGATCGTCATGGTACAGGGCGTGTTCTGTTCCGTAACACGCGCGCGGCCATCAAAGGCTTCCCTACGCGTAACGTGCATCTGATGCCAATGGATATTCCACCGCAATACACTACATCAATGCGTGTTGCAGGGATGATTGGCGGTAAGATGAGTTCTGAAGCACGTGCGATGAAGAACCTTTACCCGGAAGAAATTTTCCAAGAATTTGAAGGCGATGACGCGAGCTGGTGGCAGTTTGACTCGCGTGTGAATTGGTTGCTTGAAAAAGTAAAAGAGAAGCGCAGCGAGAAAATCCTCGTGATTGCTTCTCGTGCGAGTACCGCACTGCAATTGGAGCAAGCACTGCGTGAGCGTGAAGGTATCCGCGCCACCGTTTTCCACGAAGGTATGTCGATTCTTGAACGTGACAAAGCGGCGGCTTACTTTGCGCAAGAAGAAGGTGGAGCACAAGTTCTTATCTGTAGCGAAATCGGCTCTGAAGGTCGTAACTTCCAGTTTGCCAACCAACTTGTCATGTTCGACTTGCCATTCAACCCAGACTTGCTTGAGCAACGTATTGGTCGTTTGGACCGTATCGGTCAAAATCGCGATATCGACATTCATGTTCCTTACCTGAAAGGCACATCGCAAGCGATCTTAGCACGTTGGTTCGATGAAGGCCTGAACGCTTTTGCGGAAACCTGCCCAACAGGCCGTGCTGTTTACGATAAGTACTCCGATGATCTGATTGAAATTCTTGCCTCTGGTGATACCAGCACGCTAGATGAGATCATTGAAGCGTCAGCAAAAATGAATAAAGAGCTGAAATCCCAATTGGAGCAAGGCCGTGATCGCCTATTAGAAATGCATTCAAATGGCGGGGAAAAAGCACAACAAATCGTTGAGAAAATTGAATCAACCGACGGCGATACCAATCTGGTCACCTTTGCACTTTCTCTATTTGACACGATTGGCTTGAATCAAGACGATAAAGGTGAAAACGCCCTGATTGTGACCCCATCTGAGCACATGATGGTGCCAAGCTACCCAGGTCTGCCATACGAAGGAGCGACGATCACGTTTGATCGTGATACAGCGTTATCTCGTGAAGATATGCACTTTATCAGTTGGGAACACCCAATGATCCAGGGTGGTATCGATCTTCTTATGAGTGAAGGGGTGGGGACGTCTGCGGTATCTCTATTGAAAAACAAAGCGTTACCAGTCGGGACTATTCTTCTTGAGTTGATTTACGCGGTAGATGCGCAAGCGCCAAAACGCAGTGGTATCGCGCGCTTCTTACCGAAAACGCCAATCCGTTTGATGATGGACTCGCGTGGTAATGATTTGTCTGCTCAAGTGGAGTTTGAAAGCTTTAACCGCCAGCTCAGCCCTGTAAACCGTCACTTAGGTAGCAAGTTGGTTACGTCGGTACAGAAAGACGTACACCGCTTAATTGAAGCCGGTGATGTTCTTATTGAAGAGAAGGTCGAAGAAGTACGCAAGCAAGCTCATCAAGATATGCAGCACAGTTTGAATGCAGAGCTTGAGCGTTTGCAAGCACTGAAAGCGGTGAACCCAAATATTCGTGACGAAGAAATTGAAGCTATCGACGCACAAATTAAAGAGCTTACTGGTTATATCAACCAAGCTCAGGTTCAGCTCGACTCGCTGCGTTTGATTGTGGTGAGCCACAACTAAGTAAGTATTTATTGCTCATTAAAAAAAGGTCTTCAGTTGAAGACCTTTTTCTTTATTTACGGTTTAGTTTCTTTATGCGGAATGCATTAATCACTGATAGCTATCTCATTTACATCAACCACTTCCACCAGATAAATACAGCCAAGAAGCCAAACAAGTAAATCAGGCCTGCAATCGACAACCACTTTAGTTTAGGTCCAACAGCCAAAGGCTCAGGTAACTCAGTTTTGCTCACTAAGGTGTAATTTAGCAGAGCAAAGAATGGCGTGGTCATAAAGGCGAGGATCATCGCAAAGTTCAGCATAGGCAATAACGCAGAAGCCCAGAAAACCACAATACCCAATGCAAGTAAGGAGACTACCAGCATGATCGCTGAAGTGGTTTTAGGGTTAGTGTCTGGTTGCGAGCGCAGTAAGCGTTGAGAATCCGAAATAACGCGCGAATAGCCATCAATAACGGTAATCGTGCTGCCAAAGATACAGAAAAACGCAATTACCGCGATCAAGTAACGAGACCATTCGCCAATCGTTGCCGCATATAAGCCAACCAATTGGTGGGAGAAGCCAACGCCAGAGCTTTCAAGCGCAACGCCAGAACCATAAAGCATCAAAGAGCCTAGCGATACAAAGATAATGGCAAGAAACGCCGTGCCAATATAACCGACATTAAAGTCAAATAGAGCAGAGCGGTATGTTACTTCTTGCTGGCTTGATTGGCGTTTTAGCCACGCTGAGGTTAAACAGGAGATCTCTATCGGTGCAGGCATCCACCCCATTGTCACGACGATAAAACCAATAGCCGCAATAGACCAAGGTGACGGCGGCTCGAAGTTGGCTACTTGCTCAACAGGGTTACCAAAGGCGATAGAAACAGCGAGTAAAGTCGCGATGGTTAACACCGACATGATCACCTTAGATAGCGTATCGAGCGCTTTGTAATGGCCAGCAAATAATATGATCAGGCAGGTGACAATCACAATGATGCTGAGTGATGCCATTGATAGTGAAAACGGAATGAAGTAGCCCAGCAAGCTAGCGCTAAACATCAACAAAGCGGCGGTATTGATGACGGCCGATACCACGCTCAGAAATAGAAATAGCCATAGATAAGGCCGACCTAATTTCGCGTAGCCCTCAACCAAGGTCAGCCCTGTCCCCATGGTGTACTGTACGCCCGCTCGGAAAAAAGGGTATTTAAACAGGTTTACGAGCAGAATCAGTGCAGCCAATTGCCAACCATAAATCGCACCAGCCTTGGTTGATGCCACGAGGTGAGAGCCACCGACCGCAGCAGATGCCATTAATATGCCGGGGCCTAGCGAACGAAAAAATAAGGAAAGTTTGGATTGGGGTTTATCTATAACGGCGGAGTCCATTGCTTATTGTCCTTTTTATCTTATGTATCTTTCTAAAGAGATACATACCGCAGTACATGACAAGCTGAGCGAACGCCCTATACTGCGCAACGGTAATGTCTTTTAAATGCTGTGTTTTGGTGTATTTATTTTAAGTATTCTTTGCGAATATCATGCTGTGTGCATCTAGCACTCTATTCAGTTATGCGTCTTGTTGTCAAACTAAATTTACAACGTGCTATTTTTAGTTTTTATGCTAAAGGATTGACTTTGTTTTATTGGGTTGAACTTTTCTTCAGAATCCTGCATCTGGGTGCTATTTGGGTATATAATCGTGGCGTTTTTATTTTGTAGAGATCTCCCATGGCAATGCTTGAATATACCCCTCCCACCGACCCTTGGGTTGATATCGTTTTTGAGGATGACGACATTCTGGCAGTGAATAAGCCATCAGGGCTGCTGTCTGTCCCTGGTCGCCTTGCAGAGCATTACGACAGCATGTGGAGCCGCCTCAAAGAGTTGCATCCAGAAATTCAAGTTGTGCATCGCTTGGATATGTCGACATCAGGGTTGATGTTGCTGGCGAAAAACAAACCCGCGGAGCGAGCATTAAAAAAGCAGTTCCAATATCGCCTCACTCACAAGGTGTATTACGCACGTGTTTGGGGGCATGTTGAGCCGCAAGAAGGGAATATTGATCTTCCATTAATTTGTGATTGGCCAAATCGTCCACGACAAAAAGTATGTTTTGACGACGGCAAACCATCTCAAACTTTATTCCAAGTAGTGAAGCGTGAAGTGCACCCTGATGGCACCCATACAACCGTTGTGCGGTTACTCCCCATTACTGGTCGATCGCATCAGTTACGCGTGCATTTGATGGCGATTGGTCATGCGATTGTGGGTGATGAGTTTTATGCAAGCGAAGAGGCGTATCAGTTTTCAGAACGTTTAGAGTTGCACGCTGCGGAGCTAAGTTTTTATCATCCAGCTACGGATCAGCTGAGCAGTATTTTTGTACCCTGTGACTTTTATTCTGAAGCCGAGGCGATGATCTTTAACTATTTTTCGCCAGAGCGTACATTGCCTGATTATAAAACGTTGCCACACCCTTAATGCCAATTGCACTCAACAGCGGTTCTTTCTAGTTCGCTATTTTTGGCTATTTCGTTACTGTGGTTGATGTATCCTGTCTTTCAGCCGTGAACAAGGAGTTGTTATGTCTTTGCCAAGCATCGTATTTTTAGACCGAGCGACCATCCCAGAACATATTGAGGTCCCACGACCTGGCTTTCCGCACCACTGGCGTGAGTACGACCTAACTGCGCCTGAGCAGGTAATAGAAAGGTTAGCAGATGCCGATATCGTGATTAGCAATAAAGTCCTGCTTGACCAACATGTATTAGAGCAACTACCAAAATTACGGATGATCGCGGTTGCCGCAACTGGTTTTAACAACGTCGATGTGAACTACTGTGCTAATCATGATATTGCGGTTGCTAATGTACGTGGTTACGCGACGCGTTCGGTGCCCGAGCACGTGATGGCAATGTTATTCGCTTTAAGACGGAATTTATTTGGGTACCACCAAGATATTGCCGCAGGTGAGTGGCAGCGTAACCAGCAGTTTTGTTTTTTTACTCACCCAATCGGGGATATTGGTGGTAGCACGTTAGGTGTTGTTGGTAGTGGGGCACTAGGGCAAGCGACGGCGAATCTGGCTCAAGCGTTAGGAATGACCGTGTTGTTTTCTGAGCGTAAAGGGGCGGCAGAATGTAGACCAGGTTATGTGCCGTTTGAGGAAGTATTAAAACGCTCCGATGCGCTGACTTTGCATTGCCCGCTCAACGATCGTACTCAGAATTTAATTGGTCAAGCTGAGTTGCAACAAATGAAGTCCAACGCCATTTTGATTAATACAGGGCGTGGAGGTTTGGTGGATGAGAGCGCGCTGGTGGATGCCTTAAAACAGCAAGAAATTGCAGCGGCTGGTTTTGATGTTTTTACACAAGAACCGGCTGATGAGAGCAATCCGCTGATTGCCAATATGAGTTTACCTAATTTGTTACTTACACCGCATGTTGCATGGGGCAGCGACTCATCTATCCAACGTTTAGCGGAAATCTTGATTGAGAACATTAACGCTTTCGAGCGCGGAGACCGCGTGAATCGCTTAGTGTAACGCTGACAGTAAAACCAAAGATAAAAAAAGCAGACATTGACGTCTGCTTTTTGCGTTTAAATCGAATGCTCATTGCTTGAGCCGTCGAATTAAAACTCTTCTTCGTTTAGACCTTTAAGGATCTGAAAGATTTCGCGGTACGCTTTTGCTGGTTTCCCAGCTTTTCTCTCTTTCGCTGCTTGGCGAGCAAGTTGGCGTAGACGCTGACGATCCGCTTCTGGGTACATTTCCATTACGTCATCAATGGCTTTGTCACCTTCTTCCACTACGCGATCACGCAACGCTTCAAGTTTGTGGAATACCGCCGTTAATTGAGAGTGCTTATTACGAATTTTATCCAGTGCGGCTTGGATTGGCTCTGGATCTTCGTAACGCATCAATTTACCAATACGTTGTAATTGGCGACGACGCGCTTCATTTTTAAAGCGTTGCGCGTCAGCAATTGCTTCTCGCAAATCTTCGCTCAATGGAAACTTTTCTAGAACTGAAGGTTTGAGGCCGACAAGCTCCTCACCTAGCTTTTGCAGTTCTTCCATGTCTCGCTTCATCTCGGATTTACTTACCCAGATGATCTCTTCTTCTGGTTCCCATGGCGCTTTTTGATTCTTACGTGCCATTTCAGTTGCCTGTGTTTTGATTAATATTATGACTATTTTAACAAGAATCATGGGGAGAAAGCGAAATTCTTGTTATCCTATTGTTCATCAAAGACAAGATGTGAAAGACAATGGATATTAAACAGCAGGTTGCTGAGCAACGTACCGAGCTAGAGCAAGCCGTCGCAAGAGCCTTAAAGCTTGCATCGGCAAAATCTGACGCCGCCGAAGTCGCAATTACTAAAAGCACTGGTTTAAGTGTTTCAACTCGTATGGGTGAAGTAGAGAATGTCGAGTTCAACAGCGATGGTGCGCTGGGCATTACCGTTTACCGAGGTCAACGCAAAGGCAGTGCTTCCACGTCTGATTTAAGTGAAGCGGCAATCGAGCAAACCGTTATAGCGGCGCTAGATATTGCACATTACACATCTGAAGACCCATTTGCAGGCCCTGCAGCAAAAGAATACATGGTGCAAGATATCCCTGAGCTTGATCTTTTCCACCCTGACGCACCCGATCCAGACTATGCTGCCAATGTGGCGATTGCAGCAGAAAAAGAGGCGCTAAGTTATAACAGTGCAATCAAACAAAGTGATGGCGCGAGTTATGATAGTCATTACGGCGTGAAAGTGTATGGCAATAGCCATGGCTTATTAGCTAGTTATGCGTCTAGCCGCCATAGTACTAGCTGTTGTGTAATTGGCGTTGGTCAAAACGGCGAGATGGAACGTGATTACAGCTACACCGTGGCACGTCATCGTGATGACTTATGGACCCCAGAAACGGTGGGTCGTAAGGCGGCAGAGAATACGGTTAACCGCTTAGATGCGCAGCGTCTAAAAACAGGTCAATACCCAATCATGTTTGCGGCTGATGTTGCGACAGGCTTGATTGGCCATCTCGTTATGGCGATCAGCGGTGGTAACCTGTACCGAAAATCTTCTTTCTTACTTGACCATCTAGGCAAACAAGTGCTTCCTGAATGGTTCAATATCTCAGAACGTCCGCATGTATTGCGTGGTTTGGCATCAAGTCCATTCGATAGTGAAGGTGTGTACACTCAAGACCGTGAGATCATTACCGACGGTGTGCTAGCAACTTATCTGTTAACCAGTTATGCCGCACGTAAAATGAAGATGACGCCGACAGGTCACGCTGGTGGGATTCATAACTGGTACGTGAAGTCGACAGGCCAAAACTTCGAACAAATGCTTAAAGAGCTCGGTACTGGTCTTCTAGTGACAGAAGTCATGGGACAAGGTGTGAACGTGGTAACGGGGGATTACTCTCGCGGTGCCGCAGGCTTCTGGGTTGAGAATGGCGAAATCCAATACCCAGTATCAGAAATTACCATCGCAGGTAATCTAAAAGACATGTTCACCAAGATTGTGGCGGTTGGTAGTGATATTGAAACGCGCTCACAAATCCAAACGGGCTCTATCCTACTGGATACCATGAAAGTGGCGGGTGAATAAGCTTTTCTAGCAATTCAGAATCAAAAAAGCCTGATGTGTTCATCAGGCTTTTTCGTTTTTTCTGTTAGGTAATCAGTATTGTGGCAAGCCCTAAGAAGACAGATAAACCAATCACATCCGTCACCGTTGTTAATGCCATACCACCAGCTAAAGCAGGATCGATGTTCATTTTTTTCAATAGGATTGGAATCGTTACTCCTGCAATACCTGCGACCAATAAGTTGGTCAGCATGGCGGCGGAAATGATTCCTCCGAGCATCCAGTTACCTTTCCAAGCAACAACAATACCACCAATAATCAGCGCCCACATGATACCGTTGAGTAAGCCGATCGAGGCTTCTTTCATTAACAGTTCGCGTTTGTTTGAGTCACCGATATGACCAAGAGCAAGACCACGAATCACTAGTGCGACGGTTTGGTTACCAGCGACACCACCCATGGACGGAACAATCGTCATCAATACCGCAATGGCGGCCATTTGGTCTAATGTGGCCTCAAACATGTTAGAAACGGAAGCAGCAGCAAGGGCGGCTAATACGTTAGCGCCAAGCCAGATACTGCGTTTGCGAGCTGATTTTACAACAGGCGCGAAAGTATCTTCGTCATCGTCCATACCCGCCATACTCATCATCGAGTGTTCCGCGTCTTCACGAATAACGTCAACCACGTCATCGATGGTGATACGACCGACCAAATGCAAGTTTTCATCAACAACAGGTGCAGATACCCAATTACGGCGTTCGAACAGACTCGCAACATCTGAGTCGCTAGTATCGACGGTGATGGCCTCGTCCGCGTCTTCCATTACATCAATGATTTTTACGTCTGGCTGAGTGGTAATAAGCGTCGTGATCGGCAGTTCACCGATGAGCTTACTCTCTTCATCGATCACATACAGGGCATCCGTAGCTTCTGGAAGCTCGCCTTTCATACGTAGATAACGCAAAACTACGTCCACATCGACGTCACCACGAATTGTGATGACGTCGGTGTTCATCAGTCCACCCGCAGTGTCTTCTGGGTAGGATAGGGCGGTTTCGACCCGTAGACGGTCAGAGGAGTCCATTTGCGACAGGACTTCGCGTGACAGGTTGTCAGGCAAGCTACGCAGTACGTAAGCCACGTCATCGGTATCCATGCCTTCTGTCGCTTCTGCAAGCGCTTCTGGTGCCATTTTGGATACGAGGCTGTCTTTGACGTCTTCGTTCAGCTCGTCAAGGATTTCACCATAATCTTCAGGGTCGGTGAGTTGCCAAAGAACTTCACGGCTCTTCCGTGGGGAGGCTTCTAAAAGGTGAGCGATATCCTCAGGTTCCATGTCCTGTAATTGACGACGAACATGGACGAAGCGGCCATTTTCTAGCGCTTCTGTGACTTCTTGGAGGGCTTGGTGAGCTTGGTCGAATTCAATTTGCTCTGCCATTCATTCCTCCCAATTCCTGATATTTACAATGCGTTGAATAATAACTTAATTCTAGGCGCCTTTTAATAACAACTTATGATACTAAGCAAATTTATTTATTAGGTCAGGGAAGAGAAAGATAATGGGAGGTAAGAAAAAAGCGAGTAAACTACTCGCCTTCATCAAATTTATCTTCGATCAAGTGGCAAACGGCATCCAGTGCTTCTTCCGCTTGCCCACCCGTTGCGTGGATCGTGACGTATTGTCCTTGAGCGGACTCTAGCATTAACAGGCCCATTACGCTGTCTGCTGTGGCGGTTTTGTCTTCTTCATTGTCGATGGTGATGACCGCTTCAAAGCTCTGTGCCAGTTCGACCAGTTTGACTGCTGCACGAGCATGTAAGCCAAGGCGGTTTTGAATCAATACTTTACGACTTAACTCCACGGCTATTCCTTAGCGTTTTTCTCTAGTGAGGTATGGCGAATTTGTACTTGGTGTCCTTTGTTGGCGAAGTATTCACCGATTTGCTGAGTTAAGTACACCGAGCGGTGCTTACCACCAGTACAACCGATTGCAACGGTCAGGTAGCTGCGGTTGTTTTTCTCAAGTAGAGGTAACCAATTCTCTATAAAGCTTTCAATTTGATATTTCAAACTTAACACCGATTGGTGTTGCTCTAAAAATGCGGCGATAGGAGCATCCAGACCTGTAAGCGGGCGTAGTGCTGGTTCCCAATGTGGGTTAGGTAAGAAGCGAACGTCGAATACGTAATCGGCATCGGAAGGCAGGCCGTATTTAAAACCAAAAGACTCAAATACCATAACGAGCCCTTTGCGATCTCTGCCTTCAACGCGCATACGCACGGTTTCACTCAATTCATGCAAAGACTGCCCACTACTATTTAGGACCAGATCTGCATGCGCTTTGAGTGGCGTCAAAATTTGCTTCTCACGCTCGATGGCTTGATCGAGCGAGAGGGAGGTGCCACCTAAAGATAACGGGTGAATTCGGCGTGTTTCACTGTAGCGTTTGAGTAGCGTTTCTTTATTAGCGTCCAAGAAAAGCACGGTCACATCAAGCTCAGTTTTTAACTGTTCTAGTGTACTCGTCAGTTCTTTTAGCTTTTTAGGAATATTGCGAATATCAATGCTGACTGCAACATTCTGTTTGCTGTCAGCAACAGAATGAACAAATGCGTCTAGCAAGTTAACTGGCAGGTTATCAACACAGTAGTAACCTAAGTCTTCCAGTACACGAAGCGCAATACTTTTACCGGCACCTGAGTGCCCGCTAACAACGATTAGTCGCATGGAGTTAGTCCTGCTTATTGGTGAATCATGATGTCGTAAAGTTCTTCATCACTCTGAGCATTACGCAGTAGTTTTAATACTTGCTTATCGCTCAGACGTTCTGCCATAGAGGATAGAGTCTTGAGGTGCTCTTTGCACTGTTCTTCTGGTACAAGGAGCGCAAAAAGAAGATCGACAGGTCGATTGTCAATCGCATCAAATTCGATTGCTTCATCACATTGCAGTAAGACAGCAATGGCCTTGTCGCTTGATTGCATTCTCGCGTGAGGGATCGCAATACCGTTTCCGATACCGGTACTGCCCATTTTTTCTCTATTGAGCATGCATTCGAACAGCTCGGTAGAATCTTGGCCCGTTTGATCAGCCACGATACGGCTGATCATTTCAAGGGCGCGTTTTTTACTCGTGCAGTGGACCGCACTTTTGGTGCAGTCCAATGACAGTATTTCGCTCAGTTGCATGATTAATGACTGTTTAGTTTTTCTTTGTGCTTATTAAGTTGGCGAACCAATTTATCTACCAGCGAATCGATCGCGGCATACATATTTTCGTCATCGGCTGATGCGTGGATTTCGCCTTGATTTATGTGAAGCGTAGCTTCCGCGATTTGAGTAATTTTTTCAACTTTTAGTACAACATGCACTTGATTGATATGGTCGAAGAACCTTTCGAGCTTCTGAAACTTAGAATTTACATAGTCTTGCATTGAATCGGTAAGATCAACGTGATGGCCTTGAATATTGATTTGCATAGACTTTCCTTTTCAGTTAGTGCCTTATAATAGGCGTTTACGCTGACTTGAAGGGGCAATTCCCAAGGATTCGCGATATTTGGCTATCGTACGTCTTGCGACCTGAATCCCTTGGTCAGCCAGAAGAGCAGCAATCTTGCTATCACTCAGTGGTTTGGCAGTATTCTCTGCTGCGACCAGTTTTTTAATGAGTGCACGAATTGCTGTTGACGAACATTCTCCGCCGTTGTCAGTACTAACATGGCTAGAGAAGAAGTACTTCAATTCAAAAATACCACGTGGTGTATGCATAAACTTTTGCGTTGTTACACGAGAAATCGTGGATTCATGCATGTCCACAGCCAAAGCGACATCATTGAGTACCATTGGCTTCATGGCTTCCTCACCATACTCGAAGAAATCTTGTTGATGTTCAACAATACATCTTGCAACTTTGAGTAGCGTCTCGTTTCTACTCTCTAAGCTCTTAATTAACCATTTTGCCTCTTGCAAATTGCTGCGGATGTACTGGCT
Source organism: Vibrio sp. 661 (assembly GCF_033339315.1). NCBI lineage: Bacteria > Pseudomonadati > Pseudomonadota > Gammaproteobacteria > Vibrionales > Vibrionaceae > Vibrio > Vibrio sp. 661. The sequence goes on along the minus strand of NZ_JAWOUJ010000013.1, from coordinate 38,371 downwards.
ATCCGCGCTATTACCTTTGCCTAATTGAGCATATTGTTGATTTACTTTTAATTTTGGCACGCTATCCGGGTTTATAGAAACGGTCCATTTGCCATTGTCTTTAAAAACGGATACGTCTGGAATTACGTACTCGGTATCATCAGGAGTGATGCGACTACCTGGACGAGGATCTAACTGTTGGATAAGCTTTAAGACTTCACGAAGATCGGCTTCTTTCAGCTTAGTCTCTTTGATGACGAGCTTGTAGTCTCGGTTGCCTAGGTGATCAATATGATCCGCAAGTATCATTTTGGCTTCAGCAAGCCACGGCGTGTCTTCTGGGAAGGTCGTCAGTTGCAGTAACAAACATTCTTGTAAGTTACGCGATGCAACGCCAAGAGGATCGAATTGTTGAATGCGTTTACGAACAGCTTCTACTTCGTCTAACTCTATCTCTTCATTATCGAAGCTCTCATGAATCTCTTCAGGCGACAAAGTTAAATAGCCGTAGTCGTCAACAGCGTCAATAATCGCTAATGCAATCGTGCGGTCGGTTTCACTGAATGGTGTTAGATCAAGCTGCCACATGAGGTAATCATGTAATGATTCAGTGGTTTCGCCTTGGTAGACGGGCATATCATCATCAAGAGCTAAGCCAGTGCTACCAGTATTCGCGCTGTAGACGTCATCCCAAGTCGTGTCGATTTCAAGTTCAGAGCTAATTTCTGATTTCTCTATCACATCGGAGCTATCTGGAACGTCAATTTCTGTTGGTTCGCTAGCACTGTTGCTATCAGCAGCCTCGACCGCTGACTTATCTTCACCGTTTGCTAGAGGCTCGTCTTGGCCTTCTTCAACTTCCAATAATGGGTTTGAGTCCAACGCTTCTTGGATTTCTTGTTGAAGATCGAGTGTCGACAATTGCAATAAGCGAATCGCTTGCTGCAACTGTGGCGTCATGGCTAACTGCTGACCTAGCTTGAGTTGTAATGAAGGTTTCATTCAGTGTTACTTACCTTGTAATGCTCAGAATCTTACCGTTCCTAATATAATCATAGACGGAATTGTTCGCCGAGATAAACTTGTTTCACCTGTTCATTATTGAGAACTTCTGCCGGAGTTCCCGATGCAATTAGGTGCCCTTGGCTCACGATATAGGCTTTTTCACATACGTCCAGTGTTTCACGTACATTATGGTCAGTGATTAACACTCCGAGACCACGATCGCGCAGATGCTCAATGATTTTCTTGATGTCATTAACCGAAATTGGGTCAACACCAGCGAAAGGTTCATCCAATAAAATGAACTGAGGGTTGGCCGCTAAAGCTCGAGCGATTTCCACCCTGCGTCGTTCACCCCCTGATAGTGCCATACCAGCACTGGTTCTGATGTGCTGGATGTGGAATTCTTCCAACAAATCTTCCAGTTTATCTTGGCGCTCTTCCCTCGTCATTTCTTGACGAGTTTCAAGTACGGCCATGATGTTATCTTCTACTGAAAGCTTACGGAAAATCGACGCTTCTTGCGGAAGATAGCCAATGCCAAGGCGTGAACGGCTATGCATCGGTAAAATACTGATGTCATTGTCGTCAATGGTAATGGTGCCCTCATCACGAGGTACTAAGCCGACAATCATGTAAAACGAGGTGGTTTTACCCGCACCGTTTGGACCGAGTAGCCCAACAATCTGACCAGATTCAACTTCTAAGCTAACATCAGTGACGACTTTGCGTTTTTTGTAGCTTTTCGCCAAGTTTTTCGCACTCAGTACTGCCATATTAGTTCTCTATCTGATTGGGTTGCAAAATGGTCGTAACGCGCTCTTCCTTAGAGCTATCTGCGACTAGCTTTTGTTTACCAATTTGGTAACGAATCGAAGAACCTTTGATGGTGTTGTTGTCTTGTGCCAGCTGCGCTTGACCTTTCATGGTCAGTTCGTCTGTAGAAATACGGTAATCCAACTCCGTAGCTTGACCACTAAGTGTTTTACCATCGTCCATCAGCTGAGAAAACTTCGCAGGTTTACCAAATGCTTGAATCTGTTTAATTGCTTCGGTTTTAGGATCGCGAGTTACCACGATTCTATCAGCATCGATATTGATGCTCCCTTGCTTAAGAGATACATCGCCTTCAAAAACAACCTGGTTACTCTTCATATCAACCTGTTGGGTGTCAGAGTTTATGTAAACCGGCTGTTGAGTATCCGACTTGAGTGCCAGCGCTTGAGGCGCCGCCAATACCAGTGCCAGTAGGCTAAGGTGTAACGGTTTCATATCGACCTTGAACTTCATCTGTCAGAGTCGCAGTATGCTGTTTTAGGTTACCTTGCATTGCGCCTCCAGTAGTTTCAAATTGTGGTCCAACCAACATTACTTGTTGGTCAGCTTTAAAATCACGATTGGTTAGATTAATGACCAATTTGTCTGTTGCCATGGTATCAAAACTCGCACCAGGCAGAAGATTTTGCATTAAGACTTTGTCATATAAAGTCAAAACTTGGTCTTCATCTAACACTGCTCTTGTGGCAGTCACCTTCCATTCAATGACGCTTCCTTCACGGTAAACCATCAAAGTCGGGTTATTAAAAATAGTATCTCCACTCTTAGCATAATGGTCTAAGTTAGTGGAGCGAATGATGTAACTGCGGACACCATCTTCACCGTAGGTGATGTTTTCTAATCCAGAACCACTGAACATGGGCAGTTCAGAATCTGGTGCTACTTGAATTGCATCGTTGCCTTTAGGGGTTAGTAGGTAATAACCGCACCACGCTACAACGAAGATCAAGAGCAAATAAATAAGGCGAGTAAAACTCATATAATGAAGGCCTATCGTTTAGCTCAGTACTTCCCTGACCATTGCCTTTATTCGTCTAATAAATGATTTAAATGTTTGTGCTGATATTACATCACGCCAGCTTTTAGTAAATCGTGCATGTTCAGTGCACCCACAATTTTTTCGTCTTTACATAAAATCAGAGCATTAATGTTTTTATTCTGCATCAAGTTCAAACCTTCAACCGCCAGCATATCAGGGTGTGCTGTGGTTGGGTTTGTCGTCATGACCTCGCCAATTGCCGTCGTATGAATATCGATACGCTTGTCTAAGGTACGACGTAAATCACCATCGGTGAATATACCAAGCATAGCATCGTGCTCATCGACGATGGCTGTCATGCCTAACCCCTTTTCTGAAATTTCAAGCAGGGCATCGCGAATTAATGCGTCAGGAGAAACTTTAGGTAACGCTTCTCCAAAGTGCATAATATCAGACAACTTAAGTAGCAGTTTTCTCCCCAGTGCACCACCTGGGTGAGATAGGGCAAAATCTTCGGCAGAAAAACCACGAGCTTGAAGCAGAGCTACGGCTAATGCATCTCCCATCACTAATGTGGCAGTCGTACTGCTAGTTGGCGCCAGGCCTAACGGACAAGCTTCTTGAGGTACCGTAATTTGCAGGTGTAAGTCAGACAGCTTGGCCATATTTGATTCTGGCTTACCTGTCATGCTGATGATCTTAATATTCAGGCGCTTTAATACTGGAAATAGAGACAGAATTTCGTTTGATTCACCAGAGTTAGAAATTGCCAGCACAATGTCACCAGGGCTAATCATACCCAAGTCACCATGTGCGGCTTCGCCTGGATGAACGAAAAACGCCGAAGTCCCAGTGCTTGCCAGAGTGGCGGCAATCTTGTTACCAATATGGCCTGACTTGCCAATACCCATAACGACAACTTTGCCGTTGTTGGAAAGGATAAGTTCACACGCTTTTTCAAATTGATCATCAAAGTAGGTATCTAGCTCTTGCAGAGCAGCAACTTCGATATCAAGAACTTGTTTAGCAGCAGCGCGAAAATCAAATTGATTGGACATATCAGATCTCTACTTATTGATCGTGGTAATTAAGCGGTCATGTTTGCGAATAAGTACACTTGGTAACCTAAGAAGCACACAAACAAGATGGCACCTTCAATACGGTTAATACTGCGTGATTTACCCAAACACATCGCGACAAGTAACAATGAAACGCCTAACATGACCCAGAAGTCACGTCCCATCGCGTACTCACTGAGCACCGATGGATTAATGATGCCAGGAATCCCCATTACCGCCAGAATGTTAAACACATTCGAACCGATAATGTTACCGACAGCCATGTCGTCTTCACCCTTTAAAACTCCCGCAAGTGATGCGGCCAGTTCAGGCAGGCTAGTGCCAATGGCGATAATAGTTAGACCGATAACAAGGTCGCTCATACCAAAGTGTTTAGCAATAATTACCGCGTTATCAACCAGCATGCTGGCTGCCAAAGGAAGCAGTATCAAGCCAATAACCACCCACATGATTGCTTTAGGGTTACTGACGCCTTCAGGGATCTCTGACTCTTGGTCATCAAGAAAAACATCACCTGATTTTTGCTCTTTGCGGCTGATTTGCAACATAGCAAATAAAAATGCCCCAAAGAGTACAAACAATAAGACACCCTCATAAAAACCGAGATGGCTATTCCAAAGCAGAATACCAGCGAGTACGGTTACGGCTATCATGAGTGGAAGCTCTCGGCGGATGACGGCGGAGCTAATCGACAAAGGCTTGATCAGCGCTGTAATACCTAGGATTAACGCAATGTTCGCTATGTTTGAGCCTAATACGTTACCCACCGCTGTATCTGTTTTACCATCCCAAGCAGCGGTTGCAGATACCATCATCTCAGGGGCAGATGAGCCCATCGCAAGGATTGTCATGCCGATGACAAGCGGGGAAATACCGACGTTGCGGGCTATCGCTGCAGAGCCAAAAACAAGTTTATCTGCACTCCAAACAAGCAAAACAAGACCGACTATAAGCAACGCAACGGCTTCGAGCATGAGAATTCCTAAGTATTAAATAAGTAAAATGAATAACCGCTAATTTTGACCTTTTGCGGCCTAAAATGGAAGATAAACGAAGAATAAATTAAAGGTTAGTAACGAAAATGTATGTAAATCTCACTCATTTAAATGAGCAATTCTGGTCTAGGATTTAAACACTTCGTGCTAATTAGGTCATAAACCATGAGAAATTGCAGGGATATAGTCGACTTTATTTAATTGAACAGTGCTTTAAATTCAACGCCAATGTGCTTATGATTGCAGCCTAATAAATGTACCGACGTTACTTTATTAAACGTAGAATTCAACTCCGATGAGTATCTGCTTGATGATTCCGTGAGTTGCAACGCTCCTACAGTAGAAGAGATGATATGTCGAACAACGATTTAGTCACCGTGAACAACCTCACTTTTTCACGGGGAGAACGCATGATCTTTGATGATATTGATCTGCATGTTCCTGAGGGCAAAGTGACGGCCATTATGGGACCATCGGGAATTGGTAAAACAACACTGCTGCGTTTGATTGGTGGTCAGTTGTATCCCGAGCAAGGAGAGATCTGGTTTGATGGAGACAATATTCCCTCTCTCTCGCGTAAAAAACTCTACCATGCTCGAAAGAAAATGAGCATGTTGTTCCAGTCAGGGGCTTTATTCACTGATTTGAATGTTTTTGATAATGTCGCCTTTCCATTGAGAGAGCATACCGATTTATCGGAAGATTTGATTCGCACCATGGTGTTACTCAAGCTCGAAGCTGTCGGTCTACGCGGCGCGGCGCAATTAATGCCGAGTGAGCTTTCAGGTGGTATGGCAAGACGCGCTGCTTTGGCTCGTGCAATCGCACTTGACCCTGACCTGATCATGTACGATGAGCCGTTTGTGGGGCAAGACCCAATCACTATGGGCGTTTTGGTTGAGCTAATTAGCAATCTAAACCAAGCGTTAGGTTTGACCTCTATTGTGGTTTCTCACGACGTACCTGAAGTCATGAGTATTGCTGACTGGGTATACCTGATGGCCGATGGAAAAATCATCGCCTATGGTACGCCAGAAGAGCTGACTCAAAACTCTGATCCTCGTGTCCAGCAGTTCTTACAAGGTGATGCCGACGGTCCTGTACCGTTTCGTTTCCCTTCTCAAAGTATCGAAAAGGACTTATTTGATGGTCGATAACTTCATTCACTTTGTCGCCTCGCTGGGTCGACGCACGCTTTCTATTTGCGGAGCATTTGGTCGTGCGACTTTCATGTTGATTGGGGCGCTATTTTCTAAGCCACAACCGATCAGAAGCTTTCCTCTGCTTGTTAAGCAACTTTATTCTGTTGGTGTTCAGTCGCTAGCGATCATCGTCGTATCTGGTCTGTTCATTGGAATGGTTTTGAGTCTACAAGGCTATGTTGTGTTGGTGGATTACGGCGCAGAAGGCAGTTTGGGGCAAATGGTAGCGCTTTCGTTACTCCGTGAATTAGGACCCGTTGTTACTGCACTTTTGTTTGCTGGTCGTGCCGGTTCTGCGTTAACCGCAGAGATAGGTCTAATGAAAGCAACGGAACAACTGTCTAGCCTTGAAATGATGGCGGTAGACCCATTGAAACGAGTGATTGCACCACGGTTTTGGGCTGGGGTTATCTCAATGCCTTTACTGGCTATGATTTTCATGGCTGTGGGAATTTGGGGCGCTCAGCTTGTTGGTGTTGACTGGAAAGGCGTTGATCACGGCAGTTTTTGGTCAGCGATGCAGTCCTCTGTTGAGCTAGGGCAAGACATTGGTAACAGTATGATCAAATGTTTTGCGTTTGCAATTACGGTTACTTGGGTCGCTCTATTTAACGGTTATGATGCTATTCCAACATCGGAAGGGATCAGCCGAGCAACTACGCGCACTGTTGTGCATTCTTCTTTAGCAGTACTAGGATTAGACTTTGTACTGACCGCATTGATGTTTGGGAATTAATCATGCAACAAACACGTAAAACTGAATTATGGGTTGGCAGCTTTGTATTAGCGGGAATTTGCGCGATTCTTGTGATGATTTTTCAAGTTGCTGACGTAAAAAGCATTGGCTCTGGTGATACTTATACCCTCAAAGCCGAGTTCGATAATATTGGCAGTTTAAAAGTTCGTTCTCCCGTAAAAGTGGGGGGCGTTGTGATTGGTCGAGTAAGTAGTATTTCGCTTAACCCAGACAACTTATTGCCAGTTGTAACACTATCTATCAATAGCAAATACAATCAGTTCCCAGAAACGTCGAGCGTACAAATTTTGACATCTGGCCTGATTGGTGAGCAATACATTGGTTTAGTACCTGGCTTCGTTTTTGATGATGAAGTCATGCTGGTGGATGGTGATACCATCGAAGACACCAAATCGGCGCTTGTGCTTGAAGACTTAATTGGTCAAGTACTATACAGCGTAGGTGGTTCAGACGACTCAAGTAAGGAATAACTATGTTAGCGAGATTACTACTTTCAGTTTGTGCTGTGTTTAGCGTCTTTGGAGCAACAGCAGCAGAGGTGGATAAAACTGAACCTTATAAGATGATGAAGCAGGTAGCTGAAGTCACGTTCGAAAGATTGAAAGCCGAACAGCCGAAAATCAAACAAGATCCAAATTTACTTAAAGTGATCGTTGAAGAAGAGCTAATGCCTTACGTCAACTACCGCTATGCAGGGTTAAAACTTCTTGGTCCAAACTTAAAAGGTGCTAAGCGTGAAGATGTACTTGAGTTTATCGATGCATTTCGTGCTTACCTGATTGCGTCTTATGCACAAGTGTTGACGCAATACTCTGACCAAAAAATTGAGTTTGGTCCTGAGCCTAGCATTGATGACTCTAAGCGTATTACAAGCATTAAAGTTGATATCATCGATACTCCGCGTCCAAACATCAAACTTGAGTTTAAACTGCGTAAAGACAACCAGTCTGGTGAGTGGGAAGCATTCGATATGATTGCAGAGGGCATTAGTTTGCTTTCTAGTAAACAATCCGAATGGAACAGTAAAATTCGTCAAGAAGGTATTCTATCTGTTGCTAAAGACCTAGAAAAATTGGCCGCAGAACCGATCCGCTTCGAGGCGAAGAAATAATGGCCCAGACTCCCGCTCAGTGGCAATTGGATCAAAACATTCTTAAGCTAACAGGGGCACTTGATAGAGATACAGTGCCTTCATTGTGGGCGTATGCACAGCAATGGCAACCTGCTCAATCGGAGCTGGAATGCTCGCTAAAAGAGATAGAGCGCGTCGACTCTGCAGGAATGGTGATGTTAATCCACTTATTAGAGCATGCAAAAAAGCAAAACTGTCATATAATGCTCAGTTTCGTGCCGGCGCAACTGCGCACTTTGTTTCAACTGAGCAATGTTGAATCTTTAGTGGCCAAACACGTACAGAATTATCAGGGGTAAATTGTGGATAGCGCAAAAGTACAACAGTTATTAGAAGAAGCACTAAACCTTCAAGAAGTGCATGTGAAAGGTGAAGGTAGCCACTATGAAGTGGTTGCTGTTGATGCTTGTTTCGATGGAATGAGCCGCGTTAAGAAGCAGCAGCTAATTTATGCTCCTCTGATGGAATACATCCAGCGTAACGACATTCACGCATTATCAATCAAAGCGTTCACACCAGAAGAGTGGGCTCGTGATAAGAAATTGATGTCGCTTTAAGGTTTATTGATGGAAAAGTTTCGAGTTATTGGGTCAGATAAACCACTAGTTGGTGAAGTGACCATTTCAGGTGCAAAAAACGCAGCACTGCCGATTTTATTTGCGTCTATCTTGGCGGAAGAGCCAGTAGAAGTGGCAAACGTACCACACCTTCGTGATATCGATACAACCATGGAATTGCTTAAGCGTTTAGGCGCGAAAGTAAGCCGCAATGGCTCTGTTCATGTTGACCCAAGCAGTATTACAGAATACTGCGCGCCTTATGATTTGGTGAAAACCATGCGTGCTTCTATTTGGGCTTTAGGTCCTTTGGTGGCGCGCTTTGGTCAAGGTCAGGTTTCTTTACCAGGCGGTTGTGCTATTGGCGCTCGTCCTGTGGATCTGCATATTTCTGGTTTAGAGCAGCTTGGCGCAACCATTACATTAGAAGATGGTTATGTGAAAGCAGAAGCGGATGGTCGGCTAAAAGGCGCACACATCGTGATGGATAAAGTCAGCGTAGGCGCGACGATCACCATCATGTGTGCCGCAACGCTGGCGGAAGGCACAACAACACTAGATAACGCTGCGCGTGAGCCTGAAATCGTCGATACCGCTGATTTCCTAAATAAGCTTGGCGCAAAAATCTCTGGCGCTGGCACAGATACCATTACGATTGAAGGTGTTGAGCGCCTAGGCGGTTGTAAACACAACGTGGTTGCTGACCGTATTGAGACGGGAACATTCCTTGTCGCAGCAGCAGTATCTGGCGGTAAAGTGGTATGTCGCAACACTAATGCTCATTTGCTTGAAGCGGTTCTCGCCAAGCTGGAAGAAGCTGGCGCGCTTGTCGAAACGGGTGAAGATTGGATCTCCGTTGATATGACCGACCGCGAGCTAAAAGCGGTAAGTGTACGTACTGCGCCACATCCTGGTTTCCCGACGGATATGCAAGCTCAATTTACGCTTCTGAACATGATGGCGAAAGGTGGCGGCGTGATCACAGAGACTATCTTTGAAAACCGCTTTATGCACGTACCAGAACTCATGCGTATGGGCGCTAAAGCTGAGATCGAAGGCAATACGGTTATCTGTGGTGATGTTGAGTCACTCAGCGGTGCGCAAGTGATGGCAACCGATCTACGAGCTTCGGCTAGTTTGGTTATTGCAGGTTGCATTGCTAAAGGCGAAACCGTCGTTGATCGTATTTACCATATCGACCGTGGTTACGACAAAATCGAAAATAAACTGGCTGCACTTGGCGCAAATATTGAGCGAGTGAGCTAGGCAAGTTAAACTGCACCGCAGGTAACTTGGATATCAAGAGAGCCGAAACCTGAGTTTCGGCTTTTTTATATCACTCTCATGACCATATTTTCCCTTTATGGAAAGAGAGATATTAATAGCTGTATCTGGCAAAAGCCGGTTCCTGGAGAACAAGAATGATTGCACTGTTACGTGTATTTGCTGTCGCTATCTTTGCGATTGTTATGTTTATTGGTGGTTGTGGTTACTGCCTATTAAGCCCTAGAAACCCTAAGCACGTTTTCACTTTTGGCCGTTTGTTTGCCAAGATGTCTCGTGTGTTTGGGATTAAGTTAGAGTTACGTATCCCTGAAGATGCGTATTCACGCGGCCAACATGTTTACATTGCTAACCACCAGAACAACTGGGACATGTTTACTGTTTCTGCGGCTGTGACTCCGAAAGTTGTGACAGTAGGTAAAAAGAGCTTGGCTTGGATGCCACTGTTTGGTCAGCTTTACTGGCTTACGGGTAACATTCTGATTGACCGAGCGAATCGTTCTAAAGCAAAAGGTACTATCGATCAGGTCGTGAGCAGCATGAAAGAAAGTGATGTTTCGGTGTGGATGTTCCCAGAAGGCACGCGTTCTCGTGGGCGTGGTTTGCTGCCATTCAAAACAGGTGCTTTTCATGCGGCAATTGGTGCAGGTGTGCCAATCATTCCTATCGTATGTAGCTCGACGAATAAAATTAAGCTGAACCGTTGGAACAATGGTCATGTGATTGTTGAAATGCTACCTCCAATCAGCACTGAAGGCTATGGTAAAGAGGGCATTCGCGAGTTAGCGAATATCTGTCGTGAACAGATGAAAGAGAAGCTTGAATCGTTAGATGAAGAAGTCAAACAGCGCAACGCTGCTTAAGTTTTACTGCGATATCATCACGAAAAGACAATAAAAAACGGGTAGCCTGAGCTACCCGTTTTTTTATGTTTGTCAGCAAGTGCAATTATTTGCGAACAGCGATTGCTTCAATCTCGATGCCAACATCTTTTGGTAGGCGAGCCACTTCTACACAAGAGCGTGCAGGGTAGTTTGCTACGCCGTGCTCATCAAAGAACTTGCCGTAAACTTCGTTCACTGTGCCAAAGTCATTTAGGTCTTTAACAAAAACCGTTAGCTTTACAATATCAGATACTTTAAGACCTGAAGATTCAACTACAGCCTTTACGTTTTCTAGAGACTGACGAGCTTGTTCTGCGATATCAGCAGACACTTCACCTGTCGCTGGGTTTACTGGGATTTGGCCTGAAGTAAGAACCATGTTACCTAGATCTACGCCTTGAACGTAAGGACCGATTGCTGCTGGTGCAGACTCAGTGTGAAGTACTTTCGTCATTTGATTTTTTCCATCAGTTGTAGGGAATAAAGATTCTCAGTTTGCCTCTAAACCCTCGGTAGGTAAAGAGCAAAATACCCTGACATTGCAGGGTATTTTAAACGTATCACAGCCTAGTCGTGCGGCGTGTTTATCGCTCGGTTACGATCTCGCGTGAGAACACTTTCTCGCAGTATTTACACTTTAGGCGGATTTCTTGTTTCTTCTCGAACACGCTAAAGCTGCTTTCTACTGGTTCATTATGAGAAATACAGTTTGAATTCGGGCATTCAAATACATCATTGATGCGCTCAGGAAGCTCTAACGCGAGCTTTTTCACCACTTCATAATTCTCGATTTGATTCACGGTCGCGTGAGGAGCATACAACGCTAGCTTGCTCGCTTGCTCTTCATTGATAAACACATTTTCGATTTTGAGTAGATCTTTATGACCGAGTGCTGATGATGGCAAGTTCAGTCCAATCGTTACGCGTTGTGATGAATTGTGCATATCGAACAGTCTTAATACTTTGATACCGATTTGCGCAGGGATGTGGTCGATGACCGTACCATTTTTGATTGCTTCTACCTGCAATTGAGTTTCTTTAGCCATGATTTTTCCCCTCGATTACAGTGTTTCGTTTAGAACAAGCGCCAGCAGTGCTTGGCGAGCATACACGCCATTTTGAGCTTGCTGGAAGAAGTAAGCATGAGGCGTTTTATCAACATCAGTTGTGATTTCATCCACACGTGGTAGTGGGTGCAGTACTTTCAAGTTCTCACGCGCGCCTTCTAGTAGTGCCGCCGTTAGGATGTAAGCCGACTTAATATGTGCGTATTCCGATTCGTCAAAGCGTTCTTTCTGTACGCGTGTCATGTACAGAATATCCAGTTCAGGAATCACACTTTCCATGTCTGTGTGTAGGCTATATTGAATGCCAGCTTCGTCTAGTTCTTCGCAGATGTAATCTGGCATTGCCAGCGCATCTGGTGCAACAAAGAAGAAGCGGATGTTGTTAAACTTTGCTAAGGCTTGAGTCAGTGAGTGCACTGTGCGGCCATATTTTAGGTCACCTACGAATGCGACGTTCAGGTTGTCTAGACGCCCTTGTGTTTCCGCGATGGTGTATAGGTCGAGTAGCGTTTGAGTTGGGTGTTGGTTTGCACCGTCGCCCGCGTTGATCACTGGCACGCCATTTGAAAATTCAGATGCCAAGCGAGCGGCGCCTTCTTGTGGATGACGCATCACAAAGGCATCGACGTAAGAAGAGATGACTTGTACTGAATCTGCGAGTGTTTCGCCTTTCTTCGCCAGAGAGGTATTACCATCATTATCAAAGCCAATCACGTCACCACCAATGCGCTGAATCGCTGTTTCAAACGATAAACGTGTACGTGTTGATGGTTCAAAGAAACAACTTGCAACGACTTTGTTTTTAATCAGTTCTGGTCGAGGTGCTTTTTTAAGGCTACCTGCTGTTTCTACGATAAGTTCCAGTTCTTCGCGTGAAAGCTCTGGAATAGAGATGATGTGCTTCTGGTAAAGCGAGTTCGCCATGATCTTCTTCCCTATAACATTGATGACTACATCCAAATAACCGAAAGGAATTTTGGACATAAAAAAACCTCCCCAATGGGGAGGTTTTAAAATTCAATAGAATTAACGAAAATAACACCACGTAAGCGTAGTCGCTTAGCGAGAGCAAATCGCGTTTTTACGTCAGCAATCAGCGTGGTCATTTCTTAATCCTCAGACAAATTGCCGAGCATTATACGCTTAACTTTCGTGAGCGCAAGCGATTACATCATGGTTTTTATCGGCTGTTTTTGCGCGCTGGTTTAGCTTCCTAGCGTCGCAACCATCACGGCTTTGATGGTATGCATACGGTTTTCAGCTTCGTCGAATACGATGGAGTATTCCGATTCAAATACCTCTTCTGTTACTTCAAGGCCTTTCATACCGTATTTTTCAGCGACTTCTTTGCCGACGGTGGTTTCATCATTGTGGAAAGCTGGAAGGCAGTGCATGAATTTCACATGTGGATTACCCGTTTGCTTAATCACGTCCATATTGATTTGATAAGGTGTCATTAACGCTACACGTTCATCCCATGCCTCGGCAGACTCACCCATAGACACCCAAACGTCGGTGTATAGGAAGTCACAACCTTTCACACCTTCCTCAACGCTTTCTGTTAACGTGATTTTTGCACCGGTTTGTTGCGCGATAGTTTGACAAGTTGCCACGAGATCTTCTTCAGGCCAGAACGCTTTTGGCGCGACAAGGCGAATATCCATGCCCATTTTCGCTGCGCCCACCATAAGTGAGTTACCCATGTTGTTGCGCGCATCACCTAGGTAAGCGAAGGTTACTTCATGTAGCTGTTTACCACGGCCGTGCTCTTGCATGGTCAGGAAGTCAGCAAGGATCTGGGTTGGGTGGAACTCATCCGTTAAACCATTCCACACTGGAACACCAGCATAAGTACCAAGCTCTTCAACAATGGATTGGCCAAAGCCTCGGTATTCAATCCCGTCATACATACGACCAAGGACGCGAGCGGTGTCTTTCATCGATTCCTTATGACCGATTTGCGAGCCAGAAGGGCCGATGTAAGAGACTTGAGCACCTTGGTCAAAGGCAGCGACTTCAAACGCACATCGGGTACGAGTCGAAGATTTCTCAAAGATTAGTGCGATGTTTTTACCTTGAAGTTTCTTCTGCTCTGTTCCTGCATATTTAGCTTTTTTTAGCTCTGCAGACAGTTCGAGCAAAAACTGGATTTCTTTGGTTGAGAAGTCCAATAGCTTCAAAAAGTTGCGGTTACGTAAATTGAAAGCCATAGCTCGTCCCTTAGTACATGTGATTAGATTAATAGAATTCATTAAAACATATAAATGCTTTTATTGTGAATAATTATTTTTAATTAAAGCTAAAAAAGGTTGATGTATTCACATCAACCTTAGTTTTGATTCACCTAATGTAAAGGGACGAGTAAGTTATATATCGTCTCGTTCTATTGGACAGCTCATACAGCGAGCGCCACCGCGACCACGACCAAGCTCGTTACCAGGTACTGTCAGTACTTTGATGCCAGCTTTATCGTATTTTTCGTTGGTGTATACATTGCGTTCGTAACCAATTACTACGCCCGGTTTTACAGTTAGAACGTTATTGGCATCATTCCATTGTTCGCGTTCCGCTTCATAGCTGTCACCACCCGTGGTGATGATTTTCAGCTGATCTAAGCCAAGAGCGGACTCAATCGCGTGCAGATAGTTATGTGAGGCTTCAACATGCATTTCACCGTTGCCTTTTGGTGTTAAGCGCCATGTGTCGAGATCTTTGCGCATGATCTCTGGGTAGACAGAGAAAGTATCTACATCCATATGGGTCATCACAGTGTCTAAATGCATACATGAACGGTGTTTAGGCAGATCAATTGCAATAACTTCGGTAGCTTGGCCTGCTTTAAATAGGCTCGCTGCAAGGTTCTCTACACCTTGAGCAGTCGTACGCTCAGACATACCGATAAGAACTGCACCTTTACCAATAACCAACACATCACCGCCTTCGACATTCGCATTATCATAATGCAGATCATCGTCACCGAAGTATTTGATAAAATCTTGGCCAGCAAAAATTGGGTGCCAACGATAAATCGCACGTAAGTGGTTTGTTTCACGTTGGCGTGCAGGCATCATCATTGGGTTGAGCGATACACCACCATAAACCCAGCATGAGGTATCACGAGTAAAGAGGTGATTAGGCAGTGGCTCAATAACAAAGTCGAGAGGACGCTTCATTTTTGGCAGCATAGAAGATGAGGAGATCGGTAGCTCTGAGTAAGCTAAGCCACCTAAAAAGATGCAGGCAAGGTGTTCATCATCCATTTCTGAAAAGTATTGGCGTAGGTCTCGCGCAAAGGTTGGCCCGTAACGAAAGTCAGAAATCTGAGTGTTCAGCAGCCATTGTTTTGCTTCTGGAACGGCGAGGGTTTCGACCAGTAAATCGTGGAGGAGAAGCACTTCAACGTCTTGCTCGCGCAGCGTACGTGCGAATGCATCGTGCTCTTCACCTGCCGCTTCTACAGCAAGAACGTCATCAAATAGCAACTCATGACAGTTTGACGGAGTTAAGTGGGTTAGGGCGCGTTCAGGGCGATTTAATAGAACTCGTCGAAGTTGACCAACTTCTGATCCAACGTACAGCTTGCTCATTTTGTATCCTTACAAATTTTCCAGCCATTAGTTATGACAAGCTTCCTAGAAAGATGCAAGTTATCAAGCTTTGTTTATATTCTGGTGTTTCTGGTTTTGTGAGTTTTTTATTTTTATTTTGATTCTTATTAAATTTATTATTAGATATAAATGCTATTTTGCTAAAATTAGAGTGCGTGCGTTTTTATTCTAATTTTCCCGTTGAGAAAGAATACACGCACAGTGCATAAAACGTGCATTTTTATTCTAAATTATGCATTATTAAAGTGAATTTATTCGTTATGCTTCTTCGTTTTACACGTGAGTGTATTCAAGAAAGCATCATAAACACGCATAGAAAGAGAAAATAACCACATTAAGTGTCAATTAGGATGTTCTGAATATTAAAAAATGCCATTCTTTGTTAATTTTTTGTTTCTTTGTGTGGTCGGTTTAATATTTAGATTCAAATAACCGATAAGAATCGCAGTGGTATGATGTTTGTTTGTGGCTTTTCATCGCAATCCATGCCATATTTCACCGGATCAGCATACTCAGTATCGGGTATTGTGTTTCCATCAAGTAACTAATCTGGAGCCAAAACATGTCTCACGAAGATGAATATCTATCAGTAGAAGAATTAATTGAGATTCAAAAGGAAGAGACTCGCGATATCATTGCAGCATTGCTAGAAGATGGCAGCGATCCAGATTCGCTATACGAAATTGAGCACCACCTGTTTGCCGAAGATTTTGACACGCTAGAAAAAGCGGTAGTTGAAGCATTCAAGATGGGCTTTGAAGTTCTTGAAGCAGAAGAAACTGAAGATGAAGATGGTAACAAGTTGCTTTGCTGTGATGCGACGATGGAGTCCGCACTAGACGCAGAAGCGATTGATGCGCAAGTTGAAAAATTGATTCACTTGGCAGAAAAATACGACATAATCTATGACGGTTGGGGTACGTACTACGAAGGCGAAGATGCGCTTTACCCTGAAGAAGATGAAGACGACGAGTAATCAAAGCTCACTACTTTTGGAAAAACCAGCGTTTAACGCTGGTTTTTTTATACCTTGAAAAACTGACGAATGTGGAGGCGATAAATAATTCACATTGAGTTTATAGGGGGTTTCTCCCTATAATGCGTGAAAATTGATCTAGCTCAAGGTGTATATGCAACTCTCACTCGCCGGTTTATGGCAAGTCTCTCCACTGACGGACCTTTCTATCCCACAGGATGACATTACTTTCCCTGCTCCTTTGAGTCAGGTATTGCCAGCTGAACTGACAGAAGAAGCAATTCGTCAGCAAGAGTGGCACCTGATGCATGACATTGAAGTGGACGAATCCATGATGGCATTCCCAGCGGTAGAAATGGTGTTGGGTGGTGTGGATTACCATGCAGAAGTGCGTTTGAACGGAGTAGCATTGTTTGACTGTGACGGTTCTCAAAATGTCTACAAGAAAGACATTCGCCCGTTCATGCAGATGGGGCGCAACCGTTTTGAGATCCTATTCCTTGAGGAAGAAGAAGATCTTCTGTTGGATGAGGATAAACCGGAGTTGTGTTCACTTGCAGATCATGAATACCAAAAGAGTGACGAGCGCTTAGGGGTATGGCAAGAGCCGTATCTGCAGTTCATTCGCAATGTACGTTTAGACCGCGTGGCAACCGAGCAGATTTGGCACCACGGTGGTGGTTGCGAGTTTAAAGTCGACTTGTACTATCAAACTTTTGCGCCGGGTCTGGTCTCTGCATCGGTTAAGTTTAATGGTATGACTTACCATATTCCTATTGATGTCCGAGCGGAGCATGCGAGCGCTTTATTCCAGATCGAAGCGCCAAAGTATGCCGATCTTACTGATCCTGATCCAAGTGATCTCTACCAGTTGTCTGTTGAGTTGGATGGGCAGCACCAAAACTTCACTGTTGCCTTGAGCCAGGAGCTTTGTGTTACCCATGTTGTGCTTTAACGTCTAATAATATTATCTATTACAGCATCTTAAGCATTACGACTTCACATGCATCATGCCCTGTTTGTCCAAGCGGGGCATCGAGATGCTCAAAGCCTAGCTTTTCATACAAGCTTACCGCTTCTCTCAGACATTCAGTTGTCTCTAAATAGCACTGCTGATACCCAAATTGTTTCGCCAATTGTAAGCTCAATGCGACGATGCGTTTGGCTAAACCGTGTCCTCGTGTTTGAGGTAAGAAGTACATCTTTTGTAGTTCACACACATTTGGCTCGCCAGCTAAAGGGGCAAAGCCACCGCCACCAACGATCTCTCCGCGATGTTCAATGACCCAATAGGCGGCCCTGTTTTGATTGTACACCGAATACATATCATCAAGCGTTGGATCGGCCACACCATAACCTTTGTCTGCGGTTAAGCCGTATTCAGCAGAGACTTTACGAATCACATCTGCGACTTGCGGGTTGTCTGCTTTAGTAAGAGGTCGAAGAACGTATTCCTCAGACTGACACACTTTTGTTAGCCCTTTTAGGTAAGTCTCTAGACCAAGTTTGAGTTGCTCTTGCTCGCTGTCATCGAGTTGGGTAAGCAGTTGTTCAAAGAAGTGGTTTTGCTGTTGGTCCAGTTGCGATAACGCCAGTTGGCCTTGCTCTGTAATCGCGACGAGTTGACTACGTTTGTCTTTTGGGTTTTCGATGCTCTCGACCAAACCTAATTTAATCAAACCAGTAACGGTTCGGCTCGCGTTGGACTTGTCGACATTAAGCTGCTGTGCCAGCTGATTGATGGTCAATGGCTGCAATTGGATTTCACCCAATGCGTGCGCTTGCACTGGAGTGAGAGCGACATCGCCGCATTGTTTATCAAGCATACCAAGCAATCGGACGGCTTGACGGGAGTAGTGTCGAAGTTGACGAGCGTTCATTATCACTTACCTCTAAAAATAAAGTTGCGTACCGCAATTAAATTAATTGCGGTGCGCAACCTTGTCAATGGTAAATGTCATTTTGCTCGTTAGGAGACGTAGTGAGCCTCCATGTTTAAGCGTGGTGATGTAAACAAAACTGCGGTGCTGGAGTTTTTTCTGATGATTTACGCATCCATACTTTCTCGTGGAAGTAGTAAGCCACCGTGTTCAAACTTGGCTCTAACATCGCCATTACGCCGCCGACAAATGCATCACCTGTTAGTAAGTAAACCACGGTAAAAGCGACGCTGAAGTGCACGGTCGCAAAGCTTGCGGTTTTTAATTTGGTCATCCACTGACGAGCTTTAAGTGCTGGGACTTTTGCCCATGCCTTTTCATGAAAGTAGAAGGCTACGGTGTTCACTGAAGGCTCAATCATGGCAATTAAACTACCAATTAGAATGTCGCCTGTGAGTACGTAAGCGACACTAAATGCGATAGTAAAATGCAGTGCTGCGAAAGTTAGTGTCTTTTTCATGATAATTACTCAATCGTGTTTGTTTCGATGAGCTTATTATCGATAATAATTCTCATTAATGCTAATGGGTAATGAGTATTGTTGTGATAGGGGGAAGCTATTGATGATGGTTTTGGTGAAATGTATACAAAAAAGGTTGGCCATGATGACCAACCTTTTGAACCAAAAGTGAGAAGTGTTAATTCTTCTCTTTCACTGAGGCTTAAAGCGCAGCGATCGTTGTCTTCTGCACTTCTAGCTTAGCTAGTGTCTCTTTGTAGCCTTCAAGCTTCTCACGCTCTTTAGCAACAACTGCTTCAGGTGCTTTCGCTACGAAGCCTTCGTTGCCCAGTTTGCCTTCGATACGCTTGATTTCGCCGTGAGTCTTCTTGATTTCGCCATCTAGACGAGCAAGCTCAGCATCTTTGTCGATCAGACCTGCCATTGGGATCATCAGCTCAGACTTGCCAACCAGTGCTGTCGCACATGCAGGAGTTTGTTCGCCAGTTTCAAGCACGCGTACTGCTTCTAGCTTCGCTAGTGACATCAGTACTTGTTTGCTTGCTTCTAGACGAGAGGCATCTTCTGCATTTGCTGCTTTCAGCATAACGTCAAGCGGCTTACCAGGGTTGATGTCGTATTCAGCACGTAGGTTGCGGATGCTAGTGATGAACGCTTTCACCCACTCGATGTCGTCTAGCGCTTCTTGGTGGAAGTTCGCTTCGTCAAACTGAGGCAGAGTTTGTAGCATGATTGTCTCGCCCTCAACACCGTCAACTAGTGGCTTGATGCTTTGCCAGATAGTTTCTGTGATGTAAGGAATCACAGGGTGAGCCAGACGTAGCGTCTTCTCAAGTACCGTGATTAGTGTACGGCGAGTACCACGCTGTTGCGCTTCAGTACCTTTCCATAGAACGGGTTTAGTTAGCTCTAGGTACCAGTCACAGAATTGGTTCCAGATGAATTCGTAAAGTGTGTTCGCAGCCATATCTAGACGGAAGTTGTCGATATGGTTGTTGAACGCTTTCGCTGCAAGTTCAAACTGAGACTCGATCCATTTGTCTGCTAGTGAGTATTCAATCTCACCACCGTTGAAGCCACAATCTTGCTCTTCTGTGTTCATCATTACGTAACGGCTTGCGTTCCATAGTTTGTTACAGAAGTTACGGTAACCCTCAAGACGCTTCATATCCCAGTTGATATCACGACCTGTTGATGCCATTGCTGCAAGAGTGAAACGCAGTGCGTCTGTACCGTATGCTTCGATACCGTTTTCAAACGTCTTACGAGTGTTCTTCTCGATCTTCTTCGCTAGTTGAGGCTGCATCATGTTGCCACAACGCTTCTCTACGAGAGACTCTAGGTCGATACCATCGATCATGTCGATTGGGTCAAGTACGTTACCTTTCGACTTAGACATCTTGTCGCCGTTTTCGTCACGGATTAGACCAGTAACGTAAACCGTCTTAAATGGTACTTGTGGTTTGCCGTTTTCGTCTTTCACGAAGTGCATGGTCATCATGATCATGCGCGCAACCCAGAAGAAGATGATGTCGAAACCAGTTACTAGAACGTCTGAAGGGTGGAATACTTTCAGGTCGTCAGTTTGCTCTGGCCAACCTTGAGTACCGAATGTCCATAGTGCAGAAGAGAACCACGTATCCAGTACGTCTTCGTCTTGGTGAAGTTCAATGACTGACTCTAGGTTGTTGTTCTTACGAACTTCTTCTTCAGTGCGACCTACGTAAACATTACCTTGGTTGTCGTACCAAGCTGGGATGCGGTGACCCCACCATAGCTGACGAGAGATACACCAGTCTTGAACGTCACGCATCCAAGAGAAGTACATGTTTTCGTACTGCTTAGGAACAAATTGGATGTCGCCGTTTTCTACTGCTTCAACTGCAGTTTTCGCTAGAGGCGCAGTACGTACGTACCATTGGTCAGTTAGCATTGGTTCGATAACCACGCCACCACGGTCGCCGTAAGGAACTTGTAGATCGTGATCTTTCACTTCTTCAAGTAGGCCTAGCTCGTCGAATTCAGCAACGATAGCTTTACGAGCGGCAAAACGCTCCATACCGTGGTATTTAGCTGGTAGCTCAGTGCTGTAAGCGTCGCTTGCTTCACCGTTGGTGTTGAATACTTCAGAAGCATCACGGATGTTTGCGTCGAAAGTCAGAATGTTGATCATTGGTAGCTGGTGGCGCTTACCTACTTCGTAGTCGTTGAAGTCGTGCGCAGGTGTGATTTTCACACAGCCAGTACCTTTTTCCATATCTGCGTGCTCATCGCCCACGATTGGGATGCGACGATCAACGATAGGAAGGATGATTTCTTTACCGATAAGATCTTTGTAACGTGGATCTTCTGGGTTAACTGCAACACCCGTATCGCCTAGCACGGTCTCTGGACGAGTCGTTGCAACAACGATGTAGTCTTTGCCATCGGCTGTTCTAGCGCCATCTGCTAGTGGGTAGCGGAAGTGCCACATGTGGCCTTTAGTGTCTTTGTTCTCTACTTCTAGATCTGAAATCGCTGTGTGTAGCTTTGGATCCCAGTTAACCAGACGCTTACCGCGGTAGATTAGATCGTCTTCGTATAGACGTACGAAGACTTCTTGAACGGCGTTAGATAGACCATCGTCCATCGTAAAGCGTTCACGATCCCAGTCTACAGATGCGCCAAGACGACGAAGCTGCTTTGTGATAGTGCCGCCAGATTCGCCTTTCCATTCCCAGATTTTGTCGATGAAAGCTTCACGACCGTAATCGTGTTTTGTTTTGCCTTCTTCTGCAGCGATCTTACGCTCAACAACCATCTGAGTTGCGATACCAGCGTGGTCAGTACCTACTTGCCAAAGGGTGTTTTTACCCTTCATACGTTCACAACGGATAAGCGTATCCATGATCGTATCTTGGAACGCGTGGCCCATGTGTAGGCTACCAGTGACGTTCGGTGGCGGGATCATGATGCTGTATGATTCTTTAGTAGTGTCACCGTGTGGCTTAAAGTAGCCTTTCTCTTCCCAAGTCTGATACAGAGCTTGTTCGATTGAAGTTGGGTTGTATGTCTTTTCCATAGCGCTCTTTTAATGGATACGTTGATGGTTGAATCTTAGTCAATCTTTATAAGTGAGGGATCTTAACAAGATCGCCTTAACTATAAGGATTGACCGTTAAGGATATTGAATTTCGATCGTTTGCAGCTGGTAACCTGCTTGACGGTAAATTTTATATCTTTCTCTTGCGAGTTGTTTAGCTTTTTCTTCGCAGGGCACGAAGTCTACCACTTGAGCAAACTTGTTCGCAAAGGTTGTCTCATTTTCCGCCAAATTAATTACCAGCTGACGGTTCCAATTAGGTTTTACACCTTCATGGCCGATTTCAATATTGGTGGCGTATTTCGGTCCCTCGCCTACGAGGTTATGTGCCATGAACTTGTCTGCATCAACTTGCCAAAAGGCTTCAGCGAGCTGCTCGGCGTGTGGTTTGTCTTGGCAGTTTAAATACACTTTAGCGCCTTGGCGAGCAAAGTGCTGAGCCAAAAACACGATGTATTCTTCAAAGCCAGCCACCGTTGCTTGCGGGCTCTCTTCGTTAATGATGTAGAAGGTTGCAGTTTGCATCATTCTCTCACTTGCCTTGGGTCTCTTCCTAAGACCATCTTAAGTCCCACTTTCATTTTAGAAAATTAGGATAATAAAAAAGGGCCTTGCGGCCCTTTTAGATTCTGTTCAGAAATTACTCTTCTGTCTCTTGGCCGCTGCGGTTCAAAAGGAATTGGACAAGCATTGAGACAGGACGGCCCGTTGAGCCTTTCGCTGCGCCTGATTTCCACGCGGTACCTGCGATATCGACGTGTGCCCAGTTATACTTCTTCGCGAACTTAGATAAGAAGCAACCCGCAGTAATTGTGCCACCAGGGCGACCACCAATGTTTGCCATATCCGCAAACGGGCTCTTCAACTGTTCGTGGTACTCGTCTGCCATTGGTAGACGCCATGCACGATCACTCGCTTGCTCAGAAGCGTTTACTAGCTCATGAGAAAGAGGGTTGTGGTTAGAGATTACACCGCTGATATGGTGGCCTAGTGCGATAACACAAGCACCAGTTAGCGTTGCAACGTCAACCACGCAGTCTGGTTCGAAACGCTCTACGTAAGTCAGTGCGTCACAAAGAACAAGACGGCCTTCAGCATCCGTGTTCAGAACTTCTACAGTTTGACCAGACATGGTCGTTAGGATGTCACCTGGACGGTAAGCGTTGCTGCCAGGCATGTTTTCACAGCCCGCTAGAACACCAATAACGTTGATTGGTAGGTTTAGCTTCGCT
The DNA here is from genome assembly GCF_033339315.1 of Vibrio sp. 661. Lineage (NCBI taxonomy): Bacteria > Pseudomonadati > Pseudomonadota > Gammaproteobacteria > Vibrionales > Vibrionaceae > Vibrio > Vibrio sp. 661. Next base: position 15,319 of record NZ_JAWOUJ010000013.1, on the reverse strand, counting down.
AGCGCTTTCATTGTACCGAATACCGATGCCGCACCACACATGTCGTACTTCATCTCATCCATACCTTCGCCCGGCTTTAGAGAGATACCGCCTGAGTCGAAGGTTAGACCTTTACCTACGAGCACAATCGGTTTTGCATCTGAGTCAGGGTTACCTTTGTACTCGATGATAGACATCATAGATTCGTTTTTAGAACCACGGCCTACTGCTAGGTAAGAGGTCATACCCAGTTTTTCCATCTCTTGCTCACCAATAATTTTGGTGGTTACGGTTTCGTAATCGTCCGCTAGACGACGAGCTTGAGAAGCAAGGTAAGCTGGATTAGCTACGTTTGGCGGCATGTTGCCAAGGTCTTTTGAGGCTTTGACACCTGATGCGATAGCAAGACCATGAGTGATTGCTTTTTCACCCAAGTTCAATTCACGACGCGTTGGTACGTTGAAAACAAGCTTGCGCAGTGGGCGGCGAGTCTCAGGTTTCACGCTCTTGAATTGATTAAATGTGTATAGACCATCTTTAGTCGCTTCTACAGCCTGGCGCACTTTCCAGTATGTATCACGACCCTTAACATGCAGTTCAGTTAGGAAACATACCGCTTCCATTGAGCCTGTCTCGTTAAGTGTGCTGATCGTCTTTTGAATGATTTCCTTGTACTGGCGCTCGCCAAGTTCACGCTCTTTGCCGCAACCAACAAGTAAAACGCGCTCTGACAAAACACCTGGTACTTGATGCAGTAGCAGCATCTGACCAGGTTTACCCTCTAGATCACCACGGCGAAGTAGTGAACTGATGTAACCGTCACTGATTTTATCAAGTTGTTCGGCTACTGGAGAAAGGCGACGTGGTTCAAACACACCAACAACGATACATGCGCTACGTTGTTTCTCTGGACTGCCACTTTTTACACTGAACTCCATGCGTACTCCTACATCCTGAAGACAAATTGCTCTAAATGTTAGATAATGATCGCTTACTTGTTGAATTTTAGCTCCAGGCTTACATGCAGAGCTGATTAAGCGACTAACATCTAGTTTATAATTTTTAAAAAAATAAATGGTTCAACGGGAAACTATAGTGATTCGACCAAAAAAACAAGTTTTGTATAGGTAATTTCAGCGTGATTATTGTTAGATATTTGATCCGCGAAACACTCAAGAGCCAATTTGCGATTTTTTTCGTACTTTTTTTGGTGTTTGTAAGCCAGAAATTCATAAGTGTTCTTGCTGATGCTTCTGATGGGGATATTCCTGCTGGATTGATTTTCTCGATTGTTGGTTTGAACATGCCAGCAATGGGTCTGTTAATGCTGCCTTTAAGTCTGTATATCGGCATATTGATCACATTTGGTCGTCTGTATGCAGAGAGCGAAATTGTCGTAATGAACGCGACAGGTATTGGTAATAAATTCTTGGTTCAAGCGGCCTTATACCTAGCGTTGATTACTTCAGCGGTGGCGGCTTTCAATGCGTTGTGGCTATCGCCGTGGTCTCAAGACCGCGTTGAGCAGCTTTATGAGCAGGTAGCGTCAGAAAACAGCGTTGACCTACTTAAAAAAGGCCAGTTCCAAGGTACACCAGACGGTTCATCGGTTGTGTTCATCGATGACATTAAAGACAATACCTTGAGCAACGTTTTTGTTGCGCAGATGCGCCCTCGAGATTCGGTGTTACCGAGTGTGATGTTCTCATCTTCTGGTGAAGTAAAAGAGCTTTCGGACGGTCGTCAGATCATCACTATGAAAGAAGGTACGCGTTATGAAGGTGTGCCTACTCGCGTTGAATATATGATCACGAAATTCGATGAATACGAAGGTGTTATCGGCCAACGTGAGGTCAAAAAGAAAGGGCGAGACTGGGAAGCATACCCAACGGTTGACTTGATAGGTCACCCAGATCCAGAGGCGCAAGCGGAGCTACAATGGCGAATTTCGTTATTTGTGTGTATTCCACTCTTAACAATGCTCGTTATTCCTTTGTCTGCGGTGAATCCGCGTCAGGGACGGTTTGCCAAAATGGGGCCTGCGATTCTGATCTATCTAGCGTATTTCTTGGCGATCAGTGCAACCAAATCTGCATTAGAAGATGGTGACATCCCGGCTGCTATTGGTATGTGGCCAATCAATGCGATGTTGCTGATTGTTGCTATCATGGCGAATATGATGGACAGCGTTGCTGCTAGACGAATAAAAGACAAATTCCGCAAGAAGAGGCTCGCGTAAGCTGTGTTCAAAATCTTAGACCTTTACATCGGTAGAACCATCATCTCTACCACTGCCTTGGTTTTAGCGACGTTTGTTGGCTTATCGGGCATCATCAAATATGTAGAACAGCTACGTAAAGTAGGGCGAGGTGTGTACGACCTCACTCATGCGTTGTACTTTGTGTTACTCAGTGTGCCGCGTGATATCGAAATGTTCTTTCCAATGGCGGCATTACTCGGTGCCCTGATCGGCTTAGGTATGTTGGCTTCAAGCTCTGAGCTGGTGGTGATGCAAGCTGCTGGTTTCTCTAAGCTGGATATCGGGTTATCGGTACTAAAAACGGCCGTCCCGCTCATGATTGTCGTTATGGCGTTAGGTCAATGGGGCGCTCCTGAGGCCCAGAAGATGGCCCGTGACTTACGTGCGTTTGCGATATCAGGTGGTAGCATTGTGTCTGTGCGCTCAGGTGTGTGGGCTCGTGACGCAAACGACTTTATCTTTATCGGTAAAGTCGAAGACGACAAGCTTTATGCTTTAAATATGTGGCGTTTTGATGATGATAAGAATCTACAAAAAGTTATTTTCGCCGAAGAAGTCGACTACCAACAAGATAACAACTGGCTGATGCGCTACGTACAAATAACGGACATGGAAAATGAAAACGTAATTTCAAAGCAAGACATCGAACAGATGGAGTGGCACACCTCTTTGGCACCAGATAAGCTAGCTGTGGTGACCGTGAAGCCAGAAGAACTGTCACTGAGCGGTTTGTATGATTATGTGACTTACCTGAAAGCATCGGAACAAGATGCATCTCGCTATGAGTTGGCGTTTTGGCGTAAGTTGACTCAGCCGCTTTCAATTGCTGTGATGATGTTAATGGCGCTATCTTTTGTTTTCGGTCCACTCAGAAGCGTGACCATGGGGGCAAGGGTATTGTCGGGCGTGGTTGCCGGGTTTACTTTTTACATATCCAGTGAGTTCTTTGGTCCATTAAGCTTGGTGTATGGCATATCCCCAGTGTTTGGTGCTTTGGCCCCGAGTTTGGTGTTCTTAGCTATTGCGATTGCACTGCTACGAAGAAAGCTATAACTGAAGCATCATCGAATAAACCAAGTTTTACCGAACCAAATGTAAAAGGAAGGCATTACGCCTTCCTTTTTTGTGTTCCTAGACAAGTTAATTTGCCTTAGGTAATACAACAACCTCTGTTTTGGCCCAAATGTCGTGGAAACCACGTTTCTTCGGATCAATCGGTACAGTCAGATTTGCCAAGCCAAAGCCAGATGTCGAAATACGAATCAGAGCTTGAGTTACCGTAATTGGTGCTCCGTCTTTGGCATTGCGAACTCGAAGCTTCCAAGCGCGCATCCCAAGAGTTTGTCCTGCTCGCGTCCAGAAGAACACAAAGAAATATATCCACACACCCGCAAGATAAAGTGTAAATAGAGGGCTCAATACAGGGTGCTTTCCGAGCATATCTGCGGCATCTGCGTACTCGCCATAGCTCAACAATCCTGCTGCATTTAGTGCAAACAAAACGGCCATAACAATACCAGCGGCCATCATTTCAATTGCGATAATAATTAATGTGTCGTAAATCAACGCTGCAAGTCGACGAAAGAGACCAGCAGGTGGAAGAGTTGTAGACGTTGTCATTATTCCATCACTTACCTTAAAAATTGTGCGTCAGAATATAGATTCCCTCACCAAGAGAAAAGAGACCTAACGCACAGAGTCTTTAATTGTGTATAAACGAAGTGACTTTTCAGCCCTACGTTATCAGCACATGTCATGATACACGAGGCCGTGCAGCAATATGTTTCAACTGAATTCGACTCTCTTAACCATTGGCTTTTTGGTCTGTGACCAGATTAGATAGCTGAGAGAGTTGGTGTTTCTCATCTTCGGTATAATGTTGGCTTAATGAAAGCTCTAAAGCTTTTTCTGACAGCTTGATTGCTGGTGACAAAAATAACTTAGGGTGCATACTAGAGAGAGCTAGCAAGGCCTTTTGTAGGCGAATCTGTATTTGGAGTTGCGCTGCACCATCGTGTGCTATCGGCAAAAAGACATCATCAAACAAATCCTGGCAGCTCAATGCGGGCACAAATAGTCTAGGATATCGAGTTTTGGTAGGCGGCTCACTGAGTAGGTCTCCCCATAATGAAAGTGCTCGTACAGAACGCCCAAGAACGTCAATCGCGGTGCCATTATCATTTACAGCCGGAGATAGTGCTCGTGAGGCGATTTCCGCCATAACGACTAAACCAAAGCGAGGGTCCTGATCATATGAACGCTCCGTTCGAATCGTGAAGGCTGCCGTTACTTCGCTTTCGTCTGGCAATTCTCCACAAACCCAAGCCAATGGTTGACCTACGTACACAAAACTTCCCGGTTGTCGCTCAAGGTAGATGGTGCATTGGTTTGCTTCAGCAATACTATCGAGGTGATGCATATCAACATGCTGTAAGTAGCCAATTTCTTGGCTCAAAATAGGTTTACTTCCTCTGGGCTTATGCTCTGGGTGGCTCCATGGGTGAGCACCTAGCCAGCGCTCTTTGCCCCGTTTTCTTATCGCATCTAACAAGGCTTGCTCTACGTATGAAGTGGTTTCACTGACCCTTCCTAGTACGGAAAGGTGCTGAATCCAACGTAGCAGAGTGAGTATGATCATCACGATTACGGCGATAGTCACGATGAATAGATAAATTTGTGCTTGTTGATGATAGGCCCCAATACCTAGCGCGATAATTCCTACCAAACTAAATAGAAAAGAGCCAAGAAAGGTTGCTAAGGCATTTTGTGTTGTGCTGTCTTCCATCAACAGTTTTGTCGCTCGCGGCGTTACCCCTGCACTAGCGGCACTGTACGCTGAGACCATAATATTGAGAGAGAATGTAGTCACTGCAAGCATGGAGGTTGCGAGGATATTTAATATGTTGTTCAACAAATCCTTGCTGACGTTGATGGCTGGGGGCAAAGTAATGAACTGGTTTAAAACAATCGACATTAAGGCGGTAGCAACAGCTAGTAATGCGTAGAGTGACGTCCGGACCCACAGTTTTCGTGTCATCTGTTTCAGTAACCACTGCCATTTTGACCCAGTCATTCTTTGCTCCTATTCAGTTCTCACTAGAAAGTCGATAGAAAATTCAGAAAGTTATTCTTGCTTAAGCATAGGTTAAATGCCCGTCGTTCTGCTTGATATTTCATGCATCACGAAAGTAAGAAAGCTGCTTGCTTCAAAGAATGGTGCTCTTGAGGTGTGAATTACCACGATTCTGTTACCTTAATTGATAGATGAATTAAAAGTATGTGATTGAAAAGAGGTAGCGCATGATTGTAATTACAGGTGCAAGTAGCGGCTTAGGGGCGGAACTAGCAAAGCGTTATGATGCGGAAGGCAAAGAGACGTATGTAATAGGAAGAAATACAGAAAAACTATCCGCACTAGCAAAACAACTCTCTCATAACGTTGGTTATCAAGCTTGCAACCTCTCATTGCACCAAAATGTGAAACAGCTCTTTGATGGGGTGAAACAGTCCCCTGAAATGGTCATTCATAGTGCGGGAAGTGGTTATTTTGGCTTACTGGAAGAGCAGGAGCCGGAAGAGATTCAAAAGTTGATTGATAACAACCTGAATTCTGCGATTCATGTGCTAAGAGAGTTAGTAAAGCGTTACAAAGATCATCCAATAAAAGTGGTCATGATCATGTCCACAGCCGCGCAACAACCTAAAGCGCAAGAGTCTACGTATTGTGCAGTGAAATGGGCCATCAAAGGATTAATTGAGTCGGTTCGTTTGGAGCTAAAAGGAAAACCTATGAAAATCATCGCGGTTTATCCTGGTGGAATGGATACGGAATTCTGGAAAACAAGCGGCAATACGATGGACACGAGTCACTTCATGCAAGCAGAAGATGCCGCAGAGATGCTACATAATGCGTTGTCGAGCATTGGGAGTGGTTATGTTTCTGATATTACAGTGAATAGAACTTAAAAAGAGTTTCGTATACTCATTTTCATCTGGAAGAGTAGTAGAAAATGGAGCGTACGTTTCTTATGAGTACAGCTTTGTCACACTTTGTGGCGAAATTATCAGCAAACGATAGTTATTTAAGGTATTTCTGCTTGCGCAGGTCAAAAGCTTACGTATAATGCCAACCATCAAAGGGCAATAGCCCAAAGATGCCGGTGTGGTGAAATTGGTATACACGACGGATTCAAAATCCGTTGCCTTCGGGCGTGGCGGTTCAAGTCCGCCCACCGGTACCATACATAGAAAGGTCGCTTTTATAGCGGCCTTTCGTCGTTTTAGGTGCTCGTAAATATCAAAAGGAAGTTAGCGTTGCCTTCGCGGTGGCGGCAGGAATGCCAGTCCAATCAACTCCGTCCACCGGTACCATATTTTAAGACAGAGCCTCGATGAAAGTCGGGGCTTTGTTGTATCTGGATCTTCAAAACAAAAAAGCGCGAGGGGTATGCCTCGCGCAAACTACTACATGGTGATAGTAGGAACAGCCTATAGAGCTGTGAACAAGGTATTTTGAGTGTTCGGAGTCCAGTCTGCTTGGGACACGTGCGGTACATCAACTAGATAACGCAAACCTTGATAAGTCACCACATCACCTTGTTTATAGGAAACATTCTGAGTCCAGTTAGTGGCTGGGTCTGCATTTGTCCAAAGGCTAGAGGTTGGAGACGGTGCCCAATCTTGTTGTGCAGTATGGTTTGTTACAGCCTGGTATACAGTACCTAGGTGTAAGACGTAATCGCCAGCGTCGTAGTTATGACCAACTTGCCAGTTCGGTGTGTAGTTATCCATTGTGTCGAAGTCATAACCCGCTTGTTTTGCTAACTGTATAAACTTAGCGAGCTTAGGTAGGTTTTGCGTTGCACCCATGCCACGCTTACCATCTTCAAATAGGAACTCGTGAGTTAATACGATAACTTTATCGGCGTGTAAAGGTGTACCACATGGGAACTCTTGAGCTTTGGAGTTGAGCGGCTTAATCGTTGTTGGTGCACAAGTGTTTAACGCGGAATCCACATATCCAAGAAATGCTTCTGCTTCTGTAAGGCTGTTTGCTGGCATTTCAATGCCCCAATTTTCGGGTGCCCAGTCCACATCCCAACCGTGAGTTTGATAGCCGTTATTCGCTAGGATATTTTGAACCTCGATAGCTGCTTTTACACTGTTGGATGGGTTGGATGTATCGCATACATATCCTGGTTCCCAAGGTTTAAGGTTATCAGACGTGGCGCATAACCCATCTGCTTTGAAGTCTTTCGTCACGCGCCAACCGTTGGTGTAGGGCAGTCTAGCAAACTCTGTTGCCTTGTAGTTCGGGTAGCTTGTAATGTTCGGCAAATACTTTGCTAACACAGATAAGTTTTCCGTAAACATTGAGGCATCGTAAACAGGGTCTTGATACGAGTTAAGCTGGTGGTCCCCGGTCGCATTACACTCCGCAGCACTGTTCGGTCCAAATTCATCCACGCAGTTGTGCACCATGTGATCGTAACTGTGGTTCGCAACAATATGACCAGTGTCTAATGCGAGCTTTAAGGCTTCTAGGGAACGGTCTTCATTCTCATCACCAATTCCATCTAAATGCCAAGCATTAAAGTAAAACGTCGCTTTGATATCTTCCTGGTTAAGTACTTGAATAACGTCAATAGATGCATTGATTGGTCCATCATCAAACGTTAGATAAATGGTGCCTTTAGTGTCGGTTTGAGCAAATGAGTGTTGTGATAGTGCGGCACTTACAAGCGTTGCAATAGCCAATTTATTAAATTTCATTCTCTATTCCTTTTAAGAAATTAATAACGACGTTGTCAGTAGTAAAATATTGATAATTTGAAACTTAATGTGATGTCTTAAATTATTTTATGACTTTTATCCTAGACCTAAATAATTACAAAAAAATAGGTGGTATTTTCTAAATTGGGATTGTGTTCACGAATAATGCAACCGGTTGCGCTTTTTTGTCTTGGTTATTTTTGCTACAGTTTTTACAGGTTGAAATTTACACAACGGGAGTAAGGTTATGAAAAAGATCCTTTTATGCTGTAGCGCAGGGATGTCAACCAGTATGCTTGTTAAGAAAATGGAGCAAGCTGCTGAAAATAAAGGAATTGAGTGCAAAATTGATGCAATGTCAGTGAATGCGTTTGAAGATGTAATTAAAGAGTACGATGTTTGTCTTCTCGGGCCTCAAATACGTTTTCAGCTAGAAGAGCTAAGAAAAACGGCGCAAGAGCATGGTAAAAACATTGATGCTATTTCTCCTCAGCATTATGGAATGATGAAGGGAGAAGAAGTACTAGAGCAAGCATTAGAATTAATTAACTAAACTATAGTTTTAAATTAAAAAGATAACTGTACATCAAATATAAATATTTGATGCGGGATTCTTTTGCCTAAAATAAGGATGGATTCTATGAAGCTTTATGACGCAATTATAGGCGCAGTCGAAAAGCATATAGCCCCTATAGCAGCTAAAGTGGGGAATCAGCCCCATGTTCGCGCAATGAGAGACGGTTTTATTGTCGCAATGCCGTTTATTATTGTCGGTAGTTTCATTTTGATTTTTGCATTCCCCCCATTTGCCGAAGATACAACCTTTACTTTTGGTCGAATTTGGCTCGATTTCGCCACTACACATTTTGATACCATAATGATGCCCTACAACATGTCGATGGGGATCATGACCATTTTTGTTTCGCTGGGCGTTGCTTATAGTTTAGCGAAGGCTTACAAGATGGATGGGATCACGAGTGCTGTATTGTCACTAATGTCTTTTTTACTCATTGCGGCCCCAGCTAAAGATGGCGCGTTGTCTATGTCTCACATGGGCGGAACCGGGATCTTCACCGCAGTGATGTGTGCATTTTTCTCGGTGGAGCTCTACCGTTTTATGAAAAAGCACAATATTACGATTCGCATGCCAGAGCAGGTGCCACCGGCGATTGCGCGATCATTTGAAGTATTGCTACCAGTCTTAGCGATATTCATTACCTTATATCCACTTAGCCTTTTCGTACAAACCCAGTACGACATGCTGATTCCAGATGCTGTTATGGCTATCTTTAAACCGCTAATTAGTGCGTCTAACTCATTGCCTGCCATTATTGGCGCTTTATTGCTTTGCCAGCTGCTTTGGTTTGCGGGTATTCATGGTGCTGCAATTGTTGTTGGACTGCTTTCTCCAATCTTTTTGACCAACATTGGTGCCAACATTGAAGCCTTTGTTGCAGGTGAACCGATTCCAAATGTATTTACTCAACCGTTCTGGGATTTTTACATCTTTATTGGCGGCTCTGGTGCAACACTTGCTCTTGTTATGCTGATGTCGTTTAGCCGTTCTGTTCACCTTAAGAGCATTGGTCGAATGAGTGCGGTGCCTGGCTTTTTCCAAATCAACGAACCAGTGATCTTCGGTAGCCCAGTTGTGATGAACCCGACCTTGTTTATCCCGTTCGTCTTCGCTCCAGTCATCAACGCTACGATTGCGTATTTTGCTGTGCATGTCGGCTTTGTGGGTATGGGTGTCGCTACAACACCTTGGACAACACCGGCACTGATAGGTGCTTCGTGGGGTAGCGGTTGGACCTTTGCGCCAGTATTGCTCGTCATTGGTTTATTAATTCTTGATCTAATCATTTACTTCCCATTCTTCAAAATGTTTGAGAAGCAAATGTTGGAGCAAGAACTACCAACGACGAAGGAAACTAAAGGTGACACGCAGCCGTCAGGCGAAGGCGTTACTGCTTAACTGTGCTTAATGGGCCGCAATTACCGCGGCCCGATTTTCGGAGAGAAAATGATGGAACAAGAATTGGTTGTAATGGAGATCATTTGCAATGCTGGTGAAGCCAGAAGTTTAAGCTACGAGGCATTGCGTTTATCTCGAGAACAAGATTTTGAAGCGGCTGATGAGAAGCTCTCTCAAGCAAGAGAGTGCATTAATAAAGCCCACTTAATACAGACTCAGCTTATTGAAGAAGATCAGGGAGAAGGGAAAGTCCCGATGACGTTAGTGATGGTGCATGCTCAAGATCACCTAATGACTACGATTTTGGCTCAAGAGATGGCTGTAGAAATCGTCGCACTGAACAAAAAAATCTCGAACAAATAAAGGGGGATGAAAATGTCTAGAGAGGCGATCAAACTTGCCATTATTGGCGGTGGTAGTAGCTATACCCCGGAATTGGTTGAAGGGGTTATTAAGCGCTTAGAATATTTACCCGTTAAGAAAATCCATTTTGTGGACATTGAGTCAGGAGCTGAGAAGCTTGAGATCATCAAAGGATTGGCTCAGCGAATGGTCGATAAAGCCGGCGCAAAAATTGAGATAAAAGCCGGTTTCGATCGCCGTGCTGCGATAAAAGATGCGGATTTTGTGATGACGCAGTTTCGTGTTGGTGGCCTTGCTGCACGCGCTAACGATGAGCGAATCCCAATCAAGTACGACGTCATCGGCCAAGAAACAACGGGCCCTGGTGGTTTTGCTAAAGCTCTGCGAACCATTCCGGTCATTCTTGATATCTGTAAAGACATTGAAGAGTTGGCTCCAAACGCATGGATGCTCAATTTCACCAACCCAGCGGGTTTAGTTTCCGAAGCGGTCAGTAAGTACACCAAAGTAAAGAGTATTGGTTTATGCAATGTGCCCGTTTCAATGGAAATGATGATTGCAGAAATGATGGAGTGCGAGCCAAAAGAGCTACAACTTGAGTTTGCTGGGTTAAACCATCTCGTGTGGGTACACAAAGCATGGCTCAATGGGGAAGATATTACTCAAACGGTATTAGAGAAAGTCGGTGATGGTGCCAACTTCAGTATGAAGAATATCTGGGAAGAGCCGTGGGATCCTGCATTTCTAAAAGCACTGGGGGCGATACCATGTCCTTATCATCGCTACTTCTACCAAACTGATGCCATGCTTGCTGAAGAGAAACAAAGTGCCGATGAAAAAGGCACTCGTGCTGAGCAGGTAATGGAAACAGAAAATGCGCTATTTAAGCTCTATCAAGATCCTACCCTCGATCATAAGCCGAAAGAGTTAGAGGAGCGGGGTGGTGCTTATTATTCTGATGCATCACTGAACCTAGTTGATTCAATTTATAACAATCGTAATAGTATTCATGTTGTTAACGTTTTAAATAATGGAGCGATCAACGGCCTACCTGACGATGCTGTGATTGAATGTAGTGCGGTGATTGGTAGCTGGGGGGCGAAACCTCTTGCGGTTGGCGAGTTGTCAAACAATATCAAAGGATTACTCTATCAAGTTAAAGCGTATGAGCAGCTAACAATAGAAGCTGCTGTCGAAGGTAATTATGACAAGGCGCTTATGGCATTAACCAATAACCCATTGGTGCCTGACATTGGCCGCGCCAAGTCAATCCTGGATGATATCCTAGCGGTGAACGCTCCGTATTTACCTCAATTTAAACTAACGACGTTGTAGTACTAAGGAAGGACGCCAATGAAAGTCATTTTTAATGCTGATGATTTTGGTTTAACGAGAGGTGTAAATAGCGGCATCGTTAAAGCTCACCAGCAAGGTGTGGTTCATTCAACCACCATGATGGTGGGTATGGATGCTGAGCAACATGCCTTAGAACTAGCTCGCCATAATCCAGACTTGAAAATTGGCGTTCATCTTAGGTTTACAGCAGGTGTGCCTATAACGAAGCATCCTAACTTGACCAACGGCCGAACGCACTTTATCAATTATGACGAACTTTGGAGTAAGCAGGACTTCGAAACTCAGGTCGTTTATGATGAAGCAAAAGCTCAGGTGGAACATTTTCTATCGCTTGGGTTAGAGCTAAGCCACTTAGATAGCCATCATCACGCGCATACTCACCCTCAAATTTTGCCCGTTATTAAAGAAGTAGCGAATGAATACCGAGTGCCACTGCGGGGCAGTGGCTTGTGTCAAGAATCGATGACAATCAGGTATATCTTTACTGATGAGTTTTATGATCAAAAAGTGAGCTTGGATGGCTTAATGGCACATCTATTGAGCTTAAAAGCTGACTATGACTTGGTTGAGGTGATGTGCCACCCGGCAGAGGCCGATCAGGCGCTTATCTTAAAGAGTGGCTATGCGCTTCAGCGAGAGCTAGAGTTACAAGTTCTTACCTCTCCCATTTTAAAAGAACAGTTAGCTCATCATGGTATAACTGTTACGGATTACTCTGAGCTTGTTTCTACCAATCAAATGGTCGGTGTATGATTAAAGGCTGCCAGCTTCGCCCCCTATAGCACCTTACGAATTGCTGGCAGCCGTTCTACACAAACGAATATTTAATAACAATTGCAGTTGGACCCAATAGCATTATGGCAAGGATTAAAGATGTAGCCGAACTCGCCGGTGTAAATCGCTCTACCGTTTCTCGAATTATTAATGGAGAGGGGAAATTTCGCGAGGAAACTCGAAAAAAAGTAGAGCAAGCTATGGCGCAATTGAATTATCGTCCTAGTGCAATTGCTCGTTCACTCGCAACCTCATCCAGTAATATGGTTGGGTTATTGGTGACTTACTATACGGGGGGCTTCTTTGGCGAGATGATGGAGCAGGTTCAGACCGAGCTGGATATTCATAAGAAGTTTTTGATTACAGCTCAAGGCCATCATTCTGCACAAGGTGAAAAAGAGGCAATTCAGCGTTTTAATGATTTACGTTGTGACGGCTATGTACTTCATAGTCGTTATTTGTCAGATGATGACTTACGTGAATTAGCTAAACAGCCAACACCTTTCGTTCTTCTGGATCGCTACGTGGAAGGAATAGAAGAGCGTTGTGTTACCTTTAACCATCATCATGCAAGCCGTATTGCCGTTGAGCACCTTTTAGCTGGTGGTCATCGAAAGATTGCTTGTATTGCCGGTCCATCCCAACGTCATAACAGTGTATTGAGAAAGCTTGGGTATATTGATGCAATGAAGGATGCTGGTATAGATATTGATGAAAGCTGGTGTGAAGAAGGGAATTATGGTCGGCAAAGTGGTTATGATGCAATGGCTGCAATTTTACAACGACACCCTGATGTGACGGCTGTCTTTTCGTGCAGTGAAGAAATGACGGTTGGCGCAATGCAGTACTTACACGAGCACAGTATTTCTGTACCAGAGCAAATCTCATTAACTAGCTTTGACAGTGTTGATCTTTGTGAAAGTCTTTACCCTACAGTATCAGCAGTGCACTTTCCTATCAGTGACATGGCCCGTGTAGCGGTACAAGCGTTAATGGGGCTAGTCAAAGATCAAGAAGTAATAGACAAGCCAGTGTTCGAGGCCAAGCTTAAAATACGCAAAGCAGATCGCTCCTTAAAGTAGCTTACTTCTATCTAATTAAGTGAGTCGCTTAGAAATAACGGTTTGATGTTTTGATAGTTACTGATGAATTTATTCACAAAATTTACTAGTATTCTAACTCTCTTAAGAAATATAAATCAGTAGTGAATAAGTGGCAGCCATTAAACTAACGGTCGATCGTATTCAACCCGGATTACATATCCGTCTTCCGCTAAAGTGGAACGATCACCCCTTTCTACTCAATAGCTTTAAGATTAAAGACCAAGAGCAAGTCGAGATGATCCGCCACCTCGGCGTAAAGTTCGTTTACTTTAATCCAGAGCAAAGCGATGCCGTTCCACTCCCTGTTGATCAAAGACAAGCTGACAGAATAACAAATGAAGCGTCGTTAGATCATGAAACTCAAAAAATGTGGCAAGAAAAACAGAACCGCATAGAAAAGTTAAGTGCATACCGTCGACGCGTGATTCAGTGTGAAAAAGAGTTTGAGCGCTCTCTGGCACGTATGCGTTCAGTCATGACTAAAATCCGTAACCGTCCGACAGCAGCAGTTGATGAAGCAAAGCTTCTTATTGAAGATATCGTCGAGAAGTTAATGTGCGATGATAATGTTACGTTACATCTGATGAACGGAAAAAATGAGTTTGAAGATATTTATTTCCACTCATTGAACGTGGCTGTTATCTCGATGATGATTGGCCGTGCTAAAGGGTACTCAGCAGCACAGTTGAAAGAGCTTTCCTTCTCCGCACTATTCCATGATATCGGGAAAATAAAAATCCCGACTGCAATATTAAGAAAGCAACTACCTCTAACAGAGCCAGAAACCAACTACTTAAAGTTGCACACTAAATATGGCGTCGATCTTGCGAGTCAAATCGAGGCTTTTCCCGAAGTCGCGAGAATTGTGATCGCGCAGCACCATGAGCTAAGAGATGGGTCTGGTTATCCTAAAGGCCTGAAAGGAGATGAGATCAACGAGTTTGCTCAAATTATTGCTGTAGCCAATGCGTTTGATAACTTGTGTCATACACCGATAGTCTCAGATCAAAAGATTCCTTATACCGCACTCTCTCATTTATATAAGAACTGTAAACACCTATATAAAGAAGAGAACCTGAACATCCTAATTAAGTTTATGGGCGTGTTTCCTCCGGGTACCGTAGTTCAGCTTTCTAATAATATGGTCGGCCTGGTTATCTCAGTGAATGCATCGCATCTATTATTCCCGAATGTTTTGGTTTACGATCCATCAGTACCAAGGACGCAAGCGCCAATCATTGATCTTGCCTCAAAAGATATAAAGATAGTTAACGCGATTCATCCGTCAAAATTACCGGATAAAGTAAAAGAGTATCTAAATCCGCGTTCGCGTATTTCTTATTTCTTTGATAGTGATGAGTAGTTATCCACAGCTTTTTGTGGGTAAATTGTATAAATCCTGAGTGTTATTTCTGGGTAATTTTAGGGTTGGATGGAAAGTATCCATTTGGCATGTTTTTTTAGAAAAAATGCATTTTTAGTATTGCCAAAGAAAATCTTCTCCCTATAATGCGCATCCATCGACACGGCAGACGTCACAAGGCTTCAGCAGGGTCGAAGAGGTAAAAAGCTTCTACAAAAAATTAGTTTAAAAAAGTGTTTGACACTAACGACTAAATCGCTAGAATGCACCTCCGCTTTGAGAGAAAAACTTCTCGCAAAGCAAGCTCTTTAACAATATAGACCTATCAATCTGTGTGGGCACTCGTTGATGATAATCCAAATAGTTTCTTCGGA
>NZ_JAWOUJ010000012.1:0-134172 GCF_033339315.1 Vibrio sp. 661 | reverse complement strand
CCATCATCGATCTCATTCGCGATTAGAGAGCCACTAAATAAAATTGCTGACATTGCTAAAGCAAGCCCTGTTTTGTTGAGAGTCATAACAATTACTCCATTTCCTGTCATAGTAGTAGTTCGGATTAAAAATTTTTCAGCTTCCTTCAAATGTTGTGGGAAGCGATGAAATTATAAGAAAGGATCAGTGAAAGCTGTTCTCATGATTGAGAATAATTCAGGCTAGAAAGGAGTATTTAGGTGCGTCTCTTTAGTAGATTAAAGAAAAAAACAGCATAATCATAATGTTATTTTTTGTATTTACTTTAAGTGCTCATCAAGTATGAAATGAAGATAATATAAAGAAGTAATTCGTTCTATTGCATTGTTCAGATCATTCATCCTTTATTGATAAAGGTATCTTATCCAACAATCACCTTTATTATTTAATGTTTAAAATCATTAACTTATAATAATTAAAACTTAAAAGGTATGAGATAAAATATAGAAGGTTCATACTTTTTAAGTCTTTTTCGGTACTAAAATCCAATGTGATATCATTCTGAAGTGCTAAATTTTCTACTTAAAATTAAGATAAATTCTCTTTGCTATCCCTATTTAATTTTCTATGGGGGTAGTGAAACGAGTAAGTTAATGTGGTAGGAACATGGATGATCAGCTCTTTTTATTCGTCATTATTGGTATCGATGACACTGGAAACAAAAAAGCCCCTGGAATTCTGGATCGTCACCAAGAGTCAAAAACAAGTTACAGGACTCATTAAGCACTCAAAAGAACAAGAATTGCTGTTAGCACCCAAGTTCGCCACCGGAGATGGCGAACTTGGCTTCTGAAAAGTCATGGCTAAGTGCGGGCCGCAAGCTACAGTAGCGTAAGTGACAAATATGCTTAGCAAGGTACCCAAAAGCGTGCTACCACGGATGAAGGATGCATTACAAGATATCTTGGATGGCAGAGATCTCTACCTTCCTAAAGCGCCTCTAAGCCAATAGAATCCATGTTCGCCACAGTATGTTTGAGTACGAACAAGACGAAGAACTGTGGGACCAGAAAGACTACGTTGATGATGACCTACAAGTTAATACGCAGTGCAGAAATGAAGTAGTGCCGTCTACAACAGTTGTGTCCTCCTGACGGATGTTGTAAAGGATTTTAGCTTTATTAGTGGAGTGAAAGAAATGGAAACTCATCAACAGGCTACTGTACGCTCTCCATACATTATCTTTGACAATAGTTATTCCTATAATCCACACTTACTGTACCTCCATTTTACAAATTAAAAGGTACTCGTACTGTTAACTGAAAGTCGGGAGTGTCTTCTGTAAGACCAGCTTGAGCACTAACATTGATAGATGAGCGTTCACTAAAGGCATAGTTTATACCAAAAGTTAATGCATCTAATTGAAGCAACTTAGCATCATCTGCCGATCTGCCATTTACTTTGCTTTTTAAAATAGTTTTATGACTAAGCCCTAAAGAGAATGAAAGATCAGGATTCACCGCAAAGCCCATTCCCCCAGAAAGAGAAATAGTGTCCCCAAGATCAACATCAGCTTTTGTATCGCCAACTGTAACAGTATCTTCTAAGTTATAAATGTAACTTAAACTAGCGAACAAAACCGCAGGATCAACAGGGTGAATAAGAGATAAATTAGGCTCAAAACTCCAAAAACCCGAGCCAGTAGGGACATCACTAAATGCGTTGCTTCCATCTTCAATAGAAACATCATAAGGCGATCGTCCTGTATCCGACTTGACTCTAAGGCCACCTACCCAGTATGGCGCAGATTCAAAGTTAAACTGGTGCCTCAATGCGAACTCTACATCACCAAGCCCTCCACCATCCACCGTTGTGTTTACGACTTCACTGTTTGAACCATCTTGAATGGGACGCGTAGAAACTTGGTCATTACGATATACATATGGCACTCTAACTTCTAACTCTGTGGCGTTTGTTAAACCATACCGAGCAGTTAAGCCAACGGTTACTGTAGTCCTATCCGAATCACTCACTTCAATTCGCCCAATAATCAGAGTTGGTAAGACTGTATACCCAACAACAGATACTTTGTTTGAAGAGTTCTGTGTATAGCTTAAAGACGAATCAAATGACCATTTACCTTTAGGTGTGAGAACGCCTGGACGCTCAATAACATCACCAGCAGTTTGGGCGCGTTGAGGAATATCATCTCCTTCAGCGCCATATGCATTTCCCACAATGAATAAACTACAAAGATAGGTACCCAGTAAAGCCTTCCGTAACATCGCATCTTTCCTTTTGCTGATGATCGTACCCAAGTAATCTCAGGCAATAGCTTGAGGTGAAGCCACTAGCTTATAAACAATTAGAATAGATTCTATGTTTTCGCAATATTATTAATAAAATAAATTGCTTACAAACGCGATTCCAACAACGCCCCCATAGTTCTTTGCTGATTTGGTTGCGTATTTCGATAGCTATATGTAACATGTAGCCAAATGGAAAGAGGTTACAGTGTAACAATTTTTTATATTTATAACTAATGCGACAGATTGATAGTCTTTAGGTCATCATAACCGCAACCAAGCACCAGCTTGATTGCCTTTTTTCTGAACCCTTTTTTCATTAATTCTCTTACCTTTGGTTTAAGGTCATTCGGAATTGAGGTTCGGGAAAGTTCCTGTTGTCGAAGCTTAAATTCGTTTACTCGTAAGTTCGCGTTCATTAGAGCCTTACACATAATTTCCCCTCCCTCTATTCTGCCTTTGGTTTTAATGAAATGCCTGTTGTGTACTCTTTCGCTTCGTCGTGGAACGTTCTTAAGTAGTGGTCAGTCACGGCAACACTAGAGTGACCAAGCGCGTCCTTAATCACTTTCAAAGAGGCTTTCTTTTCAAGCAGGAGCATGGCGTACATTTTTCGCATCGAGTGTGTTGATAGCTGATATGGCAATCTCAACTCCATTGCTATGCGCTTATACGCTCGGTTGATATACTGGATGCTGATCGCATTGCCCTTTTTGGCCAAGTGGTGATTAGATTGAAACATCAACTCATTATGGCCATTGTGTAAGTAGATACGTTTAATCAGTTCTTCCAGTTCGGCATTAACGTGAATGGTGATTCGAGCGGCCTCTTTAGCGGCTTTTTCGCTCTTACCTCGGGCCATACGGCCTTTAAAACCTTTTGATTGAACAATGTTAAATGAAGACCGGATCACGCCATTTATCATCACATCGCTGAATTTTAGCTTCGAAATGTCGCAATAACGTAAACCTGTACGAACCTCCATTTCAATCATCATAGAGATAAGTGGGTTAATGTCATCCATTAAACGGATTATTTTTTCCAACTCGTCTAAGTCACGCGCAGGGAAAGCAGGCATTAGATCAACTCCACGTGATTAGCATTAACCGTTTTAAACTCGCCACCAACGAACACTTGAATTTGTAGGGTTCGAGATAACAAGCTAAATCCCAAGAATAAGCCTAGTTCGCCATCGACACGCACGAAGTCGTGGTGAACAGGTAAGCGGCCAAAGTGGTTGATCATCTTGGTTTGTGCTTGGATGCTTTGAGCTTCTTTAATTGTGTTTATGGCAAAGCGAAGTTGAGAGCGAATCTTTAGCGCATTATTACCTTTTCGAGCCTTGCTGATCGTGCCTTGCACACAAGGGAAACCGTAGAAATTGCGAATGATGGCGGCGGCTTGTTCTTGGCCTCCACATTCATTAATTAGCTCATCCAAAGAGATAAGAATAAGGTCGTGGTGGCGCTCTTGGATGGCACTGCGTTTACTCGCCCACTCATCCGAAAGCGACACCAATTCATTTTTTTTAAACATTTTTGCTGATCCTTTTTTGGCAAAATGCCAGTGTTTGCTCGGAATACAATATATTCCAAAGGAATATCTTTTTCAACTATGTTCGGAATAATTACATTAAAAGCACGAAGGGTTTCAGAAGTGACCGACTAATCAACTTTTGACAAATAACGCAATAGTGCTCAAAACACCACCAGCAAGAAGTCATTTTTTATCAATATTCCTATGGAATATTTAGGTTCATTCACACAAAATGCCAGGATTAGAAAGCAATCTTAGATATTTGATAAGTCATTGTTTTTATTGGATTTTGTGTCTTTTTGCGTCGATGACCAGCGACAAAGCATTGGATAAGTTAGTTTCAGTTCTGTCTAGAACTGAAACTAAAAGAGGTTTTTTGAAACTCGCTACGACAATTACCCGTCTTTGGAAATATAATGACGGTGTTACGTCGTCACGCGAAACGAACAAATATGCATATCCTCAATTATTATGCGGTATAGGTCACGTTCTCAAAACCTAACTGCTAGTAACGATATGTTTGCATTATTTTGCATATCTAGACAATCAAAGATCACAGTCTCATAATACTCCGCGAACATCAGCTCGGCTGGCGAGAATCCCCTAAACTCTTTCCAAATCAGAGCTATATACGTATTGGCTATCCAGTCAATTGGCTTAAGAGATATAGATATGCACTGCACGTTGAATCAATTAATTCCAATCGAAATACTAGACAAATGTGACCTGTCCCTAGATGTATTTAGCAGCTCGTTCCTCGATGACGCGACCGACATTTGCATGATGCATCTTATCCAATCGCATCCGAACGCACTATGCAATTCATCCATTAATCGTGATGACGTATTAAACTTCGTTCGAGATCACTTCTTCGCTTAAAAAGCAACACTTATAACGTTCTTCTGTTCGTTTTTTATTTAATTCCGAACACAAAAACGGTATGCTACGCATTAAGGATAAAGGTAGGGTTTTTCGTTACTCGCATACGCTCAGGGATGGAGTGTAACCTTTATCCTCCAATGTAATTTGGAGCAACCGTTCACCATGATTAATAAAAAAAATACTGAAATTAAAGATTTAAAAGCTATTGATATAGAAACACTTAATCAATTACTTGCAAACAAACAAACGGCAGATGCGCGCCTAAAACGTGCCTTGAAGCACCGCGCGACTTTTTCCGAACAAATAGATGGCAAAGAAGATAGTGGACTATTCAATGATCGCATCGTAGCTGTAGTAAAACGTGGTAATCCAACCACTCGTTTACTTGAGTATATTGAGGCCGCGAAATCAGCCAATAAAGAGCTTTTAGAGCGCGCACCTCAATACTTCAACAGCTCATCTAACTCATTTAAAGAGACGACCGTAATTGAGAACGTCCGTCGCGTTAACATCACAATTAATAAAGCAGCTAGCAGCCAGAAAGTCACTGGCGCACGTCTAGCCAAAAGACTTGAAGCATACCTACGCGACCTCGACCGTAAACTCTCCTACGATCTTCCAGAAGATGAGAAAGAACAGCTCACTAACAATAAAAACACTGCATTGAATGAATTGAAATACTTCAAAGACAATGCAGACGTTGAGTTTAGAAAGCGCGGTCAAGAACACAATGACATTGTAGCTATCATCCATACCTATGATGGCAACAATGGTGGCATTTCTCGCGTAGCTAAAAAGGTTCACGTTAACGCTGGTGGCCTTGTTCTAATTAGGCATCGCTCTTGTAAAGATCACGATGTGCTAATCACGAACAACACCACTGAGGGACGTTCGATATTCGATGAAGCGAATGCTTTTAAGTCGGTACTGTACCCTAACGCTAATATGTATATAGAAAGCGAAGTTGACGCTATTCGTGAAGCCAGAAAAGAGCTTAGAAGCAAGAACGAAAGCAAAGCACGTTCGCAGTTCGATGGATTAGTGAACTAAGGTTTTAAGCTAAATTATTGTTGTTCCGCTTTGATTGGTGATTTGGTGGCGATATTTAACGGTATCGCCACCTTTTCATATTACTTTTATATGTTGGCACCAACGGAATTAAGCATCGTCCGATTCAAGCGCTTCCAGTACCCATTGTTCTACTGAACTGCGAGACTCTAGCATGCTCTCTGTTACTTCCATTTCGTGCGGCACATAATCTACCAATTGAGAAAAACAGTATGTATCCCAACGGTCAGGTGATGGGATGTTCATTTTCTCTTTCATCATCGGTTTTGGCATCATTACCCATTGGCCTGACTCGTTGATTGCACAAGGTATTTTACTGCCTTGTTCTGCCGTCTTGACGTTCTTATCTATCTGCATGCGGCCTTGGTTTATCGCATCCCGAGCCATAACATTGGCATACGCACGCTGGTTAAAGAAACGCTGCTTATCGCTGGTGGAGTGCATCTTCTTACCCCAACGAATGCGCTGTACGCGCCGTCCGTAGCGTTCTAAGCAAGTCGCCGTGTCATAACCTACACCGTCACTATCCACTGCTATCGTGATGTTTGGGTACAAGTCCTCACTACACTCTGCATGGATAATGTCAGCGAACCGAACCGGATCGACCGTGCTTGGTTGTTCAAGCAATTTCACGCTCTTAACGATGCGCTCCATGCGTTGACCCCAAACCTTGCAGATATTGAGTATCGAGCGGTCACGACCATTACCAACGTCCACCAGCGCAGCCCAACCCCAACCATCGGGCATATCGAGGTTGAGCCTTGCGCTTTTGTCCAGCGCATCCCGACTAAGCAGCATGCCAGCAATGGAACTTGGGAACTCCCCACGTACTTTAATCAGGTATTCCGGTGCCTCTCGACCGCCATACTCCAATCGCTTATCGAGGATAAATTCCACGGTTACGAACGGAGATTCCTCGGAGTTAAGCCGGATGGCTCGCCATCGACCACTAGGCTCGGCTAATCGGTGATGCGTATCGTAGAAATAGCCGCTAGGGCGCGTTGGCTGGCTCAATAACAGCATTCGGTTATCTTTCTCGGTCAATGCCCCCGCTAACACACCAAAAGCCTTGTCAGAGACGCCTGACGCCTCATCGACAATAACAAACAAGTGTTTAGCGTGTTCACCCGCTAGCGCTTCCTCGTTACCAATACGGCACGATTTAGCACTGGTTTGCCAGATACCTTTTGCTGAGTTTTCAAAAAAGGCTGTCTCGGTAATGGTGAAGTATTGCTGCAACCAACCATGCTTTTGTAAGAGCGTGTTCCAGTTGGATTTTAGGTACTTCCATACACCGATTTGTACCTGTCTCGCGTTGTTCGCCACCAGCACAACACGCGCATTGGGGAAGCAGAGCATGAAAGCAATGATCATGATACTGGTCATGTCTGACTTGCCTGTACCGTGGCCAGAGCTGACAGTCGTTCGCGCACCAATACGCTGAGCACTATCAATGATTTTGCGCTGCTGCCAGCTCGGCTTCTTACCGACTAGCTCAACAGCGAGGCGTTTCCAGTCATAGCGATACCGCTTAACTAGGGCAGGGTAACGGGGATCTTGTGTTACGCTCTTTATTCTTCTAGCCACCAAGTACCTCGAAGCTGTCTACATCGTCAAACCCCGACACTCCCTCGTTATCGAGGTCATCATAGGCTTGCTCTTTAGCGGCTTCGTTTTGTATTTGGGATGGGGATAGGGTAGGTTCTACGCCGTTCTCTAGGTCTTCGGCTTCTTTGATTCGTCGGTTTACTTCTTCTTTGCGCGCAGGTAGCCAGTTATCTTGCTGCTCAATCTGCTCTAACGTGTAGTCATCAAACAGCTCATCCAGCTCTTGCTCACTGATACCAGTGTCGTCTACTTCTGGCTCTAGGTTCGCTAGTTCTACCTTAGCTTCATGCAATAGCGTTGCTGGTGGACGTGCGCCTAACTTCTCGATTTGCTGACACGTCTCTAAGGCTGTCCAGTTGTTCTTAGTGCGCAGAGAAAGCATTTCTATTACTAGGCTGGTTTCTTCCGCTGGCAGTAAGTGTGGCATCATCAATTCAGCGTATTCCTGTTTACGCAAATCGATGTAGCGCTTGGCCTCTTGTTTGGCCATCGTGGAAATACTCAATTCCAGTTCACGCAATCTGGTGCCATAGCCAAAGATGAGACGGTCACGCATGGCGTTTATGTCTACTGGCTGGTTTTCGTCATCGAGCGGAATGTCTCCGCTTTCTTCCATTTCATCGATCTCTTTAAGGCGTTTAGCTAACGTCTCATTCATTCGGTAATACTGCGAACGGGCAATAATCAGTTCGTTGCAAACCGAAAGCGGATCGGTATCCATGAGAATATCCATGATTTCGCCAGTAATACCCGCACTACGGGCATAACCACCATGCACAACAGGGCGACCCACTTGAGCACTGGAATACTGCGAAAGTCCCTCAACTGATCGCTGCTTGCGCAGTGATCCAATACCCCCTGTTTTCGCGCGATCGCCTTGCGCACTTTGCGCTTGCGCAGTTGCCCCCGCTTCTTTGGACTCTGATTTATCAGCTCTTTTTTTCTTCTTGTCGTTTTTCGCTTCTTGAAATTTCGCTAATTGCTCATCGTAAAGATCAAATAATCGATCAAACTCGGGCAGCGATCGCATGGAATTAAACTGGCGGCGCAATGTCGCACCATTCACCCCTTTATCTTTCGCAAAAGCGGCCATCGTGAGCGTTGGGTTTTGAGCGCCACGCACGAGAAATTCTTTCAAAAGGGAATGCCAGTCATTGCCCTGACTGGTCTTTTTCGCTTTGATTTTTGGCATAACGGACGGTTGGAACTTGCCGCCCGTTTTGGCTGGCCGTTTTATATATCGCTTAGCGGTGCCGTACTTCAATCCGTTGGCTTCGCAATACTCGGCCAGCGTCAAAGTCGGCTGCTTCTCTAACTGCTCCCAAAACTGCTGTTGGTGAGCCTGATAGTCAATCTTGCCGGACACGGTTAAACCCCATTCATTTTATTACGTTCGGAATAATACAGAGTTCAAACAGGTGACAACAACACGAACTAGGCCAGTTAAAAAATAATTTAATTGTCAATAATGTTTTAAAGACAAAATTTGATAACGCGACATTAAATAGTATTTACAGTAACGATTTTCTGCATATAATCATGGCCAGCTAGTGAGTAACGCTACTCATGTACAATTGATTCTGCGGCACGATATAGTAATTGGCTGCGTTATCTCACTAGCCACCTTCCCCCATACCCAAGACAACGCGCTACGTGACGAAAGGAATACCCCCTTGAAAGCACCCGAGCGCATCAAATTCAGACACAAAGCCAAAACCAAAGCACGACAAACCATGTTTAGAACCCGCCAACGGGAAAAGGGATTAACGCTACTTCAAGTGCGAATTTCACGCCTTGCTCACGCAAAAGCATGCGAACAATGCGAACAGAACGGAATTACCCTGACCGAGCTGTATCAGTTGGCCATCAACAACACTGATCCAAACCAACTACCAGAAAAGCACCCCGAAGTAATCGAGGGCGACCTAGTAGGGGCACGCCAAATCAGTCCTTGGATTGACCCCGAAGTTGCAGAGACGTTTGAGAAATTGGCCACCAACTACCGCAATCGAACCATAGCGATGAGTGCCATCGTCTATGCGTATTGCGCTCGATGCGAAGCTGAATGAGCCGAACTGGACACGCTTGGGGCGCACTGTGCTTTGCGCCCGTTCCTCTCGCCTTAATGGCAGACACAACACCACTGCATTCAATCCTGGCATTTCTTGGTTGCTTAAGCGGTTCGAGCGCACCGGACTGGCTTGAATTTGACAGAATCCCGCACCGAACTTACACCCACATCCTTTCGATATGGCTCGCTGTAACGGTTTATGGCTATCATTTAGCGATAGGGGGCACATTAATACCCATTGAGGCGTTAAAAGCCACCAGCACGATTCTAGGTGCGATTCTGTGTGGATTTGGATGCGGTTGTGTGTCGCATTGGCTTGGGGATGTGTTAAACCGCCAACCAGTGCCGATTTTTACCCCATTTGATAGGTACTGTTTGAATCTATTCGCTTCGGGGAGCCACCAGCGAATCACATGCGTATTCATTTTCTCGGTAGCGTGTATTTTAGTTGGTTTTTTACGGCCTTTATAATTCCGAATAGACTTTTTAAAAATGATGTTTTTAACATAAGAAAAGGCCACATTTTACCGTGGCCTTTTGATTTTGAGGAGTTGTCAATAACAGGTAATTCAATAACCAATCAATTGGCCATCTATATTTTGGAGTATCCACGTCCATTTTCTTGCGAGCGAGGTAAATATAGAACACTAAAAATGCCTCTTCAATAGGTTGAAACACGACACATAAAAAGAGCCAGTATTTCTACCAGCTCTTTTGCAAACCTTCTTTGAATCACTCGCCGAAGCTGTACGCTTCACACGAAAACAAGGCAATTATATTGATACTTACCTCGAAAAATCAAGAAAAAAGCGCCAATGGAATAACCAAAGGCGCTTGAGCACAGTTGTCTAAGATTTTTAAAGGAAAACACGGTCGTCACAATGGCAACTATTTAAATCGCGTATACATAAATTTATCCGTTCGGAATGCTAGTTTCAAGTATTTTTTACCTAGCTACTCGCCTAGCTCTTTACTAGAAACACTGGCTAGCTCATCACTATGTGCCGTGTGGGCATTTAAGCCATTCAATAGCTCTGCCTCTGTAAACAATGAGCGTTTCTTTTTGTTCTTAGTCGCCTTGGGAACTGTTTTACCTTTCTTTTGTGCTTGAGTACGCATGCTTCACCTTTTGTAGTGCATCGCTTTGTTAATACTATGCTCTTTACTCCACTCAATCTAGCTGACGCTTTCAGTTTGCTTAAGGTGATTGTTTATTTCGTGAATCATCTTGCGTAAGGAGTTATCCAGCTCTTTGGTGTACAGCTTATCCTTGGCCAGCTCTCGCTTAAGGATGCGGTCGTGTTTGCGATGCCAGAATAGTTCGTGGACTTTTCTCATAGTGCCTGCTCATATAGGCGCTCTTTGGTAGGGGATAGATAGAACAAAGGGCTAACCCTCTTTCGAAGATCAACCCTTTGCCCTCTTTGGGAGCCTGTAGGTTTTACCCTACAACGCTTGCACAACCTTATTAGACAAGCGCACCGTATAGGAAGTCGTATCCGTCACTGTCCTATGGGAATAATACTAAACTCATTCCGAACATATCACAATGTTAGTTTGCATTTCATTTTGTGATTTTTACCCATTTAAAGATTGTTTCTGTCGCTTTTTTCTGGTGGCTTTCTTGAGTGTTTTATAGTAGCCAATCTTTATCAGAAAGAAGTACCACAGCGCGTTAAGAGGCGTAGCCCTCAACCAAGTCCAGCCACCACGTTGTGAGTTCTTCATGTGGTAACAACATCATGCCTTCACGGCCTTTTCTGGCTTGTTCTAGCGCCTTTTCCAGAAACTCAAACTTAAGGTCGAACGGAGGATTGCACCACCAGCCATCTTCCCATTCACCTTGTAGGCCATCGAACCCAACACAAACAGGGTTTAGGAGCTGAGCTGCCTTGTGTTTTGGCTTAAGCTCGGCTGTTCGTTAATCCAGTCAGGAGCCACGTAGAAGCGGTTCGCCTTGGCGGTTTGTGGCTCGGCGGCCACGTCTAAAACAAACTGTTTTCCGGTATCACGTCGAAAGAGGAATTGAGCATCAAAGAAATAGTCCCAACGAGTCGCCCATTTGTTCTTTGCGCCCTCGACGGTCTTACTTTTGACTAGGTGCGCCATTCTCTGACTTCTCCCCACTCTTGGCCGCTACAGTAATGCGCTCTATGCGCTCTGCGTCCAAATCAATCTTCACTCGCTCTATCTTTGGATAGACCACCAATCCATAAAAGCTGTATGTGCCAATACCGACAACAGCCACCAGCGCTAACACAATGGTTATAGCCAGTAGCCGAACGGAGCCGATAAAGACACGTAGCCCAATTGCCTTACTATCATTCATGGACGCGTACCATGTCCTTGTAAGCAGAGAACAATACGCTGTGCTCGGTTTTGACACCTAAGCGCTCTTTCGTCGCCGGATTAATGGTTGTGCGTTCACGCTCTATGTGACGGAAACGGCCAAAGCCTCGAATTTGCACCTCACGGCCTTTCGCAATCTCAACCAGAATGTGATTGATCATTGCATCCAGACAATCGCCCACCAGCTCTGCATCATCACCAGTAAGCTTTAAGCCAAGGCGTTTAGAAATGTTTCTTTCAATGTCAGTTCGGTTTAAGCGTGTACTCATTAATGTGCCCCCTTGATCTCGTTTACCTTGCTTGCCAGCTCATCGCGGAATACATCCGATGCACTAAAAGTCAGCTTGTCTCGCGCAGCTACAATCGCTGGTGCTCCCGTTTTTGGATTACGGCCAGCTCGCGCTTTCTTAAGGCGAGGTGCGAACGTACCGAAACCACTAAGCAATACAGCATTGCCCTCAATCATGGTTTGAGTTGAGATTTCTTCGATAAAGGCATCAAAAACCAGCTCGCATTCTTCACGTAATGCGCCCGTTTCTTTTTTCATTGCTGAGATCAGTTCGTGCTTACCTACGGCTTTTTGTTTAGACACGCTAAGTCCTCTTGAATATCTTTCAGATAAATTCCGTGCTGTTGGCCTAGAAGATTGATGGCGTAAAGAACCAGTTCTTCTCGACTGCTACAGCCAAGTTCTATTTGGAGTCGCCTAATTTGCTCTCGTTGTGTCGCGCTGGCGCGGTAGTATTGACGTTTAATGTCAAACCTAGCCATCTTGGCAAGATGACGATTCCAGCGCTGCTGAGGGGTTAAGGCGTTTTTCTTGGGTTTACGTCCTGCCATTAGACGATTATAACCATTCCGAACACACCGTAAATATTCCGAACACAATTTCTGTTTTTAATACAAAAAAAATACCGCCCATATAGGCGGCATTTGTGGAAAGATGATCAAGGATTGGCGTTAAGCTCGTTTGAACTCCGAAAAGTGGCTGCGCATGCCATCACGAACTTTGAGAGGCGTTTTGCGCAGCTTGGCGCGTGTCGCTGTGTCGTATAAGTATTGTTCCCATTCCCAATAGGACATATCACGTAGTCGGCCTACTGGCTCACCAACACTATTCATGAATATGTAGGTGTTCTTGGCTTGGCCGTTCGGGATTGAGTTGCCATTACCATCCAATATCTCAAAGACACCTCTCGCACCGACAAACGTCACGGTCAGACCATATTGCGCCGCTGTAGCATCAATCATTGCGCTAGTGAGGTAAACATTCTCGCCAAAGATTTTAGTACGGAGGATTTCACGACGATATTTCTTAATGTCTCGAACCCATTCAAAGATAACGCAGCGAGTATGTGGCGTTCGGATGTTGGTTTTTACTTTGATTAGACCAGCATCGAATAGCATTCTAATGACTCGATAGTTGATCTTCTCTCTTGGTGCAATTGTGTCGCCAGTAGCATCGTAGTCACAAATATGACCACCAGTAAGCCAACGATACGCTTGAGCGCTACCAAATTCCCCTGCGGGAGCATAGCTTAGCAACAACTTGTCATAGTAAAGGTAATCGCATAGGAAGTTACGGACTACCTTTGTTGCTTCTAACACGTCTAAATCAACTGGCTTTTGGCCAATGCTGTGGTATTCACTCGCTAACATGAGATAACTAAGCCCTTTTTATATACTTATGCGGCTAGTCTAGTTTTGTTATCAAATGTTGGCAATTGGAGATAGCTATTAATTTGACAAATGCACTCATCAAACCCCTTGGCCACAACCACGTAATATCCTAGATTTTGGAACATTTTTATCTTTTCCTGCTGTTCCTTACTTGGGCGACCTTCTTCCGTTTTCACCTCCAAAAAGAACCCGTGATACACCCCTCTCGGGATAGGAAAAAATATATCTGGCACACCTTTCTTTTGTCCCTCATAGCTCATCATCGAAGCCGCTTTAGGTGTTCGGTAGCCACCATTAGGGATTGAGAAAACCAGCGGGTAAATGTCCTTGTACTGCGTCTCTAACGTGTAGAACAAACGCACCTGTAACCAGTGTTCGGCCAGCTTCGTGTCGTTAAACTCTTTCGGGCGCTTAATCCCTTGTGCAAGGCGCGTTTTGTGTGGTGAATCCAGTTCCACTTTCTTCTGTGTCGCAGCGCGCGCAACGTCAATGTCTTTCTCAAGAATACGGATAAGCCAGGCTGGTAGCTCTGACTTGTCCACCAGCGCAGTATTTGGGACGTTTATCGATACCGGATTGATGATGTGATTAACAGAACGGTTAATCTCGTTAAGTGCTGCATCGATATTGAAGTCGCCGCCGTGGCCAGCTTTCACGCCTTTGCTTTTCCACTTCTTGCGCTTAGCAACTTGGTTTGCGAGAAAAGAGTGATCGAATCGTGGTGCTCTGGCCATAACTAGATAAGCCCTTGTACAACTAAAATCTCTTGCTCCTTACGGCGGTTGAAGTAGGCAAACACCTCGTCCTTGGTGAATTGCTTAGATACCACCTTGCGGCGGCCTCCTTGAGAGAAAACACGCTTAGCAATGTCCTCAGATAGCGTCCAACAAAGTGCAGTTTCGATTTCGGATTCGTCATTGATAGCGCGGTAGGCAGTGATCACCTTGGGTAGCTTGGCGAACGCCTTGCGCTCTGACGACTTCATAACCTTGTGCTTGTTGCGTCTCGGGCACGTAAACAGGGACGACCACACACCTTGATGTTGGTGCGAGCCTTGCGCTTTCCATAACGTTCCAAGCACGTCCCAATAGGTTGAGTCATCTTGGATAGCTGGCACACCAAGGAAGCTCTACAGTAAAAACATCGCTCATCGGGCAATTTCTCTACTACTCAAAAATTGGGATAAGGGAATAGGGTTAAAGTGTTTTATTCTTGGTTAGCAAAGCGCTCTAGGCGTTCTTCTAAGTCATCCAGCCAAACCAGTATTTCGCTACCTTTGTGAACGTAGTCGAGGTAGCTGTCTTGGATTAGTTCGGCCACATGACCCGAACACCCGTTTACTTCTGCCGCGATTGCACGGTTACTGAAATAAAAAGCACTTGGTGTGTCCGTAAAATCCGTTTCGCCTGTCGCCTCGCGCATTTCCATAAGCGCTTTAGTGGTCATTCGACGCAATGCAATCAGTAAGTCGTCTTGAGTTGCTAACGCTAAATTTTGCTTACTCACCGTTCAAGCCGCCACGTAACTCAGCATCTTGTAATGACGAAACTCGTTCTGGAACGGTATTTCATCGTCAAAATCCATTGGTGGCTCGCCGTATTGCTGTTGAGATTGATCCCAACCGCCTTGTTGTTGCTGGCCACCAGCTCGGCTATTGCCAAGCATTTGCATCACGCCATTAAAGCCTTGAACTACTACCTCTGTGCTGTAACGGTCTTGGCCTTGCTTGTCTTTCCATTTGCGAGTCTGCAATTGACCCTCGATGTAAACTTGTGACCCTTTGCGTAGGAACTCCCCCGCTACTTCGGCCAACTTGCCGAACAACACCACTCGATGCCACTCGTTTTTTTCTCGGTTCTCCCCTGTCGCTTTATCGCGCCAAGTTTCGGATGTA
This sequence comes from Vibrio sp. 661, assembly GCF_033339315.1. NCBI lineage: Bacteria > Pseudomonadati > Pseudomonadota > Gammaproteobacteria > Vibrionales > Vibrionaceae > Vibrio > Vibrio sp. 661. Next base: position 118,799 of record NZ_JAWOUJ010000012.1, on the reverse strand, counting down.
GCGATCGTGATATTCGCTACTGCGCCGCCATTTGGCAGGTATCGGATTTCGGGATCTGACCCCAAGTTACCAACCAGAATGACCTTGTTAATGCCTCTTGAAGCCATTCGTTATTCTCCGGTATCTCTCTTTACCGCTTCGTCTCTGTTAGAAATCGCATCACCAAAGAACAAATTGCCCACGTCTGTACTTGTGTAGACAGCTATCAGTTCTAGGTTTTGCACCCTTGGGTTCACTTCGCCATTCTCGATTTTTCGATAAGTGTCTGGTGATAACCCGATTAACCTGCTCATTTCGAGTATGGTTAAATCTGCATGCCGTCTCGCTCGCTTGATTCGCGCTGCACGTTGCTGTCTATACTCAAGCGATTGGATTCGAGCGGCCTGTTTAGTCTTTGCGTCTCGCATTTTCATAGAAGCTCTCCACTTCACTTGCTAGTCGTTCTTCCTCGGTTGTAGTCCCCTTAATCAATGCAACGCGATATTCATATAACCGATTCTTTGACCAATCGAGGCAGAGCTTTTGCCACTTGATAACGGCAACCGGATCGGAAAGGTCGTAACCAGTCCCAAAACAGCTACAGCACTCCCACTTGCTAAATAACGACTTGGTGTAACCTGTGCCATTGCAAGTCGGGCAGCGATCCGGTTTGTCGTCCAATGTCACATCGGCATCTTGTAACCGGTTCGCCAGAGCTTCGCGTTCGTCCGTAGGCTCTATGCCCTCGAATGTATCCAGGATTGATGGTGAGCTTTTGTCTCGCTCTCTTTGCCGTTGTTCCAGTTGAGATCGCTTAATTTCAGAAATTATTTCACCCATCAATAATTCCGAACAAGTAAATTTTTAATTCAGTATAAACCGGATTAAGAAACAATTCAAAAATCACCAATACAAAAACCGAAATGATGTATTTTTATATCAGAAACAGGAAAACGGAATAATATAATGAATCAGAAAGTATCAGAGAACAGCAGCAAAAAAGTTCACAACCAAATCCAAGAAGACGTTAAGGAGTACATGACCAACACCTCTAACAGCGTCTTAGGCTTCGCTTTGGCCAATGCAATTAAGAGCGGTCAGAACAACCTAAATGAATTGTGTAAAATGTGGAAAATCCCAGTAGACAAGCTACTTAGCAAGTTAAACACTTCTCTTTTCAAAGTGGATGATGATGAAGTCCACCTCGCATAGACGGATACGTTTAGCTATCGGGATAAGAGTAATGGAAAGCTTCGGGGAAACTAGAAGCTTTTTTTATCCAATATCTAATCCGAATACTCCAAAATTTAATGTATATATAAAGTTACAAATCATAGATAAATAATTTCCCATTCGGAATGACAGAAAACACAAAATAGCAACAAAAATAAACAATACCAACCAAACAAAACAATAATACTGTCGCGTTACAAATATAGATGAAGGATTGAAAAAGCATCAATCGCGAAAGCTAGTTTGAATTGGTTCATCAAGAAACCTCGTCCGTTAGGTTCCGTAATCATTAAATAACGGTATAGTAAAAAACAGATGCCTTACGTGACCATGACTCCAGATCGTTTAGCATCTTATCGACGTCAAATAGTTGAGTTTAATACTGCCAACACTTAGGCTAATTAGAAATTAGTGGGCAAAAACTAGCCAAAATGATAGGAAGCTTAACCACTTAAGTTGTACGGGGAAGCATTTTTGTTTTTAACAGGATAAGATGAGTTAACAGCAATATATTGAATGCGCTAACCCATCTGCTGGAAGCGGCAACTTTCTTTTGAGGTTAGCATCAAGCAGAAAGGGAAAATGAACATGAATTATTGGATAAAAATCTTGCTCATATCCCGATTCATGTAGAGAAATGAATATTTTTCAAAGCGTTTCTTTATGAAAGGGGAATTATCTGATCACAATGGGACATAAGGACTTGGGAGTTTTCATACGCCTTAACCTGAAAGAGATAACCAACTCGTTTGGGCGTTTGCAAAATTAGCAAAAAGTCTGGAATACTCGGCACTGCAAGACTTGGAACAAAACGTTCCCTAATAACCTTGATTGTGTGAAGAATATAAAAAAAGGCTGGATTCGAAGAACCCAACCTTTAATTAATTAGGAGGTAATTATGTAATCACCAACCAAGCTCGAAGCAGCTAGAAAGCTTCACTTCGTGTATGCGGGTAAACGATGGCGGCCACCATCAAAAACCCTTGTGCGTTGTCTTTCACCATGAGCCTTATCAGGGGAACAAATGGTAAATTTAATTGAACTGATTATAGCGATAATCAATCTCGTCGCCGTTATAGTGCAAGCACTATTCGGTTAACCAACGCTGCTGCTCTAGAAGTACATTGTTGCTTCTAGAGCACACTTACAACTATCCAATAATTAATATTTCCTGTCAATTCGTGTTTTTGTCAAGAACTCACACAAATGCGGCCGCTATTCGTTGTAGCATGCCGTTGTCTATAGCTAGGATCATTAACTCATCTAAACAACAAAAACTTGTTGTGTATGTGGGAAACTGTGTAAATCTTTGATTTTCCAGTTATCCACATACGCTATAAAGATCTATATTTAACTATATCAATCTATGGAAACTATAGAACTATAAGATCTATAGGAATCGTAACGTATTGATTTTAATGCGGTTTAACTCGCTTAAAGATCTTTTTTTAGGTCTTTAAGTAACAAGATCTAGGTTTAATTGATCATTTATTAGGTGTTTGTGATCTTCTTATAGGCTTTAGTGCTACATAATCTAGGTGAAAGTGATCATATATCAGGTGATTGGATAACAGGTTTTAGGTGTTTCTGTTCTTAAATGACATATTTTAGGTGTGTGAGATGGTTGTATAGGAGTCTTGTCCGGTTTTTTCTACTTTCGAGTCAATGATCACGTCGAATTCCCTCCCATATACCTAAAATGTGTCACATAGCTCATTTCAACCTAGAAAATGTCATCTATCGAGCCCATGACCTAAAACTTGTTAGCTATCAGTAATCGTGTGTATCGGTTAGTTCTGAAAGGGTATCTATCTTTTCCATTAACGACTCTAATTCATGCATTCCATCATCATGATTTTGTTGCTCTTTTTCTGAGTGTCGCTTTGACAAGCTAGCTTCAACTTTAAGAGCGTGGTCTTCTTTACCCACATAGCGGTACGCGATGGCAAGTGATTCTAGTTCAGACTCGGTGAGTCTGACTTGGTTTTGAAGCCTTTTCAATTCAAGTTGTCGAATTGTCTTAAGAGCATCGTGTTGATTTAGTTCATCAATTGAACCTAGTTTAACCCACCGGAAGAGAAACTTGATTCCAGTAATGGTTCTACCTTTCTTTACAACCTCAAAACCCTTATCACCTTGGCTGCTTTCTAAAAATAGAAGCTCTTTGCTAATCTGAGGGTGTTCAGAAAGTTCTTTAATGCTTTCCCTGATACAACGTTTCATAAATACGCTGTTGTTTTTGAAGGAACTTTTATCTTTTTTCAGCTTCCCTGATTCGTCCAAAAGCCCAAATATTCCTTTCAGTTCACTAAGCTTTTGCGCATGCATTTCAAAGCCCTTGTCTTTGAAGCGACTAAGCAGTTCGTACAAGCGCTTAGAATACTCCTTCTTTACCTCAAAGAAATTGCGAGTATTAATCAGAGCAAATCCTTGATTATATTCAATATACTCTGATTTGAGCATATCGTTAGGAACCATCGTAAGTATGCCGTGTTTATAAGCTATATGTTTAAAAAGAGGTCTATAGTCGAATTCAATATCACCTTTCGGGGTTTCCACCTTTATCCCGATTTTTCGACTAGCTAGGCGGTTCGCTACTGGACTTAAGTTGCTACCGATATGTTTAGACTCAACACCTAACCACTCTGATAATTGATGTGAAGTAAACTCATAGTGTGGTGTTTTCTGCTCCCAATCACTTGGTTTCATATGTGCAATCATCAACGCAAACATATCTGCTTCCCTAGCGGATAGATCTTGACGACTAAAGACCAGTTGATGGCCTTTTTTGATATGTTTCGGGAGGTTATCGCTTACCTCAGGGTAGAAATATTCTTCATCACTCATGCAAATGCACATCCATAAATAACAAGATTTAGGTAATTATGACACATTTTAGGTCACGCATGTATAGAAATACTCACATCAAGCAGTGATTACAGATACCTGACTTGTACTCGCCCGACTGCGTCACGATAGTATTCAACTAAGCCTTGAGACTCTTTCTCGGAAATGGTGTTCATGTACTCTGCTAACATGGTGGCTGTATCACGAACCTTGTTCACGCTAGCTTTCACGGCGCTTGCAGCCTTGTTGTGCCAGCTAGCAATCACAAACTTAAGGTATGACAAGAACTTAGGCGCTAAAGGCTGTTGGTGCTTGTTGTACAGCTTGATAACACGACGAGCTCCACTAGCTGATAGGCGGCCTTGCTTAGCTGCTAGTTGAAGTTGTTTTACTTCGTCAGCGTCACGTTTGAAGATCTTAAAAAACCAAGAATCAGACGGGATACCGTTATTAATTTTATTTTTACTCTCTGTAGAGAGATCTTTTGTATTTATAGTGCCATTTTTGTTTTTGTCTGATTGCTCGCAAGCCTTGTCAGCACTGGCCTCAAGAGTTTTTTCCACAGAAGCCCCCCCTGAGTGCCGTTTTTGTCTATTAAAACGCTTTTGTGCAGCTTGTAGCGCGTATTTGTATGCGCCAGCGAACATTTCTTGGATGGCGTCTACGCATAGAGTGATGTGACGTAGATTCTGACCTGTTGCATTGTTTGGCTTCTGTTCTCGGACAATTAAGTTCAAGTCTTCTGCTGTTTTCAGTTGTTTTTTGAGAGTGTCAAAAGTGGTTGGACGACAACCATAGCGATCGCAGTTCTCGTTGTAGACCTGTACCAATCGAGTAGTTGATGCAAAGCAGGTATGGCCATGCTTAAGAATATGGCTTGAGATAGTTTCTAGTAGGCAAGCAAGTTTACGTTGTGCCGACGGTTTATTGGCTTTGATATTGGAGGCTTGGGTTCTGAATCCTGACTTCCAGTAGCAAGGATGCAGTAAAAGCGGTGTGTTTTGCATAAAATTTGCTCAAAAAAAAGGCGTAAAAATTTGCCACCGATCTCTTTGAACGTTATACTTACACCTGCTTTGGTGTGGTGTAATTTGTGTTAACATTCGCTGAGATTGATGCTCAATCTAAACTGTTAAACTAATTACTAACCATTTGAGGCATTAGTCGCCAACTAAATGTCTCGCCTGATTAGGCTTCGGTCTAATTCATTACGGCATAATGACTTTCCTTAAGTTCGTTTGTCGTGACGCTTTAAGTTAGCCGCTTAAAGCTCGATTTCAGTAAGAAAGCCCGCTCGCCAAAGCGGGCTTTTTTATTTTCTGTTGCCCGAAATCGAATCACTTTCTCTCTATCACGGTATCGCCATGATCTAATTACAGAAAAACTCCCCTATTATTGATCGTAAATGGTTGATCAAACAAGTCTCTGTATCAAAGAGATTCCGAACAAGGTGCGTTACCATCTGGCGCTAGAGTTTACCAAAAATTTTATCTATTTAAACTCCTTTTGGACGTGTTAATATTCCGAACACATCGAATTTTGTGGATAACTCTGTGATGAAATTTACTCCTCCACCAAGTGCTGAACAGCAATTAGAAACTCAAGTTAACCAATTAAAACAACAATTTAAGCGCCGACAGTTCCCGAAAAAGAACGCCCCAGCGCTACCGTTGGATTTGTTAGTAACAATCTCAGGTTGCACCTTTGGTTTGCATAGCCAAAAAGACGGTAGACTCGTTCTAAAGGCCGATAAGGCGATTAACTTTGATAAGGGTGTCAATGTGTTGCGCTCAGTGTCGTATATTACTGGCGCGCGAGATAGCGTATCTATCGCTGGTTGGGACTGGCGACCAACGCACTTCAAGAAAGATAAACTCTATTTTCGTCCTGTCGCGCCTAGTGATTTATAAAATTCCGAATTGGCCACCAGTATTTTCGATTTTATTGAGTGTTTTTTGTACTTAATTACTAATCGCTGGTGGCGCTTTTTAATTGATCAACTTATTGGAATTTTCGTGCCGAAGATCCGAAGTTGACGAACTGCTGTTTAATTTGAGGCGCAACACTCACTTTTTGCTCTACTGGAACGTAGCTATTTGTCGGTAAAGTCGCCATTTTTCGGGAACCTAGCGACTCAAACATAGCTCGCACCACTTGATGATCTTCCTTGCTGGCCATGTTGGCGATCGCTTTGCGCTGCGCATCGGTCACATAGATAGGTAAAGAGTCCACAACATCAAGCAGCATCGAGGTTGCCTTAGCGTTTTGCTCTACCTTTTCACGCAACTCTGCGTTCACGCTTTCTAGGTACATAAGCTGGTTAGTAAGATCACCGACAAGCTCAACATTAGTCTGTTGAGTCATGTTCGCGTAGATATTACGCGCGGATTCCTCATCAAAACCTTGTTCCTGTAGCGATTCGAGGATCATTTGCTCGCTGTTCGCACTTTCCATCATCATGGCCGGATGGTCTAGGCTGATATAGTTCGGCTGCAATACGTAGTCCATACCGTGATATGAAGTCGTGATCGATGCCTCGCGTGTATCTTGGCCACCAGTCGCCCAGCTCCAACCACCAGCACGGCTATTGTGCAAACCTAAAGCAATACGGCCTGTGTCGGTATCTAAAAACTCTTGAGTGTGTTCAACAATACCGTCATCTGAACAGGTGATAGAGATTGTGCGGTTAGATGGCACGTTTTCTACCACAACCGGACGACCATTAATCATGATCACCTCAGTCTCACCGATTGAGAGCTTATTCGCTCGCTGGCGGGATTGATGGCCATAGTAACCATACGCTTCACCGAGTCGTAATAGCTCTTGAGTTCGTGGGCTGTTGAGCATCGCTTGAACGGCTTTGATGATGTAATTGCGCTTGTTGGCGCTAAGCTTGCGACCGTCATTGAATAGGCTGAAACGGTCGGATACTTGTTTAAGTGCTTTTGCTGTCACTTTCTTTTCTCCATTAATGGCTTTGGATTTCGGTTAGTAGGTCGAGAACTACGTCTCTAACGAATCGTTCCGCTTCGCTTTGGTCAGTCATGCCAATGGATTCCATCATTTTGTCGTTTTTAGAGACTTGAGCGGCCAGCTCGGAAATGACTTCCTTGGCCAGCTCGGAATCGAGGCCAATAACAGACGTGTAAAGGTGATTTTTGAGTTTTTCGGATTTGCCGATTGGGGATTGCTCGATAAGGTCAAGCACGGTGGCCAGCATGGTTGCGTAGTTCGCTTGAGATTCCATTGCATCGGCTTTCTCTTGCTCAATAGCGGTATTGAGAGAGTTAAAGCGGATCTCGAATGGCATATCGTTATCGTTCCACACCTTGCCGTCTCGGTAGATGGTGTGAATATCGATAGCGCGCTTAACGAACGCCACCACGGCTGCGCGGATTTGGTTGGCGCGTAGTGCAGATTGAATCGATGTGCGGAAGAAGCCGCCCTCGCCTAGTCCACCAGAAAGAAGATCACCAAACCCAAGCATGGATGGGTCTACGCCAAGCGTTCCGGCTAAGCGTTTAAGGTGAAACATAATGTCTTCGATGTGGGAGATATTCGGGTCAGTGGTAAAGGTATCGATCTGCAAGCCACCTTTAGCGCCGCCCATAAAGGGCAATAGCGTGTTGATGACGGTTGGAATGAAACCTAGCTTGCGGGAACGGTCTACCACCTCTTGACGGTCTTGCTTCATCTGGTCAGCGACCATGTTGATGTATTCCGCAGCTCCGGCCGCATCTAAGCCGTCAGTGTTTACCGCTACCATGCGATCGATAAGTGAAGCATTCACACGACTTGCGCCGAGCGCTGCAATGGACTGGCGAAGCATCGACCAAGCCTCAAAACAGGTAAGAAGAATGGATGTGCCGTAGTTCTGCGTCTCGATTGGCATGCGTGAATACGCATCGTCATAAAGTGAGTAGCGCTGGCCAGTGTAGTTAACTGGCGGTATATCCATATCTGGCCGCCAGATTGGCATTTTTAGTGGGATAAGCGCCCAAGGTTCGGCAAGGCGTACCAGTTCGCCGTTCGCTCGGGTTTGTAGATATTCCGCAGTAAATCCCGCTAGCTCGCCCGAACGTTCGTACTCACGAATTTGGTTTGGCAACGTGTAGTAGTTGGCCTCAAAGTGAGTAATACCCACGCCCTCTTTCGTGTATGGGCGAACATAGTTAACCCCATAAACCAGCGTTGAATACGTCCAGTTCATTAGGTTTTCGTTGATTGGAGTTAGCAGCTCTCGGTTAAGACGGCCTACGTACTCGGCGTACTTCTCATCGGTTGGATGAAGATACACAGCCATGCCATTGTCGTTTGATACCGAAAGAGCGTGACCAAGGTGCAGATTGAGCGCGGCATCAATCGTGCTGTCCTCGGCCATTTCCTTGAGTATCGGATATAGCATGAAGCGATCTTTCGGCAGCTTGTGCAGAAAAAAGCGGTCTGAGCTTTTTCGACCGTCATTGGTCAGAGCGCCGTTGCTTTCATCTAATTGGTGTTCGCGATCGTGGAATGGCGATCCCGTGTATCCAGCGCCAGATTCAAAACTTATCCCACTCTCTTTATCGTCATTCTCGTTAAAGAAAGGGAACGCTTGTTTTAAAGCTGCCGCTAGCCCAATTGATGCCTTATTTTGCGACATGTGCGACCTCGGTAATTTGAGGCGCTTTTTACAGGGATGGGGATGATCTTGGATGATAGCGCATCGCGTCAATGTGACCAATACGCTAATAAATCATTGATTTTCTATGCGTTAATTTTTTTTAGTCAAAGTTCAATTGCTTGCCTTTGAATCTTGGTTACTCACCAAAAACACTAATTTTTATTCTTGATGATAATGGCCGTGTTCGGAATAATTCTTTTGTCCCTAAAAATCTACTTCCTTAGATATTTTAGATTATTCATTAACTTAAATTGATATTGATAGTGGCGTTTTTTTGGGATGGGGAATAGGAAAGGAAAAAGTCGGGCGAAAGCTCGACTTTTTTTTTGGCTTTTATCCAAAGAATAAAAGGCACGTTCAATGAACACTGATTTAACCCGCAGTATTGAACAGGCGACAACAATCGATGAACTGGTACGCCAGTTTGAAGCCTTGCTCGCTGTCGATATTAGCGACACTCCAAAAGGCCACCAGCGCCTTAAGGCTAACCAACTAGCCAAAGATATTCTCGCCAAGTACAACGGCGACTACTCCAACGTTTCACCCGAAGATAAAGCAGCTCTGCGCGACTACACAGGTTTTGGCGGCATCGGTGGAAGAAGATCGCCTACGTGCAGAGGGCGAGAAGCGCGGCAGTTGGCAGCACAAAAACTACCAACGCACCAAAGGCAGACTGTTTGCCCTAGAAAGCCAAATCAAAACCTTTGAAGCAGCGATCAAAAACCGCGACAAAGCGAGCGATACCATCAAGAAATTGAAACCAGCAATGACGGTGTGTTAAAGGATTACCCTGACTTCCTAACTCATCCAGAGTTGTACATTGTTCGCAATGGCGTGATTGTGCGTAATGGCTACACCTACAAAGCCGAAGTTAAGAGCCGTTCTTGGAGCGCCGAGTACGATTCAAAAGCAACAATCATGATCACCAACTTCGACCGTAAATCTGGCACGGTGGACGGATTCATTACTGAAATGGACGGCGAACCAGCGTCACGCAACTATGTCGATCTACCTGTTGAGCGCATCATTGAAATTGCGCCAGTGAATCAGGATAGAGCAGCGCTAGAAGCAAAAGCGCTCCAAAGGTGTACCACTAAGTGAAGTCGCTCATACGTTTGACCGTGAGATGTTCTTTGAACTGGTCGCAGAAAAGAAAATGAAAGCCTACGGTAACAGCCGCCGTTGTTTGGTGCGAAATGCTGACGGCTCATTCTCTACGCCGTGGGATTGGATGTTGAACCAGACCAAAAGCTGATTTATCCAGATACGAGCCATAAAGCGATCGTGAAAGCCCTACTCGACCAAGTAACCAAGCAATTGGAAGATAAAGGTCGCGTGATGTTGGAACACGACATTCTAAGTTTCTTTATCGGTAGCGATTGGGACAAACAGGCGATGGAAAACGGCAACCAAGTGAGCGAACAGGCAGTTGTTGAACTGGTGACACTTGAGATCAAAGCATTCGAGGAAAAACACCCTGAGCTTTATCAAGAAGCGCTACTGAAAGCAGAGACGACTTACAAAACGTCTATCACTTTCCTTAAAGAGCTAGATAACCATCTAAGCAATTTGAAATGGACAGGTTACACCAACGCACACGAAGCGCGCCGCCTATCGGCTCGTGAGTTCACTCGTTACACCGATATTCTGACCGAACGCTCTAGCGAATACCGCACAGAGCTGGAAGATAAGCTCTTCGCTGACTTCACTAAGCTGGTGGCTAACGACCCTGACCGTGCGAAACGTCTATCACAGATCGCGTACTGGATGACGCAATACAAACCAACGACCGATACTCACCTACTGAAAAAGGTCGATGCGATTTACGGCGAAAACTCACAAGAAACCATGCTTAAGGTATGTGCCGACCTACACGCTATTGGCGAACGTGAGTTCCTATCCGGTGATGGCCTAATCTTCTCGGATGACTGGTCATTGAATCGCATGAAAGGTGCGTATGGTTCGCTATTCACTTACCGCAGCGCACAGCGTGAGGAATTTATCGAGAAGTACCTAAATGCGAATAAGCCGGAAAAGGCCGAGGTTAAAGTGACCGAAACGCAGAGAGTGAAAATCGATAATATCTCTGCCATTAACGTAGAGAGCATCGAGAAGTTTAGCGAACTAATGTCAGGCATTGGCATCGACGTTAAAATGGTGACTTCACCAATTAGCTGGAAGCCTAAGCGCGGTCGCAACCGAAAAGAGATTGTTGTAGAGCCATACGAGCGCATTGGTTTGATGGACAACAATGGCCTTAAAGGTTCGCTTAAAGTGATGTTCGCTGGTGACAAGGAAGCTAAGGCCGAGTACGGCGCTGACTTCGCATCAAACGCAAGCAGTGAATTTAATGGCGGCTGGTGGTTTATCTCTGCGAAAGCGGATTTGGAATTGCTAGCGAAATCGCTATTAACCATTCACAACACAATGGCCGAAGCTGCCTAACTCAAATTTTCGCATGCGAAAACTTTTTGGAGACAACAATGATTACCCAAATGAAATTGCCTACCGTTGAAGATCTACAGCCCTTACTCGATGAGGCGCTAGAAACAGCGCAAAGCAAAGAAGCATTTATCCAAGCTCAAGTAGATGGCATTTACAAAACACTTAAAGCCAATCCGCTCATGTACCGTCACTATGGCGCTTATTGTTGACATCCTCCCCTAGCTGATTCGCTAAGGGATTCCCATTACATGGGCGCACGCTAAATTGCTTTAGGTGCAAGTTCCTGATTCATCAAGCGGCTAACGCCGACTCTCCACAGGCTAACAAGCGGTGTCCCCGCTCTAAAATATTTAATGCGCCAACAATATCTGCATTGTTGGTGTAACCACACTTAATACACTCAAAATGAGATTGAGTTTTACGGTTATCTTTCGATGCATGACTGCAACAAGGGCAGGTTTGGCTTGTGTATTGCGCTGGCACAGCGACAACTAAACCACCATTCCATAATTGCTTGTACTCTAGTTGTCTTCTGAACTCATACCAACCCTGATCAAGTATTGATTTGTTCAGCCCTGACTTAGCTTTCACGTTTTTACCGTGCTTTTCTGCATTGCCTTTTGCTGACTTAGACATGTTTGATACACGTAAGTCCTCAATCACTATCATCGCGTGGTTCTTGCTGATTTGATGTGAGGCTTTATGTAAGTAGTCCTTGCGACAATTCGCAATGAGAGTGTGTAGCTTTTGAATTTTGGCTTTCTGTTTCTGCCAGTTAGCAGAAAACTTAACCTTTCTTGATAGCTTGCGCTGTTCGACAGCTAAGCGCTTTTCATGCTTACGGAATGCGTTAAGCGGTTTTAGATATGAGCCGTCTGACAATGTGACTAACTTGGCAACACCCATATCAATACCAACGGCAGAGCTAGAGGTATGCTTAGGTTCATCAATTTCTTGCTCAACTTGGAACGAGATATACCAGTGACCAGACTTAAAACTAACAGTACAGTTCTTAATGTTGCCTTGTACTTCTTGTGATTTGCGAAACTTCAGCCAGCCAAGCTTGCTCGGTAGCTTTACACGCTTACCATCTAGTTCGCAGTATTTGTTGAAGTTAACAAAGCGCACTGAATCTTGGTTTTTGCCTTTATTTTTAAATCTAGGCTTATCAGCAGCTAATGACTTGTCGAAGCATCGCATCCAAGCCGTATGAAGGTCTTTGAGCTTTTGCTGTAGATTGTCAGTGTATGCCTCTTTGAGCCAAGCAAGATCGTCTTCTTTCTTCCATTGCGTGAGTTGCTTACACAGTTCAGCGTAGTTCGGGATCTTCTCGCCAGAGTCCAACTTGTTTAAGCAGTGGCGCAAGCCTTGATTCCACACAAATCGAGCATGACCGCAAAGCACAGCAAGTCTAGCCGCTTGGGTAGCGGTAGGCTCTAACCGAAATTTGTATGCTTTGCGTATTAACATGACAATCAGTGTGAATCTTGATAATGTATTTATATTATCAACTTACATACAAAAGACAATATCAGTGTGCGATAATTTTAATAAGGGCAGGCATAGTTGTTATTCACTGCATTTACATATCGTTTTCGTGACAAAATACAGAAAGAAAGTGTTTGGAGATTTGCATCTACAAAGTCTTGAGGCGACTTTCAGGGAGCTTTGTTTGGGCTTTGATGCGGAGCTAAAGGAATTTAACGGAGAGCCTGACCATGTTCATTTGCTAATATCAACATCTCCGAATACACCTAGCGTTGCAAAATTGGTGAACTCGTTAAAAGCAACCAGTTCACGCAGGATTCGCAGGGAATTTAATGATGTAGCAGGAGCGTTTGGTAAGAATGTGCTTTGGAGTCGGTCTTACTTTGCTGGAACATGTGGAGGTGCGCCACTAACTGTTATTCGTCAGTACATCGAGCAACAGGATAGACCGCATTAAGGCGCTATCGCACCTTTGGCTATTCCCCTCCCTGCTCTTTCGCAGGGAGCACCCTAGCCATTAAAGGTGGGCGGTTAAATCGCTCATGGCCAAGCATGGTTATGACCTGGCAGCGATTCAGAAGTGATCACAGAGCAACACTTCAATTTCGAAGACCCTGCGATTTTGTTGTGTGCTGCGTGGGCGTACCAGCAAGAGCAAGTTGATAAAGGCTACTGGCAAGCAAACCTACATACCTACTACGTCGATGATGAAGAATTTGAATATTCTATCGAGGACGTAAATCTCGAAGCGTGGAGTGTTAACAGCAAATCGATGCATTAAGTTTTCGCATGCGAAAACTTTTGAGATAGAAAAAATAAACCCCGCCACTGAACAAATGGCGGGGATTGCACGTTGAACAGATAAGCTTTGATGCAATCAATCCTACCCCTAATAGTTTTGTTGCCGCCTATCTGTAATTTAATTTATGTGAAATAGTTTTCATATTCAACAGGTTTTTCAATATTTTTTTATTAAAAACAATGAATTATGCAACTAGGTGCTTTTCCTTCTTATGCCTGTTGACGCTGCTCTTTGTAACCCAGTTAAGTAATAGAATTGTCAAAAAGTTTTCGCATGCGAAAACACATGGAATCAATCTCACAATTTATCTGATGTTCTCGCATGCGAAAACTTGTGCAATCAGTTCTGTTTGTTACTTTTTTTCTTGTACTGTTGCTACTGGCAACGTATAGTGTGTGCCTGTTGCCAGTGACAACAATCGAGAGGCATTGATATGGCATCCAAGGAACGATGCGAAAGATTAAATCAATTAGTCCAAAAGGCAGGAAGTACCAGAAAAGCCAAGCAGCTCATTGATGGCGTTAAGGGTGTAAGCCCTTGCCACACTGCTATTTACAAAGCAATGCACGGCGGCGGTACAACTGATTACGTAGTTCAGTGCTATATCGAGGATCTTGAGGTAGCACTGAGCAAACCAAAACAGCAAACAAATTCCACCAGCAAAGGAAATTAATTAATGAGCATTATCATGGCGATTGCCAATCAAAAAGGCGGCGTTGGTAAAACAACTTGTACTTACAACTTTGGCATTAGCATCGCTAGCCAAGGCAACAAATGTCTATTCCTGGACTTTGACCCACAAAACAACTTAGGCGGCTCAATCGCACCGGAAATGGTCGAGAATCCAGAGTACACATCTGCGAGTTGCCTACACAACGCTTACAACCTTTTTGAAAATCCAGTAAAGGCTAAACCTTTCGAAGTCAGCGAAAACGTACACGTTATTGGCGGCGATAAGCGCATGGGTAACATTACTCAATCACAAATCTTAAACGTGGCTGAGTCTATCGACCTTATCAAAGACGACTACGACTATATCTTTATCGACTGTCCACCAGCGGCGAACGCGCTACAGCATGCAGCGCTACTTGTGGCCAGTAAGCTACTTATCATTAGCCAAGCACAAAAAATGTCGATCAAAGGCGTTAATGAGCTGGTTAAGACCTCGCGCCAAATCCGTCGAATGAACCCTGACTTGGAAGTATTAGGCATTGTCCTAAACCTTATCGAAGCCAACATTACAAACGACCAGCGCGAACAGGAAGCGGAACTTCGTAAAGAGTACGGCAACCTAGTTTTTGAAAACAAACTGATTAAAACAACGCGCGTAAGTGAAGCTCTAAACCAAGGCAAAGCACTGATTGAAACCAACCCTAAAGCGGCTGAGAAATTCGGCTTTACAGCGGTTTGTGAGGAACTTTGCAAGCGCATGGTAGAGGTGACAGCATGACCAAAAGTTTAAGAGATCGAATCAAGCTTAGCGACCTAGATAATCTCTTGGATGAATCAGAGGTAGAAATCCGCGATGCAGCGAAAGTGTTGGCTATCCCTAAAGACTCTTTGTATTCAGTTGAGCAAGTTCGTGAAGAATTTAACGATGAATCACTACTTGAGTTATGCGAAAGCCTAGAAGAAAACGGCCAAATTCAACCTGTCGTTGTTTACCCGTTCGATGGCAAGGGATACAAAATCCAAGAGGGTGAACGCCGTTGGCGCGCCACTATGTTGAGCGACAAGCTGACTCACGTTGAATGTATTATCCGTGAAAAGGGCGATATTTTTGGCCAGCTCATTGAAAACATCCAGCGAGAAGATTTAACGGCAATCGAATTAGGTAAGGCGTTTGACCAAGCTAAGAAAAAGCACAATCTGGATAACCGTGGCTTAGCTAAGCGCCTTGGCAAATCAGACGGCTACATTTCAAAATACCTAAATGTGCTTAAAGCCCCTGACTTTGTTTTGGAAGCATTCAAAAAAGGGATTATTGGTGATGTTGAGTCCATCAACGAACTACGCAAAGCAACCATCGATAACTCTGAGCGAGTTCGTGAAGCACTGGAAAGCGGCGAGAAGCTAACACGCCAAGATTGTGTAAAACTGCGCACTGGCGAGCTAGATAGCAAGGTGGAAGTTGCACCTCAACCTAGCAAACCAGAGAAAGCAGAAAAGACCGATAAGACACCAGTAAGCAAAAAGCCTACGGCAAACCAAAAGCCTACCAGCATTTGTGTGATGGTTAATGACCGTCATGGTTTGGTGTTCGCATCTGGTAAGCATAGCGACAAGCTAACGGTACTGTTTGATGATGGCGAACTTGAGCAAGTGCCAGTTGGTGAAGCTCAATTAGTTGGGTATCGTGTGTAAAGTTCTCGCATGCGAAAACTTTTAAAGCGGGTGGCTAATTAGCCGCCCGTTTTTCGTTAGGACGTAATACCCGCCGTCACGGTAGACACCAACCACATAGTGATCGAGCGGCACGTCTTGCCAGCCAAATAGCCCTAGTTCGTCATCGCAATAAGCGACGATATTCACCAGCTTTACCTTTTGGATATGCAGTAGATAGATATTATCTAGCGCCCCTTTAAATGGTCTGTAGATATACTCGCCATCTTTCCTTAAAGCGGGGATCTCATTCCCTGCGACTGAATGGCCATCGGCAACGCCGTCTTCGTTTATGTCGATTAGCCCGTAGTGATAACGATGCCTGATAGTAAACATCCCCTACTCCCAAATGCAAAAACGCCAGATTTGACAATTAAATCTGGCGTTTTTGTGTCTATAAAGGTTGTATAGGCAATATATGCCAAGAACTATTTTATAGCATGCCTCGAAGCGTTTGCAAGTTCGTCCAGTTGCACACTAGACTCGAACATAAAGCCTGTTTGTACCCCCTCGTTTTCTAGCTCTTGATTTACACGCCCAAGAATATCAATAAGCGATGCACCGCCGCCGCCAAACATATCCCCGAGCGCTTGGCCTTGGTGAAGCAGCTCACTATTGATTGCCTCGGCCATTGCCTTAAATGCCAGTGTCATGCGTTTTGCGCTTCGGTTGTTAGCAGCAATGAATCTCGCCAGCGCTTCGGCCTCGGGATCGTTGTCGCCAAACAAACCGGACTGAGCCAATAGCTCATCGATGTGCTGACCGGAATCTTTGGCCTGCCTTACTAGCTCGGTTGCTTGCACCAGTGAGTCAAGTGCTGACTTAGCGAGGTCAGGTTGTGAGGCGTTAATTTCCACGGCTTCTGCCAGCGTTCCAGACGTGTTTTTATGCACCTCTCCGCTAAGGTATTGCATCTCAACAAACGCGCTTGCTGCGCCGTTTAGCGCGCTCAAAATGTTGCGAATTTCGGGATCGGCTTCCTCGGCTACCAGCTTCACCAACTTCTCGTTTTTGTACGCCTTGGCAAACACGGCATTTTGCATGCGCTCAATCAGTTGCTTGGTTGGTCGGCCATCTTCGGTAAGTAGTCCGGCGGTTGAGTTATCCCCAATTTCAGTTAAGAAACTGTTTATAAATCCTTGGTTAGACTTGGCCAAAAGGTTGCCTGTTTCGCTCGGTTGGAATAGAGCAATCATGCGGTCATCGATGCGCTCTGCGTCAACCCAAGCTGTCTCGGCTGCGCTCATTTGTTGCAAGTCAGAGAGGTTGGAATCTCGGGCAAACTTAGCACGGTTAACTTTGGTGACACGTTCTCGAACCAACACTGGCTCGCGCATGCTCTCAACTTTCTCCGGTGATAGGTCGAAGCGCTCCGCATTGTCGATTAGGAACTGGCGGTACTTATCAGCCTTGCCCTCTCGATACGCCTTGATGATAGCTATGGTTCGACCGTTCCCCGACTCCACCACATTATCCGAGCCAACAATCGGTGCGCCGTGGCTAGATAGTCCAGAATCGGTTAATTGTTGTGGACGCAAATCGTTGGCCATCTTTGAGATCTGCAATTTTGAGGATACGCGAGTACGGTCGCGCGGTTGCAGTTCTTGCGGGAAGTTCGGATTGATTCGACCGTCTAAGTCGTTCGATGGAATAAGGTCGCTGGCTTCCACGACTTTAAAGCCTGTTTCTACTTCGTCGCCTTTTGCTGTCACAACGTAGCTGGTGCGACCTAGCTTGGGTTTTGGATTGTCTGTTGCGTACAGTTGAACAATCTCGGCTAGGTCATTGATGTTTTTCGCCTCTTTGATTTCGGCGCTAATTGATGTGAGTTGGTTCAATTTGACCGCTCCGGTTGGATTGGCGAGTTTTCGCATGCGAAAACTTTTGGGACAGGGAAAAGGATTAAAGGCTCTTAAGCAATGCGAAAAGCGCCTTGGCGTAGTTATGACGTTCGCTGGCTGCTAGTGCAAGGTTTAAAGATTGCTTGTAGTAATAGTCTGCTCGGATTTTAGTGAAAACATTCATCGTTTTTTCTCAAGTTCTCTGAAAAGTTTTCGCATGCGAAAACATCCGTGTCTTTCGCGCTCCATGCAAAAAGTTCTCGCATGCGAAAACTTAAGCGGCCAGTTTGTCAGGATTGTGCTCGAACCATTCAATCGCTTTTTGCTTGATGCTATCTAGCTCCAAGCCCTCTGAGTGAACGTCTCGCATTACATCAACAAACAACGATGGCTTGGCTGTATTAAACTCCCCTGCAAGGAATCTCGCAACCAGTTCGCTTTGTTCAACTGGACGTTCGCCATTGTCGCGCTCATTCTGCTCAATGTGCTTAGTGATGATCTTGATAGCCTTGCTACGGTCAGCGCGCGACCAGCTACCAAAACCACCATTTTTCTTGGCTGAGCCCGCATCGTTTTTCCAGTAGTCCAAACCGCGCGCAACATGCCCCTTGTAGCCAAACTGGAAGTTTTCGCCATCCTTGTAAACAACGTAGTTATCCCCCTTTTCAACCATTTGGTAGTTAGGGAAAAACGCCATTTCGTATTCGTACCAGTTAGGCAGAAGTAGCACTTCATTGAGCTTTTCAATCTTATCGGAGCGGCCTAACTTGGAAAATTCTTCTACCGATATTGGCTCATCCGAACTTGATACCGGTTCCTGCTCAACCTTTTGGTTAGCGCCTGTCAGTTTATTAAGAATTTCCACCAGCTCACGGTTCTTTTTGATGCGTTCACCAATCGATAGCTGGCCACTCTTAAGCTCTTTCAACAAACCCGCAGCATCGCGGTTGAGCGTCATTTTTTCTCTTAAGCTTAACACTTGATTCTCTCCGGTTTAGGCCGCCGAAGTGGCGGCCTTGGTTGTGATTAAATTTGCGCTTGGATCATGCTTGTGATGTTGCTTAGAGCGGCATCCATCAACGCTTCGTTCTCTGCTATTTGGTCGTTAGCTTCGAAGTGGGCGTAAGCCTGTTCTAGTGCGGTTTGGAACTCATCAACCAATTCCGGCGTAGGTTCACCAGTGAAATCTCGGATTTCCTTTAGTTTCTCTACATGTTCCATTTCTTCGTTATTGCCCTCTGTTTCAGATTGAGGCGCCTCACTACTTAGATTGAACGCTTTCACTAATAGCGCTTCCATTTCCGCTGTATCGTCAAATTCACCGATCAAGTCGTTGCCTTGGTATAGCGCGAACTTGTACTCGCCATCTTTAGCGATCGGATAAATGTCAGCGTGGCTTTCATTTAACCATGAACGGGCGATTAGCGGAGCGTACACGTTCGCTGGCACTGAGCCATTTACTGAGTGGATACCTGCCGCAACACTTGGTTGTACCAATGCGCCTTTTTCGTTGTAGTAGGTATCCACAGATTGCCAGTCCTTAATCGTCTCAAGTTGAGCTTTCGCTTTTTCGCTTAAGTCGGTCGCTAGAATGTCGAATAGAACGTCTAGGCTGTAAGTGAGTCCGTCCTCATCTTTCGCATTAATCGACTTCACTCGGCCTGTTGGGAAAGTCACTTCCTGCTTACCAAGTTTTAGCTCTAGGTTGGTAAAGGCTTCTAGCTGCTCAAGCGCTTTCGCTTCTTCTTCATCTAGGCTTTCACGGAATGAGGTAACGTCTAATACGTCATCCTCTGCCTGTTCGCCTTGCTGGTGCATTTCAGTTAGAGACGCGAGCTCTACCACTTTGCGCTCTTTACCAAAATCAAAGTCCACGGTTAGGCGGCCACCAAAGAAATTGCGATCGTGGTAATCGGTCATCGTGTCGCTGTTGTTGTAGTCGTATTGGCCTACATAAGCGTTAACGAACTCGATCAGCTGATCTACTGCTTCGGTATAACGGCTCATACCGTGTGGCGCTGGCGAGTTAGGGTTATCAATCTCGAACTGTAGGTAAGCTGGATTGTAGAGCATGACGTTTCTTGGCAAGTCAGTCAGCGTTAGGTCTAGTGTGCCGTAGCGAGGCTTGCGTACTGAGATTTTAACGTCATTACTGATCTTGCCAGCTTTCTTAAGCTGAGCGATAAAGGCGCGGATTCGCTTAGCGATTTCACCCGTATCTCGAATGCCCTCGCTCTCATAGATTGAGCCAAATGAATATTGAGTTGGGTCTAGTGCGAGAAGTTGTTTTTCTTCCTCGGATGCACCCTTGCTCACTTCATCTGCTGTGTCAGATTCTACGGCGTTCTTAGCACCCAATAGCTCAAGCAGTTTGTTAGCACCGTCAACCGTTAGGTAGCTGCGAGAATTGGTGTTAGCGATAAAGCGTAGCTCTTTACCCTTGTTCGACTTCGCAGAGAAGAAACTGTAGCCAAATGTATTTTCCATTTGGTTCTCTTGTTCTTCGGTTAGCGCAATATCGTTAATCTTGCCGTCAGCGTCCACCTTAGCCAGTAGCTTGTCGGCGTTCTCGCGTAGTGTTGGGCGCGAGTGAAGCGAACCCGAGCCGTTAATGGCTAACGTTGAATACAATGATTCAAAGCCGTTGATTGTGGTGAACATGGCCGGACTGACAGGCTCTAGTGGTGCGCTGTATTCCGTCTCTGCAATTTGCTCAAGCGTTTTGCCGTCCTTAAACATGTTAAAGATTGCAATAGTGCTTTCTTTCACTGCTTGGTCGTTTAGTTGAGTCGCGTTTTGCTGCGCTGCTGCGCCCTCTAGGCCAGTTTCTAGCACCTTGCCTGTGTACGTATCGATAACGCTAAAATCAGATTGGCCAATAGTGCCAACTGGTGCGTAGCGTTTCTCGCGTGTCGCCTTGAATTGACCTTTATGGTTCAAGTCAGGCAACGCAGCAAGGCTAGGGAAGCCACGGCTTTCGTATTCCGCTTCGATAGCTTTTGTGTACCACAATGGCATGACCGAGTTATGGATAGCGCGCGCCATCTGGTCATTGTCGATCTGCTCATCGTTATCCAAGTATCTAAAACCATGAATTGCCAGGATGTCTTGGTTGGTAACACTTGCCATTGCATAGTGCTGAGCAAAGAGCTCATCTGAACTTAGTTCGGATAGGTCAGGGTAGATACCGTCATCAATCGCCTTAATGAAGCGCTCAACTTTTTGGTAGTCCTCGCCTTGGTCTGCCATTGCTGGAATGACGGTTTCACCTTTTGCCTTGGTGTAAGCTACGTCTCCCTCATGGTAAACCGTAGTCGCGCTAAACGCTTTTTCTACGTCATCCAGTGCTAACGCTTCGCCGTTCTCAAACTTCTCGTATAGGTCGCCACGTAGCGCGCGTAGGTCGAACATTTTCGCCGTTGCACTAAAGAATCCGTCACGGTAGTTCAAGATAGCTTGCAGTAGGTCAGCGCGTTTCGCACGGCGGTTAAATGGAATGCGATGAGCCGTTAGGAAATCAGTGATCTCTTTGCGGTTCTTAAATTGCGCTTCCAGTGACGCTAGGGTTTCACCTTGTAGTGATTCCACTAGGTGCGCTTGTTCTGAAATACGCTTAGCTTGGTCATCCACTTTCTCGCCACGTTTTAGTGTTTTACCAGTACCTAGCGTTAGGTCAGCTAGCATAACAAGACGTTTGCGATCGCTTGGGTTTACTGACTGCATATCCTTAAGTTGGGATAGAGCTGCTTCTTGGAAGCGCATGCGGCCTTGCGTGTGTTCTGCTTGGCGCTGTAATTCAGCATCGCTTTGAACCAGCATTAGGTCTTCGGCAATCTCTTGAATCATGTCCGGCGTCACAAGGTCAATCGATGCGCTCCATAGCTTGTACGCGTTTGGATTTTCCTTGCGGTTCTTCATTTCTGGTTGCTGGCGTAGCTGCTTAGCGAACGCTGCTTTGAAGCCCACTTGTTTTAGGGTATCGAGCGTAGACTGAGGAATTTCATCAACGCCTTTGTCCTCAACCCATTGGTCTAGCGCTTCGGTTGCGATGCGCTCCGCTTCTTCTAGGTCGCCCTCAACCATGCCAAATAGCGGCTCTAGGTCAAAGTTACTTACTAATTCTGGTGGCAGTTTTTGGTCATAAGCGATCGCACCGTGGCGAATGCCATTACCAGCGTCAGCGAATTGCTCTTTCGCCGATTCTGGATCGAGGTACTTAACCACTTGATGTTGTGGCGGCGTCGTACCCAAGCCATAAGGGCGTAGACGTAGGCCATACCAGAATAGGTTATCCGTGGTTTCGTCTTTGTCTTGGTCGTTCGCGTTTGGCTCGTCGTTCTCAATTGGTTGTGGTTCTTCGTTGCTGTCATCGGTATCTTGAAGCAACTTAGATTCGCGATCGTAGTCAGCCAGAATAAGTGATTTAGCAGCTTCCCAACCTTGTAGATCGTCGCCACCAGCAAGCGGTGAACCCTCGCCGTAAGTGACAGCCAAGGTTTGGTTATCGCGCGCGTGGATCATGTACTGGCCAAAGCTATCATCGTCGTTCGCGTCAGGCGATTCGAAGTAGACAAACGGCTCGCTATCTTCGCCTTTATCCATCTTCCAGCCCTTAGCAATGGTCTTGCGACCAATAAGAGCCAATAGCCATTCTTTGCGCTCGATATTTGCTTTTCGTTCCCGTTCTTCGTCTGACAACTGAGGAAAATCGTTTTCAATTGAATCACGGATGTATTCTTTAGCCTCGGCAAGCTCTGATACCGTCATAGCACCTTTATCGAGGTCATAAATCACATCATTGATGTACGACTCTGAATAAGTGCTAGGAACGTTTTGATTTGCTGCACCTGCAAACTCTAATGAGTCTTTAAACTCTTGGCTTAGCTGCTTAACAAAGGCATCAAGATCGCCATTGAAAGCACGGTTAATGATGAAGTCGCGTTTCTCTTGCTTAGTCCATGAAGCGTCCCATTGCTCGATCACTTGAGACGAACTACCACCAGCGTTTACATTTTTCGTTGCTGTATTTGCTGCTGGCTTGATAGCAGCAAGCTGTTTTCGTAGTTCTTCTTGGATTTCGTTCTGCGTAGCAATCTGAGTTTCCAAGCGCTTCTCTTTCTTGGCCAGCTCATCGAGCTTTTGTTCCAAGTCGGTAGCTTCTTCGCCTAGTTGCGCAGCTTGTTCATCAAGTTCTTGTGCCTTTTGTTGCGCTTCTTCCAATGCTTTCTTGTCAGCGTCTTTCTTGGCCTTAGCAGCGACAAATTTCTCGCTGTTGTTTTCAAGCAACTGCGCTAGCTTGTTGGTCACTTCCTTAAGGGATAAATCCATGTTGCCCTTTGGCGCGACTACGTGAGTAATATCGCGCGAGTTCATTAGAAAGCGGAACGCGATTAACGTGTCATCTGGATTGATTTTTAGCGGATCGTTATCCGGCGCATGGAACGCAATAGAAATGCTCTGGCCATCTGAAAACGGGATTTTCACCATTTGGACAGCAACCGCACCAGACTTGCGCGGTTTGCCTACTTCAACGGCTTCTACCGATAAAGTAGGGGTTTTACGCTCCAAGTGCTTACCGAATTGCTGAGCACGAAATTCAAGCCTTGAGGCTTTCGATTTGAACGCCTCTAGCATCATTTGTGGCACAGGTTTGCACTGATACAAGTAGGTGTTCTCCAAATCCTCAAGTGACAATGCTTCTAGGATTTGATCGGCGTTTTTACCTTGCAGCACCGCTTCAATCTGCTCCGGCGTGAGTTTCTTGGCCAGATGGTCGATGCGATCCACAATCTTGATTTGATTTTGACTGGTAAACATCATGACTTTGCCGCCTCTAATTGTGCTTCAAGTTCTTTGGTTTCTTGCTTCTCTTGCTCTAATGCAGTTTCGAGATCTGCTATGCGGCGTTGTTCTTCTTCCAACTTAGTGCGAACGCTATCCCGAGCGGCTAGGGCATTGGTGTAATTGGACTGAGCGACTTGTTCAGCCGCTTTGGCTTCTTCAAGTCGCTTAGCAACAGAACGTGTAGCTGGTTGAATGTCTGAGGTGTCTTTAACGGCTTTAGCCGCTTTACGTGCAACTTGCTTGTCAAACTTGCTTTGGTTGCGCTTCATTAGGCGAACCATTTCACGCGCAAGCTCGCGCTCGTTCTTCACGCTAGGGATAGGCTGTTTAGTGCTGTTGAGTGTCATTTGGAAAATATCACCCTCATCACCAATAAACAGCGTCATTGACTGGCCATTATCAAAGAATAACTTGGCGCGTTTAACTGTCTCGCCGTCTCGTCTCGTTCTCTTGTTCGAGGCTTCTACGTCTGTAACAGTCGCACCAGCTTGTTTTAACGCAGTGATCAGACTCTTAAGGCCGCGTTCGGTCACGTTGTCAAAATCGACCACCACATAGTTATGTGACTGGTCTAGTGCAAACTTACTGTTGTTACGCAATTTCAAATTCCTCTGAATATGTCGTACAGGTAGGAAAGATTTTGTACAGCGGATTGATTAGGGAACAGGAGCGCTCAATCTTAACGTCCAGAATCCACTCGCCATGCAGCTTTTCCCCCGCTTCGAGTTCGAGTAACTTGCGATCGAACGTCAGGTATTCGCTGTTATGTCCGGCGTGTGAAAAGTCGAGCTTACGTGTGCGAGTAATGACGGTTTTTGGTCGTTTTTTACTGCGCAACGAATAGGTTAAAGTCCCACTCGTTATGGCTCGCTGAGATTGATAACCAAGAACGAATCGAATCACATCGGGATCGTCCATCTGGTTTGCATGCAGTATTTTTACTGCGTTTCGTTTAAGCAAAAATCGGTCAGCAATGGCTAGGCCAATTACTGCAAATTCCATCATTTGCCTTGACCTCCGGTATTAAAAAATCTCGCTAACATTTGGCTAGCCAGCTTGCGGATAAAGTTGATCGAGTCTGCTCCGTTGTTCGACGCAATGAGGACAAGCGCGCTGGTATAACCAGCCTCCACACCCTCGCTTTCACACAAGTAAGCGACTATCAAACCGACCACCAACGCCAGCGTTAGCTCGGTTAAAAAATCAAGGAATCCACCAGCTAGACGTTGCTCGCGTATGCCTTGGAGATATGACCCAACACCACTGAGGACAGATAGAGCCAGTACGCTAATCGCAAAGCTCTCACCAACAACTGACACTGGCATTAAATCCCCCTTTTGTATATCACCTAGCGAGTGTATTCGGAATGGTGGCTTTTGCTCAATAGACGGGCGTTACTTACTTTTGAATGGGTATCAAATAGGGCTGTTTTGCGGAAAAAAGTTAGATTTCAAGAGCCTATATAAAAAAGAAGCCTCTCACCCAAAAGGCTGGTGAGAGGCTAATCCAAGCGTTTTGTTGCGCGGCAACGCATACAAAACTTCCAACGAGGATAGTCGAGTCGAATCGATATTTGACGAGGAAGATTATATAAATATTGATTTTCGCATCAATATGCGCCCATGTTTTCGCATGCGAAAACTTTAGGGAATGGCATGTTTTAAAGTTCTCGCATGCGAAAACTTTTGCAAAAAAAGGGACAGCATCGTGTCCCTTTGGTTGATGGTTATGGCTTGATGTAGCGGATCGAGAAATGCGAACCCCGAATAGGCGTGGATGCACCTCTGTCTAAGAATTGAATAAGCTCACCGTAGTATAATTTTCCTACCCATCGACAAGTCGTTGGCACGGCATCGAAGTCGTTGGAATCACTTTGAGCCTCCGCTATAATTTTATTGCTTTTGGCGATTGCAGAGTACACAGTCGATGAGTTTGAAGCATTGCGGCGTCGTATCGCAGTCCATTCAATTTCGTAATACCCCTCAACACGAACATCAAAACCAGCAACCGGAGCGTTGTAGTTAATCAAATCAAACGGATCGAGGAAACATCCTATCCAATTCTTGAACTCCCATGTAATGCCATCTATCGTAAGGTTGCCCTCTCTTAGCCCCGCATTACAGCCCAAGGCAACCTCTCCAGCGCGTGATGAAACACCCGCTAGTTTACTATCAACGTAGTCTTTACGTGCGAGAGAGTTACCAGCCGAGCTCTGAGGCGAACCTGCATATACATTGCCGTCCTTAATGTCTACATAATTACTGCGGCGGTTAGTGTAGAAGCGCATCCGACCCTCTGAGTTAGATAGGATCTGAATACCAGAACGGATATTGGTGCCATCATAGTAAGAGGCTAACGCCCAATGCGCACTTGAACTATCTCTACAGTTGATACTGAATCCCGCACGGCCATTCGTCGCCCATGATGAATCCATAAAACTATTATCCATACGAACGGAATCAGTCGAACCACTCCATGAGCCAACTGTTATTTCACCATCAGTACGAAGCAATGAGTTACCGAAAAAGACACCAGAAAAGCCACCAGCATCGTTAATTCGTAACCAAGAACCATCTGTAGCTCTAATCCCTTGTTTACCACCAAAATCCAAGGTTTGGTTTAAATTTATATTTAGACCCGAAGAAGCTACGATGGGATTGTAGAAATAGAAACCACTCGATGCTTCCGTTTGGAGGTGGCACCAAGAAGAATTACGAGAACCAATCCAAGTTTTCTTTGTAGAGTAATCAAGCTCTAAACCCTTTCCATCAACAGAGTTAATTGCCCCTAAGTCTTTATTGTAAGACGTATAGCTAGTGACCATTCGCCCTTTGACAATACCCGCTGGCTGGCTTGCCCCCTTATTGCTAACGTATGGCGTAATGGTGTGACTACACATGTATCGAATAAGAATGTTCGTACTGTAGGCACTACGTGTTTTTACATAGATGGCGTAATTGTCACCGCTAGTATTTACCCAACCAAACTCACTAAATGGTAAGCCGCTAGGATGGTCTGTAATAACCTGACCATTTAGACCTTTAGGGTTTCCGTTACTGGCTCTCAGAATCATTTGATGTCGTGACGACTGATAGTGCAAGTCAGTGTTAAAGCCAGCACCACCAAAGAACTCAATAACCGCAGTAGAGCTTGATTGAGGCATCGTTACGTTAGCAACCTGACACCAAGAATTATCACTTCCTAAAGAGGTACGGACAACTTGAGTACGGTTGTTCGCCTCGGTGATTACCTTTTGCCCTTGAATCTTGATAGGAACATTGGAATTAAGCTCTGAGCGAGTCAGATCTAGCTTGGCCACTCCACCATTATGAGCACCACCCACCGCGATTTGAACGTAAGCATCCGACGAATTAGAACCGTTCGTTAAGTAAACCGCCCGACGATTACCAATCAACCCGTACCCGTCCAGCTTAACTTGCTCGCTCGATGGAACGTTATTACCAGCGCGAGTGCCTTGCACTTCAACACTACGATTCGAAGATACCGACTCTGTAGCGTTTAGGGAGCCGTATAGTGTTGATTCACCACCTTTGCGGATCTTTAATCGACTTGAAACGTCACTTTCTACAACCTCAAAGGTGCCATCGGTTTTCGTTTCAACATGAAAGCGCTTACCTGCATGACCTATGTGCAATTGAGAAACATTGGAACTGCCCTCATCAATGAGTAGGCCACCAGTCAATGTACCGCCTGACAGTTTTAGGTAGCGGCCATCGGCTTGCGCTTGAGTCATCTTTGAGGCTGCAAGGTCATACGCTTTCTTAACGGCACCTGCCGCCGCAAATTTCACATCGCTAGCATCATTAACCGCTGCTGTGAATGCGTAGTTCGGCACGTTTGATAGACCAACTTGAGCTTTCGTAACCTTGTGTGGGTTCGAGTTGTCTGATTTGTGTTGAGCAATGTTGGTTGTAATGGCCGCTACCGCATCTTCTTGATCCATGAGCGCGTCACCAAGCTCTTTGATTGTATCGAGCGCTTCTGCTGGCGCACCACCAATCAAAGTGCTGATACGTTCGTCGGTGTGCTTGTTCGCGTTTGTCTCTGCTTGCTCTGCGCGGTCATAAGCTGCGTTACCGCGATTTAAACCCTCAACGCCTTTGTCGTATGCTTGTTTAACAGCACCAGCGGTCGCAAGTTTACTGTTGGACGTGTCTGATACCGAGCTGGTGGCCGGATAGTTTGGTACGTTACCTAAGCCTACTTGTGCCTTTGTGACTCCGTGCGGGTTCGTTTTATTGCTAGCGTGCTCATCCACTTTTGTCGTGATTTCTTCACGCAATTTTCGAGCTGGACTACCACCAACTTGAGTCAATTTTTTTAATGCCATTCAGAAATATGCCTTTCTCAATTCATTGACTAGCAACTCCGACAAAGCGCCGGAGCACATCGTTAATGGGGAAGTAGGAAAGGTCATGGCTTACTTGAAGCCGATAACAGTCACAATGTCACCAGCTTGTAACTGCTCACCAAACGTAATTGTGTTGCCAGATAGGCTCCATACACCTGCGTTCTGCATTACACCGCACACGCTTAGAACAAGGATTGCTGACACTGTACCTGCTGGCAGAGCCACCGTAGTTGATGCAGATTCGACAGTAATATCTACCGTTCGGATCGCGTCTTTGATTGAGACGCCTAGGCTATCCTTGGTGGCATACTTACCGTCAGATTCCGCTTTGGTGTATGACGCGCCGCTAGCTGCTAGACCGCTACGCGCTTGTGAAATGATTTGAGATTTAGTTGTGTTCTCAAGCTTCGCTGCGTTAACGGCAGTTGCGCCAGCGTCTAGTGCGCCCACGTCTTCTGCGGTTAGCTCGACGTTTGCGCTTAGCGCGTGACCGTTGATGGTGCGAGTCTTTGGCACTGCATTCACAACGCGAGAGTCGTTACCCTGCATCACTGTGTGAGCGGTAGTACCAAAGTCTTTGTTGAATGCTGTTTTTTTCTCAAGCGCTGGTTCCGCGCCAACGTCAGTCGCTTCAAGCACTACGTTACCGCGCTGACCATTAACCGACGAAACGGCGTCAGTCGGTGTTAATAGTTCTTGCCAGTTCGCTAGTGTGCTCGCTGGTTGGCGCATAAGAACGAATGATTTACGCAGATCCGAACGGATTGCCATATCACCCTCTTGCGCTGTAAGAGCAAGCATTTCCGCTTCTGACTTAACAGGGAACGTTTCTTTGATAGCGATAGCTGGCAATTGGCCTTGTGGGATCTTACCAGTGCTATCTAGTGTAGCCACACCCTCTGCAACGCCTTTCTTGTTGTTAGGGATGTAGTCGTGCGTGTGGCTTGCTGGCGCTGCGCCCACATCTGAGTGAGTCAGAGTCACATCGCCCGTTAGTGGTTTGTTATTGATAGTGCGAGAAGTTGGGACAAGATTGGAGCGCGCTTCACTGACAACTTGTGCCTTGGTTTTCCCCTCTAGTTTTGATGAGTCTGTTGCGCGAGCGCCCGCTGGTAATGCACCAACGTCTTGCGCTGAAAGATCAGAAACAAGACGGTTGATGCGAGTTAATTTGTTTTGTGTAGCCATAAAAAATCCAATTTCGTTGTTAGTAAAAAGGGCATTTATGGGGAATAGGGCTAGGGGAATTTGAAAACTGATTAGCCGACCAAGGTGATCTCCGTTCCTGCTGCAATTTCGTCAACAAACTGGATAACATCACCGTCCGGTGAGATGGTGTAAGCAATATCTTTTGATTGCTGCACACCCTGTAGGAACACCAGCTTAATCGCGCGTTCTTCAAAGACTGGTGGAACAGTGAAAGTATTCGACGTACTAGCGAAGTGGCTATGGAATACTTCCATAGGCGCGCCAGCGATACCGCTGTTTATGATGGCTTCAAGGTTATCGATATGCTCTTGAAGCTCGGCAATGATAGAGCTTGAGCTTAGTGATGGGACACCTAGAGTAATCACCACTTCATCACCCGTTTCAAGTGGTTCGGCTACTTCAACCTCATTAGTGTCTTTCAAGAATTGCCAAGCACTGTCTTTGGTCTGCACGATACCTTGGATAGACAATGAATCTACTTCCGGCACTTCGTAAGGCAATGCGATTTTTGTTTCGCCACCAGACGCAATATACGGCCAATGTTCAACCGACTTGTTGTATGCAGCAGCAGCTTTGTCGTGAACCAACTTGATGGCTCTCGCAGTGGCATAAAGCTGATCGTTATCTACGTTTATCTGACTGGTTGCGTCCCAGTTGTTTACCAAGCTAAGGCCAACTTGCGCTTTGGTTACATGGTGCGGGTTTTCACGGTCTGCGTAGTGCGCATTGGCTTCGGCGCGCATCGCATATTGCTTATGTGGATCGGGATGTGAAACGTGACCTTGTAGGTCATAACCGCCTTGTTCACGATCATCAAAGTTAAGGTGTTCACTTTTGAGTTGGGTAACGCCATCTGGCACGGTAGCGCGACACAATATCAAATGATGATCTTCAACCGCTTCCTGCGGAAGCACCTTAATTTCGGACGCTTCAATGTCTGACGCTAAATCGACTTGTTTTGTCTTTACGCCAAACTTATAGAACGCTTCGAGCACCACATAAGAAGTGGCACCAGCCGGAATCTCCACATCAACATCGTGTTGTTGTCGAACGGTTAACACATAGTCGTCGCGCTCAACTAACGCCACGCCAAATTGTTCACCACTGCTCACACGCAGTTTCATTCCACCAGCAGGAGCACATTCAAAACCACGGAAAATACCAGCGCGAACGATGCCGTAAAACTTACGGTTTAGGCTGTTACTGGCCAGTGGTTCTAGGTACTGCGTATCGGTGATAAGCGGTAGCGCTTGCCAGTCCGTTAGCAGTGGCGGGATGATGATCGTTTCTTCGAAGTTTGGGCGACTCATTAGGCACCTACCTGCGCCAATTGAGCGCTATCCGTGCGAGCCGTGTTAATCACGATTTCTATCGATAGACCACGGTCAGAGTAGATCCAAACTGGTTGAGTGACAGCCACTAGAATCAGACCGCCGCTCGCATCTTTCACGCCGACGCAAGAGAACTGGTATTGTTCATCTTCTGCTAGCGTACCCGCTGGCAAGTTTGCCGTGATTACGATATTGCCGTTCACATAGGCGTAGTTCGCCTTAGAACGGTAAAACACGTTTTCAACGGTTGTCTTATCCAGTGGGATAGGCATGCAGCTAGGCTTGCCCTCAATTTCTTGGATAAGGTCAAAACCCCATTCAAGATCGCCAAATTGGAAATAAGGCTCAGTACCATTGGTAGGCAACGACGACAAGGCGCGTTCGTCGTAATAACGATTAAGCAGTTCACACTGCGATAGGACTACTTTTTGTGTAAGCACCTTTACGACCTCGTATAAGTCGTGGCGCTTTAATGGGACGGGGAATAGGAATAGGGTTAATAGTACCGTCTATCAATGGAGATCGCATCTAAGGGGATCGCATCCATTCTAGGTGTACCATACATAGGGCTAGCAGGGCGTTCTTCCTGTGTCGTCGTTCCAGTTTGAACGAAATCCTGTTTATAGATCGGTGTTGATTCTATATCGGTCGTGGTCTGTTTTCCAACCGTAACATGGTCAGAATAGCTAGGTATTTCCACCATATCCATGACTTCAAATTCAATAGAATACAATTGGCCATCTAAAACAATTCGTAATGGGATAAGAGGATGCACCACTCGCTTAATCTTCGCTTCGAATGCTCGAATGGCTTCCTCGGTAATGCCGTCCTCACCTGCAATGTCGTTCAAAGGGATGCGAATAGCACCGCGACTAGTCAGAAAAAAGTCGCTCGGGTTTAGTCCGTTTTGCAGCTCTAACTCTGACTCGGGAACTAAGAACGTGCCGTATGGAAATTGCTCTTGGTCTACTGGCGCGTAGATTCGTTCCCACTTAACACGTAACCCTTTAAATTCACGCGCGAGCGTTGAGATAAGTGGATAAATGGTCTTTTTAAAGTGAATTTCGTCCTTACGCTGCATCACAACGTGTGGCAAGTCCTCATCGGCCACTTCGCCTAGTGGGAAGATTTTTCGCAGCTCTTTAATGTCTTCTAGCAGCGATTCTTTGTCCATTTCGTACAGTGAAGAACGCGCTTTGAGCTTTTCAATGTATGACTCTACGTGAGTTTCAATTGACTCTGCGATCGCGCTTGCTAAATCTACCCAAGCGGTTTCCTTTTGACGCGCCTTGGTTAGCTGGCCAGATAGCCATTTTCTGAAGTCTCCAAATGCCATGTTTTTCGCCTTATTGGTGTAAAAGTTTTCGCATGCGAAAACTATACGGGATGATGTTTCTTAAAGTTCTCGCATGCGAAAACATCCGTGTCTTTCTTGCTCCGTGCGAAAACTTCTATGAGTAATCGAAGTTCAGTTGAATGGTTGACGCATTCACATCTAAATAGTGGTAAGTATCAATCGGGATGCGGTCAAGAATCCCAACGACTTCAACCTCAAACTCTTTAATACCCAAAGTCACGTTGAGCTCTTGGATGGCATCCCAAATTTGGTTTTTGGTAATGCGCTCATTGCGACTTGTCTGTTTGCCAAATTTCTCATCTAACGCATCGGCCAGTACCTTTGTCGCCCATTCTGGATTTGAACTTGGGTAAAGCTTACCTTTGACCGTCACGGTAAATGGCACGTCCTTACGCTCCACCAGCTTATAGCGCTCGTTATAGCCCTCTCGGCCAGCGAATAGAACTTGGATTTCCTGATTCAAAATCTCGTCGGTTTTATCGGCAGAGTAAGCACAAATAAAGATCGTATTGATGTTGCGAACGTCCGGCGTTCCTGTGAGTTTTTCCTGCTCCGCTTCACCCCAAATCGACAACCAAGTAATACCAGAAATATTGCGCTTAACAAAGGTCATGTAATCCGAGTCCCACGCTATCTGCTCGTCATAGATTGGCGAGTAAAGGGCGTTGTTTCGGATTGATTCAATGTCTTCCGGCTCTGCACCGCCGATAATGCTGGTGGAAGTTTTGATTGAGAGCTGGTCTTTATAGGCGCTTTGAACCCCCATATCGATAAGCTCTAAATACTGCGCATCGAGTAGGGTAGTCACACCATTAGTCAGCCATAGCTCAAACTCAATTACATCACCTGTCGCTGGCGCACGACCGTTATTGTTGTTACCAAAACGAACGCCTAGCTGGTCGGTTGGCTTGTAATACTCCATGTAGGCTTTGGATTTGCCGTCTGTATTACGAAACTTAAAGACGTGCGTCCATTCTTCTCCGTTCACGCGCACGATGATGTTATGAATACGCTTAGTCAGCTCTTGAGGGAACGCCACGGCCAACCAGTTTTTTCCTTCATCGACCGTGTAGGTCATCTTGGACACTTCGAACTGTTGCACCTCTACTGCGGCGCTTTCTTGCGGCATAAGATCAATGGCTTCCATTAGCGTATAGCGCAATTGATTGTCAGCCACGCATTGGCTGTATTTCGGCAAGGTAACGCGCTTTGTTCCAGTATTGGTCACTAGCGCACGGCCTTTCGATGGCGCTGCTTTTCGCCCTACATAGCCCTCAGTTTCAGCACCCGCCAAAATGGAGGTGCGTTTAGTGGCTAGCGTTAGGTAGGATTCTTGCAATGCACGGCTACTGATTGCTGCCATGCGTTCAACAATCTTGGCCACAAATAAGCAAAGGTAGTCAACGAACTGCGAACCAATATGACGCGACCACCAGCTTGAACCAGCAATCGCCTCGTTAAAGGTCTTTTTGACTTCTTCTAACTTGCTCAAAACGTAATACCTCTCTCCAACGTTTGACCGTTCACAACGATCGTCAATTTGTAGGCATCGATACCGTTCACGCTTGGCTCTACGGCAATGCCTTGAACCACCGCGTCTTTCACGTCAATTGGGAGGGTTAATAGGATTGAGTTTTCGATAGCTGCTGCTGTGGTTTCGTTTATTGGTTCATGCTTGTATGCCCCTAATCTGTTGCCCCATTTTGGAGCGCCCCAAACTTGGCCTTGAGGTGTATCGAGCCATTCAGAGACGCGCGCAACGATCGCGTGCTTCTCATCGGCTACTTTTACACCGTCAATATCGACTCGTAGTAAGTAATCAATTTCTTGGCTCAACTATCACTCCATATCAGCGCTTTGACGCTGTAACGAACGGTCATCAAAGTTGAGAGGAATAGAGCCGCTAGCCTTAGTGGCTGACGCTGGTTTGTCTTTGCTTGAGCCACCGCTAGGCGCTGCAAAGATAGTGGTTGGTTTGGTTGCATCGCTGCCGCTAACCGCGCGCCCAATGGCATCCAATGAATGCTTGCTAAGTTCCACGGTTTGAGGCTTGCCGCTCTCTTTGAGGTCTTTCATTGCTGCCTGTGCTTGCAGCTCGCTAACTCGCTCATTGCGTTGGATGGATGATTGAGTTGCAACCGTCTTATTCGAGGTGTTTTCGGTATCCACTTTCACCACGGATTGAGTGTCCGTTTTCTGGTTACTTAGCTCGGTATTGATGGATGATTCATGGCTGGCTGTGGTCACGCTGTTGGTTTGCGTGTTGTTTGCTGCCTTGGTTAGAGCGGCTACTGCCTCGGCCTCTTTACGGCGTTTGATCTCCGCATCGACGGCGGCAACCTGCTCGGCTTTCTTCTCTGGCGAGTAGACTTGGCCAAGTTCGGGATGCTCGACCATACCGGACATATCCATGCCAGTTTCCTTGGCCACTTTCACACGTTTGTCCTGGCTAATGCCTTGCTCGCTGACATTTTGCGATGCCTCTTGGGAGGTCACTTGAGTTGAGTTTTTCGCATCAAGTTCGCGCATGGTTTTCTCGTCGCCGGACACTTTAGCTGTGTGGTAGGCTTCGGCGCTCTTAAGGTGTTCCTCTTTCTCTGGCTTGGCCTTTTTGTCATCCTCAATCTCGCCGCCAAACAGCTTGTAAATGCCCTTGGCTAGATCGTTAGAATCAAAGGTCAACGCTTCCTTAGCACCATCAAAACCGAACGCACCAAGCGCCGCACCAAGCAAACCAGCACCACCACTGACTAGACCACCCAAATCGAGCACGTTCGCCAATGCCATTGAGCTTTTCTGGCCAGTTGTCGCCTCTTGGCTATCTTTGAGGTTGAACGTCTCTTTCTGCTTGTCTTTGTCAGTGAATTCGCTAAACGCATCGTAGGCCATTAAGGCCGGAGCAAGGAAAGGGATCGCCTTGCCAGCAACAGAGCCGATTTTAGACATACCTTTAAAGGCAGCACCCGCCATCGATACGCCCTTGCTGGCCACGTTTGAGGCTTTGCTGCCAATGCCTGACATAAGCGATTTGATTCGGCCACGTTTGCCACCCGCTTTACGGCCAGTATGTCCACCAGCGCGCCCACGGCGGCGTTCAAACATATCGCCAGCGAGATCTAATAGACCGCCTTGGCCATCGTTCGCCGCTGCTTTGGTTGCCGAAATCAGATCATCAAGCTTATCTAGCACATCATCGAACTGGCGTTCGCGGTCAGCACTGGACTCGTGCAATACCTCAAGCATGTTTGCTCGGTAGCTCTGATCTTTGGTGCTTGTTAGCTCACTGGCCTTGCTTATCCGGCTAGAATCGACCCCACCACGATTGACAGACACGTTACCCCTAGCACCATCACGGTTAGGTCGATCACTAGGCGTAATTTGCGTTGAATGGCTTGTCTCGAACGAATCTTTTGTCGCTGATAGTTGTTCATGGCTAACTGTCTCTATGGCTGTAACGGCCTGACTGTCTGCCTCGGGCGCTTTCTTGCCTCGGGTAAAGAGTCGGCCTAGTTTCGATTCTTTTAGCTTGTCTTTGGTTGAGGTGGCTTTTTCGGTCACTTCATCCAGTGCGTCTTTAGCGTCTTGCCCTAAGTGGTAAAGCTCTTTAGCGGAGTAGAAGAACGAACCACCAGCCGCAGCGCCAGCCGCATCGGTCGCGTCGTTTTCTTCCTGTAGGAACTCTTTCACGTTATTGATGGCCAGTTGCTTAAGGCTGGTGGCCACCTTGGCAAAAACGTTCTGGCTTTCCTTTTCCGTGTCGGTTTGCTTTTCAATTTGGCGCTCTAATGCGGTTTGTTGTGCGTTCTTGTAAGCCGATTGCTCTTGCTTACTCGCATAGCGACCATCGGAGCGTCGAAGCTTGCCGTTAGCGTCTTCCCAATAGCCCTCAAACTCTGCCAGTGCGTCAGAGACAGCCTTTTCTAACTTCTCTGGTACATCATCAAGGATTGAGGTATCCAAACGTTCAGAATTGAATTCTGGCGCTTCTACATTCACGACAACGGGCGCTTGTTTTACTGGCTCGCGCGCGTCCTCGCTTTTGAGCGTGTCAGCAATCGACTTTACGCCACTTACAGAGCTGCTTTGCTCGATCGCTTTGGCGTCCGGCTTGGCTTGTGTTTCTGCTGGCTGATTCGGCGCAAATGACAACTCAATTTCACCTGTACGCTTGGTCTTGGTTGCACTTGGTTTAGGTGTGTCGCTTGATTGTTGTTTTAATCCTTTTTGTAGATTAATGCTCGGAATAGTAGAGACGTTAAGAGAGGCATTGGAAACGCCCTTAGTTACCGCCTTTTCGATGCCCTTTGTATCCACTGCAAGGACGGCCTTTTGTTGGCTCTTTGGTAGAGTCTTGCCATCGAGTTTGCGACTAATCTCAGATAGCACGGTCAGCTCTTTGTCACTGGCTCGCTTCACTGCATCAACAACCAGTGAAAGATCAACCTCTTGTTGGTTTCTGTCCATTTTTCACCTTGTCTTGGAGCGCTTTATCTAGGCTTATGGCCATCGTTTGAGGTGTTTTGAATACCGCATCGATAGGCTGGCCACCGTAGATCGTTAAGTTCTCAATCAGTACGTTCCAACCAACGTAATCAAAACGTTGTAATGAAGTCGTTATGCCGAAAGGGTAAGAGCAACGTTCGAGTTGCTTCACCTCCTTGCTCGATAACTTTCTGGCACTGCGGAATGGTGGCGACTAGGTAGTAACGCCCCTCGTCGTACTTGGTGAGCAATCCGTGACGCGCGTTGCGTAGGCACTTTTCAACCTTGGCAAAGGCCACACGAAATTCCGTGTTGAGGTACATCGATTTCAATAGGTCGATTTTCCACACTAGGGCATCGTCTTGGTCTTTGGGTTGATCTTCGAACGTTAGGCAGTAGGCCAGCTCAGTGAGCGCCATGTGATTCGCTTGCTGCTTCCATTCAGCGCTGTCCGGTTCGTACTGGTCGCGCTCATTGCGAATGTTCTCAAGTTGCTCCGCTTCGTAACCGGTTAGTGGTTTCACGTTCGCTAGGTATGACTTGCCTTTCACGCTTAAGGTGATCTCTTGTTTTGGCAATCCATTGAGCGCTTTGGCCGATTCCATTAGCTCGCCCATATTGAGATCGAGATAGTGAGTTTCTTTGCAGTGCTCGCACTCATAGCTAAAGGGAATAGTGCCTAGCTCGCTGGTGGACATAAAAATCCACCACAATGCTGCGCGGCGATCTTCACCAGTCCATAGGCCGCTATCACTCATAGGGCGCTTACTGGTGTCTTGCATGTGGTTCAGATAGCGAGTTGTGTTGGCTTCCTCTTGGTACTCGTTGAGGTCGCAGA
The DNA here is from genome assembly GCF_033339315.1 of Vibrio sp. 661. Taxonomy (NCBI): domain Bacteria; kingdom Pseudomonadati; phylum Pseudomonadota; class Gammaproteobacteria; order Vibrionales; family Vibrionaceae; genus Vibrio; species Vibrio sp. 661. The sequence goes on along the minus strand of NZ_JAWOUJ010000012.1, from coordinate 81,686 downwards.
ACAATAGAGCGTCTTCCACGGTTGGGACTCGAAACTCAATCACTTCTGAAATGTTACTTGGTAGTGGAAATGACGGAATGTGCATTACAGTATCTTGTTACCTACAGACATAAATTTTTGGAGAATGAGCGGGAATGACTGGATCTGGTTGCCGTTTTCGCGTGAAAACATCACGTTGCCAATCTTGGTAGGAAAGACTTGATAGCTCTTATAGAGAGACTTTTTGCCGTCCTCATTGAGCGTAAAAATGTTGACCTTAAACACGTACTCTTTAGGGATGTTGAGTGTGCCGTCTTGGTTTCTGACTTTCTTGATTCGGTTTTCAAACCACTTGGAGATAGTCAGGTTTTGGTCATCACGAACCGTTAGCGTGATTTCGCCAACGCTGCTGTATGTAGGCAGCGCAATCGAGCCAGAACCGACTTGGAATGAATCCGCATCGATAGAGCCAGCACCAAAATCAATATCCTTTACGTAAATATCAAAGTCCGTTGGCGCGTCCGGCGAGTCGATTTCTACCGCCCATTGCCAGCCTTGCAGCCACGGCTTATTCATAAAGTTATTGGTCGCGCGTTTGGCGAGCTGCATGTATGGATTCATGGCCACCTCGCTTAGAGCAACGATACTGGTGGAACAATGGCACGGTTCGCGCGCATTGAGTTTTCAATCTCGGCTTTACGTGCGGCTAGATCAGGTTCGGCAGCAATATCGGTCACATCCAACTTGCCAGCGATGGCAATACGGCGTTGACGCTCTGCGTTCGGGATAGTGATCAGCAATTCCAGATAATCGCCAAGTAAGCTAATGCACGGCGTTGGAAGCTGGAACGAATCAAACGGCTCATTGAGTACGTTTTGCATGTACATCAATGTCAGTGGGAATGTTTCTGCGCCCGTTAATTTCAGTTCAAGAACGTTGCCCCAAACCTCGCTACGCACATAACGGCCACGGTCATCTTTGACCACCAGCCTTGCAGCAAAGTCGGACGGTAATTCAAACTGATTGCTATCGGCTAAGTCGCTTTGTTGGATGCGGATTTTAGTGGTAAATCCGGCAATCTCTTGGTACTTGGCCAGCGCTTTACGCAGTAGGCTTAACAGCGCCTTTTCGTCGTCGTGGAGCAAGATAGGGAATCTCGCTTTCACGTCTTCGAGTAGTTCAATCGGTGTCATGGCCGCTCCGGTAGTGGCGGCGCATTTTGAGATAGGGGATAGGCTTGGTGAATATTAACTCAAACAAATAGGGCACGCGATTTAAACTTTGTTATTGTCGATGGACAACAAAGACCGAAACTCATTTTTGGACAAAAGTGAGTTAGGACAACCACTTCACTCACTTGTAAAGCATAAGAATGTTTAACGACCGACTTTGCAAACCTACACACTCATCCCATGTGTAGAAAGTTCAATAAGATACTTGTCTTTCCTCAGCTCATTTGACTACGTGATTCATTGTTTTTATACACATAAAGTTGCACAATGTTCTCAGTGTGTTTTTATTTGAGAATAATCAAATGAGTAACTTTATCTATCAAGGTGGTATTGCAATTTCTGAGGATGACTTTCAAAGTCATCTAGGCTCTTTATGCCAATTAGAAAACATTGGTGTTCTTCTTGGTGCTGGTGCATCCGTAGGATGTGGCGGTATGACAATGGAAGGAGTATGGCTTGATGCAATAAACTGTTCGCCTGATCTACTCGATGAATTACTTACTTTTAATCTCATAACTCAAGAAAACATCAATAATAAAGATGTAAATGTGGAGCAACTTTTAGATCAAGTAACTCAATATTTATCGGTATACAAAAAGACAACACCATTAAACATCGAAACAGATTTTGAGTCCCAACCAGTGGGCAAGCTTCAGAAAATCCTCCTTTGCTTATATCAATCAGTAACTAAAGCTGCACTACTGGTAAAGCAAGAATCTTTTGGTGATGAGAAATTAGGGTCTCAAGACAAGTTCCAATATCACAGAGAACTGCTTGAAAAATTAATTTCAAATCGCCAGCCAGGTCAAGCAGCTCCGATGCTTTTCACCACCAACTATGATCTTTCATTAGAGTGGGCGGCCGAAGAAATAGGTATACAACTTGTCAATGGTTTTTCTGGACTTCATACGAGAACTTTCCAACCCCAAAATTTTGATTTGAGCTTCAGAAACGTTAATGCAAAAGGTGAAGCTAGATTTGGACACTATCATGCTTACTTGCATAAATTACATGGCTCATTGTCATGGATTCAAGAGCATAACAGTGACATTAAAGAAGTCCCCTCTGCTCTGGCTAAAAGTCGCTATATTGATCCATTGATAAATGGAGAGCATGTTTATGACAAGCAATTCTTAATTTATCCAGGTGCGAATAAGTACCACCATACAATCGGCTTTGTATATGGCGAGATGTTTCGTCGGTTTAGTGAGTTCTTATCAAAGCCTCAAACAGCTATCATCATCAACGGATATGGTTTTGGTGACTACCATATCAATCGGATAATTCTAGGTGCACTACTAAACCCATCTTTACATATTGTTATTTTTTATCCTGAACTTGATAAAATCTCGGTAGATGCCGAAGGTTTAAGCGAATCTCAAAAGTGTATTAAAAAGCTCAAATCACTGTCATTGAATCAAATTACAATTGTTGGTGGAGGCTCATCTGCTTACTTCGATTCATTTGTTAAATACATCCCGAAACCAGTTTTATTCCCTCGAGATACTTCAACGCAAGATCTTGTAGCTGCGATCAATGATTTAGTTCAAAGTGGAAATCAGATATGAGCATTGAGACTATTGATTCTATTGGGTATGTGGTTGCTCTTGAGGGAACGAAAATTCGCGTTAACTTACTGGAAGGACATAAAGGTCAATTAGCATCTCACCGACGCGGTATAAGCTCTGTTTCTCAGCCAGGTGATTTAATTGGATTAGATGCAGGTACTAATCTTGTGATTGCCAGAGTTACAGACATGGCATTTGTTGATCCTGATAAAGCCCACTCTTCTAATGTGGGGACGATGAATGTAATTGACACCCCTTTAAGGCAACTCATAGCGTATTCCATCGGCTATGTATGTCAGGATGGTGATAATCGAAAATTTATTTCTGAGAGTTGGAAGCTACCTACGCTAGGCGCGAAAGCTATTCCACTATCGAGCGACTACCTAGAAAGTATCTATGGTGTTAATGAAGATGAAAAGAATTCCACTGTTGAGCTAGGCCGAGATTCTAGAACTAAAACAACCAAGATTAATGCAGGCCTCAATTCTCTACTATCAAGACACCTTGCCGTCCTAGGCAGTACGGGCTATGGAAAATCAAACTTCAATGCGTTATTGTCACAAAGAATTCGTGCGAAGTTTAAAAGCTCTAGACTCGTTATATTCGATATCAATGGCGAATATGCCGATGCTTTTATTGGACACACACGAGTGAAAGAGACGATCTTAGGCAGCCGTCCCGCCGCTAAAGTATTCCCGCCTATAGCCGTACCACCTCCGCCCCCCGAGGTTTTTGATGGTAAGCACCCTGACTATCACCAAATTCCTTATCAGGCATTTGGTTATGCAGGCTTGATCAAGCTACTAAGACCGAGCGATAAAACACAATTACCTGCATTACGAAATGCCTTGAAATCACTTCATATGGTCTGTGCAGGCAACAATGGCACTATATTTACAGGAGAGACCATACGGCCTTCTACAACTACAAATTGGTTCGAATTGGTTGATGATTGTCGGCAAGATGGACAAGAACAATTAAGTCAATGGTTGAGAAAACTAAGAAGCAACTCACTTGGGTATTTTCCAACATGGCCTCCTTTTAATGCTCTAGCTAACCTTGTTGCGGAGTTTGGCTGCCAAGCATTCACGCCCAACGGTACAAGTAAAAGGGATGCTTTTAGTTATGGCAACGTCTTGCCATTAGTTAAGATTATCCAACAACTTGTAGACGACCCTCGCTTTAACAATGTAGTTAATCTATCTGGTGGCCAAGCTATCAATAACCCTGCGATCATGTGGGACGAAGAAATTGAGAAAGAAGTTGACTATATTTTTGGTAAAAAATTGGGGGAACTGCAAGATTGGGACGTTCATATCATTAATTTGAAAAATATTGCAGACGATCATGCCCCAATGATTTTAGGTTCACTTTTAGAAATGTACTCAGATGTGTTGTTTAAAAGAGGCCAAGATCAAAATTATCCAACAATGCTTCTTTTAGAGGAAGCACATCATTACCTTAGAGACCCTTTTTCGGAGGAAGGTACTCAACTTAAAGCATACGAAAGACTTGCAAAAGAAGGGCGTAAATTTAACTGCTCTTTACTGGTGAGTACGCAGAGGCCTTCAGAGCTATCTTCTACAGTTCTTGCCATGTGTTCAAATTGGATTTCTTTGCGTTTAACTAATGAGCGGGACATCAATGCACTAAGACATGCGATAGAAAATGGTAACGAACATACTCTTAGTGAAATTTCTGGCTTACCTAGAGGGGACGCTATCGGTTTCGGTTCAGCTTTCAATATCCCTATTCGCTTTTCTATCGATGAAGCTGAGCCTAAACCAAAATCTTCTGATGCCGCATTTGCATCAATATGGACATAAGTATCTCAATTGGAATATTGGCTGTAGTTGCCAGACTTAATAACAAGTCAAAATTGGACGAAAGTAAACTATGAAGAACTGGTTTCGTCAACCCCGCTGTCAGTTTCAATTTCAGGTAATATACCTAAAGGACAGCAACTACATCTATCATTGCAAATCGCTTTCGTTTTGTCAGAGACCTCGCAGAGTTCTTTATCTGCTTCGGTTAATAACGTATCGATTCGACTCATATTCGAAACCCTCCATAGTCATATGGATTGTATATCAATATTTAGCATTAGAAATAGGTATGAGAGAGCAGGATACCCAAGAATTAGCCAAGGGTGAATTAGAGCAGATTAACCCTAGTTGAGCGTGCTGATTTGCTCTTGAACGAAAGCACCGATATATATACTTAGCTTAGCGACAATCCATATAGTCTTTGTGGTATGTCTCGAGCAAGTTACCACTATCTTTGAATATTGTCGCAATATTGTAGCCTATGCGTATTTCACCCGATAGAGGTTCTATTGTTACCGATCTTAATCTCTTCTGGCTACTGTTATACCCATCTTCTTCTTCTAAGAAAAACAATACACCGTCTTTTCCAAGGGGCATATAGCTCTTTATAGTATTAGTCTCCGTTTTTCCGTATCCAGAGATATTAATTTTACTTCCAACCTTAGATATCATTTCCTTTTTTGAGAATGTGGTATCTGTACATGTTAGGTAAAAATCTTCAGTAAGGAATTCATTGGCATAAGAACATGGTATGGAAACTATTGTCGCAACTAGAAGTAACACTTTATTCTTAATTTTTTTCACTTTATTCATACGACTATCTGTTTTGTTGTGAAGCAGCTACAGGTTTAAGCTTGCGGTAAGGATACAGTTTAATGAATTGCTATTACTTCTTACAATCGACCTGATTTGCTCTCATTAAAAGACCATTTTCAAATTCTGCCGAATAAGCAACCGTCTTATCTAAATGAGTCTGGTTCCATAGCCTAACATGAATCTCTACGTTAGCTACTGGCTTAAATACGCCTGTTACAGAATAGCTATCTTTATCAACCACCTTAAATTTGACTGGTTTGCCTCCCATTTCAGTAACTAACCAATCATCAATTACAAACATTGTTCCATTGTCAGTTTGACACGATAAGGGGGTATTATTATCTTTAGCTTGGGTGTGCATCGCCGTAAATAACGCCAATGCCAACACAATGATTATTCTCATGTTTTTACTTTCAAAACCAACCTACAAGCCTATTGAGTCATCATAATCGCATTAGGTTTAATAAGTCAAACTGTAAAGGATGGTACGGTTGTAGTCGGAGACCATGGCATGCACTGGTGCAGAAACGCTTTAGAGTAGTAGCACTAAGTCGCTTTTGTCCCCAAGCTAGGCGTCGTGAGACGTCTCTGGACAATTATCATTTGCCTTTTTAGATAATCTGGCTGATCACACATGAGATAAATTATTGCACCACCTTTGTAGGACCAAGGTGGCACTCATTAATAATTGCTTATGGGTTTACCAGCTCTGCTTGTTCTAAAACAAGCTCGACAGCTTCCGCCTGTTCATCAGGCGGGTAGCCAGTACGTTTAAGTATCTGCTTAATCTTGAGGCGCATCTTGGCTCGAAGGTTTTTTCGCTTGGCCCAGTCTGGTTGTGCACTCTTACGAATTTCCTCAGCAAGCTTTCTAGCAATAGTCAGAATGTCTTTCTGCTGCATTGCTTCACGAGCAGAATCATTAGCGATTAGCGCATCAAAGAAGGCCAGCTCCTCTTTGGTTAAATTCAGCTCTTCACCGCGATCTGCTGACTCCCGTAACTCCTTAGCCAGCTTAATCAGCTCTTCAATAACTACGCTGGTCTCAACCGAACGGTTACGGTATTTATCAAGGGAGTTACGTAGCATCTCAGAGAACGTCTTGTAAGCGACAGCGTTCTTAACCGTGCGCGTCTTTATCTCATCTTGAATGAGCTTTTTGAGCATCTCTACTGCTAGGTTCTTGTGCTCACTTTTTTCGACTTCTGCAAGGAAATCGTCATCGAGAATGCTAATGTTTGGCTTGTTCAATCCTGCGGACTGAAAGACATCTACAATCTCACCAGAAACGATAGTTTCAGACACAACTTGCCTCAATGCCGTTTGAACATTTTCATCAGACATGCGCTGTTTTGAGGTGGTCGATTTCTTAATGGCTGCGCGTAGTGTTTCAAAGAAGGCGATCTCTTCTTTGATATCTTTGGCCTCATCCATGCTGCTACATAGGCTGAATGCTTTAGATAGAGACAGGGCCGCTTTATCGAACCGTCTCTTACCATCTTCAAGGTTAAGAATGTGGTTCATGGCACCTGCAAGCAAGCCAAGAGTATTAGTTCGATAGTCGCTGTAGTCGAAGCCGTGCATGATCCCACGGCAAATATCTAGCTTGGTCATGGTCACAGCCAAAGCTTCAGCTAGGTCAATTGTCGGAGAGCCGTTACCGCTTGCTGTGTAGTTCGCAATTGCATTGCGAAGCTCAGGCGCGATACCTAAGTAATCGACAATCAAACCACCTTCTTTATCGCGGAATACACGGTTAACACGAGCGATAGCCTGCATCAAATTATGGCCTTTAAGCGGCTTATCGATATACATGGTATTCAAACAAGGCGCATCAAAACCTGTCAGCCACATATCGCAAACAATGACCAGCTTCAGTTCATCTTCAGGGTCTTTAACTCGCTTAGCGATCTTCTTCTGAATTGGTTTTTTATGGATGTGCTTTTGGTACTTGGCTGGGTCATCAGATGTGCCTGTCATGATGACTTTCATGCAGCCTTTCTCTGGGTCGTCGTTTGCCCAATCAGGCTTGAGTTCAGCAATCTTATCGTAGACCTGAACACACGCCTCACGACTAATACAGACCATCATCGCTTTTGAAAGAGACGTCTCTTCGCGAGAGGCAAAATGCTTCAATAAGTCGCGAACCAGGCGATCTACACGGTCTTCAGCACAAACTAGAGCCTCTAATGCCGCATTTCGAGTTTTGGCCTTAGCTTGATCATCTTCATCATATTCAGCAACCAACTCATCAACTTTGGAGTCTACGTCTTCCTCATTTGTACTCTTGCTCATATCAAGCTTGATTAGACGGCTCTCATAATAAAGCGGTTTGGTTGCACCGTCTTTTTGGGCCTGCTCGATGTCATAGACAGAGACATCGTCACCAAAGACGACACGAGTATCCTTGTCTTCCATTTCAATCGGCGTACCAGTGAAGCCAATGAAACCTGCATTGGGTAAAGAGTCCCTAAGGTGCTGAGCGTAGCCATATTTCATTTCACTAGTTTTCTTGTCTACACGAGCTTTTAAACCATACTGTGAGCGGTGTGCTTCATCTGCTGCAACGACGATGTTATAGCGATCTGTGAGTGGCTTACAGCGAGTCTCTCCCTTGGGCGGAGCAAATTTCTGCATGGTTGTGAAGATGATGCCGCCAGATGGGCGATTATTTAATAGCTCTCTCAGTTCATCTCGATCTTTGGCTTGAACAGGAGTATCACCAAGTAGCTCTGCATTTTCAGCAAATGTTTCGAATAGCTGCTCATCAAGGTCATTACGGTCAGTCACGACAACTATTGTTGGGTTGTTCATCGATGGCGATGCCATCAGCTTGGCGCTGTAAAATGTCATCGAGAGTGACTTACCAGAGCCTTGAGTGTGCCAGTAAACACCGCAACGTTGGTCGCCATCATGGCGAGTCGCTCGAATCGTACTTTCAACAGCAGCGCGAACACCATGAAATTGGTGATAACCAGCGATCTTCTTAATGACCTTCTCATTATCGACTTCGAATGAGACATAGTATTGAAGATAATCGAGAAGAAGCTCTTGATTGAAGAATCCACGAACCATCACCTCAAGGGCCAATGTATCGACAGTGTCATCACGAGAGCCGTCAATCGTTCTCCAAGGAGTAAATCGGTCTCTATTGGCCGTTAGTGAGCCAATGTAAGCTTCAGTCCCATCTGAGATGATTAGGGACTCGTTAAAGACAAATAGATCTTTGATGGCTTGCTTGTACGTCTGAACTTGATTGTACGCTCGCCATACATCGGCTTTGGTATCGGCAGGATTTTTGAGTTCAAGAAGTGAAATAGGTAAGCCGTTTAGAAATACGACGATGTCTGGTCTGCGGTTATCGATCTCACCATTGGTGACACCGTTGACTGAAAATTGCCTTACGGCCAACCAGTTATTGTGCTCATTATTGAAATCAACCAGCCTGACCTTATCCCCTACAGGGTGCCCACGTTCGTCTTCATACTCAACTTGAATGCCTTCGATGATTTGACGATGGAATGTGTGGTTAGCACGTTCAACAGACGGAACTGTATTGAGCAAGATACCAATGGCGGTATCGATACATTCTTCTGGCAAGTGTGAGTTGATATTCAGCAGAGCTTGGCGGAGCCGAGGTTTGAGAACGACGTCAGAGAGCGACTCTCGCTCTGGTGTACTACCTTTCGGTTCTAACTCACTGCCGTTTAACGTTTGGTAGCCGAGGCTTCCAAACCAGACCATACAATGGTCTTCTAGCATTTCTTCCGTTATTTTCATTTTATATCCATTCTTATTTATTGTTTTTGTTATGAATATGATTAAGCCAGTCCGAACCCCAATGCAGGGCTCGGACTTCCAGTTATACCGCTTCTGCAAGCTCCTGTGCTACTTCACCTACAGAAATTTGACCAGAGACCAACTTCGGCAATAGCCTGTCACGTAGTCTCGTTAACGTAATGTTCTGTCGAGCATTTATTTCGCTCTTTTCAAGTAGAGGGGCTATTAGCTCATTGTATGCATTGGCTATTTCGCTTCCACTGAATGCAAAAGAGTAAGTGTCAAAGGTGTTAGTCGTAATCGTATCAAAAACAGCACCATGAACATTTTGCTTTAATGTCGAAATCGCTTGTTTGAGGTTGAAGTAATTAAAGTAATCACCTACTTCAGTTCCTCTTACCCCATAGCAAGATTGATTCATACACATATCGGTTGCAACTAAGGCAAGCTTACCAACAGTACCACGAGCGGTGATAATTGTAGTTCCGCGAGGAAGTAGCTTTGTCGAAGATTTTTGCAAGCCAAGTTCAGTAATTTTCTCTTCAGTATCAATAACAAAAACCTCTCCATTTTCTGGAGCATCTTTCATTGAAAACCAAGGTATTTCACCGTTCCAATAACTAGGTTCAGAACGCTTAGGCGTTCCACCTCCAGTCAGTTTCACTACTTTTGAAAGCGGAGTTACTTCCCACCCCTTCGGAATCATCCCCAGCTCAGAATCTTCAAACTCGCTTGGGAACAAAGCTTGGATTTCAGGCGACAAACCATCGAAAGGCAGACCTTCCTTGTTCGCCTTCACTGGATCAAAATCGATAAACCAAGACTTAAAGATGCGCTGGGCGAGCTTTTCTAAGGTCTGGTTCATGGCTTTGTTGTTGTTTATTTTTAATTCAAGATCATAAAGATAGCCAGCAATTTTTTTTTGTATGTTGATTGGTGGAAGATTAACAGCGTAGTCCATAATTTTTGTTGGGGAGGTATGCTTTACGCTTGTCCCTGTAGATGAGGCTAATACTTCATGTCTATATGATGGTGTTCTCATCAGAAAATAAAGGAACAGCTTGTCTATTTGTTTCTCATCTTTGATATCAACTAATCCAATTCGCTGGTTATGCAAATAGGTAAAACCGTCGTCAGGAATTAATGCAGAATAGCCAAGGGTGTCACTATCTTTACTCAAGTCAGTCATGGTGACTACTAGCTGACCAGGAGAGAGCTGATAACCTTCAGGTATATCTCCTGAATGAAACTTCAATTTTGATGATTTAAAGCCTCCACCAATTGCAAAGTTGCCAGGAGTAACCAGTATTTCTGATGTAGGGTAATCAACCATGGAAGAGCCTTTGAAAGCATAGCCATGCTTGATCGTTATTAATTCACTTAGCTTTACTTTTTTCCCGCATTCAGATTTCATAGCCAACCTCCTCAAGAGATTTGGCAATTCTTTTATCAAGAGTAATTGATGTAGCTATCTGCGCTGAAAGTTGCTCTGTTAGTGTTGCCATATCCTCTTGGTATGACGCTTCATCTTCTTCTACTTCAGCGGCTCCCACATATCTACCAGGAGATAGGTTAAAGTGCGCTGATTCTATATCTTTCAATGTGGCTGATTTACAGAAACCAGGGATATCTACATAAGACTTTACAGAAAATTCTGTTTTAGCCCATGCGTGGTAGGTTTGAGCGATCTCATCGACATGTTCTTGATCGAAAACTCTTTGTGCACGAGACTCTAGACGGCCCAGATGACGAGCATCGATGAAGAGAGTTTCACCTTTACGCTTCTTGTTCTTGTTGAAGATAAACAGACATGAAGGAATCTGAGTGTTAATGAATAGCTTCGGCGGTAGAGCAACCATACACTCAACCAGATCATCTTCAATGATGGCCTTACGAATGTCACCTTCAGTATTCGCTGTAGATGTCATGGCACCATTCGCCATGACCACACCTGCACGACCAGTATCATTTAGGTGGTAAAGCATGTGTTGGATCCAAGCATAGTTAGCGTTGCTATCTGTTGGCGTTCCCCACTTCCAACGAACATCATTTGCTACTTTGCTTGCGCCCCATTTCTCTTGGTTGAACGGCGGGTTCGCCAGGATGTAATCTGCACGAACATCTTTATGTAAATCGTTCAGAAGTGTATCGGCATTCTCAGCCCCCAAATCGAAATCGATACCACGGATAAGCAGGTTCATCGCTGCCATCTTCCATGTGGTGTATGTGTATTCTTGGCCGTAAACGCTGATGTCACCGCGCTCACCACCATGGCTTTCCATGAACTTTTCAGACCATGCAACCATGCCGCCAGAACCAATCGCTGGCTCGTATAGAATACCTCGCGTCGGAGCGATGATTTCAACAAGAGTTTTTACGATGGACTCACATGTGAAGAAGGCACCTGCATCTGAACCTTCTGCAAGAGCAAATTTACCCAGGAAGAATTCATACGCCATACCTAGAACATCAGCAGAGCGATGCTCTTTGTTGTTAAAGCTCAGAGTGCCAAGCAGGTCAACTAGCTCACCCAGTTTGCTTGATGGGATTTTGAGTAGACCAAACCCACGGTAAAGCATGCCTTTTAGATCAGGGTTGTTATCTTCGATTGCCTTAGAGGCATCATCCAAAATCTTCGCAAAGTTTGGCTGTTTTGCATTGGCTACAAGATATTCCCAACGAGCCACTTCTGGAACCCAGAAGATGTTTGCTGCTTCATACAGATCAGGATCGTCGATATCCATTTCGAAGAACTCGTGGTCTTCGTCTTTAATCCATTCTTGAGCATCGCTGCGGAACTCGCCAAAAGAGTCACTTACGTACTTAAAGAAAAGAAGTGCCAGTACAGGGTGTTTGTATTCTGATGGTTGCAACGCACCACGCAACGCCACGGCTGATTCCCATAGCGTTTCAAAAAAAGCTTTATCGCCAACATTTCTAACCATTTTTCTTGTTCTCATCGTAATTTGGTATTAATCAATTATCATACCAAACCCTACTTTTATACGCCATTTACAAGGCAAACCAGAATGAAAAAGTAACTACTCAAAGAGTTTCAAACTATGGCGCTGGGATACTGTATCCATCCTCTTGATAGGGATGATTAAAAAGAACTAACTTAGCTGGCTCTAAGTACATCATTTATCATTAGTAAGACTAATCGAAAATTTATCCTATCCAAACATAGGTAGTTTCATTCGAAAATGATAATGGGGCACTTAGAAGTGTTACGAAGTGAATTTGAGAGTGACTTCCTGAAAAGCCAACTATTCGAAAGGTTTTGAACTTTACTGTCTACCGACAGTTGTTGATCACTGGCAGAGAATATTGATCGATTGGGATGGAAGTTAAGGGGACAACTGTATTATTGAAAGTATTCAGCAAAGCATTGCACCCCTTGTAACTACCAGATAGATAAGCGATTGACTCCCGCTGCCTGTGTGTAATACTGGATTCATTAAACATTTTGAAAAAGTTTCACGGCATGAGCAAAAAGATTGCGGGGGTTAGCCTCCCACCAGCAAAACCTACTGATTTTATTAAAGTAGTAGAGCTAATCGACAAGCTAGACCCAATTAAATACGGGTTTGATAGTAGCGGTAATTACTTGCACTGGAATGACTTCCAGTACCGTTCAAAAGAGTTTAAAGGCGACCAAAAGAGCTACGCTTGGCATGCCCTAAAAATCAGACGTGGCCTTAACGACATTTCGCTTGTTGATGAAAAGGGCAATCCGTTCCAGCTTAGTGCCGCCAGTCTCGACGCTAAGCTATTCCGCATCGATAAACAGCTTAAACTAGAAGATTTGTCGCTATCTGCTCAAGATAAAAAGGCACACCTAGTGAAAAGCGTGATTATGGAAGAAGCCATTAGCAGCGCTCAATTGGAGGGAGCGGCCACAACGCGCAAGGTGGCCAAGGAAATGCTTGAAACAGAACGTGAGCCGCAAGATGACTCCGAACGGATGATTATCAATAACTGGCGTTTGATCATGATGGCCGATGAACTTAAGGATGTAGAGCTCACACCAGAATTGATTAGCGGGTTTAATGGCATCGCCACCGATGGAGTGTTAGAGAATGAGCACGTTGCTGGCCAATACAGAACGGATGCAGTCATGGTTAGGGACGTGGCCACTGGCGATATTATTCATGAAGCGCCAGAACATGAGCACGTTTTGAAGCTCATTGAGCAACTATGTGACTTCGCCAACACCGACCATACCACCAGCACCAATTTTATTAACCCAATCGTTAAGGCTTGTATTCTGCACTTTATGATTGGCTACATTCACCCATTCATGGACGGCAACGGGAGAACGGCTAGGGCGCTTTTCTACTGGTTCATCCTTAAGCGTGGTTATGAGAACTTTAAGTACGTCTCGATCTCTGCACCACTTAAGAGCGCGCCAACCAAGTACATTAGAAGCTACGTTTACACCGAAACGGACGACAATGACTTAACGCACTTTGTGGACTACCAGCTAACGGTCATCATCAATGCGATTGAGCGCTTTAACGAGTACATCAAATCTAAGATTGAAGATACGAGAGAGGTGCGCGAGCTGCTAGACGAGTCCAAGCTTAAGAGCGTGTTGAAACTGCCGCACATTGTGATTCTGGCCAAGGGATTAGAAACAGCCGGACGTGTCTTTTCTGTTAAGGAAATCCAGTCTGATTTTGACGTGTCTCATACCTCTGCGCGCAAGTATCTTGAGAAGCTGGTGGAGCTGAAATTGCTGTTCAAATCAAAGGATGGCAACGAGAATACCTACATTGCACCAGCCGACTTGAAAGATAGGCTAACCAAAGCTTAAGAGCATCAAAAAAGCCGCCAAACTGGCGGCCTTTTTGTAGGGAATAGAATAGGACTGGTTGGCGATTAGAAATCTACCCAGTTGTATTGCAGTGTGATAGCTGGCTTAACAAGTGCTGCTGAATCTTCTGTCGATAGGTCGATCACGTCTGAACGTACTTTTACGTGCTCCAAGCGGAATCGATGCGAGGTTGCACCCTTACCCTTAGTTGATTCAGGCGTAGACTCGATAACGACAGTGACCATTTTCTTTTCACGAACGATCTCACGTAGCATTTCTAGCACTGTACCTGTGATCGTTTCTACGCACGTCACCGCGATTTCGCCTTTGTTCTCAAGCGCACCATTTTGGATGTAGCCCAAGCCCATTTGGCCAAAATCTTCTACGTCTGCACGACCCATTGCTGGAAACTGAGTAGAACGCACCAAAACGCTAAGATTAGGGTATTCTTCGATTTTCATCTCGAACTCTGTACCCATCATCTTTTCGCCAGCTTGGACGTTCTTAGTGAATTTCTGTTTTAAGAAATTCATATCGCCTTTTGCGTTAAATGCTCCGGCCATAATTACACCTATTCTATTGGAAGTGATTCGGAATCTGTGACTGATTAATCATTTGCTTAGGAGCGGCAGTAATAGTTACCGTATTGTAAGCGAAATTCCCGTCTCGCGTCTTAGGTGCGTTAATGTCATAACTCACCTCGCTAATACGCATAGGTAGATTGAGCGCTTTGCCAATCTTGAATCTCGCATCACTTGGAACACGGCCACCAAGGCCATCGGAACTGACTGGAACAGTATTTTGCAGCTCGGGACTTATCATCTGAGCCAGGTATTTAATGGGATCATTAACCTCTGATTTGGCATTGGTGAACGCGACAAATTTCAGCGTTGCTGTGATTTCTGGCGGTTCGTTTCCTTGCCAAACTTGTTGACTGTTCCATAGTGTCTTACTCGTCTTATCCGACACGGTTTGCGCGACTGAGGACGTTTTATCTAGGGCATTGATGTTACCCACGGAATCGCCCTCAAACGGCGCTTCCCATATCGCTCTAAAGGCAAGCTGACACTCATCAGTCATGTAACCAATGACCGTAACCTCTTGACCGCCTATGACTTGTGTAATGGCGCATTTATTGTGGATAGATACGCCATCATCATTAGGTACGCCGACAATTACAGCCATTGCTTACCCTTACTTGTCCATACCGCGAGAATCGCGCATGCGGTTAGACTTTTTGCGAGCTGCTTTAGCCGCTGAGCTGTGAGCTTTCGCGCGCGCTTTCTTAAGTGCTGCTTTTTGTGCTGCACTCATACGGCGCTTACGGCGATTGGTTTTGATGTAAGTTACCTTGCCGTCACGGATCACTTTCTTAAGCGCTTCGAGCATCATTGATTCACGAACGGCGAACTCTGCGATCGCTTCGTCTGAGTCCACGTTGTCTAGGCCACGCTCTAGGGATTCAAAGATGCGATCTGCCGCTTCTGGATCTTCCAGTGCCTCTCGCATGTCGCCATCTTTAGGCTGGCCAACTTGAGCAATAAACTCACTAGCCGCTTCCTGTAGCGATTCGTAGAGCGCTGCTTGGCCATCGGTTAGCTCGGTATCGTCATCGCCACCAGCCATGCCAAATAGCATTGCGTCTAGGTTGTCGATTGAGCTGTCACCACCATTAACCCACTGAACACAAGCCGCTGCTGCGTCTTGGCGAGCAATGATGGTTGATGCACGGTTGATTGACTCAAGAAGTTGGTCTTCTGTTACAGACTCAAAAAATGCAGTTTCAGTTTGTTCCTGCTCGGCCACTTGTGGCATCACAAATGGGCGAGCAAGAACAGAACCCTCAGAAAACATTGATTTCATTCTATTCTTGCTCTTTGTTCATTAACGGATTAGTACAGGTTCACCAAGGATTCGACGTGCGGAGCCAGTTGGACAGAACGACCAAGTGACTTTCCAGTAGTCGATTTCGACTTGCTTGATTTCCAGTGTCCAAGCGCTTTCGCCGTCTTGATCTGGATTACGAGGTGTCACTAGCGCACCAACGGCTTCATAGCCCTCTAGGATGCTGGCCATACCGTCAGTTAGCCCCTCAAGCGTTGCACCGTCAGGTTGGTGTTTTAGGCGATTACCTAGTGCGTAGAAGTCGCGTGAGATAGCGTCAGCAATAGACACGATTTGCTCAAAACGTAGGTAGTTTTCAGCCGCAGATGACGTTAGAGAGTCATCAATGAATAGGTTGCCGTTTTCGTCTGTGCCTAGTTTGTTTAGACGTGCCTTGTACATTTCTTGGTAGTTAGGCTCGCCAGCACCTTGGATTGGTTTTAGGCTAGTACGCTGAATAACAGCACGCTCAACACCTGCTGGTGTGTAGTGCCAACCGCCGACTGGAGAGGTTTTAGCAACACCAAGCGCTTTAGCTGCAAAGCCGATACCCGAGCCGCCCCATACCGCCATGTTGCCGTAGAAACGACACTTAGCGAGGTAAGGCATATGCACGAATGAAGCGCGATGGTTGTTGAAGTTCAGACCTTTTTTGAACTCCAATGCCGCTTCGTGCGTTAGGCGAGGATCAATATCGAAGTAGCCAGAAATGCGTTTGTCTTTACAGATTTGCGCTAGGTCAGTGATTACCGCTGTTTCGTAGCAGCCCAAACCACAAACGTAGTTATAGCTGTAAACGGTAGTGCGTAGTGCTTTCACTGCTTTCTGGTAATCGTCAGCCGTAATGTCGCTAATATTGCCGTTGGTCGCGCCTGTGAATTTGGTTTTCGCAATTGTAGTAACTTCGCGTTTCGCTACTTCTGCATCGATGCGACAAGTTAGGTACTGCGAACGTTCTTCAAGAACAGTCTCGATAAACGCAGCGCTACCCATTTGGTCTACTGCTGTAGGCTCTAGGGATACAACCCATTCTTCTAGCACTACAGAGCCACCAGCCGCCTGTTCTTCCTCTAGGGTAAGAGTGAACATGCCAGCGCCGTAAGTCGCTTCGTCTGCTTTCGCAAGCGTGATAGAGCGGTTATCGGATTGCGCACCGTCTTTGATAGCGATCGCTAAAAATTCGCCATCTTCAAGTGACAGGTCAGCCGAGTAGTTGATCGCTTCGTTAGTGATCGTCACTTCGTCTGCTGGTTTGGTTAGCTTGATAGCTGGATAGGTTGCCGTTTTTGGTACGACACGAACCACAAGGCCATTACCGCCGCGCAAGGCTTCATCAAGAACGCGCATGCCGTCAGCCAATTTGCCAAGGCTTGAGTGGTAAGGCTTACCTAGCTTGTCTAGGAAGTTAGCCGCCGTTACCGGAATCACTTCGAACGGCTTACCTTTTTGAGACACAATCACACCGCCAAACACTAGCTGGTTAGAGCCAGTGCCTTGCTTAGTTGTCGAGTCAACGTTAATTGGCGAAACCGCAACTTGTGAGACGTTATCCATTGAAAATTCAATCTTACTCATCTTCTGTCTCTTTCAGCGTTAGATCCTGTGCTGCAAGCTGGTCTACAATTTCTTGCAAACCCGCTTGAGCAATACCTTTCACCGCAATCACGTTGTCTTTCGTCATTTCGGTTAGTTGCTCAACCGTTGTCACACCGTGGTTAATCAGTGCTTTTTCAACGCTCGCGCTAAGCTCAAGCGCGGATAGCGCTGTGCCTTTGTCGCTGGTGGCTGTGTCTGGTTTCGTTTGAACTTCTGGTAGAACCGTTGGCTCAAGGCGAACCGAAACGAGGCCGTTTGGATAGGCCGCTTCCACTTCGTGTTTGAAGCGGTTCACGTTGAAAACTGAGAGAGGGAAATCTTTGGCCAGTGGCGGCATAACGCGACCCTGAACCGTGATTTCCTTTGGTGTGTGGTTGGTGATTAAAACGATCGTTTCTTTCATCGAATCCCCCAAGAGCGGCAGCCCGTAAGACTGCCGCTTACTTGCCTTATGCCGCTGCTGCTACAGGAGCTTCATCGATAAGTTTCACGCGGTAGAAGTAGTCTTCTCCGTCGAATGGATGGATTTCGCCGTAGGCCAGTTCGTATAGCGTGTTAGACGCTACTAGACCTTTACCGATTGGATGCGTGTACATGGTTGCTGCGATTGCATCACCTGCTACGTAGCCCGCTTCTGAGTGAGAAGAACCGCGACCGTAACAAAGCATGTCGTTCGTACCGATCACTACCGGACACTCGAACACTTTCCACATGCCGAACAACTTACCTGCGTAGTGGATAGCGTTTTTCTGTTGGTAGTTAGCCGGAGCTACGAAATATGGAGCACCTAGTGACTTAAGGATTGTTGACGCGCCAGTACCAGCAAAGATACCTGTCATGCCAGTTGTGCGAGTCGCTTGTAGGATCTTCGTAGAAACGTTTAGAAGAACTTCGTTTAGACGTTCACGATGTAGACGCCAATCTTCACCAGCCGCTACGTAGATATTGAATGTTTCTTCGCGCGTACAAGCAAAGTCCATATCTACTAGGTGGCGAGTCGCTTTTTCCGATGCCAATGTGTTGCGCATGTGGCTCATCTGTAGAGATTTCAGATCTTGGCCAAACTCGCGTTGCATTGTGAACATCGCTTGAATAGTCGCGTCTGCTGCGATTGCGTTTTGACGTGGGCGCAGTATACGAGAGTCCATATCATGGTCGATCGTTGGGATAAGGTCAGGGCGTCTTTCAATGTCTACTTCGAACTCGATGTGCAGAACCGTCCCTGCTGGTAGGGCTGATGTTGGAGTGACGGTAACTTTGCCTTTTGCATGGTCTATCTGACAGTTAATAACCATACCATTGTGAGTACCTGTCATTATTTGACTACCGTTGCTGTCTAGGTCGCGAGCCACACGTTTATGGTTAATAAATAGGGAAACAGATGTCTTCGTGAATGGGATTTCAAACTTGGTGTGTTGTAGGTCAGTCTTAGAGTCAAAGACGTGAGTTGTCTTAGTACCGTCAGGCTGTTGTTCGTCTGCGAACTTGTAACGTTGACGCATTGATGAGTATTGGCCAACCGTTGCTTGGTCGATCTCAGTACCCGCTGCGAAGTCACCGAAGTTTGAACCAGTGCGGCGGTACACTTTGAAGATCTCAACTTCGTTAGCGCCCGCAGGGATCATCGTTACAGCGTCAAGTGTTGCTGTCTCAAGAAGAACTGGAAGCACTAGGCCAACCATCTTCGCACGGATTTCAACACCCTCAGATGTTGATAGAGATTGACCGATCGACTCAAGCATCATTGCGCCTGTTGAGCCATCACGCTTAGCACCCTCTAGCATCATCATGTTACGCATAGTTGCGTGAGCTGATGCCATTAGCTCATCGCTAGGTAGGTGGCCGTAAGTATTTTCGTATTCACGCACCGCAGACTGCATGCCTGATACGATGCTAACCGCTGTTTCTTGAGACACTGACTCGAACATAGGCTCATTCGCAATGGCTGACAAAATAGCCGCGCCACGAGAATCGTCGTCAGTTAGAAATATGCCTGTTTGTGAATCGAATTGGGATTCGACACACAGATTATGCATTGCTTGAGCGCCTAAATGAATCGCCTCAATGCGTTTGTTGAAGTTAGAACGTTTATCTGCCATGTAAATAAACCTTAGTTATTAATTGAGTGTGTTCGGAATAGTTAAGCCGCAGGAAAGCGGTAAAAATTCGCTCAATTTCGGATAGTAGTTAAGATTTATTGCGAAAAAAATAGGGGTAAAATTGCATTTAAATTATTGTTATATAATGAATTTATTTCTTTTTGTGTGCTTTTGTGGGAATGGTAACGACAGGGGATTTCTATGTCGTTGATCGTGCATCTTTTTTGAGAGAAAAGGGGATAGGAAAGGGCATCTAAAAAAATTTAAAAAATTTTCAGTTGTTATAGGGTTCCTGCCAAAAAGCCGAACACGTTGCTTAGTAGCTCTTGTGTGTCAGTCTCTAAGCATGGAAGGTCAACACCATAGAAAACGGCCAAAAAGTCACGAACAATGAGTTGATAAACGACCACCAGCGCGATGCTCCATATCATCGCGGCGCGTCCAGTACGTACCAATGTGTTAGAGCTGGCCGCTTCAAGCTCTGCCAGTTTGTAGGCAAACTCTTTGCGTTCTTCGTCACTGGTAAACACACGATCACCAAACTCGGTCAGTTCGTGGATAATGCCACCTACTTTCTCGCTGGTGGCGCTATTAAATAGACTACTTGTAAACACTTTTGCTAGTCCCATCATTAGTTGCTCTCTTTAATGTGTTCTGCGAACGCTTCTGCCAGTGCTACGGCTAGCTTTTCGCGCAGTCCCAATCCCTTTTGTAACGACTCGTCGTTAGACAAAAAGAACGGCTCCAAAATCACGGCTGGCATTTTGGTTTTCATCAAGAAACGCCAACCGCGAGTATCAGTACCAGTGTTCGAGATAGGCTTAAGGCCACGATCACGCTGTCCGATAAGTCCAGCCACCGCTTTTTGTAGGCGCTGAGCAAGTGCTTGACTCTTGTCCGACTTATGCCAATGCAATGTCTCTGAACCTTGAACTGACTTATTGGCCACGCTGTTACAATGTAACTCGATGGCATAGTCAGCGCCCGATTCGTTCACATCACCGATCATCCGTGAGTAGGTGTCTCGATACATGATCACTGGAAGAATGTCTCGCTTATGTAGCTCGGCGGCCAATAAGCTGGCTAGGGGATGATTATAGCCATACTCATTCATTCCGAATGTTTCGTTGTAAGCGCCGCCATCTTTAAAACTATGGCCAACAACAATACAGACTTTTTTCATTTTATAAATTCCCAAACTTAGCTTAACTAATATGTACTTAGGTATTGACTATGTTCGGAATAGGAAATATATTTGCTTTACCAGATCGGCATCCCAATCGACTGGTGTCAACTAACGTTGAAACTTCATTTTTAACCTTTGTAATAGCTTCTTGCGCCGCGAACACTTACCTCGCGGCTTTTTTTTGCCTGCAATTTAGAAAAAAACCAGCGCGAACGCTGGCTTTGCTTGGATTATGGTCGGTTTTGAACGGGCTCTATCTTGTTTGATTTGAAGTAATCAAGAACAGGATTAACTCGATAGGGTTCTACGTGGAAGCTGGCCATCACCTGATCTTTACGCATCAAGTAAAACTGATTTCCGCTGTATCGCACCGCATCAAATATCACGTTCATTCTGCACCCATCGTACATGTACTCTCCCTCAACACTGAGGCTTTTGCGTATCACAAAGGATAGTCGCGCCTTGGTGGATTTAAGCTCGTTTCGAGTTCTAAATAGGTTAATTGCTAGTACGATGATAAGCGACATTAATCCGCATAGTTCATATGCGTTTAAATAAACTGAATAACTCATTTTGTCTTTTTTCTAGTGCGAATAGGAAAGAGATTATCAACAAAAACATTCTACAGTCTAAATACCTCCGCTGTCGCGTCTTTGATGCTCGTTTTTTTCGTCTGGTTGCTACAAATGGTAAATGAAATCGCCTTAGTGAAGTAGCCTAACGCTAAGGTGCGTTCCTCTTTCGACGCAATGATCATTGCGTCAATCACCGTGCTTGAGCTGGTCACGCCACCAGCAAGGGGAGACATGATCTCGTTTAGCGCATTCGCTTGGTTTTCTAGTTCCGGCGGCAAGTCTGGTGGCGGTAAGGTTGCACCGTTATCTGACTCACTGCCGCTTGTTGGTGGCGTTAATGCAGTATTGATTTGCGCCATAAGAGATACGGCTGCATCCACATGGCCGGAAAGACCGTTGATCACTGCCTCAAGCGCTTTCAGTTCTTCCTTGCTGGTAATTGGCAAGATACTCGGAGCGGGTACGTTGTCCTCTGTACCATCAACCTTGTGTTTGATGTTCACACCAATAGACACTTGTTCGAGGTCGGTTGGATCGGTGATCAACACTAGGTGCTCATTCCATTGCGTTAACGTGGCCACCGTTGCGCTCACTGAGTCATTCAAACCCTTAAGCGTTACCACTAACTGCGATGCGCCTTGGTAGTCCTCAATATCCTCGCTCACGCAGCCTGATAGCTTCCCTGACAAACTTTCACACTTCACCTTAAGGGATTTGCCTCGGGTAAGGTTCTCCGCTTCCTTAAGGCCGCCTACGTCTAAAAACTGGCGAAACTGTTCGATTTGCTCTTGTGTGTCTAACATCAAATTGCCTCAATCAATCGTCACCAAGTCGTTACCGTTTACCAGCGTAGCGCCACACCCAAGGGCATCGCCTACCACGGCGACCGGAACGCCATTAACAGTAAGTTTTGAACTACCAGTAATAACGCCTACGTGCGGCGGGTTATCTGGTTTTACGTGCATGACGGATATATCGCCCGTACCTAATACATTGATTCCATTCACGGTCAGTAGTGGCTGGCCAGAAACAAAAACACCTGGACTAAAGCCACCATGACCACTATCCACACTCCCTACAATTCCTACGGCTGGCATAGTGCATTACCCTAATGTAAATGGAGCTGCGGCAGCCTTAACAGCGAACTGGCCACCAGCATCGATATTGACGTTACCACTCGCTTTAATGGTCACTTCATTGCCCTCTAGGTTGGCTTTACCGGAGGCTTTTACGGTTGCATTACCACCCGCTTCGATGTTCGCATCGCCTTTCACTTTGATAGTTAGTGCGCCTCCGATTTGCTCCAATGTGTTCCCTGTTGAGCTGCGAAACGCATTGCCCTCGACGTGGATAACACATTGGCCATCTGGTGTGATTTCAATGGCCGTGCCGCTTTGGGTATGCGTTACTGAGTAGCCGCCTTGATGCGTGATGAGCTCGCGCAAACCAAATCGCACAAAGAGCGCATCTTTGCGGTCATAGGCTGGTGGCTCGGGTTCACCCTCGGCTCGTTTAGGCTGATAGGCTTCTCCGTTCACCTCGCTTGGTAGGTACGACTCATAGTTAGGCGCGTAGTAAAGCGATCCGGTAATACGGGGATAACGGGTATCACCATTACGAGGAAAATCCACCCAAACCAGATCCCCTTTTTCCACTGGCACTGCATGGCCACCACTCGGTTTTGCACCTAATGGCAGTAGAAACTCGGCAAAAGGTAAATCCTTATCGGGGATTGCATCCCAATAACCAAGCAAGCGAACGGATACCATGTACAAGCCTTTCGGATGGACAGGATTGACCACCTCGGCCTGATAGCTACCAAACAAGCGGTTAGTGACGTTGGTGCGTGTTCTGTTCTCTGACGAATCGCTCATAGGTTGCGTACTCCCAACTCGATACGACACTGATACCGGTTCCCACGTTGGCAATGGGCGACACGGTTCATGATTTGTTTCTCTGGCATGGACTCATCCAGCTCGGTAGCGGGTAGCCGTTTATGGAATAACACTGAGCACACTGAAAGAGGCGCAAAGGCGGTATTTCCGGTGAGCTCCACATCCAAAATAGGGATGATGGCCATGTGTTGATTATTCAGCGCCTTGGCTTGTGGAACGCTGACCATGACCATAGCGCCCGAACGTTGGCCACCTTGGAAGCCCTCGACGGTATCCCACGAGGCATAGTTACGGTTAAGAACGCGCTCAAACAGGGCTTCCTCTCCGATAATGGAGTAGTTCGCAATGCTGTGCTCTGCTTCCTCTGGATTCGACTGTTCCAGCTTGAATTGCTCGCTCATATCCATGTTCTTGAGCGACTTAAAGTGCATAACACCACGGCAGATAAACGCCACTGAGCCGTAATCTCTGGCCATTGTTCGAATTAAGCGAGACTTAGTACCACCAGCATTTAAATGGTACGTAGCGCCACGCTCAAAGCTGTCACATTCGATTTTTAGCTCGGGTAACAGCTCGGCCAGAATGTCTTTAGGCTGCATTTCAACAAAGAATCGAGGCGTTGTGACTGGCTCTTTAAGTAGGTGCGCATCCTTTTGGAATGCTTGAACGGTAAGCATACCGTCAGCGCTGGTGGACTTGGCCACAATGAATTTTTCAATCCAAACCTGATCGCCTCGCTCGTTCACATCGGCCATCGTGACCTCGATCTCTGAACCGCGCTTAATCCCGTAGTCATCCCGATAAACGGCAGCCTGATCCATGATTTCCATAACTAGCTTGTTGCCGTCCATCGAAGCACACTCAATGTAGGTAAACGAATGAATGTGCTCGATAGGGATGTCATTTTCGTTGGTGACAACTTTTTGGGCGAGAAAGTATTCTTTATTACTCAATGACTCGGCCTCCCATACCAATCGCGCCCCGACGGACAGTGATCGACTCGGCCTCATAAACCTCTGCAATCACTTCAAAAGAGATTGAGGAAGCAAACAGGCGAGTATTTTCATGGTCTACTTCGGCGGGTTCGGTCATCGCATCTTTACGGCCACGTATCTCGATGCTGATTTCCATTTCAGTACCCGCGAGCATGGTTTTCGCTCTGAATACATGCTTACGCTTGCCCTTGGTATGACGTAGCCAAACCATTAAACCTAGCGCTAGGCGGCTAAGGGTAGACTGGTTCCAAGTTAGGGCATTAATGCGGTAGGTAAGCGCGACAAAGGACTTATTAATCACGGCATAAGGCTGGCCTTGTTCATTGGCCAGTTCGCCATAGTCAGCAATATCGACGTACTCCGCGCCATCAACAAACCCAATCACCGGATCGCGCGTGATATAGCAAACAGGCAAAAGCTCATTACGGTTTGCTTTCACCTTGCCGCCTAATTTGGCTGTTAACTTAGATAGGAATGACACTGGATCGGTAAAGTTGCCATAATAAATCTTTCTCGACTTATCACGGCCAACAAAGCGAGAAAACTCACTGTTCTCTCGCCGTTTAGTGTCAGTCACAAGTAAAGAATCAAGCACGTTCTGGAAAAAGGCAGCCACCGCACGGTCAATGTCGGTTAACTCTGTGTGTTCCACCTTGCCATCGAATGTCACTACATCGCATGGGATTTCAAAGAACGTCTCATCCAGTTGCATGATTAGTCCTCCAAATCGTCCAGCTCGTAATACTTACGGCCTTTAACGATAGTGATGCACTTATCGCTTCGGTGTAAGGTCACATCGAACTTGTGGAAGTTGCTCGTTAGGATAGGTAGGTAAGCCGATACAGGCTCATTGCGTTGGTAGCCGTCTCGCGTTTTACGGCCTTTACCGGAACGGTTGCCCTCATAGATTTGGATGACCGCGCAATCAAAATCAATCTTGGCCATGTCTGCGATCGCTGCATCAAGATCTTTGTACATGTTAAGTACGTTCGCACACAACATGACGCAAAAACGGCGCTTTGAGCTGTCAATTTCGGCAATATTGTTCACTACGCCTTTGGTTTTTGAGTTCGGGTCAAAGTGAGTGACCGTCATGCTCTGCTTGTGGTAGTTAGTAAGGTATTCTTCTGTTAGGTCTGGAAACTTACCGCAACCAAAGTTAAGAATGTTGTTCGCGTATGACCAGTTAGGTGTCAGTTTTCTCAGGCGCTTTGCACTGACTGGAACTTGCTTTCGGCTAGTCTGTAATGTCATGCCCACTCCATGATTGGAGCGGCGCTTTAAGGATGGGGTGGAGTAGGGCTAATATTAACGTTAAAGCTCGATTACGTCACTGTCTTGTAACGTTTCTTTGGATTCTAGCTCAGGCGAACTTTATGGTAATGTTTATCTGTACAATTCAAGGTAATTAGGGGGCACAATTTGGTTAACTCATTACTGCCCCAAAACAATTTAGAGTGTTTGCTTAGTTTAAAAATGTTATTGGTGATTTACTTTATCTTTTTTCATATATGTCTTTAATACATTCTTTTTTGGGTTAGAACGGTATGCTTTCTTCGAATAGGGCTTGTTTTTCGGGTGCTACGCGCTGAGCATAGTAATTCAAGATAGGTGGGCGCGGAGAATTTTCTATTAATATTTTTTTATCTTCGAGTAGAATTATTAATTCTACATATGTCTTAATTGAGAAAGAACAAGGACTTATTGTGTAATTTGGCTGAGCTGAGATCTCAAGAAATGAGTCACGCATTGAATACATACAGGAATTAGTCAAAGCACCATCAACTCTAAGTATTGGTCTATGAACACACTTCATCTAAAAGCACTGTTATTAGCCGTAGAAACTGGATCGATTTCTGCCGCGGCACGTAAACTGGGTAAAAAGCAATCTCAGGTTAGTCAATGGATTTCTGATCTGGAAATCGATCTAGGGGTTAACTTCTTTGACCGAACAGGAAATAAAACCACTTTGAGTAAAGACGGGGAACGTTTACTTCCCCATCTTACTCATACACTGAGCCACCTTGATAAGTTTGTCCAAGGTGCTGAAATGCTTATGCAAAATGAGCCGACTGTACTGACCATAGGGATTGAAAACTACATCCCTGACATTGTGTTTACGCAACCTCTAGCCTCTGTTTTAGATTTACCCCATTTGAGTGTTGAGGTCTATCGCGATGAAAGAACCCAACTGGAGCAAGACTTAGGCGATGGTCATGTAGACGTCATAATTACCCATGAGTCGGAAACTATTCATCACAAGCATTTCGATTATTGCCGTCTAGGGTACTATAGAGAAATTCTAGTCTGTAGTCCTGACCATCCACTGGCTCAGTTATCTCACGTTACCAGTAAGGACTTGAGTGAATACCGCGAGTTAGTATGGGGTGAAGTAAGTAGCGAAGACAACGATGGTTTTAGCCCGTGTTACTGTGTGTTCTCAGATATCGATCCCCTCATAGCTATGCTCAAACACAATAAGGGATTTGCGTTTTTACCAGAGGAGTGTGTTAGCACGCAAATCGAAAACGACCTACTGGTTGCTCTCAATTGCGACTTCGAACTCTCTGGCATTGACCGAAAAGTTGAGCTGTGTTGGCGCAACGGACTAACCCTTTCTGAGGGTGGGAGTATGGTAATTAAAGCCTTTAAACACTACCATCTTCTGCCCCAGAAACACCAATACAAGTAGCGAATTAGTCAGACGCTGCGATAAGCGCATCCCACCAATCATAGATATACAGGGAGGCGTAAATAGGTAATAGCGCCCATAGCAATGGATCGTCCCATACCGTTGATGTGGTGCCAATAGCCGCTATCGCCAAGATCATAAGCTCAGAAATACCAGTAAAGAGAAGTAGCTTAGTGAAGTGAACCAGAATTCGCTGAATCTGATTAGCAAGCTGAGTTTTCTGGTATGTCGCTTCAAACACGCCAATAATACCAGCAGCCATCATGAGCCCAATAACGGCTAAAATCGCCGACTGATTACCATGTTCCATATCGCGCATGCTATCGAAGGTGCAGCTAAACAGTACCGGGACAAGGATCACCAGCAGTATTAGTTGTTTCAGGCTCACTTCAATATAGAAACGTTTACGTAGCACTCTTACCTCCGTGGAAAAAATAAGGTGCCGGAAACATCCTGCACCTTTTTAGTTACTCTTCTGAGTCGAAAACTATATCACCCTGTAACATTGTCATTAAGATCTTAGTGTCGGCAATCTCACCTACCCGCAAGCGGGTAATATCATGTTCCAAAATGGCAAAGTCTGCTGATTTTCCGACTTCTATCGAACCTGTAATATCACTGATTCCCAAACTTTCTGCGGCGTTGGTTGTGTACGCATCAATCGCTGAATGAATATCCGGCAATCCCGTTTTACCCATTTTAAGGCTATTGGCGATACCAACTAACGGATTGATATCATGCACATTCCAGTCACTACTCAAGGAGACGTTAGCCCCTGTATCAAAGATGGCTTTCAGGTTCATCATGGCTCTGGTGCGTTTAGCACCAAGAAAAACTTCTGCCCATTTGTGATCATGGTAAGCCACATAATCAGAGCCAACCTGAAAATCTGCCGTTACATTCAGCTTGGCAAAACGCGGGACATCTTTTGAGTTCACCAGCTCCACATGAGTTAGTGTATAAGGTTTATCTGCGCCTTGACTGCGAACATATTCGATAGCATTCAGTGACTCACGAATACCTCCATCACCTATAGCATGAATATGAGCGCTATAACCAATTTGATTTAACTCATCAAGCCAGATTTTCATTTGCTGCGGTGGAATATAGTTGATGCCGTATGGCTCGTCAGGAATATAGGTGTCTAGATACGGAGCCAGTGTTTTTGCAGTTCCGTTAATGAAAATACCATCGCTATACATTTTCACCTGATCCACCAGTAGCAAACGAGATTTGTCGCTGGATTGAATTTTCTTTAAAAATGTAAGCTGGGGTTCCATGGAGTCGGCCGGGTAAATCCACGGGCGAAGCGATACACGAGCCGTTAAGTTTCCTTTTTCTTCAGCTTGTTTCCACACTTCATACCAGCCACGTTTCCAATATAATCGACCGTCACCAATTGTGGTTATACCATGAGCGGCCGCTTCTTCAAGGCCTGCCATTAAGCCTTCGTAACTTTGATCAAATTGGCTCTCTAAGCTGTTCCATGCTATCTCCATAACAATATCGCCCGCATTATCAAGCAAAATGCCATTGAGTTCTCCAGTTTCATCGTCTTTAAGAATCTTGCCGCCTTGCGGTTCTTGGGAGTATTTGGAGATGCCTGCTTGCTTAAGGGCTGCTGAATTCACCCACATGGAATGGGAAGTCTGCTCCATAATCACCACTGGTTGATCCGGGAAAATACGGTCAATCACTTCTAAAGGTGTATAACGGTTGTCTTCACTTAGGATTGCATCAAGAGAAAAGCCATAACCCATTAGCCATTCGTTCGACTTAGCTTGCTTACGACACGCTTTTAGATAGGGGGTCTGCTCTTCCAGTGAAGCATCCATATTCAGCTCACAATTGCCCCCTGCCTCCGAAGCCGCTTCAAACACATGGTTGTGGTTATCGATAAAACCCGGCATCACAAAAGCTTGTTCAACATTGATAATGTTAGTTGTCGAGGTCCGATAGGCATTGACTTCGGGTGTATTACCAACATACAAAATATTACCATCGTAAATCGCGATAGCATCTGCATCGTCGTAACCGTAAATCTTGGCGTTAGTGATAATCACATCCGCTTGTTCAGCAGCAAGAGAAATTGGACTCATGGTTAAGCTCGCTATTAATGCAAGTGAGTAAACTCGGTTCATATATTGATCCTTTAATGTCCCACAATATCTGTGAGTATAGGAAGTAGGTGGTTTGAAGAAAGTCTACAGTAGTCAAAAAATAGATGAAAAATAGTGAGTATTAGAATCTTGGGATAGTCTGCACAAATCAGATTTCAAGTTACTTATTCTTATATATTGCACTCTTGTTAAAGCAATTAATCTAACAAAGTATTGTCCAAATAACGTTTAGAAAAAACTGTATGGTTCGATGGAGGAGTTACAAAAAGATCTGGACGAATGGATGGACTACAACAATCATCGTACTTATCAAGGAAAAATGTGCTGTGGCAGAATGCCAATAGAAACATTAGAGGATGGGAAATCAATCTGGGCTAAAAAGAATTTAGCCCAGACGTAATTTGACAGGTACTGAATCGAAAAGTGGGTAACTGTCAGATCATGTCTGAACT
Source organism: Vibrio sp. 661 (assembly GCF_033339315.1). Lineage (NCBI taxonomy): Bacteria > Pseudomonadati > Pseudomonadota > Gammaproteobacteria > Vibrionales > Vibrionaceae > Vibrio > Vibrio sp. 661. The sequence continues at coordinate 52,176 of NZ_JAWOUJ010000012.1, read as the reverse complement.
ATTACAGTTTAGTTGATCACTACAGTGCTAGCTGTTACTTTCCTTCTATTATTCCTGATTATGGTTTTTTTGTTGAAAACAGTTCTGTCAATTATTGCCTTTGTCGCTTCCTTATTTTCATCCGAACTCTTGGCCGCTGAAGTCGCTATAGGCATACAAGCCACAATGAATAGTATCGATATTCAAGAGTCCAAGGATAACGAAAAAACAATTGCCCGCATGACCAGCGACATAAAGTATTATCCGACGGTATCACTCCTGTCGGACGAGTACTATTTTAGCAAAGATTCTAACGTTGGTGTTCAATTACAATTTGATTGGAGTATATTCAAAGTTGATAAGCAAGAAGTCGGCGGGAATGATACTGGCATTGATTTGGGAACATCCATATCGGGCTACGCCCTATCGGGTGTACCGGTCCTCTTTTACCACTTTAACCGGCACAACCGTAATGAATGGAATGTAAAGTTAGGAACAGGATTGGGACTTGGGTATTTAAAGCTCAAGGGGGATTATCAGATCACAGATGTGACACATCCCGATTACAGTAAGAAAAAACAAGTAAGCATGGATGAAGTAGGGCTTGCGGTCGGTGTCTACCTGGAAGCAAATAAAGGAAATCATGTTATCTCGGTTTACAACTTTAGTCCTGTTACCCAAAGTGGTACCTCACAATTGGAAGAATATAATTTTTTCTTATCTTATAAGTATCGCGTTAATATTGATGGCCTACTTTACCCCTGAACTGCCACAGTCAGACTGGGCACTTCATCAAGCGATATTTTGCTGTTCAGTGTCAACTGGGTTTAAGCACTCTGTCTTTTCGTCAGATTATAATCAACCGTAATGTACTCAAAGGCCGTTTACCTTGTCTCATATCTGAGCGGTTCGTATTGGATCGCTTCAACTTTGATCGAATGGAAGAAACTCTCAACATTAGCTGAACAGCTTGTTTTTTTCTGCTGAGATGTTGTTATTTGGAATATGGAATAGTCTGAGTATGAAAGTTCTCTTTATGCTCATGGTTCGGAGAGCTTTAAGCAATTTAATGAAGAACTGGGGGAGAAGAGTTTTCGTGAATGATTGAAATGGTTTTTTGAATACTCGGTGCGAGAATCCAAAAGTTCACGATAGTTCCATCAACAATTGTTCAGGATTTTCACGGTACTAAAGTACGCTTCATTACACGCTCTCAAGTGAGTGAGTTTGTTGCGGAAACAACATGCTAACAAACTTGTTTAAGAGCGATTCGCAATGTGTAGCATTTTTCGTTTGCTTTGGCTGTAGTGTGTACGGCACAGTATTTTAGGTTAGTGGTCTGCATTACTCACCACTTAACACGGCGTTATAAACCCGAATGCTCCACGTTTAGTAGACACTTTACTAAGTTAGATCTAGGGTCTACTTGAGAGGTGATTTACGGCTAAACAAATCGCAGCGCTCTTCTTTTCAACAAATATACACAGGGGTAGGTTTTCATTATTGATCCACATACAAACTGTCCAAATTCCTATTAACAGGTGTGATAATAGTAGAAACTTAACCAACGAAGAATGTATGGTCGTCCACTCATCGGTTGAACTGCTATAATTTCCTTTAAAATCAGACAAATAAAGTCTAGTTTAATACTCGATTCTTGTGCTCATATGTTGGATAGACTATCGCTAAGTAGCGCATGATGGTACACCAATTACTAGCTCTATTGACTTCTGCAATTCATTCTTTGCCTTTAAGTCAATAAGGTTCGTGTTGACTTGTTTATGCCTCTTTCAAAGTTAAAAACAGGCTTTATTGTTGTATCGAATATCTGTTTGCAATAATTACTCTAATGATACCATAGATTTTAATCTGACGTACCATTTTTCACTATGATTTTTCCGTTAAGTGATTGATTTAATACATAATAAAATTTATATCAAGAAATGCATATCTATTATGTACACATAGTGTATAGTATCCGAAGCTCAAACAGTGAGCTATTGATAATACATTTAGTTCAAGATCTTCTCAGTTTTTATTCGATTAAGTTCGTCATATCTATCCTGCGATACCTTTTTCTTCATTCCTTATTTAGTAGCTTTCTTTTTTATTAATTCAATGTATCGAGATATATTATGTCAAATAAAACAACTGGATCAGTAAAATGGTTTAATGAAACTAAAGGTTTTGGATTCATCACTCCAGATAACGGTGGTGCTGACCTTTTTGTTCATTTCAGATCAATTTCTGACGAAGGTTTCAAAACATTATCTGAAGGCCAAAAGGTTTCTTTTAATGTTGAACAAGGTAACAAAGGCCCACAAGCTGACAACGTTACTTTAGTATAAGAGTTATTTAAAAGATCTCTTCGTTAGTCGAGGTCTTTTTTGTTTAATTTTAATAATCAGCCCGATGACTCTAAAAACTAATCTAAAATAATATTGGTATTTCTTGGTCTGCTACCAGAAAATAGGTAAACAATGATGTACTAAAAATCCATGCTCTTACTAGGTTAAATACCAGCTTCTTTGACCTCTATTTTCATTTTTTGAACTTGAAAATCAAAGATTCATACGTGAGGTTTTGGAGGCATTTTCGTACTCATATCAAAGAAGGAGGATATCCTTTGAAAAAACCATCGATTAAGAGTAACTCAAGAATGATGAAAAATAAAAGCTCTAGTACAAATGATAATTATAATAGTATTCATAAAATTAGAAAAAAAATTGAAGATATATTGTTAGAACGAGAAGAAAAGAAACTTTGGGATTTATAAGGTAAGTAGTTATATGAGAAAACCAGTAAGAAAGAAATCGATCAAAAAAACGCAGAAAAACAACTTCGAAGAACGATTTTCTATGATGGTAAAAGAATACCAAGAAGCTAAAGAAACGCTAGAATCTATGGAAGAAGGTTCAAAAGAATATATGGTTCAAAATAAGTTATGCGATAAATTATTTTCAAATGCTGAACGATACATTAATAAAAACTAACCATTTGAAATAGTTTCTTCTACTCTATATCAAATTTACCCAAACTTTTTCTAATAATAATTACGATCTATCTTACCTCATTTGGTATCGTGTCTTCAGTGTTACATTGTGTTGAACATAGAGTTGGCTTTGTTACTAATTTATAAAGAAGGGTTGTTGCCTCATCAGTGCAGGTTACTTAATCGGCGGGGTCTACCACGTTTGTCTTGCTTCCAGTTAGTTATTTAATAACCGGAGGTTAATGAGTGTAGTCGATCACAGCGTAGCTTCTTGATTGAGATCCATCAATTTAAATAACAAAGTCTTGCGATACTTACAATAATTAATAATGTGCTAATTTAACTAGTGCCGTTACTCACTTTTGTCTATTTTATGCTGACCTATGTAGTATCATCGTCTCTTTCATAGTCAGCATGGATAAGGTGCGAAATTTAGTTAACCATCAAAATAGGATTATATATGAGTAAGCTATCCAAACCGATACAAAAGCAGAAAAAACCTGTTCTTAATCCGAAAGGAAAAAGGGCTAAGGAACAAAAGAAGTGGGATAAGGAATGGTGATTGTGAGTTCAAGAAACCTTTCTGAACTTATAAATACGACACTCCTCATACATTCTGAAAAACTGAGTAACTTGGACAGAGATATGCTTTCAGGTTTACTCGATCAACTTAACCGTAAACAGGCTTTGACAGACAAACAAATTAAACTGTGTCAAAGGCTAATACGAAAAACTAATCAAGCCTGTGTATTTATTGATACATCTCAAACGAACTTTGATTGTTAGGCAATATCAGTTTTCAATGTTATCAAGCCAGCTTTCATCTAACGTTAATCGAGTTAGGACTTGATCCATTAAATCTTTGATTTCAATTTGGTCAGTCCCCTTTGGCGCATGATGCTCTGCCGAGCGTTTAGCGTTGGTTAGGTTTTTCATAAATATCGTTTCTTTATCTATCACGGTATGTTTCTCGTTGAAGTAAGTAACCAGGTAGGGTGGCATAGTGTTATTCCTTCTGTGGAGGAATGATGATATGAGGCTTTCAATATAGCATTTTTTCAGTGCTACTTCTTTGAGATAAGAAAAAGTGAGACTTTTCTAACATTTCTTATACTATCGGCTTAATAGCAACATAAAAAAGATGGCTAAATAGTTCTACTAATTATGGCAGTAGGTGACGAATATTTTCAAGGCAAGCGAGCACCTCTTGCTTATCATATGAAGTATCTGCTTTTTCACTTGTACTTTGTCTGACGACTAAATTGACGGGCAGCACCTCAGAGATTGTTCCCTCTGGTTTTTCCATTTGGCTGAGCATTAATTTAACGGCTTTACGGCCCAACTTGTCGAAGTCTTGTTTGATCGTGGTTAAAGGCGGTGAAAAATATTGACTGTCCTGAATACCATCAAACCCAATGACAGAAACCGTCTTTGGCACATTGATGCCTGCTTCAGACAGAGCGCATAAAACACCGAGTGCCATTTGATCATTGGCGACTAGCACCGCATCAAAGTCTATACCTTTTAGAACAAGGTCTTTAATCGCTTTGTGGCCACTGGCTGCTTGCCAATCACCTTCATAACAAGCAACTTCTTTGGCTCCATGTTTTTGGAGTTGTGTTTGCCACGCGTCGTAACGAATTTTAGAGGCGGTCGATTCAGATGGGCCAGAAATACACACGAAGGAATCGCGTTTTTGTTCAATCAAATGTAATACCGCTAAGTTTGCTCCTGTATGATGATCACACCTAACATGATTGACAGGGGTCCCTTCAGGAACATCAATGAATACCAATGTTAGTTGACTGAACTGCTCAATCAGACACTGTGCGATGTCTTGATTTACGGGGGCGTTGATAATAATAGCATCGACTTGTTGTGCAATAAGCTCTCGAATCGCATCGCGAAATTCATCAATAGAGTTGTTTGCTAGCACGGTTAACGCTGTCCCGTAGCCCATCTCATGCGCTTGGTTACGAATTCCGTTGGCAATCAGAGCCACACCGTGCAGAGAGATATCCAAGGAAACAATACCGATGATCCGAGACTTAGCTCGGCTCAGCATTTGTGCACCTTTGTTTGGTACATAGCCAAGCTTTTTTATCGCATCGTTGACGCGTTTTCGCGTTGCTTCCGCGACGTTATCTGCGCCATTGGTTACGCGAGATACGGTTTGAGTTGAGACCCCAGCTAACCGCGCAACATCTTTAAACGTGACTGCCACTGCATTCTCCTATCCAGATTTGCTATTCATTCTACCATATTCATTCAAATTTCCTCGTGATTAATGTCGTAAAAACATGAAAAAATGTTTTCGAAAACACAAGATCGACCACACAAAAAATACCTCTTTAACATGATTTGAGTCACATTTGTTAGGCTTTTTTGTCGTAATAAAGCTGAATGTGCGCATCATTATTTATAGATTAAATGTTTGCGAAAACAGAGAAGCAGAATGCAAAAATTTGTTCACTTAAAGTCTAAGAATCACAGCATGATCATTAAAGTGGATCGTGTTCCTGAAATCCTTCATTGGGGAGCGAAAATAGCTCAGATTGACCCTGATTTAATCCTCTCGACCGAGCGGCCTATTTCTCAGGCTCGTCTTGATGTCGACGTGCCGTTATCACTATGCCCAGAGCTTGGTAGTGGTCACTTTAATGCGCCTGGTATTGAAGGACACCGAAATGGCGATAATTGGGCGCCCGTGTTCATAACCAAATCTATTGAGCAAAATGATGGTAGTGCAACATTTATACTTCAAGACGACATCGCTGGGCTTGAGTTGGTCATTGAGCTGCACCTTGATTTCAATAGCGACGTGGTGCAAAAACGCATCTCAATAAAGAACATCGCGTCAAGCGAGTATTGTTTAGATAAGCTTTCTTCCACTTTACCATTACCTAATCATGCCAACGAATTAATGACATTTCACGGACGTTGGTGTCATGAATTTCAAACTCAACGCTTGCGCTTTGAACATGGTGGCTTTATGCAAGAAAACCGCCGTGGCCGAACCTCTCATGAAAATTTCCCTGGTCTGTTCGCTGGCACGAATGGCTTTGGCGAGCAATTGGGTCACGTATGGGGCTTTCATCTTGGTTGGAGTGGTAATCATCAACTGCGCGCTGATGTTCGTAGTGATGGTCGCCGCTTTGTTCAAGCCGGCGAGTTGTTACTCTCTGGTGAAAAGCGTTTAAAAAGTGGTGAGACATACCAGTCCCCGTGGCTTTACGCAACATACAGCAACTCGGGTTTGAACGGTATTTCACAACGATTCCATGAGTTTGTTCGCACCAATATTATCCAGTTTCCAAGCAGTAAACCCCGCCCGGTTCACTTAAACACATGGGAAGGTATCTATTTTGATCATAACCCTGAGTACATCATGCAGATGGCAACCGAAGCCGCTGAGATGGGGGTCGAGCGCTTCATTATTGATGATGGTTGGTTCGTTGGTCGTGATGGCGAACGTGCCGCGCTTGGTGACTGGTATTTGGATGAAACGAAGTACCCAAATGGTCTTGAACCAGTGATTGAGCACGTAAACAACAAAGGTATGGAATTTGGTCTTTGGGTTGAACCCGAGATGGTCAGCCAAGACTCAAATCTATATCGCCAACACCCCGATTGGGTGTTGAGTCTGCAAGGCTACCATCAGCCTTCAGGTCGTTGGCAATACGTGTTGGATTTGCAAAACAAAGATTGCTTCAACTACCTGTTTGATCGTTTGAATGACTTACTAACTCGCTACAACATTGGCTACCTAAAGTGGGATATGAACCGTGAACTGGTGCAGCCAGGTCATCAAGGTAAGCCAGCTGTACATGGTCAAACTAAAGCGCTTTATCGTCTGTTAGATGAACTTTATGCGGCACATCCTGAGGTCGAGATTGAGTCTTGTTCTTCAGGTGGTGGTCGTATTGATTTTGAAATCCTTAAACGCACTCATCGCTTCTGGGCTTCTGATTGTAACGATGCGCTAGAACGTCAAGCTATTCAGCGCGGTATGAGTTATTTCTTTCCGCCTGAAGTAATGGGTGCACACATTGGCCCTGCGGAATGTCATTCAACTAACCGTCGCCATGCCATCAATATGCGTGGAGTGACGGCGTTAAGTGGTCACATGGGCGTTGAACTCGATCCAGTAAAAGAGAGTGCTGAAGAAAAACAAGCCTTCGCCCATTATATTCAATTGCACAAACAGTATCGCGACTTGCTTCACTCTGGGCGTGCTTTCCGTATTGACCCAGCAGATCATAGCCAGAACATCTATGGTGTTGAAAACGGGAAAGAAATGCTGATTACGGTCTGCCAGTTGGCCATGCCAAATCACGCGCTACCATCTCCACTTCGGGTGAGTTGTGCGGATGAAAAGGCCAGTTACGAAATCAAGATTGTGGAAATGCCACAGACCAGTTTTCAATTGATGAAACAACGTCCGAAATGGCTAGACAAAACTCTGACTCTAAGTGGTGATAACTTAAAAGAAATTGGGGTGACACTCCCGATCCTCGATCCCGAATCAGCGCTTATTGTTCATCTTAAAAAACGTTAAACCTCTACCTGCCTCCTCTAGCGACCAGTTTCAACTTACGTTGTTCCTGATAAAACACTCCTATACTCGCTAGAGGGGCACCCTACAACCAACAAGCAAGTTGAATTGCTTAACTTGTTAAGGAAACAAAATGTCTATTACAGTATTACTTTCGTTTTTGCTGTTTACGGGCTTTGTTGTGGTGTTCACTTACAGCAAAGTTAAAAATGATAAACACACCTCTCAAGATGGTTTCTTCCTTGGAGGACGAAGTTTGACGGGCGGACTGATTGCCAGCTCGCTAATTCTTACCAATTTGAGTGCAACCAGTTTTGTCGGTATGAGTGCTCAAGCCTACACCCACAATATGAGTGTGATGGGGTGGGAAGTTGCCTCTGGCGTTACTCTGGTTGTCATTGCGCTGCTGCTTGTACCGCGTTACCTCAAGCAAGGTATCACCACCATTCCAGATTTCTTAGAAAGCCGTTATGACATGTCGGTGAAGAAGTTCGTTACTTTGTTGTTCTTGTGTCAATACGTCATCAACATTCTTCCTACTACTCTTTACGCTGGCGCAGTGGTACTAGGCGAAATCTTCGATGTACAAGGTTTATTGGGTATTTCTGAATTTAGCTCCATCGCACTGATCTCTGCCACGATAGGTTTGTTAGGTTTCTTTTACGCTATTTATGGTGGTCTAAAAGCTGTCGTTATTGCTGATACCTTCAATGGTGTAGGATTGATTCTTGGTGGCCTAATGATCCCTGTATTTGGCCTGATGGCATTAGGCGGCGGTAACTTTATAGAAGGTTTGGACGTGTTGCTCACTGCCGCACCAGAGAAGCTGCAATCCGTAGGTAAAGAAACGGATCCACTGCCATTTTCTACTCTGTTCACGGGCCTATTATTGGTGAACTTGTATTATTGGGGCACCGACCAATCCATCATTCAGCGTGCGCTTGGCGCAAAGAACCTGAAAGAAGGTCAAAAGGGTGTCATTCTCGCAGGTGCAATTAAGGTTATCTCTCCATTATTCCTTATCATTCCCGGCATCATTGCCTTCCACATGTTTGGCTCTGATGCAGGTAATCCCGACACAATGTATACGCGCTTAGTGAATGAAGTGTTACCCAAGCCTCTTGTTGGCTTCTTTGTTGCGGTTATGTTTGGTGCCATATTAAGTACGTTTAATGGTGTGTTAAACAGTTCTACGACACTATTTGCATTGAACGTTTATAAGCCATTATTTGGTAAAGATAAGTCCGATGAAGAGTTAGTCGGTAAGGGGCGCCTATTCGGAGTCATCATTGCCATTATCTCTGTTTGTATTGCACCGTTTATCCTATATGCACCAGAAGGTTTATTCCAATATTTACAAATGGTTGCTGGCTTTTTCAGTGTGCCTATCTTCACCATTGTGTTCGTTGGTTACATTTCAAAACGTGTACCAGCTATTGCAGCCAAAGTTGCACTAACGATTTTTGTGAGCTCCTATGCTGCGATGCAATTGATCTTTGACACCCCAATCCACTTCTTACATCAATTAGCGATTTTATTTGTAGTTTGTACTTTACTGATGTTTGCGATTGGTCATTTTATGCCACGTGATACGGATTATGTGATGCCAGTTAATGAAAGCATCGATGTGACGCCATGGTCTTTCCGCTTTGAGGCGTCCGCAGTCATTCTCTATATGGTGCTAGGTGCATATGTAATGTTTTCGGACGTAGGTTTTGTTTCAAACGACCCAACGGTCATGCAAGTGTATGGTTTTTGCGGTGTTATCTTAATGCTTGGTGTGACCTTTAACTATTTATTGAAACGTAGGAAAAGCAAACAGGTAACCAAGCTGAATGATATGTACATGCCGTAATCAAACCACACTAATTATTTAATCATTAAAAACGGACAGCAAGTAGATAGATCGGTATGCCCGAATATGCGCATGATGCGGGTATACCTGATCTAGAGATTTTTACGTTGAAAGGTGGAAAAGTATTTATGGCAGTTCTTGTCACAGGCGGAATGGGGTATATCGGTAGTCACACATGTGTGCAGATGATCAAAGCTGGTATGGAACCAATCATCGTAGACAACCTATGTAATTCCAAAATAGAGGTATTAAATCGTATAGAGGCACTAACAGGGCAGCAACCAGCTTTCTATCAAGGCGACATTCGAGATGAAGACTTTTTAGACTCAGTATTTAATAAACATGATATTCAAGCTGTGATTCATTTTGCAGGTCTAAAAGCCGTTGGCGAATCCGTTATAAAACCATTGGAGTATTACGATAATAACGTTAATGGTTCATTGGTGTTGGTGCACAGTATGCGCAAAGCGGGTGTAAAAAGCATTGTATTTAGCTCATCTGCAACGGTTTATGGTGATCCTAAGGTTGTGCCTATTACGGAAGAGTCACCAACAGGTGCAACCACTAACCCTTATGGTCGCAGTAAATACATGGTGGAAGAGTGTTTGAGTGACCTGTTTCAAGCTGAACAGGATTGGAGTGTGACTTTGTTACGTTACTTCAACCCCGTTGGTGCACACCCGTCGGGCACCATGGGCGAAGATCCACAGGGGATCCCAAACAATTTAATGCCGTTCATCGCTCAAGTCGCGGTTGGTCGTCGAGAAAAATTGTCGGTATTCGGTAGCGACTACTCCACACCGGATGGCACTGGTGTTCGTGACTACATCCACGTAATGGATTTGGCTGACGGCCATATCGCAGCCCTGAAATCGGTCGGCGAAAAGGCCGGCTTGCACGTGTACAACTTAGGCACGGGCAAAGGTTCGAGCGTACTTGAAATGGTCGAAGCGTTCTCAACGGCATGTGGTCATCCAATCCCTTACGAGCTTTGTCCTCGTCGCCCTGGAGACATTGCAGAATGTTGGGCCAGTACGGAAAAAGCACAAAGAGAGCTCGGTTGGAAAGCTACCCGCAGCATTGCTGAAATGACGGCAGATACGTGGAATTGGCAATCGAGTAATCCTGACGGGTATTAATGTACTCGAAACTTCTTTTAAACAAATTGATGAGTTTGGTGTGTGCCAAATCGAAGACAGACTAAAAAAGATGAGCAAGTAATATGTCAAATGTTGAATTCAATCCAATAGATCACCCACATCGCCGTTACAATCCATTAACCGGGCAGTGGGTTTTGGTCTCTCCTCATCGTGCTAAACGTCCTTGGAGTGGGGCTGATGAGAAACCAGAGATTAACGAACAACCAAGCTACGATGAGAAGTGCTTCCTTTGTCCAACTAATGCGCGTATTTCAGGGGATGTTAACCCAGATTACCAAGGTACATACGTATTCCAAAATGATTTTGCAGCATTGGTGGTGGACTCACCAGATGCACCTAAGTCAGATAATCCGCTATTCAAATCTCAGGGTGTGCGTGGTTTGAGCCGCGTCATCTGTTTCTCGCCTGATCACAGCAAAACCTTACCGGAATTGCCAGTTGATAAAATTCGCGGCGTGATTGATACATGGAATGATCAAATCGAAGAGTTAGGCAAAGACTACATTTGGGTTCAAGCATTCGAAAATAAAGGCGAAACCATGGGTTGTTCTCAGCCTCACCCACACGGTCAAATCTGGGCGAACAGCTTCTTACCAAACGAAATTGAGCGCAAAGAGCGCAACTTAAAAGCGTATTACCAAGAACATGGCAGCAACTTGCTGGTGGACTACGTGCAAGCTGAACTTAAAGACGGTTCACGTACAGTGGTTGAAACTGAATATTGGATTGCCGTTGTACCGTACTGGGCTGCATGGCCGTTCGAAACCATGCTTCTTCCGAAAGTACACATACGCCGCATGAGTGAGCTAACCGATGAACAACGTGATGACCTTGCAGTTGCTATCAAAAAGCTGACGAGTCGCTACGACAATTTATTCCAATGTTCTTTTCCTTACTCGATGGGTTGGCACTATGCACCATTCTTTGAAGAAGGCACCGATATCAACCATTGGCAATTACATGCGCTGTTCTACCCACCATTACTTCGTAGTGCCACGGTTCGCAAGTTCATGGTGGGTTATGAAATGCTCGCAGAAAATCAACGAGACCTAACAGCGGAGCAGGCTGCACAACGTTTACGCGATTTAAGTGATGTGCATTATAAAGAGTCATAAACTCTCGAGAACTATTGATAGCGAACAAAATGGGGAGTACCACCTTGCGATGAAACATGAGGCTCAAAGTACTTCCCCAACACCAAATTTATATCTTAAGAGAACGCCACCTATGTCTGATTTAATCCAAAATGTTGAAAGCTCTTTTGAAGAATTGCTGGGCTATGCACCGAGCCATATTATTCAAGCTCCTGGCCGTGTAAACCTCATTGGTGAGCATACTGACTACAACGATGGTTTTGTGCTGCCATGCGCAATCAATTACCAAACGATAGTCGCTGCTGCGAAACGTGAAGACACTCTAGTACGTGTGGTATCCGTGGATTATGGTAATGCAATTGATGAGTTCGATATCAGTCAAGAGATTGTATTCCAATCTAACCAAATGTGGGCGAACTATATTCGCGGGGTAGTCAAAAGTCTTCTTTCTCGCGGTTACCAATTTACTGGAGCGGATATTGCGGTTAGTGGTAATGTTCCGCAAGGAGCAGGTTTAAGCTCATCGGCTGCATTGGAAGTGGTGATAGGGCAAACGTTTAAAGTACTGTTTAATCTGGAAATCAGCCAAGCAGAAATAGCCCTAAATGGTCAGCAAGCAGAGAACGAATTCGTTGGCTGTAACTGCGGTATCATGGACCAAATGATTTCGGCAGAAGGTCGTGAAAACCACGCCATATTATTGGATTGTCGTAGTTTAGAAACCGAGGCGGTCCCGATGCCAGAGGACATCGCGGTTGTGATAATCAACTCGAACAAAAAACGTGGCTTGGTAGACAGCGAATACAACACGCGCCGTAAGCAGTGTGAAGAAGCGGCACGCACCTTTGGTGTGGCAGCGTTACGTGATGTTACCATTGAGCAGTTTGACGAAAAAGTGTCTGAGCTGGATGACATGGTTGCGAAGCGAGCTCGCCACGTGATCACAGAAAATGACCGCACTGTTAAAGCGGCGCAAGCACTTCGTGCGCACGACATAAAGCGTATGGGCGAACTCATGGCGGAGTCACATGCGTCAATGCGTGATGACTTTGAAATCACAGTTAAAGAAATCGATACTTTAGTTGAAATTGTGAAAGATACGATTGGTGACCAAGGTGGTGTGCGAATGACTGGCGGTGGTTTTGGTGGTTGTGTTGTTGCTCTGGTTCCTATGCATTTAGTCGAAAATCTAAAACTCGCCGTTAAAAATAAATACGAATCTGCAACTGGCCTTAAGGAGGATATATACGTCTGTAGAGCAACCGATGGCGCTGGAGTCCTTAAAGGAAAATAAGCTACAGGGCTGTTCATCTTATTTGTATGCTCGCTCAAAAGCATATGGAATATGCTGACATAGCAGAAAGGAGACGAGTCAAGTAACTGAAATTGGACTTAGCTGATTTTTTAGTTAGTCGTTTTTATTTTTACTCTGTTGTTTCTTAACCTTACATTTTCAAATGGCCTCAGGTGCTCCTAGAGGCCTTTTTTCTGAGCTTTAGGCTCGTATACTTTGATGCTCTCAAGGCTTTAATATCCATAAAAATAATCAATCCTAATGGATATCTCTTGACCAGATTTTGAAGATAGCCATATAAGGATATTTAATAACATAAAATTATAAAAGTATCTCATAGCCGAAGGTGTACCAATGTATAAGTCTTATGGCATCTCGAGTTATCTTTTAGCATAACAACAATAAGACTTGATCTTAACGCCTTTGTGACCAGGACTGAAGGCTGTTGCGGTATTGACACAGGAGCGATGTAACCGCTTGGTTTTATCCTTGGTGATGGACTCTTTTATGGCGGTTAAACTCACGGCTTATTTTCTTGCCCTATGAACTAAATAGGACTGCGTCTATTTATTTCCTTTCCCAACTCATTACAGAGTGGTGCGTTGTGCTGATGGCGGAAACTCATACGTAGTCTTTGTCATTAAGACATCTGCACAGCAATTCTTCTACTCATATGAATTTTCTTCATATTAAGAGTGAGAAAATATAACTTTCACTTACATCATATTGTGATTGAATTGCCATATGGATTTTAGCAGTATGGAAGTCTAAATGATGAATCTTACAATATTGGATGGGGGCATGGGGCGCGAGCTAAAACGCATAGGCGCACCGTTTTCTCAACCTCACTGGAGTGCCCAAGCACTTATCGAATCCCCACAACATGTTACGCAAGCGCATCAGGGTTTTATTGATGCAGGAGCACAAATCATTACCGTCAACAGCTATGCCTGTGTTCCGTTTCATCTAGGTGAAGATTTGTATGCCGAGCAGGGACGCGAGCTGGCAGAGAAAGCCGCGAAAATTGCTCGTGATGTCGTGACCGTGTCACAAAAAGAAGTGCTTGTTGCCGGAGCGATACCTCCTGCCTTTGGTTCTTATAGACCTGATTTATTTGAAGAAAAGCGTGCTTACGACATCAATGTGACTCTATTTGAAGCGCAAGAGCCACATGTAGACATTTGGTTGGCGGAAACCGTTGCAAGCCTTGGTGAAGCGCGAGTGATCAGCAAAGTTCTGTCTAAAAGCGACAAGCCAGTTTACATCTCGTTCACGTTAGAAGATGAAGTCAGCGAAGTCTCGCATCTGCGCTCTGGTGAGCTTGTCACTGACGCCGTTGAGGCGCTTCTTGATACTAATGCGACCGGTATTTTTTTCAATTGCTCAATTCCTGAAGTGATTGAACAAGCGATCAAAGATGTGAATCAAGTGCTGAGACGAACAGGGAAAACGTTAACTATTGGTGTCTACGCAAACAGCTTTGCACCAATTAAAGCGAATCACCAAGCGAATGAGTCATACCAAGGGCTTAGAAACTTCTCTCCAACAGAATATCTAGAATACGCTAAAAAGTGGTATCGTTTAGGGGCGAGTATCATTGGTGGCTGTTGTGGCATTGAGCCTAGTCATATTGAAGAACTCACAGCATGGAGAGACAGCCTTGAAGAATCTTAATCTCGGACTCACCATTCCTGCGATTGGCACTGTCCTGCTCATTTTACTTGTCTCTTCGATGTTCCCTGAGCAGTCTCAAGCTATGGCGAACAACGCAATGACGTTTGTGACTGATTGGTTTGGCTGGTTGGTGCAAATCTGCAGTCTTACTCTTGTTGGCTTTCTACTGTGGTTAGCGTTTTCCAAGTACGGTGACATTCGATTAGGGGAAGGAAAGCCTGAGTATTCGAACTTCTCTTTTGGCGGTATGATCTTTACGGCTGGTGTTGGTGCATCGCTCATTTATTGGGGGATTGGAGAACCGATGTACTACCTGCAATCTCCACCGCTATTTGCCGAAGCGAACAGCTACACTGCAGCGGCGTGGTCAGTCACTTATTCAATGTTCCACTGGGGAATTACAGGGTGGGCGATCTACTGTTTCCCTGCGATTCCTTTTGCTTACGCTTTCTATGTACAAAAACGCCGTACATTGAAGCTCTCCACACTGTGTGAACCCGTATTGGGTAAGAATCCAATCGTGGGCAAATGCGTCGACCTTTTGGCCATCTTCGGAACACTCGCGGCCTTTGCTAGTTCATTAGCGTTAACCGTTACTCTGCTTAGTACAGGAGCAGCAGAGTTATTTGGGATAGATAATAATTTGTTGCTTCAAGGCTGCATCATTTTCTTGTTCGTATTGGTTTTATTCGCAGTGACGCTGGTGGGCTTCAACAAAGGCATCAGTAATGTATCCGATTACACGGTCATCACTGCGATTATCTTTGCCTTATTTGTGCTGTTTTCATCAAATGCACAATTTGTGCTGAACAACGTGACGGATTCACTCGGTGTCATGCTCGATAGTTTCTTCCGCATGTCTCTTTGGACAGACCCGGTGCAAAAGAGTGGTTTCCCTCAAGCATGGACTCAATATTATTGGTTCTGGTACTACGCGTACCTAATCATGATGGGGTTGTTTATTACGCGCATATCGAGAGGCCGCACTATCCGTGAAGTCATCTTGTATACCATCTCTATGGGCGCTCTGGGATGCGCATTCTTTATCTCAATCTTTGGGGGCTATGCGGTTTGGGCGCAGTTATTAGGTGGTTATCCCGTTCAAGAGTGGATGAGCAATGGTGGATTGACGTTTGCCGTCGTCTCGTTGATCAAAACCTTGCCAGCGAACAATGTGGTTCTTGCGGTCTTTTTGGTGATTCAGTTCTTCTTGATGTTGACTACGATGTCGAGCGCTAGCGTGGCCACCTCGATGCTGACGACGAATCAGCTGTCCCTAAACGGAGACCCAGATAACAAGGTCAAATTGATGTGGGCAGGGGCGATCGCACTTATCAGCTTTAGCGTATTCCTCACGGGTGGTGGTATCAATACCATTAAATCCTTGTGCGTGGTCGCGGGACTACCGATGATGTTTATCTACGGAATTTTGGTTAAACAACTCATGATGGAACTGAAAGGTAAGGCAGCTTCGCAAGCAGAGTCGGAAGCCTCTGTGGAAGCACAAGAACTGATTGCTTAACCTTAAATAACAAACCCTCTTCATGTTTAAATTTGAAGCGTGTTACCTTTTTCTTCGTAGAGAAATCTCAATAATGCTTATAAGATTGTGCCTGAATTTCATTACGTTAGTGAATGGGTAAAGTTAGTTAAGTTTTATTTATCTACTACTTCATGTTATTGCCTTGAAGGTTGATGAGGTATCTAAGGGTGTTATAACGCAGAATCGACTTCTTTCTCATAACGGTTAGTTGAACTACTATTTGTACATTATTTTGTACCAGATGGAGTTCAGTATGAGTCGTATTCATTTCGATCAAGACATTCAACCGTTGTCTGAGTTTCGCGCAGGTGTAGCTTCTTACATCAAACAAATCAATGAGACTCGCCGTCCATTGGTAATTACACAACGTGGCAAAGGTGTTGCTGTTGTTCTTGATGTTGCAGAGTATGAAGCAATGCAAGAAGAAAATCGAATTGCTGGAAGAAATGTGTACAGCGGAAGCTCAGTTAGCTTCAGGTCTTGGCGTTTCCAAAGATGATGCGCGTGCTCAAGTTTTGGGGCGCATTAAAAAATGAAAGTAATTTGGTCTCCATTAGCGCTTCAAAAGTTAGGCGATACAGCGGAGTTCATTTCTTTGGATAACCCATCTGCAGCAGAAAAGTGGGTCAACGAAGTTTTGATAAAAGTGAACTACTTGGCAGTATGCCTGAAGTGGGGCGCTTTGTTCCTGAAATGTCTCATACGAATTATCGTGAAATTATCTTTGGTCACTATCGTATTATCCACAGCTTAAGTCATGAAATCCGCGTACTAACAGTTCGTAATTGTCGTCAAATGCTGTCGGAATATGATGTGTAAAACTGCGTTTTAACAAAGCATTTAAGAGTGATTCCCAACGCTTGGCATTTTTAGTTTGGATCAAGTTTAGTGTTTACTGCGTCCAAGTTAAGTGTCGTGGTTGCGTGGCTCACCACTTAGCGCGGCGTTATATGCCCGTAATAAGAAAATCGATAGCAGAGATGATCTCGTCTCTAAAAGTGCTTAGATTGCTTACAGGCTCTCTTAGAATTTTGGTTGGTACACTTGCCATTTGATGCGTCAGAATTACGAAGTCACCTTCATCAATATGGATTACGGGACATAGATGACTAGGTGCTTTTTTCTCTAACAACTCAGTAGGCGTCAACGGAATAACTAACCGAGTGTTCAATGTATCCAGCAATCCACTTTGAACGTCAACAAAGTATGGGTATGCGGTTGCTGTGTTTTTATCGTTGTTTTTGTATAGCGAGAATTGTGACATTAGAATACTCGGTAAGAATCAGAAAATAGTCCATGATTTTCAGTTAGCTCGTTACAAGCATTAATGCCCTCAGCATTTTGCTTTAACCATTCAGCCTTAAGGCGTTGACGTACTTCTTTTTCAAGTGCCTTTTCCATTGTTGCCGAAAGGTTTATATTTAACCGTTTAGCCTCCGCAAGTAACTCACTGTTTAAGCTTAAGTTTGTAGCTTTCTTTGGTGCTTGCGTACTATATGCATTTCTCATAATAGTAACCTGTGCGTATTGTGTGTGCGCATAAATTATAGGCGCACACACAAGCATATAACAAGCATTTCGGACTGCTCACTCCATAAAGGCTCAATTAATCAGGTCTTTTTGTTTACATATTGTAAACTTGGTGTGAGTGTCCTATAGTGTTTACATGATGTAAACAAGAGTTAGGAAATGCACATAATTAAACGAGAGCCTTTTGAAACGGCAAAGCGACTATATCCGCAATGTGCCGAGGCACTAGACTCAACTTTCAAAACGCTAAAAGCAACAAAAGCAAAAAGACCAGAACAACTCAAACAACTTTTTCCGTCATTGGATAACTTTAAATACGTAGACAAGTGGTATGTCATCGACATTGGCGGCGGTTCATTAAGGTTAATCGCCTTTATCGAATTTACAGGTGGGAAATGCTTCGTTAAATACATCGTTACCCACGCAGAATACGACAAGATAGCAGACCAACAAAAAGGGGGTAAGCATGAACATTCAAGCTCTAAAAACCCTATCAAATGAAATTCACACAGCGATGCCTTGGTTACAAGGCATCCGTGACCATGAGCAATATCTAGAGCTTATGGAACTCATGGATACGCTAGTAGAAGACTACGAGGAAAACCATGTCTTGATTGACTTGCTATTCCCTGTACTTGAACGCTACGAGGAAGAATCAGAACACTTCCAAGAGTTTAACGCGCACATTGATAGCCTAGATACTGGTATCGCCACTCTTCGCGTTCTCATCGACCAATACCGTCTAACTCTAAGTGATTTACCTGAGATTGGTGGCAAGTCGCTAGTATCGCTAATCCTAAGCGGTAAACGCCAACTAACCGTTGGACACATTAAAGCGCTATCGGAACGTTTCGGCGTACCAAAGCATATGTTTATTTAGCAGAACACCACCAGCAAGGACACATCATGAATAAAGGCATCGACTTAGACCGCATCCTAACTACCAT
The DNA here is from genome assembly GCF_033339315.1 of Vibrio sp. 661. Lineage (NCBI taxonomy): Bacteria > Pseudomonadati > Pseudomonadota > Gammaproteobacteria > Vibrionales > Vibrionaceae > Vibrio > Vibrio sp. 661. Next base: position 33,553 of record NZ_JAWOUJ010000012.1, on the reverse strand, counting down.
GAAGAGAATGAGCCCGGAAAAGCTAGAGAAAACCTTTGAAGATTTTGAACTGGTTAAGGCGAGAGCAGCCGCCAAGGAAGCCGACGAACAGGCAAAAGAATCTGGTATCGAGCGCATCACGTTGTTCTTTGTTGGTGGTCAAACTGCCCTACTGGCTAAGCCAAACTCTATGACGCAAGCTTGGCTATTTAATCTGTACGGCAATGGCACGATCACCATTCCAGAGGAAGCTATGGTTAACTTTGAGGTAAGAAGTCATTTTGGCGAACTGCATCGCTTTTCTATGGAGTATAACGAGCTGACTTACTGGAACGACTTGATTGATAGCAAGATGGCCCAAGAGCTTGCAGAGTTTCTTGAGTTACCAATGGTGTGAGTAGAATAAAGTTTCGTTACTAAGTAATAAGGACTCATAACGATTAAAATATCACACCAAAAAGGCAGCGATCATGTCGATACACTGCCTTTTCCAAAACATTTATGCTCTATTGTTGGTTAGCACTGGCGCTAATTAACTTCATTTAGATAAGAGTTTTCCTTACCTATATAGCTATCCGTCATTTTGCAATCTAATACCCAGCGCCTTTCATTAACCTATTGATTACCAATTGAACTGTAATTGGAAAGATTGCATGATATGAGTATGAAAGACAGCTAAAACCCGTATAGAAAGCGTTAGCAATCAGGAGGAAAATGTGGGATACCATTCAGAATTAATGATTTCAATGTGGGAGTCACCACAACTCAGTGGGCTTGACAAAAATGTATGTGCTGACTGTGTTGTAGATGAATCGTTGGCTAGTATAGTCACGGCTAATTTAAGCTCAAATTCATGTTCCTATTGCGGTGAAGAAAATGAAGAAGGTGAATTAATTGCTGCTCCATATGATTTGATCATGGAGCGCGTGTATGAATCAATATTCCAATATTACGCAGATGCACAAGATGTGGACATGCCATGGGTTGAAAAAGAGTGGTTAATGTCAGAAACCAATATATGGGATGTTATGGGAGAATTTGATCCAGGCTGGAGTGGTGAGCTTTGTGAGGACTTGATTGACAGCTCTGATGCAAGCCTTTATCTGGTTGAACATGTCAAAAATGACTGGTCTGTTGATAGTCCCTCATCTGCATTATCATATGGTTGGTCGGCATTTAAGGACCAAGTGTTATATAAGACACGGTATTTATTTTTGTCTGAACCAGAAGATGAATTTTCCTCCGGTAGACCTGATTACATTCCAATTTCAAGTATGCTTGATGCTCTCGGAGCTCTTTGTAATACAGAAGAACTTGTTACTACGATTCCTGCTGAAACCGAATTCTATCGCGTTAGAGTGAACCAACAAGATGAAGAGTTTACGGACTTTTCTGATATTGGCGTACCCCCTGAAGGAAAAGCTAGCGCTGGTCGGATGAATCCAGCCGGTATTTCATATTTTTATGTCGCCTATGATCAGGAGACCGCTGAAAAAGAAGTTATTACAGACGCAACAGAATGGTCAATCGCAAAGTTTAAATTGCTGAAGGACATCAAGGTAATCGATTTTGTCGATCTACCAAAAACACCAAGTGTTTTTGAACCTGAAAAGTATGATGCTAGGCAGAATTTATCGTTCCTCCGCGCGTTTGTGAAAGAGTTAACTTTGCCAGTATCAAAAGATGGTCGAGAGCATGTTGAATATGTGCCAACCCAAATCATATCTGAATATTTTAGATTTAGATTCAAAACAAAAGATGACCAACCTATTTTGGGGTTGCGTTACCGAAGCGTGAAGAATCCAGAGGGGATAAATATAGCAGTGTTTGACTCAAATAATGAGTCACTGAACAAGTGGTTTGAGCTGCTGTCTATCGAAAAAAATTGCTAACAAACTGTTTAAGAGTGATTCGCAACGCGTGGCATTTTTACTATGCGTTGGTTTTAGTGTTTAAGGTGGTATGCGGTAGCATCGGTATTGCGTTGCTCACACCTTAACAGGGCGTTATACGATTAAGGAGAAAAATGAAGCCTGATTTACACGGAAGTAGGGTTGTTTTGAGGTCAATTCAAATGGATGATTCTGATGACTTGTTTGAAATTTATAGTGATATTCAAACAATAGAATTTGCCTCAGATCCGGTTTTTCCATCGAAAGATACGATATTTCAGATGTTGGAAAGCGTCGTCCAATTAGAAAAGTTGGGTGAATCGTTGGAATGGGCAGTTTTAGAGCAATCGACCAACAAAGTTATCGGAACTTGTGGTTTACATAGTTTTAGTGATTGTGGTCATTCATGTGAGGTTGGATGCTTACTTAATTCATCATATTGGCGACAAGGCTATATGTCGGAAGCCCTCAGTTTGTTATTTTCTCACGCAAAATCTTTGGGTATTGAAATATTGTATGCAGACATTGATAAAGGTAACTTTCGGTCTAAAGCTCTGTTTGAAAAATTAGGTTTCAAAGCCCAAAATGGTCAGTTTCAGCGCTCGTTGTGAGAAATCGTATAACAAATTGTTCAAGAGGGATTCGCAACGCGTGGCATTTTCACTATGCGTTGATTTTAGTGATTAAGGCGTTATGCGGCGGCATCAGTATTGCGTTGCTCACCCCTTAACAAGGCGTTATAAGAAATAGGATAATTTCGTGGGTGATTCAGTTTCAACAGAGCTAGCTTACAATTACGCGAAGATGGCACTTGATCAAGAGCTAAAACGCTTTGATTCATTAGATAGTAAAGCTAATAAATTTCTTGGCTTAATATCGGTTGTCCTTGGGGTTCTAGTGAGTGTAATCGGATGGGGTTTTGAAAAGTTTTTCCCTCCAGTAACAAGCCTGCAATGTCTGATAGTTTTTTTATTGTTTTTGATTATCCTTAACTTATCCCTTGCATGGCACTATTTGTTTAAGTCGATAAAAATATCTGACTTTCCTACTTTGAGGCTTGACCAAAATGTTTCCTCACAGCTTTGTACCTTCGAGGAAGAAAATATCAGAACGATAATTATCTCTTATCAACAACTACTCGAAGTACACAAAAATGTAATGCTACTCAAGGAAAAGTATGTTGAAAAAGCATATAAAAATATTTCATATGGGGCAGGAATTACACTAATTGCTCTATTCTTTATCATGGTATCTCAACTCTAATTGGAAAGTACAAATGGCAAATGACAACAAGCAACAAGAACAACGCCCAGAACCTTCAAAGCAAGACAACGGTACTGGTTTTGGTGTGGATTGGTCGAAGAAATCTGAAGATGATAAAACATCAGAAAAACGTGGCTAATTTCTTATAACAAAGCATTTAAGAGTGATTCGCAACGCTTGGCAGTTTCGCTTCGCTCAAGTATAGCCAAGCGTCGCTCACACCTTAATGCGGCGTTATAACGCAATGGAGAGATAAGCGAGTTGTTCAAGTTTTTTGAAAGTGATCGTTACATTATGTGGGTATGTGTAGTTGCCATATTTTTGAGTGGCTCTGCATTCTCTTTAGTTTTCTTAGGCACTGATTTATTGGCAGTGTTAGGTGCATTGGCGAATGTCGCAACTATCTTTGGTACATTGTTTGCGGTAACAGCATTTCTGCGTTGGAAACGAGATCGGCATGCCAACGAGATGCATGATCAACTTATGGAGTTAGCAAAAGCAGTAAGTAATAGCAATGGGCTACTTTATCTAATTCCCATTTCACTTAATCAGAAAAGTAGGGAACGGTTCTCTGGGGCTGCACGTCAGATATTAGATACTTATTATCAACTGTCTTCATTTGAACGAAGCTTGTTCCTTTACACAACAAAGCGTGAACTTACTTTTTCAAGTTTAGGTTGTCCATATACAGCAAAAACACTTGATCACTTTTCAAAACTTATCGGCTTAATTTCTATGCGAGAACAACGCGAAATTGGGGAGCAAGCCGACTATGTAGTTGAGTGGTATGATGCAGTGCTTTCAACAGATAAAGATAAACAGTTTATTGATCAACATATTAAAACATTGACTAATCAACTACCGCATTTACATACAGTTGCACACGAGCTTAAATCTATAGATGTGTCAAAAATTGCGTTATAACAAATTGTTCAAGAGTGATTCGGCACGCGTGGCATTTTTACTATGCGTTGGTTTTAGTGATTAAGGTGGTATGCGGGAGCTTCGGCATTGCGTGCTTCACCCCTTAACTGGGCGTTAGTTTGCATGGATAAACTCTCACCCCAGTTATTATTTCTAGGGTGAAAGTCGTGTTATTTCAGATGATTCTGGGGTAGCTGTGATTGACCTAAAACAGCAACGACTAAGATAAAGTCATCTTCTTTGGTGAAATAAGCTGTGTGTTTTCCAATCGGAAAATAAAAGCCATTTGGGTATATCTCGTCACAACTTCTTCCTAAACCTGGATTATCAGCTAGCATCTGAAACCCCGATAGCAAAGTGTCTTTATAGTTGCGCCACTGTAATTCAGAAAAGTTTTCAACAGTGTAGTTTTTGACCTTGCGCAAGTGAGATTGTGCTAAGTTACTTAGCTTGTATTTGTTCTTTTGCATAAGTGAGTTACAGCGAATTTAGAAAGCTTTCACCATCAACAGTGTTTCCATAGTTCAAGTCTTCTTTAGCTGACTTAAAGCAGTGTTTGAGGTACTCAACTTTCATAGCTTCTAGCTCTTCAAAGTCACGAATGGACATGACAACGACAGTATCTTTACTGTTTTTGCTGATTTTTACTGGCTCGCGTTGTGCGCTCAGAAGTAGTTCGCCGAAATTTCGTTTGGCATCATTGGCTGTTAATGTATGCATGGTCAGTTCCCAATTGAGTGTACAGTTAGATTATAATGTATCGCATGAAATGTTCAATTTAATTAAATCGTGCGATTTGTGTGAAATGCAAACTAACAAACTGTTCAAGAGGGATTCGCAACGCGTGGCATTTTTACTATGCGTTGGTTTTAGTGGTTAAGGTGGTATGCAGAGGCATCGGTATTGCGTCGCTCACCCCTTAACAGGGCGTTAGTTGCTACGAGGATAAAATGAAGAAAAATAGTGGCATTTCAAAGTACAAATTGAATAAACTGGCGACGGAGTCACTAAGAAATGTTGTGAGGTTACACTTTGATTCAGTGCTTCTTTACGACAATGGGTCATTCCCATCTGCATTTCAGTTATCTGTCTTAGCGATTGAAGAACTATCGAAAGCTAACTGGATTGACCATTATATATGGAGCAGTGAAACTAACTCTGGTTATCCTGATGCGGAAAGTGAGCATGAGTGGCTCAAATTATTATATCTGCACCCTAAGAAGCAGTGGAACTTTGTAGCACGAGACCCACAGTTCTTTTCTCCAAATTTCATTGAGCTAATCAAAACTAGAAAACTTGAAGAGAAAAAACAAAACTCGATTTACGTCGGTTTGAAACGACTAAAAGGAAAAATCGACGTAGAAAGCCGAGTCTCAACTCCATGGAAGATCAAACAAGATGATGCCAAGCAAGTCATCTCAATGGTAAACGCAGAGTTGTTAAGGTATTGCCAACGGATTGAAAGTGATGAGTTTTACTTCGAGGGTGCTCGTGAAATGGACGAAGTGCTAAATTATCAAATTTACTCACAATTATTAGCCTGGCCGCATAAAAGTGGCTTAATGAATGATAGTTGGGTTAGTAAAAATCAGAAACGCAACTAACAAAGCATTTAAGAGTGATTCGCAACGCGTGGCATTTTTACTATGCGTTGGTTTTGGTGTTTTAGGTGGTATGCGGCGGCATTTGTATTGCGTTGCTCACACCTTAACAGGGCGTTAGCTTTCTAGAGGTTGATCACATAGATACCGATGATAAATAGGTCATTATTTCTTCTGATTGTATTAATTACTTTCGTCTATTTATCAACGGAATGAGAGCAATGAATAACGTCAGTCGTTTACCTTATAAACTACCTAGTAACCAAGCTGATGCGCTAAAATCTTTAGCGAAGATATTAAATATCCCACTACACTTAGTTCAAGGCGATCCTGTTAAAGTCTCGCAAGCTATGTCTGGAACAATCATGTACCGTCAGTTGGATCGTAATGCGAGACAGCAAGTTATGGCAATTATCCACGGACTAAGTAGTGGTCTATTGAAGAGTTGTCTCATAACAAGAAGTACAGATGTGTTGGTAAACCCTCAATGGGGAGAGTGGTCATTGACCACTGAAGAGCTAACAGAGATTTTAAAATTTCATAATGACTTTAACCGATGGTCAAGCATCTTGGGAGCAAACCCTGGTGCTTATGGAGCAGGGGGCGCAGCATGGAGTATTATTAAGCAAGGAGCCAGTTCTGGTAATATAGCGGTTTTGATTGCATCAATTGCTTTAGTGGGAATACATGAGTTTTCTTATAGTGAAATGCAAAAGTACACTGCAGAGTTAGAAAGAAGAAGATGATGTTAAAATATACAATTTTGTCGGTATTTAGCTATCTCGTACTAATCTCTTTTGCTATATACTTGGGTACAACACTACCAATTCCGGCTCTTCAAGGGAATAACATTATAGCATTACTGTTACCTGTTATCGCTTTTAACTATAAGTTGAATATTGATAAAGGCTTTAGCAGGACAAAAGTGTTCATTGCATTTGTTGTTTCAATAATCTATTGCTCTGTTTCTAGTGCCGTTTCGTTCATTCTGCAAGCGAAACTTCTTGGTACGTTAGAAATCAGTTTGGTGATTTTGTTTCCTTTTGTCTTACTATGTATATTAATGGCTGCAAAACGCATATAAAGCTAACAAACTGTTTAAGAGTGATTCGCAACGCGTGGCACTTTTGCTATGCGTCGGTTTAAGTGATTAAGGTGGTATGCGGAAACTTCGGCGTTGCGTTGCTCACACCTTAACAGGGCGTTAGGCTATTGAGGAGAGTTTGAGCTTGAAAACAGTTTGCGTAGCTCTAAGTATGTTGCTTATTTCATCGCTTGCATATGCAGCAGTCGTTCCTGGTTTTCAGGGGCATTATGAGCGGTATAACAATGATCAATTGGATACTGACACTGCCTTTATTGACTTAACTAAGGTGGGTTCGAACACATACGAACTATCAGGGACAGCAGTTTGGGTAGGAGACTCTTCTTCTGGCCTTGTAAATTTTGGAGAAATCGACGGAATTGTAACGTTAAAAGGTAATCAAATAGGCTATGATGTTGACGGCTGCACTCTCCAAATTTTATTAGATCAAGATACCCTCGTAGTTAGCAAAGACAACGGTTGTGGCGGGCTAAATGTCACCTTCAATGGGACGTACGTGAGAACCTCAGAGAGTCAATAGCCTAACAAACTGTTCAAGAGGGATTCACAACGCGTGGCATTTTCACTATGCGTTGGTTTAAGTGATTAAGGCGGTATGTGGCGGCTTCAGTATTGCGTTGCTCACCCCTTAACTGCGCGTTATACGTAATCGCAAGTCTCAATAATTGTTATTTTTAATTCAACAAGTTGCTTATTGGTGGTAAGTTCTAATAACTTTAGTTTATGAGTGATGTTGTGATGGGCAACTATAGTATTACTTATGCGATTTATAACCCTAAATGGACTTACGGGATAGACGAAAGGCTCTTAAAAATAGGAGCTTCTGAAGTTACACCTGAAGAATACGAACAATACATGCATGGTTCCATCTTTTGCCCCAAGTGTTTTACTCCTTTATCTAGAAACCCTTCGAAAAAGAACGTGTCTAAAAATGCTAAAACAGCACACTTCCGACACCTCCCAAGCTTTAAGCACATTCCATGCGCGTATCACACTACTCAGCAAGATGGCTTTAACTATGTCAATGACGAACTGACAAGTGAGACAGAGGAAGATGGTCAGTTCAAACGCGTTAAAGAATGGGCAAAACTACCTCCTGAAGAGTATATGAAAGGTGATAAAAAAATCACTTATAATGGCATTAATCACGACCCTGAAGGTGAAATAACCGAAGAGGCGATCCCTCGCCACAATGGAAATAAGGTAAAGGTAGGTTCAAACATAGAAACAGTGCAATATATTTGCTGGAACTTAGATTCTTTGTTGAATGTCGGTTTCTCTTTGCCAGGCAAACAAGTTACCTTGCCGTTAAAGGACTTGCTGTACAATACGCAAATGTTGCGCAGAGATATCAGCGAGGAGCCGCAGCTCTTTTACGGTAAAATGAAAGGTTTTCACTACCAAACCTTTAGTAATCGCACAAAAATACAATGTCATGGTAGCAAGTTCATGTACATCTATACAAAAAATGAACTTGATGAACGTCGAAGTTTTGGTGCTGATAGTATAGGGCGTTACGTTATGTTTTTCGGTTCAGTTAAATGGGACGAAAGCAAAAAACCATATGTAATGTTAGATGAATGGGGTTCCTATGCTGTTGTACCTAGAAAGTTAGAGCCTTATCTAGAGAAAGTAACAAGCCACGTATAAAGATTACGTATAACAAACTGTTTAAGAGTGATTCGCAACGCGTGGCATTTTTACTATGCGTTGCGGTCAGTGGTTAAGGTGGTATGCGGTGGCATCGGCATTGCGTTGCTCACACCTTAACAGGGCGTTATATGCTTTGGCATCAATATTAGGAATCGAGATGAATGTATTGGCTTAGATTTTTACCATATTTGAGTTTGGGTGTAGCGACTGTTCTGTGCTTTCTTGGTGCTGAGTTTGTGAAAAGTGAAGATTTCAGCTCTGTCCTAACTTCAGTGGCATCCAACGGCGTATTTTTCTTTGTAGCTTATCTTTTTTATGACGTTATTCGTCAGCAGGTGCTCAGAAAAGAGCAGGGTTATATTCATGAGCATATAAAGCGTCAATTGGCAGGGTGCATTTTTAACTACCTGTATTTCATTAAAAAAGTCATATATGGGTACAACCTTGACACAAATACTCTCGATAATATCTTAGGGATAGTAAAACTTGAGCAACGTGAATTAAAAAATCATGTAGCAAATCAAAGCTACTTGGGATTTCAGATATTCAAGCTAACAAATGAAGTACGCAATTTGTTTGATGAAATTAGTGGTGATGCTGTGTTTCTCAAGTTCTCATCGCATTTGGATTCAGTAAATCTGCTAAAAATATCCAATAATTTGCAATCATTGGAGCGTATTTATCGTGAGCCTAGTAATTTTACGTTGTGCGCTGAAAAGGGCATCGAGTTTAAGGTTGTCGATGGTAGAACACTTAACCCTGAAAATGATGACAAGTTACTACTCATAAAAACGACTGCACATGAATCTCGCTTTGTTGTTTACGATAGCGGGTACTTTGAACAGTCAGATCGTGAACTTCTATTAAATCGTTACGTTTTAAAAAACAAAGCTGCTGACGAAATTTCTAACTTAATGGAAGCAACTTTAACTCTTATGAAGCCTTGGTTACCCAATATTGGTTCTGTCCATAGTACTGAAAGAAAGTTTCGTATTATCAAAGGTTTCTTTAGCGAGAAAACGAATGTGGCAAATAATAGTAGTAACCTGTATGTTGCTGATATCATTGAAGCTAAAAAACGCATATAACAAACTGTTTAAGAGTGACTCGCAACGCGTGGCATTTTTACTATGTGTTGCGTTTTGTGTTTAAGGTGTTGTGCGGGCGCTTCAGTATTGCGTTGCTCACACCTTAACAGGGCGCTGGCGGATCCCCTCATAATTCTCCCAACCCACAGGTATGCGTTAGGCGCTGATATTCCACCATTGCCCAGTGATATTGGGACTCTTGTATTCGGTACCTCCGATGACAACGTACTTCCTTACCAAGCCTAGGAATTGAGAGCACCCGACGATGCTTGATGGTGTTGGCTTGGAAGTCGTAATGCCAATTGGCCTGCATGGCGATTAAGCCATTCCACCACATGATGATTTCGGCCATCAATGCCATAAGCAATAAGATATCAATGCGTTTGGTGCAACGTGTTCGATTATGACGGAGCGCCAACCCGTAGGCTGGGCTTTTTAGATCTCGGAATGACTCTTCAATTTGCATTCTTTTGGCGTACAAACGGGTTACTCTAATGCTGTTAAGTACATGATTGGGGATGTTCGTGACCAGAAGCCAAGGCTCCTTTGTGGAACACTTTTCCTGCCGAGTGTTTTTGGCACGTTCGGCTGTGTCGATGGGCTTTTCTGCCTTTGGGATGACTCTTGTATAAGTAAGCAAAGCACTTAAGCGGTGAGCGTTTAGCCAGTTGGCTTTCCCCTAAAAACTGCGGCTTATCTGTTGCTTGAGGGTAAAACGCTTTATTCCATTGCCAAGAGTGTTCACCACATTTAATCGAGACTTCGCCACGTACACGTCCAAGCCAGAACCAACCTTTGTTGGCGACTTGCCGAAACCAAGTATTTCTAAAGCCTGCGTCGGAGACAATGATAGATGTGCAACCTTCTGGGAGCAAAGACTGAAGCTTATCGAGAAAGTGCTGATGGCTCTTCGGTGAGTTATAGTTTTTGTACTCAAATGCCTGCTCATAAAGCGTGACGGCGCGTCCTTTAACAGATACCGAAGCGCGTAATGTTATATAGCGCAGTTGCTCTCGAACATCAGACCAATCAACCAGGACCACGGGAAAAGGATTAGCACGGGTAATAAAGGAGGCATGCCATTTATATATGGACTCTTTTTCACGGTGTAGATTGCGATTACCAAGTAGTCGGTCGATACGCTTGATGGCATGTTTCACGGTGGTATCAGTGTCGAGAGCTCTTCCAATTTTAGTGAGTGTTAGATCAGAGCCATCCAGAACCGTTTTGGTTGCAAGTATCAGAGATCTAAGTCGTTTTTTGTGAATTTCAGGGCATTGATTCTCAATCGTTTGCTGTAGAATTTGAATGTCGCGCATCGTTAGGGCTCCCTATTAAATCCATTTAATCAGGTGTGTTTTTGGCGAAATTCATTAGATCAGAATGAGCGATGTGCGTCTACTCATTGTTTTATATAGAAATTATGAGGGGATTCGTAAGAACAGGGCGTTATGTGAATTGGAGAAATTGACTATATGAAGAAGTTTATCGCTATATTTATAGCTCTCTTTTGTCTAGCCTCGATTGGTGCTCAAGCTAATGATCATCAGTTAAAAACAGCATATGATAATCATCAAAGTGATGTTCAAGTTCAAGGCTCAGGCACAGTAAGTCGCTTGCTACGTGATGACAACGAAGGAAGTAGGCATCAAAAGTTTATTTTAAAGTTGGACAGTAAACAGACCTTACTTGTTGCTCACAATATTGATTTAGCTCCTAGAATTCCAAACCTAAAAGTGGGCGATCGAGTTCAGTTTTACGGTGAATATGAATGGAATAAAAAAGGTGGTGTTATGCACTGGACACACCATGACCCAAACAATAGACACCCGCACGGTTGGTTAAAGCACAAAGGTAAGACGTACGAGTAAAAATTCACATAACAAAGCATTCAAGAGTGATTCGCAACGCTTGCCAGTTTCGCTTCGCTCAAGTATAGCCAAGCGCCGCTCACACCTTAATGCGGCGTTAGTTTCCTTATCAATATCGCATGTTCAATTTACTGTACAAGTAGAGTGGTGAAGACTATACTTGTTCCATAAAACGTACATGTGGAGGTTCTTATGAGAATCGTATCTTTTACTGAAGCTAGAAATAGTCTTAAAGCTGTTTTAGACGGTGTAGTTAATGATGCTGATACAACAGTTATTACACGCCGTGATTCTGAAGATGCAGTGGTTATGTCTTTAGACTACTACAATAGCCTTATGGAGACAGTTCACTTACTACGCTCTCCTCAAAACGCTGAACACCTAAATCGTTCGATTGCACAGTACCGTGCCGGTAAAACAACAGCACAAGAGTTAATTGATGAGTAGTAGTCAACGTTTACTGTCGTGGACTGATGACGCTTGGGATGACTACCTGTATTGGCAAACTCAAGACAAGAAAACACTCAAGCGCATCAATAAACTCATCAATGATGTTAAACGCTCTCCATTTGAGGGCATCGGCAAACCAGAGCCGTTAAAAGAGAACTTATCTGGTTTTTGGTCTCGCCGTATTGATGACACTAATAGGCTTGTTTACGCAGTCGATGATCAAGCGATAACGATAATTTCGTGTCGTTACCACTACTAAATCAGGTTTAGCGATCTGGCATCTAACAAACATTTAAGAGTGATTCGGCACGCGTGGCATTTTTGCTATGCGTTGGTTTTGTGATTAAGGTGGTTTCTTTGGCATCGGTATTGCGTTGCTCAAACCTTAACAGGGTGTTAGTTCCTCAGAGGAAGCAATCAATCCATAGGAAATTTTTGTTTCTGGTGGAGTACGCGCATGATTCGGATAATGTCGCCTTCGATCCAATAGGAGACGATCATCGAAATCTCAGGAATTATAAGTAATCGTCCACGAACACCGTCTCGCTGTACACCCATAAGAGACTGCTCTAGCAAGTTTTCTACCTTTGCTTCAATGGGGTTGTCAGTTTTTTCTGCCGCATCAGGGTTAAAGTCATAGATAAACTCAAAGATCTTTTCACGATCATTAAGTGACTCTCTTCCCATAAAATCACTGCTTACCTCGATTACGAATTCTGGCTTTGCGTTCTTCCATTCGAGATTGAGCATTTTGGTGCTCAACAAAAACGGATTTTCCTGAGTCAAACTTCTCAAATGCTAGGTTTACTTGTTCAGTTAGCCACGCATCGTGAGATAATGTTTTTCTTTGTTGTTCAGCGAGTTGCTCAGTAAGTTCACGGCAAGCATCACTTAGTGTGCGACCTTGGCTCTCAGCCATTTGTTGAGCTAGGCGTTTTGTTTCTTCATCAACACGAAATTGAATTCTAGTGTCCATGATGTATTCCTTTTTGGTGTGTGTACAAATGTTAGCGCTAGCCTTTACGATGGGCAACTAACTGTTCAAGAGGGATTCGCAACGCGTGGCATTTTCACTATGCGTTGAGTTTAGTGATTAAGGTGGCTTGCGGAAGCTTCGGTATTACGTTGCTCACTACTTAACGCGGCGTTAGCCGTCATGGAGCTTGCTATACTAAAAGTGATAGAATAGTATCACTTTAGTATTCCTTTGGAGCCGCTCTCATGAAAGTAGAACTAGTTACATCACTTAAACGTCAAGCAACTAAAATCCTCGCCGATCTCCACGACACCAAAGAACCAGTGTTAATTACTGAACATGGTAAGCCATCGGCATATCTGGTTGATGTTGATGATTACGAGTTTATGCAAAATCGCTTGGCGATTCTGGAGGGGATTGCACGAGGTGAACGTGCATTAGCTGACGGTAAAGTGGTGAGTCACGATGACGCCAAGGACAAAATGTCAAAATGGCTGAAATAATCTGGACTGAGCCAGCGTTATCTGACCTCAATGATATCGCTGAATATATCGCACTTGAAAATATCGTAGCTGCAAAACAATTGGTTCAAGCGATCTTTTCTAAAGTCGAGCGCTTAGAGGCTTTCCCTGAATCGGGTCGCATTCCGCCTGAACTAGCACATCTAAGTTATCGTGAAGTTGTAGTTAATCCATGCCGTATTTTCTATAAACAAGACGGCGATAAAGTATTTATTCTGTTTGTTATACGTGCTGAGAGAGACTTACGTAAGTTCCTATTGAGCAAGCAATAACCTTTGGGAATGAGCGGCTAACTGCTCAAGAGGGATTCGCAACGCATGGCATTTTAACTATGCGTTTGTTTCAGTGGTTAAGGTGGTATGGGAAGCTTAGGTATTGCGTGCCTCACACCTTAACAAGGCGTTATGTGTTTTGGCGAAAGTCTCAAACTTTAGATGAGCATGTCTGTTAATCTTGGTGTCGGCAACAATAAACTATCAAGGACTGATTTAATGTTTAATTGGACAAATCCTAAGCAAATCGATCTCACTCAACCATATCTGTATTTCATTAAGATCTCTGCTGAACAAAAGGAGTTTCGTTATATTGGTAAAGCTTCGAATAAAGCGAGACTGAATGAGTACAAATCTAACGTGGTAAAGATTCTCGAAGGAAAGTCTCGACGACCGGTGTTAAAAAGAGATGGCTCTCTTCAATCACAAGGTAACTTGAAATACCGATACGTTCACCTTGTGTTAGCTAATGCTCAAAAAAGGGGCTGGGATATAGAGCATTACCCAATTGAAAATGTAGCTAAGCAAGACCTAAATTCCCGAGAGTTAACACTTATAGATGAGTTTGAGTGCAATATGAATGATGGCTCAACTTGGTTAATTGAACAATTTTCTGAACTATCAGAGCAATTGCTACAAACAGTACGCACATAACAACTATTTAAGAGAAATTCGCAACGCGTGGCGTTGCAATTAGTGTTTAAGGTGGTGTACGTGCACCTCATCATCTCAACAGGGCGTTAGCAGAATAGGATAGAAACGACAGTAATGGAATACTTGGATAGATTAATTAGAACCTGTGAAACAGCTAAAGCAGCCAAACCTAAATCTGATTTTAGGGTTTCTAGCTTTAATGAAATTCCAGACCTTGATAAAGGGATTTATATCATCAAAGAGGTTGGCGGATGCGCAGATAGTACGTTTGAATCATTCGTAGATTTTAAGCGGAAAAAGCTTAAAGCATGTAGCAAAGTAAATACCCCATCACATGTTCTATATGTCGGTTCCTCAACTACTGGTTTACGAAAAAGGTTAAGACAACATCTGATTTATTGTCCTGACAAAACGTACTCATTACACATGTATAAATGGTTCGATGGTAATTATGAGGTTCGAATTCTTGAATATGATGTTCCAATAGAGATCCTTCAGCTCATTGAAGATGCAATATCATATGATTTGAAGCCTGCTTTTGGTAAGCAAGGTGGAAACAATAAATAGGATCGCTTTGATAAATCTGCTAACAAACTGTTCGAGATGGCTTCGTAACGCTTGGCGCTTTCACCCCAAGCCAGTTTAGTGTTTATGGCACAATTGTTTAACTAAGGTATTAGCGTCGTTGATACCTTAACAGGGCATTATGATCCACAAGATAGCGAACATCAGAAGTAAGTAGTTTGTACTAAATTACGGTATTATGTGTAATTAACCAAAATGTAGCTACTTATGAACATACCCACCTTTTCTACACCGACTTATCCCTCAAAAATATCTTGCTCTAACTGTAAAGCATGCTGTTGCCGACTGGAGGTAATGATCATTTCTGATACGGGAGTCCCAGAACAGTATATAAAACGTGATCAGTATGGTAGTGAGTCAATGCTGCGTCTAAGTGATGGTTGGTGTGCTGCTTTAGATAGAGACAGTTTAATGTGCAAAATTTATGAAAATCGTCCTTGGATATGTCGCGAGTTTGAAATGGCTTCAGATGAATGTTTGGATGAGCGAGATAAGTTCATATAAATCATATTGCTAAGGTTTGTTTTGTTCGTAAAATCAATCGCTCAAGAATGATTCGGCTCACGCGGCAATTTCATTATGCGTTTGATGTTTATAATTAAGGTGCTGCAATATTACGTTACTTACTCTTAAAATTGGGTTCGAGCTCAATCCAGTAAAATAAAGCTTTAGAAGCAGATAGCATTTCTTACTACTCGCAACTTGAGGAACGAGAAATGAGCTAACCTGTAAAAGATTATGTTTTTTACATCGAGACTACTTACATGCTGGATTACGAGATAGACGAAGCTTGGTAACAAGTTTCGCTTGCTTGACTTGACAAAAAAATTCTTATGAGACAGCTCAACCTAATACACTTGAATTTTAAGAGTAAAGGTATCTTGAAGTTGTGAACTTTATATGTTCGCTAAGTCTGAATTAAGTTACAACGAACCTAAAGTAAATGACACATTAAATTGATCGAGTCAGTTGACCTTATGCACCTCAGTTCTATTTCTACCGTTATGTTTTGCCTGGTAAAGCGCATCATCAGCACCTTTAAGAATAGCGTTGATCGGTTCTCTTTCTGCAAACCATTGAGACATGCCGATAGAAATAGTCACGTGACCTACAACATCAAACTCGTTTGAATCAATGGCTTTTCGGATTCTCTCAGCAACGTATTCAGCTTGACGTATGTCAGTTTTAACTAAAAAGACCATAAACTCCTCTCCGCCAGAGCGGCAGACAATATCCATCTCTCTCGCCTGAGCCTTGATAATATTTGCCACACTGACAAGTAAGGCATCACCGGCATCATGGCCAAAGGTATCATTGACTTTTTTGAAATAGTCAACATCCAGAGCGAGTACAGAAAATGGAGTGTTTTGTATACGCAAGTTATCAATGGCTTTATCTAAACCTCGACGGTTTAACAGCCCAGTCATTGAATCCGTTAAAGTATCGATATGCAGTTGGTCAATGGTGTTGGATACAATGTTGAATGCGCTGAGAAATGAACACTTTAGATGTGAAGCTTCAAAATACCAAGGTTTAACTTCATTTAAGTCTCGTATAGCAGAAGTACGGTTTTCAAAGCTTTTGACTACATTAGCTAGCTGCCACAACGGTTTTGAGATAAAAGCCGCAGATATCCAAATAACTAAAAGCGTGATGGCTCCAATTGGAAAAGTTTCTACAAGCACATCCCACATTTGGTCGTTAAGTACAGAAAAAGTTAAGCCTTCTGATTTCTGTGCAACTATCCCCCAACCTGAAGCATTAACTGGTGCGTACCCAGTAAGCATATCAATACCCTTGGAGTTAATGATGGCTTTACCACCTTTATTTCCCTGAATAACATCATTTATCGCGTCATTATTAACAATGACTTCTCCCACTCTTTGCCGATCAGGGTGATAGATCAATGTCTGATTCTTATCCACAACGTAGAGGTATGACCCATCTCTATAGCTATGTTGCCCAAGTATGCTCATTAACATGTTCTTCTTATCGAGATAAATAGAGCCACTGACATATCCTAAATACTCTTTTTGTTCGGAGAAAATAGGGTGGGAAATACTTATCAGATAATTACCTGCAGGAGATACGAAGGGATCAGTCACGATTGGAGACTTAGCTTTCAATGATTGTAGCGAACTTTCACTTGTTAATTGGACACCTTTCACTTGTATTGCTTCAGGTGAAACGGCAACAATAATTCCCTTCGCATTGACGATGACTACAGAGTTAAAGGCATTGGTTTGGAGCCTCAACCGATCCACTTCTTGTTGCAACTCATCTGTATCTCGCACCTTGCTTCTAAGCATAAGTGCGCTGTACTCCAATTGTGATAGTGCTGATTCAATGAAAGTGTCCGTCATTCTGGCCATTTTTTCAGCATAAACACGATTGGATTCAATGGTGTTAGTGACAGTTAGTTCACGTTGAACATGATATATGGAGTAAAAAGCGTTTAGAAGGGTGACCATCATACTAAAGATGCTTAAAAATAGTATCAGTTGTCTTAAATTTAACTTATCTCTCAGCCGCTTTGATTCACCCAGGTATTCCATAAATTAAGTCATCCATTGGTCTATTAAAAGTGATTCTACTCGTAACTGTAAATCGATTAAATCCAGTTTGAACAGATTTGACAGTTCAGCCATGTTTGATATGCAACTTCCTTATTATCTTATATATTTCTTGAAACTCATATAAGCAACATAGATGGTAAACATACAGCAACTAAGCTCTAGACCTGAACAATATTAGGATGGGGGCAATTAGAGGTTCTTGTTACGACGAAACGTCAACTTAATCCGTAAAAGCATGTGTTTAATATGTTGTTTTGAAAATCTAATTGATATATTGCTAGCTTGATATGCAATGTGGTGATAGTTTACTTATTTAAGTATGCTCTTAACCTTGGGCAGTACACGAGTATTTTGTGGTTTATATGAAAAAAAACTTTCTCAGCTCCGCTAAGCTCGTTTTGTCCTACTTTGCATTCGCGTCAATGTGGGTATTGTTCTCAGACAAAGCGGTAGAGCTCCTATCTAACAATCAACAAGTATACACCTCGGTTCAGTCACTAAAAGGAATGCTATTTGTTGTGATCACCTCTTTCTTGCTATGGGGGCTGATAAAAAAGAACAACAGGTATATTGAACGAGCCAATGACATTGACTATGTAACCGGTTTACATAGCCCCTACGTCTTTTTTCGCTATTTGGAACAAAAGTTTCGTAATACAAAAAAGGATGAACATTATGTTTTATTTCTTCTCGATATAGACAATTTTAAGCCCGTTTCCGACCGAATCGGTTTTGTAAAGAGTAATCTGTTTCTAAAAGATATCGCACAATCGATTAACTCTTCTACCGTTTCTCCACTTTTCTCTTCAAGGGTGCATTCTGATGGATTTGCTTGTTTGATTCGTATGGAAAGCGAAAGTCAAGTTGATATGCACTTAGCACTTATTCAAAGGCAGTTTAAGCAGAACTCAAAACGTCATGGTATTGATTTGACATGCTCCATCGGTGTTGCGCTTTATCCATTTGATGGGGAAAGTGTAAAGCAGCTCATGTCGTCAGCTAAATATGCACTTGCTCAAGCAAAGATCACGAAAAACACTATCCGCTACCACGACAAAGAGCTCGCTAAACATGAGCTCCAGAGACAACAGATGACTTCAGACTTACGTAACGCAATACGAGAAGGCCAAATACAGATTGTATTTCAACCAAAGTATTGCCTTAAAGATAAGAGAGTCGCTGGAGTTGAAGTGCTCTCTCGATGGAAACACCCCGAATATGGAGATATATCTCCTGCAGTATTTATCACACTGGCAGAAGAGAACAATCTCTGCAGTGCTCTAACAGAACTAGTCCTCAAGCAAGCATCAAAGCAACTTAGAGAAACGCAGCTTCTAGGACGAGCCATTCAAGAGGTATCAGTGAACCTTTCTGCTACTGAGCTAAATAGCATTGAAGATATGCATCGTATCGAAAATTACTTAAAAAAAGACCTTGATTTTGCACAATACCTCTGCTTAGAAATAACAGAGACAGCAACGTTAAACGATGTTGAACAATGCGCAAGTTTAGTCAAGGAACTCAAGAAATCTGGTGTGAGGTTCTCTATTGATGACTTCGGTGTTGGCTATACCTCATTTGCAATATTCAATAAGTTGGATGTCGATGAAATAAAAATAGATCGAAGCTTCATTAAAAACATCGCTATTGATTATCGCTCAAGAGCGATCACTTCCGGCATAGTCAACATCGCAAAGGGATTTGGTATTCAAGTCGTTGCTGAAGGGGTAGAGACCCTTGAACAGTTGTGTGTTCTAGAAGAGTTAGATTGTGAGCTAGTTCAAGGGTTCTATTTAAGTCGTCCAATCCCCATTGCTTTATTGGATAGAAAATTAAATAACATCGCAAATGTTATGTATTAAGATGTTGTATTCCCCTCTCTGCTCTTTCGCAGGGAGCACCCTAGCCATTAAAGATGGTGCTGCATTATGTGGTGAATTTTCTACTTAAGTAATTTGTTAAAATCACGCATTGGTATGCAGATATAAATCACGCCCACATTCGCTGTGCCATAGCCAACGGCTTTATGTACGTACCACCACACGGTTCGTAATCCCTCGGCGTTTTCTTCATCCCATTCCAGTACACTACCAACAGGAACATGGTGCGAAGCAATACGCAGCATTAGCGGCTCTAAGGACTCGCCAAGGTTTTCGTCGCCATCGTCCATCATGAAAAAGTTCTCTTGCTCATCTGGACAAGCTAATAAAGCCACCAGCTCTGGCTCACGATAAGTAAGCGTGTCTTGGTTGGTTTCTAGCTCTAGCACTGACTCGCTTTGGTAATTATCATCCGTTGGTTCCAGTTCTGGCTCAATAGGACGATACAGGGACGCTTCAAAGTGATCAGGTGATAGTTTGATGGCCTTAATCCAATCATCCCTTAAAACACGGTTAAAGGGCACATGGCCTTGGTATCGAGCCTTTCTTACTACAGGTTTAACTGCGTCACTCATTTGATGATTCTCTCTAATCTGCTTGGTGTTACGTTCATCATTTTTGCGAAGTTGGTCAGAGCTTCACTCTTAGTCTTTCCTTGCAGCTTGTAGCCGTCATGGAAGTTCTGGAAGCCGACCTTAATCATATCGATATAACCTTTCTTCTCGTTGGACTCCTTACGCAGTTTGCGCGCTTGGCGCTTGATGGTTTCGCTTTCCCGTTTCTGTTTGGCGATCTGTTTTTCCACTGCTTTCTGAGCGCGTAGATACTTCGCGTGTTCGCGCGTAGCGGCGGCCTTATCCACCACCGTTTTACGGTTACGTGCGGCAGCTTTCTTCTCGTTCTCGTTGAGCAAGTACGTTTTGTTATCTGAGCCAAAACCAACACGGCGCGCTTGCTGTTTCATTTGGTTGGCCAAGATGCGTTGCCATGCCAGCGATTGCAGCATGGTTGCCGCCTTGAGAACGTGTTTACATGCCACACCGGACAATTCAGGGTTTCGGATTTTCGGGAAAGCAAACTCTTTAGGCGGCGCTATGCAGTAGTTACCCATAGTGGCCAAGTATCGATACCAATACTGGTGACGGCCACAGTCGCAATCAAAGGAAATACGGCCAGCACACGCCAATTGCACCGCTTGGTTGTAATCCCCATTAGGCGGTTCGTGTAGTAGTTCATCCCACTGCTCAAAACGCACCTTTACTCGGTGTTCTTCATGTCGAGACACGCTTGATGCTCGGACACGAATAAGCGCGATATTGTTCTTAATACCGATCAACGTGGCCTTGTGAATGCCTGTACCGTCATCGACACGGTTGTTTGCACGGTCTACGTCGATTTGACGCGAGTTCTTCACCAAAAAGGCGTAGGTGATACCCGCTGTCTTGCTGTCATAGACCTCTTTGTGTCGCTGGCGAGCCTTGTCGAACTTGATCAGGTCTTCTTTGGTAAACCGTTGCCCTTTAGCCTTTTCGCCTAGCGCTTTTAATGCCTTATTAGTTGGCTTGGCCAGCGTTGAGGCGGTCAGCGTTCGCTTGGCATTACGGCGGTTTCTCTTTTGCGCCTGTTCAATCTTGTTGAATAGCTGGTTGAACTGCTTTTCATTGAGGCCAAGGCTGGCAAATGAGCCGTTATCCCGTTTCTCCGCTTCAAACTTCTTCGGCATAAGTTACAGTCCCATTTCGTCCATGAATTGACGCATGGAACGACGCACCCAAGATGCTGGTGGAAGCTTGATGGTTTCGCCAACAGGTAGCGGATTCATTGGGTCGTCTACGTCACAGACCAGACTAACCAACCAATCAAGCTCAACCGTGGCGTAAGCTCTGTAAGAGACGAGATCCGCACGATAAACCTCATCAAGTCGAATGGTGTACTCAAAGAGATCGGTATTGCCCGAACGGTTGACGTATTCCATGACGATGGCAAAGAAATGCGCCCGTAGAATATCGTCCTCGATGTTCTCTGCTGAGAGGCGGGATAACTTACTCATAGTCGCCTCCCATACGATACTTACCGTCTGCGATTAGCCCTGTTTTAGCCTTGAACAGTCCCATTGCGCGCGAGGCCATTTCCGGCTCTTTCTTGGGCTTGCGTAACATGCCAAACAAGCTCTTAAGCGTTACCGTGTCGCTAAGGTTGTCTTGTGTGGCCGCATAGACCACAAACATAAGCGCGTAGGTATCAGGGCGCAGTTCTGACCAGTCGATGTTGTACATTGGCTTGCCATCTGTTCCCCGTACTTCTTCCACGATGGACGGCGACACTTCATAGCGGCCACCAGCATTAGACGGGTAGGTGATAGCATTTAGGGATGAGAGATAGTTATAGGCTTCCATTGCCGACACAATGATCGGTCTGCCTTTTGCGTCCAGTTCGGACAGGCGAACGGCGCGCCCATACTTCGAAAAGTAGGGCGTAACCTCGTCCACCAGCACAATAAAACCGCCTTTTTTGAGCTTTTCTAACTTCTCGGGCAAAGTCAGCTTAAGGCTCATCAATGAGCGCTCTAATTGTTGGCATTCGATGATATGGAGTTGACCATCATTCACACCAGCAAGCATAAGCCGTGGCTGGCCAGATGATAGAGTAAGTACAGCTATGCGCATTCGTGCCATGTTGTGACCTCTAAGTGCGCTTTTTAAGATGAGGAGTCTTGGTCATTTTAACACCATCAACCAAGCTTTTTAGCCCTATTAATAGTATTTATATTAATTAATGCTCGGAATATCGTGGTGATAATAACACAAGGATAATACATACGCATGCGACGTTCCATTGATTGTTTTTGCTTCTCTCGTTGTCTTTGAAGTTTCTCTGCTATTGTCAAAGCCATTAAAAACACCTACTATTTGCTTGCTCTTGTTTCACATTTGCTGGTGGAACATGGAAAAGGCTGGTAACTCGAATTTGCTGATTCGAACTGTTTGCTAAGGCCAGCCGCAAAAAAACCGCGTTTATTCGCGGTTTTTTTGTACCTATCAAAAGTAAATCTCAATCAAAACCCGATGGCATGGCATGGCTTGCCTTCATCGTTACGCATCCGTTACCCCAGCTGACGATCTTCATGAGCTTACCCTCGTAGTCCCAAGGCTGATTTCGAGTTAAACACTCTTTGGCTCGTTTAAGCGCTGGCGAGTCAACTAAAAGATAAACGGCTTTGCGAGGTTTCACGCAGCATTCTCCGTAGCAATGTTTGAGGAAGTGATCATAGATAGTGAACGTTCGGCAAACTTAAGCTCTGCTTTGCGCACATCAATGTCGCGTTCTACATGCAGTGTGAAGTTGTCACAGAACACACCTTTCTCTTTCTGGTGCGCGTTCAACTTCTCTTTGAGTTGAGTGATTTCTTGATTGAGTTTTTCAATGTACGACTTGAAGTAAGTCTCGCTGCCGATTTCCAGCATCACTGATGCCGGACTACGAATGATAGACAGGATATCGCATGTAGATTCGTTGCGTAAAAGGTTCAGAACACGTTCGCCGCCTTGAGTTATGCTGTATTTTTTGCGATCTGGTTTACCGTCTTGCGCTTCAATTTCGTGAGACACTAACCCCTTTTCCGTCATGCGACCGAGTTCGCGGTACACTTGCTGGTGGCTGGCTTGCCATGCGCCTGATTCAGGCATTGTTCGGTTTGTTAGGTCATAGCCTGTTTGTGTTCTCTGCTCAAGAATTGCTAGAAGTAGATTACCCAAATTCATAGTTAGTTACCTTTTGTTATTGATGCCAAATTTCACCCGTATCCTCGTCAATAAATCCATGACATAAATACTCTCTACTTGTTGAGTAATGCGTAAGTCTTCCCTTTAACGCCTTTTTGTTGCGGTTATGCCAATGCTCGTATCCGGCAGTAAACGCATATTTGTTGTTGTAGTCTGCATAATGCAGATCTGAGCCATTGCGAGCCTCATTAACTCCCGCCGACCAACTTGCTAGAAAATCATCACGCTCATTGAGTTTGACGGCTTGGCGCTCATCATCATGCCCCCTAATAACGTGATAATTCCTAGCCCTTGCATGCGGTCAATGATGGTAGTCTCGAAAAATCCAATGTAGATTTCATCGTGCGGGATAAGCTCTACTTGTTGTGCCATTTCGTAGACCGTTCCATCTAGTGGTAGCGCTTCCATTAGCTCTATGATTAGGCTCAATTGGTTTTTGGAACTGCCATTGGTCAGTGCCTTGTCTAGTTGTCTAACCACATCTGCACACATGGAAAAGCGAGGCATTTCATTTCGTATCGCTTTTTCGTCTGCGTCCTCAATAAAGGCTTTCTCCTCATCTACACTCCCTAACACCTAACTCACACACACGTTCGCTACCGCGACAGCGGCGCGGTTAATGGCCATCGACACCGTTGCTCCGTGGTTAGACAGGACAATAGTGCCTTTGCTGGCATTGAACGTTTTTACGGTCATTTTCTACAAAGAATTAAGTGTGTTCGGAATGGATTGGTGAGACTACCATATCAAAAATAATATATGCAATAACTAATTTAGCCCTTAATATCAAAAAAATATACATTGATATAAATTTTCATGTTCGGAATAAAAAGGATTACCATAATCCTGGGGTGGGATTAGATTACGCTCAATCGGAGCCGTTTAAGAAATGAATTTAATTCATAAATTTTTCGGTAAAACCCATTAATTAACCCTGGTATAGTGCTAATGCAGAGAGGCACATACGCCCACCAGATAAAGCGATTTTTCACTGACATCAAGCTACGTGTTGGTCATATTTGTGAGATGAAAGCGACAGCAAGTAGCAGTGTTAAGTTTTGGGGTTCACTCTGTGCTTATTTTGATGAGATTACTTACAAAGCCAAAGAAAGCTACACAGATATTGATTCCCAATATCAATTTTTAACTTATCTAGCTGATACGGTTTACTTGATCGAGAAAGAGGGCATTGATTGTGATGTCACCAATCAGTCATTGGTTTTGGATGATGATCAAACGCAAGCAACTCGCGACCAACAGCTACGCAATATCAGCCACCTTTTGAAGATGACAAAGCAGTATGCAGAACAGTTTTAACGATGCTGACGATCTACCCATTGGACGAATTTATTAAGGCAAATTTCCGAATTAATTCGTAGTTTGCCAGGATACACGACGTTGTCTTAAAGATGAACGCCAACGGTGATAGAAATATCAAAAGGAGATCAAGTTAAATAAATATGACTTTGTTTGAGCTTATCACCCCTAGAGATTTACGCACTTTCTACGCCCTCAATCTCCAAGTGGCTATGGAGTGGCCTGTTCGCTATCAAGCAGTTATGGCGCGATTTAAGTGGATGAAAGCAAAGCACCTTGTTTAGATGTTATTTCACAAAGCTAGATACGAAGAACGATTGTAAATCACTTTTGGACAAAATAAGCTACAGCTTTCGCTAAATTAGCATTTAACTGATAACCTGAGGCATTTCAAATGCCTCAGGTTAACTGGCCAAACTCCCAGTAGCATTGATCAAACAACTCTCGGGCTGTATCCAAAATCAGAACAAGCTGTTGACGCAAGCATGCTTCGAAGCCAAATCTAGTAATAGTGTTCATAGAGTTGAACCCAATTCGCACTTAGGCTCCGAGAAGCAGCCGCTTACAATCTTCTTCAATGGCTTTATCAATCGCATCATTATCTTGAGCATCAAACAGGACTATCTGAAGCTCTTTTAAGGCCAAATGCCCAAATCGGATCCAAGCTACCAGGTTGGTCCTCAAAAAGAACTCCACAATTAAGCCGCCTGAGCGCAATGCGGCATCTGCTGCGTCAATGGTACAAAGTGTTCCATGGCTTACCAACAACATGCGGCGAAGTTCAGGGGTTGAGCCCTTTGGTATACACTCCTTCCAAGGCTTATTATGCAACACATGTTGATTGACAGCCCAGCTTAACCGAGTGAGTAACTCGGAGATAAGCACTGGTATAGCCATTGCAGCACCGTGTCTAAGATCGTATCCCTGCTCAAACACCTTGCTAAACACAATTGCTAGGGTTTGCTTGTTGATAACCTCTTTGCCTTTCTTAACGTTGCCTGTTTTCACTTCAAAAGCACCGAAGTTCATTAACTGCGTGAGGTTGTAGAAAGGCACCGGCACACCCGAGCCTCGCCCATAGTCAGCTTGCTTACGATCTATACCAGAAGAGCCAGAAACGTCTGACATGATGTGCCCAAACCAATTAGCAACACCGGCGAATATCTTTGCAACAAAGTTATGCCCTACCAGCTCAAACTCTTCCGTTTCGATAGTGATTATCTGGCCTTCACTAACAAATGAGGAGGTATTCGTGAACTGATTCAGAATTGAAAAAAACAGCCCGACAATATCGGGGCTATGACTGAGGCTTTTTAGATGATGGTTCTTAGTGGACAGGTTCTTAACCTTGCCACCAGTGCCGTTTCTCTCTCCATTGGTAGTTGCTTGATCGTAGTTAACTTTAAACTTGCGCTCTAAGAATCCTATTGCACTACTCGTTCTGTTGGCATCACCTCTTGGCCCCTGCCAACCAAGCATTGAAGCAAACTTCTCAACTGCACCCTCAGCAACGTTATCGGCAACTTTGGTAAGTGGGCCTGTAGTGGGAGTACCAACGAATAACACATCGACTAAACCCGCAATAGCCCCGCAAGTCCCCGCTATCATGTAGTCCATGGAATCGCATTGCGCAGGCTTTGAGAAAAACGAGTCTCGAAACTCGCGTTGCGCCTCTGCTAACTGCTGCTGAGACATCACACATCGCAACCCTTGATAGTCTACCTGTATCAGGTTTCTCTCTATATAGGCATCGAGTTGCCTCATATATTCTTCTTCAGAAGTACAGCTATCAACTTCAACAAAATCTAGGGTTTGCAGTGTCCCAATGCTCGCTGTCAACTCCACTTCTATCCCAACAAGAAATGCATCCATATCAACATGGTTGGTATCAAGCCCCTCGCTTGGTTCTGTGCCACACCAACTTAAGAGCTCGTCCGCGTTATCAATCAATCCACTCAGCAAATCATCACCCTCACAGAGCAAGTCATCAACCAGTTCCAACGATGAGCGCATATCAACAAGATGCGCTTGAGCGTTAGATAACTGATGGTTTGCTGCAGTTAGCGTCTTTATGTTCTGCTCGAGAATATCCTTATCTTTCGGCACATTAGGCTCCTGTTAGCTACGCAGCTTGCCTAAAGCAGCTTTGCCCAAGGCCTTAGATTTTGCACCGAGCATATTGCTCATATCGAAGTAGCCAATAGCTTCAAATATCTGTGCTAATTGCTCTAGTGCCTTCACTGAAATTCCTTGCTTAAGCGTCAGAACACCCTCTTCAGCTCCCTCTTCACACTCGTAATGAGACAGCACGGGCTCTTGAAGCTTTTTCTTTGATGGCTCTGATGTAAGCTCGAGAAAACTAGCTTTATCTAGCTCGATGGGACATTTTGACCGAAGTTCACTGGCTTGATATTCATTGCTCTTGTTCTCAAGGTGCTTACCCGACTTGATAAGCATGGTTAGCTGCTGCTGCTTCGCTGCTAACTTGTGGATTACCTCATTCTGATTCAGTGACTTACTGATTAGCTCATTCATTTTCTCAGTAACAAAATTGATGTCTTCCATTAAAACTGAAATGGTCTTTTGAGTGTGTTGAACGGCTTTGGTAAGCAAAAAAGCGCGATGTTTGTGCTTGTCCAGTTTGTCTGCACCCGTAAGTTTCTTCATGCCGTGATAGGCACCC
Organism: Vibrio sp. 661; assembly: GCF_033339315.1. Taxonomy (NCBI): domain Bacteria; kingdom Pseudomonadati; phylum Pseudomonadota; class Gammaproteobacteria; order Vibrionales; family Vibrionaceae; genus Vibrio; species Vibrio sp. 661. The sequence continues at coordinate 6,481 of NZ_JAWOUJ010000012.1, read as the reverse complement.
ACGCCAATCAAAACCGCAGCACCAATGCCCGTTACCATGCTTGAAAAACCGAGAACACCACCAACGCCAAGAGCTGACAAGCCGGAGGTTAAACCTGCAGCCGACAAACCCATAACCGACCCCGACATATATACAGCAGCAATCGGAGCACCAACAGCGGCAACGCTTTGAGCTAACTGCTTCGTTTTCTGCTCAAGCATACTGTCGTCGATGTGATCATCTAAAATTAGCTGGTCATTTTTGACGGCTTCGACCATAACATCGAGTTTTTCGTCAGATATCCCGAGCTTCGTTTTTAGCTCTTGAAGGTGAGGGCTGTTTTTTGCTTCGTCAACAGTTCCTTGTCCTCCGAAGGCAAATATACCAATGAGGTCTTTCATCAACGTCAGGCAAAGCGCTTCATATTGCGTGTCGGAGATCTCTGCTTTGATAGTGCTCAATAGCTCATCAGCGCTGATGGTGTTTTGATGATCCAACATGTACGAACGAACATCTAAGCGCTTCTCAGGGTTGAGCTCAACACGAGTAATCAAGGACAAAATCTCTGCGGTTTCCTTCGCATCAATCTCATTGTCATTAGCAAAGGCGAGATTGATAGCGACTTTACAGTATGCGGCCTTAACCGTTTCACTCATATCTGATAACAGCACGACCTGCTCTTGCTCTTCAAAGTCCTCAAACTCCGAGATTAACTGCGTAAGAAAATCAGCAAGTCCCTGGTAGTGCCCTTTTAGATCACTCCAGTCGATCATGAGCTCCTCATCATCCCCATAAGTGATGAGTAAGTACCCAATTTCTTTGGTTTTATCTTTTTTCGTTACGGTTTTCTGTACATATTCGGCAGAGTGCATTGACTCGAACTTGATACACTGAGCCGCTTCAAATGGCCCTTTCACATACAAAGATTCACCCGTAACAAGAAAGCCATCTTTCCCATTGTTGAACACAGTCATGTCGAACAACGCTACGACCAGATTAGGATCGAGATCTAGCTTGTAGCTAGCAATGGCATTATCCAACTTCTTTTCAAGCTTTTCATCGGTGAAAGGGGCGATAGCAAGGCGCTTATGAAGAACAGCTTGTTTGAGCTGAGACTTAATAAATCCATTTACATCGACTGACATTTTCTATTATTCCTAGAAGACTGAGAAAGTACCAACATATCAGAATAGGCCTAGAAATATGGTTAACAGTCTGTTAAACAAGAACTTTTCTATAAAACATGTTAAGCGCATCACGATCCCACGTGGCGCGTAATATGAGCAATGTATAGTGGATTTGCCCACATAGTTAGATAAGGAAAGGTAATCAAAATTACGATGATTACAACAAAGTTCAACCCTACTCTAGCTCATTTCGAGGCATTTCTGTGTTACACATCCCGTCAGCACACCTTGGGCATAAACATTTTAGAAATAGCAGCATACCTATGTGATCGCTGCCACTGTGTAGTATGAATCTTTATTACTCTCTCACAGTATTACGTGACGTTTAAAATCACATTTGGAAGCGATGATGGTGTTGCTTCTGGCCAGGTCCAAGAATACGAAAAATACTGAAAATTGGCTCGAGACATTCATGACGTTCGCCACCTAATGTTGATCTTACGAAGTGACCTAAGCGCTTTACTTGGACTGATGTGGTTTGCACTGGCAAAAGCAAGACAAAAACACCCTAAAGCGCATCAATAGGTTGATTAATGACGTTAAACGTTCCCTTTTGAGGGGATAGGGAAGCCTGAGTCACTAAAGGAGAACCTGTCAGGATTTTGGTCGCGCCGTATTGATGATACGAACAGGTTGGTCTATGCCGTGGATAATCAGGCGATAACCATTATTTCATGCCGCTATCATTATTAGGCAATCTAAACATCAAAAATAGAAACATCAAAATAATAGGTACCAAAAGAAATGCGGAAAATTGCTTGTCTACTACCGTCGTTACTGTTTGGTTGTGTCGCTGTTTAGGGACAATCTTATAACATCGATATTGCAAATGAGGACTATGTACAGGTTAACTATGATTCGTCAATGACCAATTACAAGGCCATGCTAAGCGAATTTACCACGCATTGCGCCAAGTAAGACAAGGATTACGTCAATGAAAGTACGATTACAAACGGTTGGGAAATTACTATGGCCGTTTATCGCTGCGTTGAGAAGAGAGAGAACAGTTAACCATTAAGCCACCAGCACAGTGGCTTTTTTGTGCCAAATTGATAGTATAGTATAGGCACAATTGTACACATAAATGGAGTGCAGAGAGAGTTCAATGAGCATTTATGAGTTCACCTTAAACATCGGCAACATCAATATCACGAACGACAACGATCTACTTGATGTGTCACGCAAACTATACGAGGGCGCTTGTTCTGACGCTGTGGTAATGTCTGTTGATGAAATGCTGTATATCGAATTTGAACGAGAGGCAGGAACGTTCGTTCAAGCGGTTACACAAGCAATTAAGGACGTAGAATCGGTCGAGGGCTACGATTTACAAGTTATCTCGATTGAGGGCGACCTTGTGAGTTTGGGCGAAGCTGCGGAGTTCACCGGGGTTAAGAAGAGCACACTAGCAAAATACAAAAAGGGTACATTTGGCGGCGGTGGCTTCCCTGTGCCAGTACGAAAGGCTTCAAAGAAAGATCCTCTTTGGAGACTTAGCGACATAGCAGATTGGCTATACAAAAAAAACAAGGTAGCAATGGAGCTAGTAGAACGCGCTCGTCTGATGGATTTAATTAACCATCATCTAGAGACCAGATTGATGAAGAATAGCGATAAGTACGCAAACCTATTCATCAATATCCAAACTAACCTAATAATTCCCATAAAGTCATAAAGTCATAAAGTCATAAAGTCATAAAGTCTCAGCTGCCATCAGCGTATAGCTGGTAGCTTCTTTATGCGTATCGTAATTGCTTAAAAGGAGGATCAATAATTGAAAGACTATGATTTTTCAATAGTGGCTAAGTTTCAAGACAACATGAATGCAGACTCGCTTTGCAAGCCATCTAATGCGATCAAAGAGTTTAACCCATCCGATTACTTAACCGATCAACAGACTATCCAAGCCTATATTGATGAAGCAGCAAGCACTGGTGAACCAGCGATAATCGCCGATGCCTTAGCAGTTGTTTCACAAGTTAAGGGTATGGACAACACCTTACACCCGCGCGACAACCCTTCTTTATCGTCACTTATCGGGCTGGCCAACGTTCTAGGCATATCAGTTCGATTAGGTATCAACATTAAATAACTTATTCCAGTAGTTCGGTTGGGCCGAATTACTGAAATAGTGCCCCGTCAGGAATCTAGTCAATTTAGTTTCACTTCTTACAGAACAGAAACTAACCCGCCAATTACCGGCTGCGACATCGCCTACAAGAAAAAACGGCGCGACAAGATTGATGATCTGAGCAAGGTTTTCGACAGAGCGTTTAGAGAAAGTAATGGACAAGTTCAGTCTCGTCCAAGAAATGGAACAAACTGCTCAAGAAGATTAGGATTAGTCGGATAATGAGTCAGTTATCAACGTTTTACCGTGTTCTTTACCGGTGTCCACAAGGCACTACGGGTAAAGCTTAATCCGTTACCTGACATTTGGTTAATGTAGTGAGGTAGCAGACTACTTCACCGAGCTATTTCGCCTTTCAATGGTGTTTGGATTGAGCTATTAGAATGGTCTTGTTGATGAGCAAATGGCTCAAAAACTGGCGATGTTCGTTAACGTACCACTCCAGAGTCAATAGTTATTATTGATAAGATAAAATACGTTAAGAAAAATTAATTATGAGTTTGGCTTTCAAAAATTTTATTTTTATTTCTTAATTTAAACCAAATTTTCTTTCTACCATTATTCTTCAAAATAAAACCTCCAAAACCACACCACTTTGGCCACTTGTTATTCTTTGAAGTAGGTCAATTTTTGATTTTTGACTATTTGATTTTTTCTTTTTACTGATTTTTTTATTATTAGATACATTTATTAAATCAATGATTTTATTAGACATACAATGCCCCTTACTTAATGATTAGGGTGTACTGAACATGCGTTATTTTATGATATAGAATGAAGGGAGCTTACAGAGAAACTTATTAAGGATGACGCTGGGAAAACTGACTTTATACTTTTTTATCTGAAACAACTATTGATCAGAGCTACTACTTCCTTACCACTGGATTACAAGCGATAAGGAAGCTAAGTTTTGTAAGACTATTACAACGTCGTTACATTTTCTGCTTGAAGCCCTTTAGGACCTTTACCTACGGTAAAAGAAACCTTGTCGCCTTCAATAAGTTTTTTAAATCCATCCCCAACGATGTTGCGGAAGTGAACGAATAGGTCGTCGCCGTTATTTTGAGAAATGAAACCGAAGCCTTTAGCTTCATTAAACCACTTTACTGTACCAATTACTTGATTAGACATATTATGCCCCTTATATAAATTAAAATTAAGGTGCACTGAACATAAGTATTATTTTAAGGATATAGAATTAAGGGAGATACAGAGAAAAACTTGCTAGGGATGACACTGGAAAACTTACTTTATATTTTTTATCTTCAAACAACTCTTCGTCAGAGCAAAATCAACTATACACGTTTCAAAAATTAAAGATAGCTTTATTTTCTATTTTTATACTAATAATGCACGTTACAGACCCCGAAAGCGCGCCATATGAGCCGCTATAGAATGCTTTAAGCAACATTTTGACACCCAAGAGGAGCATTGTTCCTTATCATCCTACTATAATCATAGAGCAACCTATATGAGTTAAAAAGCCGTTTTCTGTACTCGGTCTATCGTACTGATTTTTTCATATTAGGTCGTTTCAGTCTTCAAGGTGTTAAAGTTGGTATACTAAAACTAAATTATTATAAATGAGCGCAAACATGAAACAAAAGAACTACAACAAACTTAACGATGAAGAGTTAGAGTTTGTTAATGACAAGGTCGCAGCCTTACTCCTAACAAGTCCTAGGAGTGCTCGTTTGTTGCTCTGGATAATGGTGAGTCTTTCAATTGTGATGGTTGGTTGGGCATCTTTTTCTGAGATAGATAAAGTCATTGTCGGTTTAGGGAAAGTCATTCCTTCCTCACAGGTTCAAGTTATACAAAACTTGGAAGGCGGGTTAATTAAAGAAATTTTAGTAAAAGAAGGTCAATTAGTCGAAAAAGGTCAACCATTAATTCTCATCGATGACACGCTCTTTCTTTCAGATTTTCGTGAGCATGAACAACAAGTCGCTAACTTGAGTGCATCTGTATTACAATTGACAGCCTCGATAAATAGCGTTCAAGTTAACAATGACTTTGACATTAAAGATTGGCGACAAAATGTCACACTAAACTATGACCAGCTAATGTTCCCATCATTTTTAGAAGAAACTCAACCTGAACTAATCCTACGTCAAAAAGCTGAGTATCTAGAAAACTTAAATAATATACGCAACCAGCTATCAGTGATTGATCAGCAAGTCATACAGAAACAACAGGATTTGATTGAAATAAAAGCACGAGTAGAAAACTTACGTAGGAGTTATCAATATGCAAAAAAGGAACTGGATATTACCAAACCTCTAGCTGACGAAGGTATAGTTCCACGCATTGAATTACTTAAATTACAACGACAAGCCAATGATAGCAGGCGTGAAATGACATCTAGCAAGCTTAAAATTCCCGTATTAGAGTCATTAATTCAAGAGTTCATGCTTAAACGAATAGAGGTCGCGCTACAATTCCGATCTGAACAACAAGAAAAACTTAATAGCACCCAAGATCAACTATCTTCTTTGGTAAAGTCTACAGTTAACTTAGAAGATAAAGTCAATAGAACCGTGGTTTACTCACCAGTAACGGGAAAAATTAAAACGTTGAGCATAAATACAGTTGGTGGAGTTATTCAACCAGGTATGGATATCGTTGAAATTGTGCCAACCGAAGACGCTCTACTGATAGAGGCAAAAATAGCACCAAAAGATATTGCATTTTTACGTCCTGAGTTACCTGTTATTGTCAAGCTTACCGCTTATGATTTTAGTAAGTACGGTGCTTTAAAAGGGGAGTTAGAACACATTAGTGCAGACACAATCCAGGATGAAGAAGGTAACGACTTTTATGTAGTACGTATACGTACTGATAAAACTAATCTCGGTGATAAAGATCTACCAATCATTCCAGGAATGACAACATCAGTTGACATAATAACCGGAAAGAGGACCATTTTAGAATACTTAATGGGGCCAATTCTAAATACAAAAACTACAGCCGATGATTAACTTATACTGTGTTCAAAAATCGATATGTCCGTTATCATTGAAAATGTTTAACTTCCTATGAAATCGGAGCATCTCGTGTGACATTTATTCTGCCAGAGGGGGGAAGCTTAACTTGATAACTTTTCGGATAAAAATGGAAATGCTCATTGAAGGTGGTTCAATAAGGCGTCTTCTAATTGTTGGTTTGCTTTGATTTCCCGTAT
>NZ_JAWOUJ010000011.1:0-145680 GCF_033339315.1 Vibrio sp. 661 | reverse complement strand
GTTAATGCATCTAATTGAAGCAACTTAGCATCATCTGCCGATCTGCCATTTACTTTGCTTTTTAAAATAGTTTTATGGCTAAGTCCTAAAGAGAATGAAAGATCAGGATTCACCGCAAACCCCATTCCCCCTGAAAGAGAAATAGTGTCTCCAAGTTCAACATCAGCTTTTGTGTCGCCAACTGTAACAGTATCCTCTAAGTTATAAATATAACTTAGACTAGCGAACAAGACCGCAGGATCAACAGGGTGAATAAGAGATAAATTAGGCTCAAAACTCCAAAAACCCGAACCTGTAGGGACATCACTAAATGAGTTGCTTCCATCTTCAATAGAAACATCATAAGGCGATCGTCCTGTATCCGACTTTACTCTAAGGCCACCTACCCAGTATGGCGCAGACTCAAAGTTAAACTGGTGCCTCAATGCGAACTCTACATCACCAAGCCCTCCGCCATCCACCGTTGTGTTTACTACTTCACTGTTTGAACCATCTTGAATGGGGCGCGTAGAAACTTGGTCATTACGATACACATACGGCACTCTAACTTCTAACTCTGTGGCGTTTGTTAAACCGTACCGAGCAGTTAATCCAACGGTTACTGTAGTCCTATCCGAATCACTCACTTCAATTCGCCCAACAATCAGAGTTGGTAAGACTGTATACCCAACAACAGATACTTTGTTTGAAGAGTTTTGTGTATAGCTTAAAGACGAATCAAATGACCATTTACCTTTAGGTGTGAGAACGCCTGGGCGCTCAATAACATCACCAACCGTTTGGGCACGCTGAGGAATATCATCTCCTTCAGCACCATATGCATTCCCCGCAATGAATAAACTACAAAGATAGGTACCCAGTAAAGTCTTCCGTAACATCACATCTTTCCTTTTGCTGATGATCGTACCCAAGTAATCTCAGGCAATAGCTTGAGGTGAAGCTCCTAACTTTCCAAAGTAAGATTAGTATAGCTACTTCAAAACCACGACATACCTTTAAGTTTGGCGCTTTGAAGAAATTAGGAGACATTTATACTTATCTTCAACACTAAGCCACTAGTTAATAAATAATTAGGATAGATTCTATGTTTTCGCAATATTATTAATAAAATAAATTGCTTACCTGTGCTCTTAGTATGAAGTCGGTATGACATAACAGCTGAAAAGCCTGTTCTCTTTTGCGTAGCATCAATCACATTGCTTTTTAGATCGAGTCGCTCCGACTTCAACCATAACTAACGCTATCTTCCCCACATATTTCATCAAAATGCATTCCCGTGTCGCGATTTAACATGCTAAAGTTAACAATGCGTTAACAATTATAAATACAATGAGAAGACATGGAGTCACTTAAAATGAATCAGCCGAATCTAAATAGCGCTGCTGGTTGCGCTCTCCCACCACCAAATGAAATGATCCTCAAATGGGCTCAAGAGCGTCCAAATGAGGTCTACCTAAAACAAATTATTAACCGACAGTTTGTTGAGTACACATTCTCTGATGTTGCAGATCAAGCCTTAAAACTTGTCAGCGCACTACGCTCGCTTGGTGTAAAGCCTGGCGACAAAGTTGCGTTAGTATCTAAAAACTGTGCAGAATGGTTTATTTGCGATCTTGCTATGATGCTTGGTGACTATGTCAGTGTGCCAATCTTTCCTACCGCCGGTGCAGATACCATCGAATACTGTGTGACTCATAGTGAAAGTAAAGCGATCATTGGCGGAAAACTCGATGATCCCAAAGCAACTCAGCAAGTCATTGATGCTATGCCTGAACTCATTAGCATCGCTCTACCTTATGACACGGCACCAAAGTGTAAGCACGAATACCAAGCGCTCATTGCAGATGCAATGCCAAGTGAAGAGCGTCCGCAGCATTACGATGACAAGCTAATGTCGTTGGTGTATACCTCAGGCACATCAGGGTTACCGAAAGGCGCGATGCTAACTTACGGCGCATTCAGTTGGTCTGTTCAGCAACTGATCAATCATATTGGTATCCAAGAAAACGACCGATTGTTCTCTTATTTACCGCTCGCTCATATTACAGAGCGTGTTTATATCTTCGGTTCATCGATTATGGGTGGCGTGCCAACAGCATTTCCAGAGTCACTGGACACTTTTATCGAAGATGTGAAGATGCACCGACCAACTCTGTTTATCTCCGTCCCACGATTATGGACGCTATTCCAGCAACGTATTCAAGACAAACTTCCACAGAAGAAGCTCAATATTCTGTTGAAAATCCCATTCGTCAATTCTTTGATCAAGAAAAAGCTAGCAGATGGTCTCGGTTTAGATCAGGCTCGAGTATTAGGCTGTGGCTCTGCACCTGTCTCGCCAGCGCTGTTGGAATGGTACCACTCAGTGGGCCTTGATATCACAGAGGCTTGGGGGATGACGGAATCATTTGCCTACAGCACGCTCAACTACCCATTTAGAGCTGACAAAATTGGTAGTGTCGGTAATGCAGGGCCAGGCATTGAGTTAAAAATCGCAGCCGATGATGAAATCATGGTGCGTGGCAAAGGGCTATTTTCTGGCTACTACAAAAATGATATTGCCACCCAAGAGTCTTTTGATTCAGAGGGCTGGCTACACACAGGCGATATCGGCGCTATCGACTCAGATGGTTATCTAACGATTCAAGGCCGTAAAAAAGATAACTTCAAAACCGCCAAAGGTAAATTTGTCTCTCCGGTTCCTATCGAGAAAAAGCTTTTCGAGTACAGTCGCGTAGAGATGATGTGTCTCATCGGTTTAGGGCTACCCGCTCCGATTCTTTTGGTTGTGCCACATGACTTCCCTAACTTTGATCGAGAGCGATACGCACGTACCACACGTAAAGTTATTGCCAGGATGAATCAAGAACTCGCCTCTCATGAGCAAATCAAAGGTGTGTTAATGATTAAAGAACCTTGGAGTATAGAAAATGGCGTACTGACGCCAACGCTTAAAATTAAACGTCATGTGCTCGAACAAAAGTATCATGAGATAGGCCACAATTGGCCAAAAGATGAATTGGTCGTGTGGGAAGAAGACTTGTAATTTTGCTTGCACTCCTCAACACCATTGGGGAGTGCAACTTAACTTTGAGCTTGAATCAAACTCATAGACTACTCTCTCCAGAATGGCTTACTCACTTCACAACTAATCTCCCTTTCACCTAATCCAATATCGTCCCAAAGGTGCTTTGGTAACTCTCTCAAGTGACGACGTGTCTTATAGTTCCTTCTCTAAGCCGCCAGTTTAGAATAAATTAACTGTAACCCGCTCTGATGGGCAGTAGGTATAGTACGCTCACAAGTGTGTGTCATGTTTTCCATTTCAAAGATCCCTATACAATGTTGACCACTTAATAATCAGCGACTACGCTGATAACCTCAAGCGATAGAATCTGCCATAGAGTTAAGGAAAACTAATGTGAAAGATCGAATGCCTCCCTTACAAAGCTTGTATTACTTTTTCGTTGCAGCAAAGGAAGGAAGCTTTAAAACGGCAGCAAAAGAACTGTTTGTTACGCCAGCGGCCATTAGTCAGCAAATTCGTCATTTAGAAGAGTTCTTAGGCACGGACCTATTTGTTCGTCAGCACAGAAAAATCGTGCTCACACCAGAGGGAGAGCTACTGTTTAGTCAGGCAGAAAGAGGGTTTGCTCATTTGCAGCAAGGGGTAAGATTAGTCAATCAAGATCCAAACCCGAACCACCTTTCGATATCAACACTCCCCTCTTTCGCTCATCATTGGTTAGTCCCGAAAATTACGGCTTTTCGTCAGCGTCACCCTGATATCGCCTTGCTATTAGAACCAACCAATGATTTGGTGTCTTTTCAAGATAGCCAGATAGATTTATGTGTTCGTTACGGTTTAGGAAAGTACCCCAATTTAGAATCACAATGGCTAATGGACGAAGCTTTTTATCCAGCTTGTCATCCGGTGTACCAGAAAGAGCACGGGATCTATAACATCGAGGATTTAAGCAAAGCTGAGCTGATTGAAGATGTTTGGCCTGATCTTGATTGGAATATGTGGTTAGCAACCTTGGGTCACTGCGCAGCAAAGCCTACCTTAAAATACAGTGGATCACATCTCGTGCTTGAGGCTGCACTATCACTTCAAGGCGTGGCATTAGTAAAACACAGTTTAGCTCATCAATATTTTCGTTCTGGCAAATTGGTCCGAATTGGAGATATCGCTATCAAGCCCAACTTTGCGTATTACTTGTGTGCGCCAAAAGGCTACTTAAAAAGACCTAAAGCTCAATTGTTTGCGCAATGGTTGAAGGAAGAAATAGAAATATTTGAAAAGTCAGTGGTACCAGACTTTAGGACCATTGACCTAAAAGGCAACAGTACTAGAACGGCATCATAACAATCGTCAAAACAAACGCTAAATAGGAATAAAACAAACACACTCTGCGTATAAGACTGCTAAATACAAAAAGCCCCGCACTAAGCGGGGCTTTCAAGTTATAGAGTTAACTTAAGAATTACTTCTTAGCGTTACGCTCTTTAACGTCAGCAATTACTTGCTCTGCAACGTTTGTTGGACATGGTGCGTAGTGTGAGAACTCCATAGAGAACTGACCACGACCAGAAGTCATAGTACGTAGAGTACCGATGTAACCAAACATTTCTGATAGAGGTACATCACCCTTGATACGTACGCCAGTAGACGCTGCTTGTTGGTCTTTGATCATACCACGACGACGGTTAAGGTCACCGATTACGTCACCAACGTGATCTTCTGGAGTGAACACGTCAACTTTCATGATTGGCTCAAGAAGTTGCGCGCCAGCTTTAGGCATAGACTGACGGAATGCACCTTTCGCTGCGATTTCGTAAGCGATAGCTGAAGAGTCAACTGCGTGGAAACCACCGTCGAATAGTTCAACTTCAACGTCTAGAGTAGGGAAGCCAGCTAGAACACCGTGCTCCATCATTGACGCAAAGCCTTTCTCAACTGCAGGCCAGAATTCTTTAGGTACGTTACCACCAACAACTGTTGATTTGAACGTGAAGCCAGAGTTTGGCTCACCTGGTTTGATGCGGTAGTCGATCTTACCGAACTGACCAGAACCACCAGACTGTTTCTTGTGCGTGTAGCTATCTTCGATTGCTTGAGTGATAGTTTCACGGTAAGCAACCTGTGGAGCACCAACTTCTAGCTCAACGCCGTAAGTACGCTTAAGGATATCTACCTTGATGTCTAGGTGAAGTTCACCCATACCTTTCAGGATAGTTTCGCCTGAATCTTCATCAGTCTCAACTTGGAATGATGGATCTTCTGCAACCATTTTACCGATCGCGATGCCCATCTTCTCAGAACCGCCTTTATCTTTAGGCTTAACTGCGATAGAGATTACTGGATCTGGGAAGATCATTGGCTCAAGAGTACATTCGTGCTTAGGATCACATAGAGTGTGACCAGTTTGAACGTTCTTCATACCAACTACAGCGATGATGTCACCAGCTTGTGCTGAATCGATCTCGTTACGCTCGTCCGCGTGCATCTCAACCATACGGCCGATACGCTCTGTTTTACCAGTTGCAGAGTTAAGGATTGTGTCACCTTTCTTCATCTTACCAGAGTAGATGCGGATAAAGGTTAGAGCACCGAAGCGGTCATCCATAATCTTAAATGCAAGAGCACGTAGTGGCTCGTCTGCAGATACAGTCGCAACTTCACCAGTTGGCTCACCAGTCTCTGAATCAGTTAGAGGCTGTGGATCAACTTCTGTTGGAGATGGTAGGTAATCAATTACCGCGTCAAGAATAAGTTGGATACCTTTGTTCTTGTACGCTGAACCACAGTAAGTTGGGAAGAATGCTAGATCACGAGTACCTTTACGGATACAACGTTTGATGTCTTCTAGAGATGGCTCTTCACCTTCTTCTAGGTAAGCCATCATTAGATCTTCGTCTTGCTCTAGAGCAGTTTCGATTAGCATTTCACGGTATTCAGCAGCTTTTTCTACCATGTCTGCTGGAATATCTTGAACTTCGTAGTTCTCTGGTTGGCCAGACTCATCCCATACGTAAGCTTGTTGGCTTAGTACGTCTACAACACCTACGAAATCTTCTTCGATACCGATAGGTAGAGTCATAACTAGAGGTGTAGCACCTAGTACGTTCTGTACTTGATCTACAACTTTGTAGAAATCTGCGCCCATACGGTCTAGTTTGTTAACGAAGATCAGACGTGATACGTGTGATTCGTCAGCGTAACGCCAGTTAGTTTCTGACTGAGGCTCAACACCACCAGAACCACAGAATACACCGATACCACCGTCAAGTACTTTTAGAGAACGGTAAACTTCGATAGTGAAGTCAACGTGTCCAGGAGTATCGATGATGTTTAGACGGTGATCGTTCCAGAAACAAGTTGTTGCTGCAGACTGGATTGTGATACCACGCTCAGCTTCCTGCTCCATGAAGTCAGTAGTAGTTGAACCGTCGTGAGTGTCACCGATCTTATGGATCTTACCAGTTAGCTTTAGGATACGCTCTGTAGAGGTAGTTTTACCCGCGTCTACGTGAGCAAAAATACCAATGTTTCTGTATTTTGATAAATCAGTCATTGTCTTACTCTGTTAATAAGGTATAAAGTGCGCGCAGAGTATATCACATTCTGTCAATACTGATACCCTTGCGTGCGGATGGAAGAAAAAAAATTTTAACGTGAAATTTCCGTCCCCAAAGCATAGTCAAACACAGCAATTTATGTACTTTATTCGCATTTTATTGAGGACGGATAGAACAGTTTGTGATTGCACAAATACCATTCTTATGAGCATTACAGCTCGTCAAAAGCCTCTATAGCTTCCGACAATTTCTTAACGCCGTGAATTTGCATGCCAGGGATGCCACCTTTCGGCATGTTGGCTGCTGGCACGATGGCTTTCTTGAAACCATGTTTGAACGCTTCATTCAAACGCTCTTGCCCACTTGGCACTGGACGGATTTCGCCCGCAAGCCCAACTTCACCAAAAATCACCACATCTTTAGGGAGTGGACGGTCACGAAAACTCGATAAAAGCGCCATAACTAAAGCAAGATCAGCGCTTGTCTCCGTCACCTTAACACCGCCAACCACATTAACAAAGACATCTTGGTCTGCCATTTGTAAGCCACCATGCTTATGCAACACAGCGAGCAAAAGTGATAGGCGGTTCTGCTCCAAGCCGACCGCAACACGACGAGGGTTGGCTAACTGCGAGTAATCCACCAGCGCTTGAATCTCTACTAGCAGAGGGCGCGTGCCTTCCCAAACCACCATGACGGAAGAGCCTGATGTTTCTTCTTCACCACGAGAAAGGAAGATCGCTGATGGGTTACTCACTTCCTTCAATCCTTGGCCTGTCATTGCAAAGACACCAAGCTCATTCACAGCGCCAAAACGGTTTTTATGACTACGCAAAGTGCGGAATCGGCTATCCGTTCCACCATCGAGTAGTACCGAACAGTCGATAATGTGTTCAAGAACTTTGGGGCCCGCAAGGGTACCATCTTTTGTTACGTGACCAACAATAAATACCGCAACATTATTCTGTTTTGCGTATCGTGTCAGAGCCGTCGCAGATTCACGTACCTGAGCAACACTGCCAGGCGACGATTGAACATCAGAAACGTGCATCACCTGAATCGAGTCTATTACCATTATACGAGGCTGCTCTTTTTCGGCGATTTGGCAAATTTTGTCGACGTTCGTTTCCGATAGCATTTTTAAATGATCTTTCGGCAAGCCCAATCGGGAAGCACGCATTGCCACCTGCTGTAACGACTCTTCACCGGTTACGTAAAGCGTTGGCATTTGCGCAGATAAACTACACATGGTTTGCAACAGAAGGGTTGATTTACCTGCACCAGGGTTACCACCAATCAAAATTGCGGCACCTGGCACAACACCACCACCCAACACGCGGTCAAGCTCTTTAAACCCACTGGTGAAGCGAGGTACTTCTTGCAGATCAATTTCGGATAGCGTTTGAACCGTAGCTTCTGTTGCGGAACCAGCGTAGCCGCTTAAGCGTTCATTGCGAGCAACGGTTGGCGATGCAGCGATACGTACTTCTGTTATCGTATTCCATGCACCACATGCGTTACACTGCCCCTGCCAACGGGGAAAGTCCGCGCCACAATCATTACAAACATACGCTCGTTTTGCTTTCGCCATGATGCCTCAATTTTTTCTACAAATGTGACTAAGCACAGCCAAGTCAGACCTGAACTGAAATGAACTATTGATATACTTAAGTATTACTTCGCTTAGCCGATACAATTTAAAGTAACGACATACTCTAACAGAAATAATGCAGCAATCTGAAATTCTCTCGCTCGCAGAACGACTCATTCCCGTTTACGGTACGAATGACTTTGACTTTGTCCTTGGCCAACTGACCGAGGAAGAGCCGCCTTCGGCCAAAATTTTGGTTAAAATGGAACTTAACCGCTTAATGGCTCCATGCAAAAAAAGCATTGATTTGCGAGGTCGCGTTCAAGGCGAATGTCGCGAGTATATTTTGGATGGCATTCCACATTGGTTGGATGATGTTGCTTTCAACGCTTACCATAAAAACATCAAAAAGTTTGGCTGCTACACGGAAGGAATGTGGGAAGCATTGGTCAACACGCGAAATAACTTTCGCGTAATGAGCAAGCGCCTTACTCAGCAAAAAACGCAATCGTTAACGGATCCTAAAAGCCCGTTCTTAGCAGAACCCGTTCACCTAGGCTACGATTTAAAGCGCCAAGAAAAACGCTTGAAAGTCCAATCTCAAGTTGAAATTTGCCGTTCTAAAGGACAGCTTCTTCATGGATTAAGCATTGATTTATCTAGCTCTGGCGCAAAGTTCAAAGTCCCTAGCGCATTTAAATATAACCTTGGGGAAATTATTCAGGTCACGTTTACTGAATTTGCCAGCAAATCTAACGTTGCAGGTATAGAGAAACCGCTTGCATACCGCATACTCGCGGTTGATGACTGTTACGAAAATGATTCAGTTCGATACCTCAGAACCATACGCTTAACTGACACCAATGTCGTCACCCGAGTGATAGATGAAGCGCTCAACAGTGCTGCTAAAAGGGCTCGTCACGACAATCAAGACAAGATTATTCGAGCTCGAACTCGCGGTTATGAGCATATCGCACTAAAGCACACCAGCAGCTTGCCTCTATTCTTTGATGGTAGTGACCTAAAATTAGCAATGTTAACGCCAAACAATCAAAAGCTTTGGCAATACTGGCACGATGAGAGAAACCAGCAAATGTTTGGTTCCTTATTCAACGAACAACGCATCGCGTCACTCATTAAGCCTGGTGTTAAAGGAACAACCAATGTCCTTTATTCATTTACTCACGAGCACGAGAATCGAACCTATTTCTATTCGATGTTTCGCCCAGAAGCAACTCGCGAACAGCGCCAGCTATTTTGGCATTTAGGTGGCAAACGAGAGAGTTGGCGCGCCTTTAGAATTTCAATCTTTGAACTATCAGAGCAAGAGCAGGAAGACCTAGCAACTTTCTCTCCAGAGTTGGCAGAAACGTCTCAATCACTGACTCATATTGGTATTTTGCAAGAAATTGCTGACGAAAAATCAGGGCAAGATTACCTGCTAACTGAAAAGCCGCGCTTACCCGCTAATACGTTAAACGCGTTTCGTCATCCGAGAAGAGTTATCGGCAATCCAAAGGGCATTTATTTTGATGCAAAGTCTCGTCGTAAAGAGCCTCGTTATCGTTTTAAAACACCTTTAGAGTTGTACTCAGGACAAACTAAAACAGGCGGCTGTACTGTTGACCTTTCCAAAAGAGGACTCGGAATTAGGCTAAGTGAGCCCACGATGTTACGTTCTGGGCAAGAGGTAAGAATCAACTTTCGAGAATTACAACTCTACGATAAAAAATTGCCGTTAATGTCGGTACCATACCGAGTAATTCGTGTAAGCCCAGATGGTTGTAGCGTGCAGTTAGTTATTGATGAAAGCAGCCAAACCATGAAGGTAATCGCTTTTTTCAACAGCATTATCGAGCACAATCAAGACAAGCTAATCCCGCAAAAAGAGACGCTACCAAGTAATGCTCTACTTGAAAGGCTGCACTGCATGTTGCTCTCGCGTACGCTGAGCACGCCCATTTTTATCAGTAAGAGTACGTCATCTTCAATAAAAACCCCCGTTATCGGGGTGAACTTGCCGCTACCTAAACACATTGAACTTTTTGCCCGTCTTGGGCATGACCAACTGTTGTCACTTGAACCTATCTTTAAAGGCCGGACAAGCACATTAATCGCAGAGCCAATAAAACGTGTAGAAGGTGCTCAAGCCAGACATCAGGATATCTACATAAGCGCCGCAAAAGTAGGCAATAAAATTACAGGCATTGAGTCAAAGCTTCATCAAGAGTTCAACAGCGTAAAAGAGCGGATTCAATTTATAAAGAAAGCGCGAATGATGGGTGACTTTTACGTGATTCGCCTTTCTACTGCGCCAATTTTCGATCCGATGACATCATTACTGCAACAAGATTTAAGTGACTTAACCCAATTTGGTGTACATCAAGCAAGCAAGTTAGAAAAAGAGTTGACGGCGCTCGTTGGTTACAGTGAATTTGAAGACATTACTGAAGAGGTAGTAATTAGATTGGAGTTAACCGAGTAAATTCAAAGTCATACCAAATTGAAAAAAAACACCGCCTTTCTGGCGGTGTTTTTGAATGGATGGTTAAGGTTTAGCTTTCCAGCTGACCTTTTGCTGCTTCACCAATGCGCCAGATAAAATACAGAGCACACCGCCCAACCCTGCAAAGCGAATCGCTGATTGCGCTTGAGCTTCCACTTTTGGTTTTGCGTGATACGCAATCCCTAATCCTGCCACCGACATCATCACAAGATCATTAGCGCCATCACCGACAGCAACCGTGTTGTGCTGCTCAATTTCATATTCATCCGCCAGTTCCACTAGAATGTCAGACTTCATCTGCGCCGTTACCACATCGCCAAGTACTTTACCCGTGAGTTTGCCGTCAATAATTTCTAATTGATTGGAGCGAGCAAAGTCTAAGTCGACTTTATCTTTGATGTAATCAGAGAAGTAAGTAAAACCACCGGAGGCAATCGCTGTTTTCCAGCCCAAGGCTTTCAACGTCGCAATTAGCGCTTCAAAGTCCGGCATGAATGGTAACTGGGAACGAACTTGTTCAAGAATTGATTCATCGGCACCTTTGAGCTTACCAACTCGCTGACGTAAACTTTGCTCAAAATCCAGCTCACCTTGCATGGCACGTTCAGTGACTTCAGCTACCTCATCCCCTACTCCTGCCAGTTTCGCGATTTCATCAATACACTCTATCTGGATCGCCGTTGAATCCATATCAAATACAATCAACCCTTGGGTTGATAGATCGGGCACTTCATTAAGCGAGGCGTAATCTAGGTTGAGACTTTGTAAGATCGTTTCATGTTGAGGAGTCAACTCTCCGGCCATCAAGGCTACTTCATATTGGCCAACTTTCCACGTTTCTAGTATCGGGTTGTAAAAGCCGGTGAAGAAATCAATGTCTTCGAAGTGACTTGGCGAAAGGTACTCAGCAAATACGATCCAGTTTGCTTTTGCTTTATCTAATTGGGAGGCAAATCGAGTCTCGGGTAATCGTTTTAAAAGTGTCGTATGTTTTCTGATAGGCAAGCTTTTTGATGCGTCCATGTATATAATCCCTTATGACTTTGCTAAAACGTTACCTCAACAAACTAAAAAGGCAAGTCTTTGTTTTATTTTAAATGGATGAGTAAAGAGCATGAGTGAATCTTTGTTCTCAGTAAGGAATGCCCTAAGAATTCTGGCACTAATCCTACTGTGTGTGATGTTGTTTATCACAATAAAAAACAGTGTTGTGATCAGTAAGGGTAATGAGAAAATTCAAGCACAACAGCTTGAAACACTCACCAAAGTTTTGATTTCACAGGCGTCTCTTTCTGCCAGTGAGATGATTTTAACTAAAGATCAAGAACGATTACTTCAGCTAACAAACCAGCTAGCACAAGACCGTTTAGTGTTTGATGCAACAATCTACGATGCACAGGGTGTACGTTTAGCGTCTAGTGAAGAGGCATTATCGGTACGCGAAGTTCTTGGCCTGGATACGCCTTTGGCAACAGCTTCCATTGGTCGCCAGCAGTTGGTTGAACCAGTTTTTGCAGATGGTGCGCTTATCGGTTTTGTTCGCGTGACCTTTGAGACGGGCCGGGTGACGGCAATTTCAGACCACCACTATCGCAAGAGCGATCGTTATATGTACATGATGGTCTTAATGAGCTTTGTCTGTGGTATGTTGTTCATCTTGATTTTACGTCGACAACCGATACGTCGTAAAAAAGCGCCAAACCTGCTGCTAACCAAGTAACTAGGTAGCGCTAACAACTCATATAAAAACAGCCCGCAATGTGCGGGCTGTTTTTTTAGCTCTTGAGAGCGAAAAATAGAATGACTCTTCGTCGCTTACTCTTCGTCACCAAGCAATACTGAATCTAGTGCGATTAGCATCATGTCGTTGAATGTCGTTTGACGCTCGTCAGATGTAGTCTGTTCGCCAGTCTTGATATGATCAGAAACCGTACAGATTGTCAGAGCTTTTGCACCGTATTCTGCCGCAACACCGTAAATACCAGCCGCTTCCATTTCAACACCAACAATGCCGTACTTGTCCATTACATCGAACATTTCTGGATCTGGCGTGTAGAAAAGCTCTGCTGAGAATAGGTTACCAACTTTAACGTCAATACCGCGAGCTTTTGCAGCGTCTTCTGCCGCACGAACCATGTTGTAGTCTGCGATTGCCGCGAAGTCATGACCTTTAAAGCGGATACGGTTCACTTTAGAGTCAGTACATGCACCCATGCCGATCACAACATCACGCACTTTGATGTCTTCATTCACTGCGCCACAGCTGCCAACACGGATGATTTTCTTCACGCCGAAGTCTTTGATTAGTTCAGTCGCGTAAATCGAGCATGATGGGATACCCATACCGTGGCCCATTACCGAGATCTTACGGCCTTTGTATGTGCCTGTGTAACCAAACATATTACGAACGTCACACACTTGAACGACATCTTCAAGGAAAGTCTCTGCGATGTATTTTGCACGTAGTGGATCACCAGGCATCAGTACGACGTCTGCAAATGCACCCATTTCAGCATTGATATGTGGAGTTGCCATTTTCTTTTCCTTAACCTTTCTCTAGCGCTCCGCGCTTAAGGCGATATAAGCCAGAGTATTCTCATTTCCGACAAGCAGCATTTACATACTGCAAACATAAAACTAGGAGCAATCAAGCTCCTAGTTTTCAAAAACCTAACTAATTATAGGAAGTTCTTACCGTAATCCATTGGAGAAGTACCGAAGTAACTTGCCAATGTTTGACCGATATCTGCGAATGTTTCGCGGCGGCCAAGAGAACCAGCTGGTACTTTTTGACCATAAACCAATACTGGGATGTGCTCACGAGTATGGTCAGTACCTGGCCATGTTGGGTCACAGCCGTGGTCTGCCGTTAGGATAAGCACATCGTCTTCTTCCATAATCTCTAGCACTTCATTGATACGACCATCGAAGTACTCAAGTGCCGCTGCGTAACCCGCTACGTCACGACGGTGACCGTAAGCTGAGTCGAAGTCTACAAAGTTAGTGAATACGATCGTGTTGTCGCCCGCTTCTTTGATTTGCTCTAGCGTTGCTTCGAACAATGCAGGGATACCTGTCGCTTTCACTTTCTTAGTGATGCCGCAGTTTGCGTAGATATCAGCAATCTTACCAATAGAAACCACGTTGCCTTGCTTCTCTTCAACAAGTTTCTGTAGAACCGTTGCTGATGGTGGCTCAACAGAAAGGTCACGACGGTTACCGGTACGCTCAAATTGACCTTTACCAGCACCAACAAATGGACGTGCGATAACACGACCAATGTTGTAATCTTCTAGCTCTTCACGTGCGATTTGGCAAAGCTCTAGTAGACGGTCTAGACCGAAAGTCTCTTCGTGACATGCGATTTGGAATACAGAGTCCGCAGAGGTGTAGAAGATTGGTTTGCCAGTCTTCATGTGCTCTTCACCAAGATCGTCAAGAACTTGAGTACCAGATGCGTGGCAGTTACCTAGGAAACCGTCAAGACCTGCACGCTCAAGAATGCGGTCAGTCAATTCTTTCGGGAAGCTGTTTGCTTTGTCAGTGAAGTAACCCCAGTCAAACAGAACAGGCACACCTGCGATTTCCCAGTGACCAGACGGCGTGTCTTTACCTGAAGAAAGCTCTGCTGCATGACCGTATGCACCAATGATTTCAGCGTCTGCGTCTAGTCCAGGTGCGAAGCGACCTGTCGATTCTTTATGCGCCATTGCCAAACCAAGTTTCGATAGATTTGGAAGGCGAAGTGCACCTTGGCGATTGTCGTTATCTGCTAAGCCTTTTTCACATTGGTCAGCGATGTGACCTAGTGTGTCTGAACCTACATCACCAAATTTTTTAGCGTCGGCAGTTGCACCGATACCGAATGAGTCTAGTACTAAAATAAATGCTCTTTTCATTGCTCGTTCCTTAGGCCCACTCGGCTTTTTATTATGGTTGAGTAGGCCTTGTGTAATTACTTGTTCTATTAGATATCTTCTGCACGAATTTGGCGGTAAACCTCTGGAGTTGGTGTGTATTCACCACCTACTTTGATTGCACTGCGCAGTGCTTTTGCCGCTTCTTCCCATTGCTCTTCAGTGCGAGCGTGGATGACCGCAAGAGGTTTATCACTGTCTGCGACCTCACCTAGGCGGATGAACTCGTCGAAACCAACTGCGTAGTCGATTTCATCAGTAGCAACTCGACGACCACCACCCATAGCAACCACAGCCATGCCGATAGCACGTGTATCCATTGCAGAGACAATGCCCGTTTCTGTTGCGTAAACTGGCTTGATGATTTCTGCTTTTTCTAAGTAGTTGTCGTAGTTTTCTACGAAGTCCGCAGGGCCGCCTAAGCCAGCAACCATCTTGCCGAAGCACTCAGCCGCTTTGCCGTTATCCAGCACTTCCATCAGTTTTGCGCGTGCGTCTTCTGTGTCCTCAGCAAGCTTGCCAAGTACTAACATTTCAGCACATGAAGCCATGGTCACTTCAAGTAGACGAGGGTTACGGTATTCACCTGTTAAGAAACGAACCGCTTCACGAACTTCTACCGCGTTACCCGCTGAAGACGCCAATACTTGATTCATGTCCGTAAGAATTGCCGTAGTCTTAGTGCCAGCACCGTTTGCTACCGCAACGATTGATTTTGCTAGCTCTTCAGACGCTTCGTAAGTTGGCATAAATGCACCTGAACCCACTTTTACGTCCATCACTAGCGATTCCAGACCCGCCGCCAGTTTCTTAGAAAGGATCGACGCCGTAATCAGGGAGATATTGTCTACCGTTGCGGTAATATCACGAGTCGCGTAAACACGCTTATCCGCAGGAGCAAGGTCACCAGTTTGACCGATGATCGCCACACCAGCGTCTTTGGTTACTTGACCAAAAACATCGTTGCTCGGCGTAATGTTGTAACCAGGGATAGATTCAAGTTTATCCAGCGTACCGCCTGTATGACCAAGACCGCGGCCAGAGATCATAGGTACGAAACCGCCACACGCTGCCACCATTGGGCCAAGCATTAAAGAAGTTACGTCACCCACACCACCGGTTGAGTGTTTGTCGACAATTGGACCACCGAAGTTCATGTGGCTCCAGTCGATAACCATGCCCGAATCACGCATTGCACACGTTAAGGCGATGCGCTCATCCATGGTCATTTCATTAAAGAAAATCGTCATAGCAAACGCCGCAATCTGACCTTCAGATACCGTGTTGTTCGCTACGCCTTGAATAAAGAAGTTGATTTCGTCTGCGGTAAGTACTTCGCCGTCACGTTTTTTACGAATGATTTCTTGTGGTAAATACATTAGTGCCTCCCAAGCTCTTTTGAGCCATGGTTGTAGTAGGATAGAAGAGGTTTGGTAGCACCCGTTTAGGTGCTACCGTTCAGACGTATTATTGGAATTAGTACGCTGTTGGATCAGCGACGTCGTCCGATACTTCTAATGTATTTAGTAGGTTGGTTAGCAGGCTAGACGCACCAAAACGGTAGTGACGAGCATCAACCCAGTTGTCACCTAGGATTTCGTCAGCCATTGCTAGGTATGCTGCTGCGTCTTCAGCAGTGCGCACACCACCTGCTGGTTTGAAACCAACAGTTTCTGCAACACCCATGTCGCGAATAACTTCAAGCATCATGCGAGCGTATTCTGGTGTTGCGTTTACTGGCACTTTACCAGTTGAAGTTTTAATGAAGTCAGCACCTGCTTCAATACAGATTTGAGATGCTTTCTTGATTAGTGCTTCTTCTTTTAGTTCACCTGTTTCGATGATCACTTTAAGAAGAATGTCACCACAAGCTTCTTTACATTGCTTAACTAGTTCGAAGCCTACTTTCTCATCACCCGCCATTAGCGCGCGGTAAGGAAAAACTACGTCAACTTCGTCTGCACCGTAAGCAACCGCCGCTTTTGTTTCAGCAACTGCGATTTCAATGTCGTCGTTACCATGTGGGAAGTTCGTTACTGTTGCAATACGAACCTCTGGCGTACCTTGCTCACGAAGTGTCTTCTTAGCAATAGGAATAAAGCGAGGGTAAATACAAATTGCAGCTGTGTTGCCTACTGCTGTTTTCGCGTCATGACATAGTGAGATCACTTTTGCATCAGTGTCATCGTCATTCAACGTAGTTAGGTCCATAAGTTTAAGTGCACGTAGCGCTGCTGCTTTTAAATCGCTCATTTCTATCTCCGATCAATATTCAAAAAATTCACTACTCAGCCTTACATCACGTCTTTAACTATAATCAACAAGTCGAGACAATGTGAGTAAATGGCTAAACAGTCTATTAATGAACGGACTTGGTTCCCTGAAGACTCGGCATATACAGCGAAAATTTATCATATGCCAATTGCTATCCTTGTCACCGCACAGTACCAGTTTGGCCTATGGCACAACAATCTATGATTGCGGTGTCTTTAATATCACATCACAAAGCAAAACGCCTATTAGATCTGATATTGCAGGGCAATTCATTTGCCCATCGATTATGTAATATTCATTACGTGATTAAGAATCAAGCTTAACCACTATCCTGTGATTAATACATTATAGAGTTTCACCGCAAAACTGTAGCACCAAATAGAGCGCAAACGGTTTGTATCTCAAAATTTCCTAGCCCCTATTCCATTGACTGCGTAATACCTCGACTAAGGCAAACACCCGATGAAATTTTGGAGCCCGAAAAACGAAAAATGCCCCGCAGCAATCTCTTGCTACAGGGCATGATGTAAAACGGCGTCTATATATTAAGAACCGATTCTAATTATAGTGCTGCAAGGCTTAAGCAGAAGCCTGCAATTGTCGCTGCCATAAGGTTAGACAACGTACCTGCAAGAACTGCTTTAACACCCATGCGAGCGATGTCACTACGACGGTTTGGTGCAAGGCTACCTAGACCACCAAGTAGAATCGCGATAGAAGAAAGGTTCGCGAAACCACATAGTGCGAATGAGATGATAGCTGTTGTCTTCTCAGACATTACTTCACCAGTTGCCGCGATTACTTGAGCGTTTTCACCTAGATATGGTGTGAAGTTCAAGTAAGCAACGAATTCGTTCACTACGATTTTCTGACCGATGAATGAACCAGCTGTTACAGCTTCTGCCCATGGAACACCGATTAGGAATGCTAGTGGAGAGAACGCGTAACCTAGGATTAGCTCTAGTGTTAGTTCTGGCATGCCGAACCAACCACCGATGCCACCTAGCATACCGTTGATTAGCGCGATTAGACCAACGAATGCGATTAGCATTGCACCTACGTTAAGCGCAAGTTGTAGACCAGAAGCCGCACCGCCCGCAGCTGCGTCGATTACGTTAACTGGTTTGTCGTCACCGCCGTCCATCGCTTCTTCGATACTTTCGTGAGGCTGGTCAGTCTCTGGGTGAAGGATTTTAGCGAACAGTAGACCACCTGGTGCTGCCATGAATGATGCCGCAACTAGGTACTCTAGTGGAACACCCATAGATGCGTAACCAGCTAGTACACCACCAGCAACAGAAGCTAGACCACCACACATTACCGCGAATAGCTCTGATTGAGTCATTTTTGGAACGAATGGGCGAACAACTAGAGGTGCCTCAGTTTGACCTACGAAAATGTTAGCTGCAGCTGACATTGATTCCGCACGAGAAGTGCCTAGCGCTTTTTGTAGTGCGCCACCAAGAATCTTGATAACCCATTGCATAACGCCAATGTAGTAAAGAACTGAAATCAGTGCAGAGAAGAAGATCAGTGTAGGAAGAACACGGAATGCGAAGATGAAACCGCCGCCGCCGAATACTTCGAACATCTTGTCAGAAACAAGACCACCGAACAGGAATGATGAACCATCGTTACCGTAGTTGATAACGTTAGAAACACCTGAAGAGAAACCGTTTAGTAGATCACGGCCCCAAGGTACATACAGAACAAATGCACCTAATGCGAATTGGATAGCGAATGCGCCACCCACAGTTCTAAAGTTGATAGCTTTTCGGTTGTTAGAAAATGCCACTGCAATCGCAAGAAGCACTACCATACCGATTAGGCTCATAAACAGGCTCATAGTTTATGACTTCCTTATAAGTTATTTATTGGCGTGTTACAAAATGGAGCTATAAAGCGGGGGCAATTATACTCATGCAGAATCAATTAAAGTAATGCCAGCCTCACACTTTCCTATAAGATTCATGATTGATTCAACCAGCTTTGTGAGTTAATTCACAATAAGCAGGAAAACGTTTTCGATTTCAAACCACATCTTTAGATTTTATTCACATATCGAGAAAGCAAAATTGCTATTTTTCCACAGTTGAGAGGCAATCGATTGCTTTCGGCCGTTATGCAACTCTACGAGCTCATTAAAGACGTGAATGAGTTTGGCTGGGTGATTTGACTCCCCTTGATATTCAAGTATAGGCATATCTGGTGCGTCTGTTTCGATTACTAGGTTTTCGAGTGGTAATTTTTGAATTGCGTCGCGTGTTTTCTTGGCTCTTGGGTAGGTAATCGTTCCTCCTACACCGATAAAAAAACCTAATTTGACCCACTCCATGGCTTGCTGATAACTCCCAGAAAAAGCGTGTAGCACACCACCTCTAGGGAGATTCGCCGCTTTCACCATTTGAATGAGGCGATTGTGCGCTTTTCGGCTATGTAAAATAATTGGGAGCTCGAAGCGTCTAGCCAGCTCAAATTGAACTTCAAGTGTCTTTTCTTGCAACTGTGGGTCAACATCAATGGCAAAATCTAAACCACACTCTCCTATTGCCACGCACTGTGGCCCTTTTTGATTTAGATAGCCTTCTAGCTCTGTAAGGTGCTGCTCAACGTTATCTTCAAGAAAATACGGATGAAAGCCGAGCGCATAATACAAATTGGCATGTTGCTCTGCCAAAGTTTGAATACGAGCCCAGTTTTGCGGACCGACGGAAGGAATCAAAATTCTTGCGACGCCTTGCGTTTGAGCAAGCTCAAGTTGATGCGCAAAGTCATCTTGAAACACATCAAAATCAAAGTGGCAGTGCGTATCAAAGAGCTTCATCTTGACGTTTTTTATCTGTATCTGCGGGCAGAAAATCAGAGGATGGTTGAGCTTCGCTCTTCTCTTCAGTTTGATGGGCAGGGTCTTTTCGATATGGGACGCAACTGTGTTTCTGATCGGGAGTTAACCCCATTTCTTTACACCAATTGTCGTAACGCTTTAGCCCACGTTTAAACCAGTTCATATCTTATCCTTATATAAAAACGCCCTTGGCTAAGTTTATAGCCAAGGGCGTTTTAAAATCTAGTTTGCGTTAAGGCTTACCCTAACCGCGCAAATTAGTGCTCACGCGTCGCACGGAAATCAACGTCAGGGAAACGCTCTTTCGCTAAGTTTAAGTTAACCATTGTTGGAGCGATATACGTTAGGTTATCACCACCATCCAATGCTAAGTTCGCTTGATTCTTGCGTTGGAACTCATCCAGTTTCTTCGCATCACCACACTCAACCCAACGCGCAGTTGCAACGTTAATGCCTTCATAAATCGCTTCAACGTTATACTCAGACTTCAAACGAGCCACAACAACATCAAACTGAAGTACACCAACGGCACCAACGATCAGATCGTTGTTCTGTAGAGGACGGAATACCTGTACCGCACCTTCTTCTGATAGCTGAACCAAACCTTTGAGAAGCTGCTTCTGCTTTAGTGGATCTTTCAGGCGAATACGACGGAATAGTTCCGGAGCGAAGTTCGGAATACCAGAGAACTTCAGTGATTCACCTTGCGTAAAGGTATCACCAATCTGAATAGTGCCGTGGTTGTGTAGACCAATGATGTCACCGGCGTAAGCGTGTTCTGCACGTGCACGGTCACCAGCCATAAAGGTTACTGCATCAGAGATACTCACTTGCTTGCCAAGACGAACGTGGTTCATCTTCATACCTTGCGTGTAAGTGCCCGATACAATACGCATGAATGCGATACGGTCGCGGTGTTTTGGGTCCATGTTCGCTTGGATCTTAAATACGAAACCAGAGAACTTCTCTTCAGTCGCTTCAACTTCACGTTCAACCGCTTGACGAGTTTTCGGCGCTGGAGCCCATTCAGTTAGACCGTCTAGCATATGATCCACACCAAAGTTACCTAATGCAGTACCGAAGTAAACTGGCGTAAGATCACCGGTTAGGAACATTTCCAAATCAAACTCAGGGCAAGCACCCATGACAAGCTCAAGCTCTTCTCGAACACTTTCCGCAAGGCCTGCACCAACTTTTTCATCAAGCTCTGGGTTATCGAGACCTTTGATGATTCGAACTTCTTGAATCTCATGACCGTGACCTGATTCGTATAAAATCGTTTCATCACGGTGAATGTGGTACACGCCTTTAAATTCTTTACCACAGCCGATTGGCCATGTAATTGGCGCACACATCATGCCCAACTCGTTTTCTACCTCGTCCAATACTTCCATTGGATCACGAACGTCACGGTCAAGTTTGTTCATGAAGGTTACGATTGGCGTGTCACGCAGACGCGTTACTTCCATCAGCTTACGTGTACGATCCTCGACACCTTTCGCCGCATCGATAACCATCAAACACGAGTCTACTGCCGTTAACGTACGGTATGTATCTTCCGAGAAGTCTTCGTGTCCAGGCGTATCAAGTAGGTTTACCAGACAGTCATTGTAAGGGAACTGCATTACAGAAGTGGTTACCGAGATACCACGTTCTTTTTCCATTTCCATCCAGTCTGATTTTGCGTGCTGTGCGTTACCACGACCTTTAACCGTACCTGCTTTTTGGATCGCGTTTCCGAATAAAAGGACTTTTTCAGTAATGGTGGTTTTACCCGCATCCGGGTGAGAAATAATAGCGAACGTTCTGCGCTTAGACACTTCGCCTAAAAAAAGGGGATTTGACATTAGTTAATCTTCTAAATTACTTTCATGCTCACAAAATAGGCAAGCATATCTACTATTCGATATTGTGCGGTATTCTCGCTTATTATCGCTGTGCTAGCAAACTGGAAAGACATGAACTGAATTTACTCGGCTCACCAGCCTTTACCTGCAACTAACAAGGGAAAGCCAGCTCCACACAAAGAGATGTAAAAATTCAAAAAATTATTATTACATATTCAAAAGCCTCGAATCCGGATACGCATTTAAAGCATAAGTGTTGATGAGGTAATTAGTAACGGCCTAAAACTAACTCAAAAATAAGTAACTCATGATAATGGCGTCTTCCTTACCATTTCCCGATTTAGCTGGGTAATAGTTGTAACGACGGTCCACTTCATTAAAACCTGCTTGCTCATAAATATGGATAGCTGGGTGATTACTTTCACGCACTTCTAACCAAGCACTCTCTGCTTTGGCTTGTTCACAGTATTCAATAAACGCGTCCAGCAATTTTTGCCCTAGCCCTCTGCCCTGTTGAGAAGGCGCTACTGCAATATTTAATAGTGTCACTTCTCCAACAATATTCTGTCCATAGAAGTAACCAACCACTTGAGAGCCTTCCAGCATCACATGATGGCAAGCACCGCGACTGGATAAGTCACGAACCAAAGATTCGGCCCAAGGGTGAGAATGTGCTTGCTGCTCGATTTGCAAAACTTGGTCGAGGTGCTCTGCACGCATCGGCGTAATTTCAATTGTCACGCATTAGCTCCGTTAAGAGTACGAACAGATTTGTTGCCACAATGCGCGGCGCTGTTCGTTATTACCATCAATATCTTGTAATAGTGGCGAGGTCAGGTGCTTTGCCTTGATGCTTTGATCAGCCTCACAGCCTGCAAACCACACCCACTCTAACTGATGTTCACCCAGCATGGATAAGCGCTCAGGCTCTAGGTGTAGCGCATCATCAAGCGTGAGCTTAATGCTTTTTAATACGCGCTCAAACATCAATGCCGTCTCGTTTTCTGGACATATTGGCGATACCAATAGGAGTTTACATGAACTTTGCAAATCCAATAATGGCGATTGATAGCCTTCCAGTCTTTCAGGGTGTACCAGCTCCCATGTGCTGATCCCCATTTCACGTAAATACTGTTTCTCGTTAATTGACATTTTCCGTCACCTATTTGAACGAGGGCAATCCTATCAAATTATCGCGATTATACCTAAAGGACTTCAAGGAACACCTGAACACAATGAGATGATTTGGATATTCCTGAACATAGCGTTTTGCCAACGGCCACACATTGGGTATGACATATGAGGTACATTATGAAATTCTTAAATACGCTACTACTTTGCACACTGGTAGCCGCCACCAGCATGAGTGTTTTTGCTAATAACAGCGATGAGTGGGAGCTGATTGCAACGAAAACCGTTAACTTTCATACAGAAACAGATACCGTGACACCAAATAGCCTATTCCGAAACCGAAGCTTCAGTAAAATAAAACTAAAATGTGTGCAAGGAACGGTAGACATTAATGGTTTAAAAGTCGTCATGACAGATGGTAGTGAGAAAAAGCTTTCCTCTATGGGCGTACTAACAAGCGGATTGTCGACTCGTGCCTGGAGCCTTCCAGGTACAAAAGAAGCCAAGCTAAAACAGATTGAAATGACTTACAGTAGCAGGGGGAGCACAAAACTCAGCCTGCTAGGGGTAAGTAAAAAAGCGAAAATAGAGATCTGGGGCAAAAAGAAAAGTAACCAGTCATCCTAACCTCCCTATCTCAGTTTTCAGTGAATAAGAAAGAAGCCCACTTAGTCGTGGGCTTCTTTCATTTACAGTTCAGAGAACTCTGGCGCATAGTCTATGCGTCCGGAGCGTCCAGCACATTGACCTTCGACCAACTCTGCGACTCGAAATGCACCTTTAGGGACATCCCAAGCACATTCAAAGCCCATCTCGTCGCATGATTGAAAACCCTGGCGCGCGTAATAATCAGGATCGCCCAACACCACACACACTGGGTAGCCAAAATCACGCAGTGAATCAAAACCTTCTTTGATCAACTCTGCAGCGATGCCTTGGCGACGGTAATCTTCATGAACAGCTAATGGCGCTAGCCCTTGCCATGACAAATCTTCACCATTTAAGGTCACAGGGCTAAATAAAGCATGGCCTATAACCTCTCCCTCATCTGTACACGCGACTAAGGAAAGCGTGAATTTGCTGTTTTCGCGCAAACGCATCACAAGCTCAGCTTCAGCTTCCGTTGGGAAGGCGTGTTTCAATAAGCGGTCAATGGTAAGAATGTCCGCTGGGGCTTCAGTTCGAATAAGCATTCGCTACTCCGGTTGGTTGTGCAGGCGCTTGAACTCCTTTCTGAACAAAATCAGCCAATTGATTCAAAGCGACTTGCATTGCTTTCGGTAACTGCTCTAAGTCGACACTGTCCATTAAGTTTTTCACTTCTAAGCCAAGCTCAGTATCACCTTCAATTGAAAGGCGACGTTGGAAGAACAGTGTGTCAGGGTCTTCTTTACGACCAGCAATCAGTACTAGGTCGTTTAGATTACCACTAAAACTCACATCTTCCTGAACTGGTTTTTCAGCTACCACCAATTTTTCGTCTTGATAGCTGATGTACCATGCTAAGTTCAAGTCTTTAATCGCAACTTTTAACCACTTGTCTTCAAGGAACTCAAAGTCACCATCTTCCAAGGCTTCTTTAAACACCATTTTTAGCCCTTCCAGCAACGCTTTTTGCTGAATTGGCTGTGGTAATAACTGGACTGGAGAACGCAAAATATTAGCTGCGTTCTTTACTAGTTGACTGCGAATCTTGTTTAACACGTTCATTATCCGTTACTTTGTCATTAGGTTGCTTATATTAAGCAATCGTGGCGATGAGATTACTGTTATGTATCAATAAAGTGCTTATTTTAGATTGGTGGTTTATTGCTCACTAACGCTTCTTTTTTTGAACTTACGTGTATTATTGATGCGAACAGGTGGATAAACACTTTTACAACCGTATTTTCAAAGTTATAGTTATCTGAGCGTATCCATGTGATTGTCGACTGCACAGCTAAAACCGCGAGCCCTTTAATGGCAGGTAACACTTTAGCTTGGTGGTAGACCGCCGCAGGCTTATCAGGGTGTCGCTTTTTATACACGGACGAATAATCTGGCTCATTGGAGATCGGTAATACCCTAATGCCTTCCCAGCAATTAAAACATTGGTTTGCCACGCTAACCTCAAATAGCCCTTTCTTCTTTGCCATTCTTGATAAAAAACACAATTATCGAATGGTAAGTGACCGTTACTGCGATATCGCAGGTTTAAGTCATGAGGAAATCGTCGGCTTAAACGATTGCCAAGTGCTGGGTGAACAGTTTTATAAGAAGCTTGCACCATACTATCAGCGCGCGTTCAAAGGGGCACATGTCGAAGCCGAAATCACGCTCGATGAAACCGACCTTGAAACCAGTCTTCACTTTAGTCTTTCGCCAGTTTTTGAAGGTAACGACATTCGCTTTGTTGTTTTTCACGCTGTCGATACTTCAGAAAAGCAGATACTCGTTCGCTCCTTAGAAGAGTCCGAAAGTAAGTTTGCGAAGTTAACACAACTGCTACCAGACGGCTTACTGCTTATCGAAGATGATATTGTCATCTCTGCGAACCCCGCATCAGCGCGCCTTCTCGGACTTAACTCTCCTCATGAATTGTTGGGCGAAGAGCTAAGTCGTTTATTCATCGATGAAAACAGTAAAAAGGTATTTAGTCATCGATTGAGTACATTAATTTCTGACAAACCTTTTGTCTGCTTAACCAGTGCAAGATGCGGCTTTGAACGGAAAGTTCAGCTACACGCGGATTCCACGGCGATATTAGGTAGCGAATCTCAAATTATCCTAATCCAAGATGCTGATGATGCGCCCAAAAACCTGTCTTCTGCATCGAATGAAGACATACACATTGACTCGCTCACCAAACTCTACAACCGCTTTGGCTTCACCAAACGTTTGGAACAGCTGATCAAAAAGCAAACACCGCTTCTGGTGTTTTATTTGGATATCGATAACTTCAAAAACATTAATGACTCACTTGGTCACCATATTGGCGATAAAGTGATTCAAGAGGTATCGGCCCGTCTTAAACGGTTACTGCCAAACCAAGCGATTATTGGTCATTTGGGTGGCGATGAGTTTGGCGTCATTCTGCCGGAGCCAGAAAACACCCGCATGGCTGAAATTTTGTCCGATCGCATTATCTCGTTGATCAACCAACCTTTCGACTTGCACCACTTCAGTAAACGCCTTGCGTGTTCAATTGGTAGCGTTCGATACCCTGAAGACGGACAAGATGCGCGAATCCTACTACAAAATGCCGATACTGCGATGTATGAAGCCAAAGATCGTGGTAGAAATCGTCTGATCAAATTTAACGATCAAATGAACAAAGAAGCGCGTATGCGTTTGTGGCTTGAAATTGAACTGCAAAAAGCATTGCAGCAGAACGGTTTGGAAGTGTGGTATCAACCTAAGGTTAACGCGCGAGACTTCAGTATCAACGGCGCAGAAGCGCTCGTTCGTTGGAAGCATCCAGTCGAAGGGTACATTAGTCCTGGCTCATTCATTCCTGTCGCCGAGCGCGCTGGGTTAATAGAACACCTTGGACGTGTCGTGATGCGTGATGTTTTCAATACGGTAAAACGTTGGAAGCAACAAGGCATACTGCCAGGCCGTGTCGCCATCAACCTCTCTCCCGAGCAATTTGGCAACCCACAGCTGATCGACTTTATGGAAAAGCTGCTTCGCACTACCGAGCTTGATCCAAGCTGCATTACCTTCGAGCTAACCGAAAGTGCCGTGATGAGTGATAGCGAACATACACTGCAAATGTTGAATGCGATTAAAAAGCTTGGCTTCGCTCTCTCTATCGATGACTTTGGTACCGGCTACTCTTCTCTTTCCTACTTAGCGCGTTTTCCTATTGACGAGCTAAAAATCGACCGCGCTTTTATTAATGATATCGACACACTACCGAAACAAGTCACTGTGATTGAAAACATCATTAATCTGGGTAAGTCGCTCGACTTAACTGTCGTTGCCGAGGGGGTGGAAACCCACCAGCAAGCGACCCTGCTCTCTAACCTTCAATGTAATGCGATTCAAGGATTCCATTTTTATCGCCCGCAGCCAAAACATGAAATTGAAGAGCTGTTTGTACAGAATCGTCGTCACAAGAACTAACCCCGACCCGATACCCTTACTCGCAAGGGGTAAATATCGACTTTATTGAGCTAAACCTAACTTAGGTCAATTTCGCTATTCATAATTCTTCATAAAATGCGGACACCTTTTTATTCTCAATGATTGTGAGCATATGGAACTCTTGTGTCCCGCGGGTAACCTGCCTGCGTTAAAAACTGCGATTGATTGCGGTGCCGATGCCGTCTACATTGGTTTCAAAGATGATACCAACGCCCGTCACTTTGCTGGCCTCAACTTTAACGGCAAAAAGTTAGAAAAAGCGGTGCAATACGTTCATGACCGCAATAAAAAAATTCATGTCGCGTTGAATACCTTCGCTCATCCCAATGGCTTCGAGCGCTGGACGAACGCAGTAGACAATGCAGCGGCACTGGGTGTAGACGCGCTGATTGTTGCAGACATTGCAGTGCTGGAGTACGCGGCTCGCAAATATCCCGATCTAGAACTACACCTTTCAGTGCAAGCATCAGCGACCAACGTCGCAGCCATTGATTTTTACAAACAAAACTTCAACGTAAAACGGGTAGTATTACCTCGCGTTTTATCGATTCATCAGGTCAAACAGCTTTCACGCAACATCACTAGCGATGTCGAGTTAGAAGTCTTTGCTTTTGGTAGCCTTTGCATCATGTCTGAAGGTCGCTGCTACCTATCGTCATATATGACAGGCGAGTCTCCAAACACTGTGGGAGCATGCTCTCCAGCTAAGTACGTTCGCTGGCAAGAAACAGAAAATGGTCTGGAATCCCGCCTTAACGACATTTTGATCGATCGCTACAGCGCCGGTGAAAATGCGGGCTACCCTACCTTGTGTAAAGGTCGTTTCGAAGCAGAAATCGAAGGCGAGAAAAAACGCTACCACGCACTGGAAGAACCAACCAGTTTGAACACCCTCTCTATGCTGCCAGAACTATTTGCTGCAAATGTGGCGTCTGTAAAAATTGAAGGTCGCCAACGTAGCCCAGCTTACGTAGAACAAGTCACTCGAACATGGCGAGCCGCGATTGACCGTTACCAAGCAAACCCAGAAGCTTATCAAGTCGAAGCGGCTTGGGATGCCGCATTGGCAAACGTGTCTGAAGGTACGCAGACCACACTTGGTGCTTATCACCGCAAATGGCAGTAGAGGTTAAGATGGATAATTCAATGAAATACGCGCTTGGTCCGCTGTTGTACTTCTGGCCAAAACAAGATATCGAAGCGTTTTATGAACAAGCGAAATCAAGCTCCGCGGACATCATCTATCTTGGGGAAACCGTATGTTCAAAACGTCGAGAAATGAAGCCTTCGCATTGGCTTGAAATCGCAAAAGAGCTGTCTGCATCTGGCAAGCAAGTGGTGCTATCAACAATGGCACTACTAGAAGCTCCGAGTGAAGTAAACATAATGAAGAAGTACATCGACAACGGTGACTTCGCGATTGAAGCAAATGACGTATCTGCTGTTCAATTGGCATCAGAGCATAAAGTGCCTTTCGTCGTTGGCCCTGCAATCAATACTTATAACGCACACACGCTCAACTTATTTTTGAAGCAAGGTATGATGCGTTGGTGCATGCCTGTCGAGCTATCTCGCGAATGGTTAAACGATACTTTAGTTCAGTGTGACGAGCTTGGTATTCGTAACAAGTTTGAAGTTGAGGTATTTAGCCACGGTTATTTGCCTTTAGCGTATTCCGCTCGCTGTTTCACAGCCCGAGCTGAAAACCGAGCGAAAGACGATTGCGAAACCTGCTGTATCAAATACCCTACGGGTATCCAGGTCAGCAGCCAAGAAGGGCAAGAAGTCTTTAACCTTAACGGCATTCAAACACAGTCAGGGTATTGCTACAACCTCATCAATGACTTACCTACTATGAAAGGGCTGGTTGATGTGGTCCGGTTAAGCCCTCTTGGTATCGACACTTTTTCAGAGTTAGAGCGTTTTCGCTCAAACGAATACGGCGATAATCCTGAAAAGCTCGAAAGCCGCCAATGCAATGGCTATTGGCATCAACTAGCGGGCTTAGAAGTAAAAACCATTTAATCCTTAAAGATAAAAGCGAGGCCTAGACTCGCTTTTATCTGTTAGCTTTTGTTAGCAGGCTTGCACCCTTGGTTCGACAGAACTCTCATTAAGCAGCTTTTTCACATCTCGCCACAACATACTGATCACGACCAAACTCAATGCAATGTTAGACAATGGGAAAGCTAACCAAATACCTGTCACGCCGAAAAGTTTCGGCATAATGAATAAGAATGGCAACTGGACCAGCATGTTGCCTAGTGTTACAAACATAGCTTTGCTGCCTTTGTTTACTGATTGATAGTACGCGGCCGCCACAACTAAAAAACCATCTAAGAACAACGCAAACATGTGTAAACGAATCCCGATCACGGTGCTATCAATCAACTGTTGGTCAGCATTATTAAACACCGCAACCAGTTCGTACGGGAAAAGGTTCATCAAAACAACGAACGCCACCCCACCAAGCACAGATGTCCCCATCGCGACCTTTAATAACTTTCTGATGTTCTCCTGATTACGTGCACCGTGGTTGAAGCTCACTAAAGGCTGCATACCATTCGCAATTCCTTCTGCTATCAGATAGTAAACCGTCACGATGTACCCCAAAATGGCGTACGCTCCGATCAACATTGCACTTCCGTATTGAGCAAATAACGAGTTGTGCAGTGCCACCATCACAGAGCCGTAGGCGTACATAAAGAAACTTGATGTACCTATCATGATAATCTTTGGTGCAGCATCAACCTGAACTTTGAAGTCGCGGATACGAAGGCGTAATGTTGCTTTTGAAGTAAAGAAGTAACCAATACCGAGCACAGTGACCACTAATTGTGCAAGTGCAGTGGCAATAGCGGCTCCGGTTAACTCCCACTCCAACCAAGCAATAAATACGTAGTCTAATACAATGTTAATAACGGCACCGATGACCATCAAAATCGTTGCTAAGTTCGGGCTGTCGTCATTGCGTAATAAAAACGGAACTGCGATAGAACCCAACGTGAATACGCACGCGACAATCAGAATATGCAAATATTGCAGCGCAAGTTCAAACACTCGCCCTTCCGCACCTTGCCAGCGAATAAATTCATCCGAAAACAAGAACAATATTGTAGCAACGATCGGCATCAATGCCGCTAACAACGTCAATCCGGTCGTTAGGATTCGCTTAGCGCCTTCATGATCGTTCTCTCCTTGCTTGATCGAAGTCAGCGCGCCAGTCCCCACCCCAATCATCATTCCTATACCGAGGATCGAACCGATAATAGGCCACGCAACATTGATCCCAGCTAATCCGTCAGCGCCAACATAACGGCCAATAAAAATGCCATCAACTATTTGATACAAACCGTTTACGAGCATTGCTGCGACGGTTGGAATCGTATATTTCCAAAACTGTCTATAAATTGAGTTTTGCATGACTGTCACCAGTAGTTAGCAAAGCTAACCATTTAATTAGCAAGGCTAACTAAATGGTTAAATTAAATAAAAGAAAGATGAAACAACAAAAACTAAACCATACAGCTGAGGCCTTTGCTTCAGTTTAAAATGACTTATTACTCAATGCTTTATTCAATAAAGCTTGTAACTGTTCAGCTTCTTGCTGATTTAATTGTTGCATCATTTGGTCAGAGATATCTTTGTACACTACCTGCTCCAAAGACATTTTTTCTGCGACTTCTTCCGTAAGCAACACACGCTTAGCACGAGCATCCTCATTACATGCGATGCGTTTCACCAAACCCTTTTTTTCCAAACGCACAACCATTGTCGATGCGGAAGGCTTAGTCACTTGCAGCTCTTCTGCAAGATCGGTTATTCGCACACCCTCAGGGTAAACCTGAATCACACGTAAATAATCGAACTCATTAAAGCTTAGATGTGATAATGGATCTTCTTTGGCATAGACACGCCAAGCTTTGGCGCAAAAACGCTCTAAATCAATCAAGCTTTCTTCTAATGCCATAAAAGCCACCACCACTTAGTTAGCAAGACTAACTATTTTAAATGAGTCCCTCATCAAGTTCAATCATAAAAAAAGCCGCTCTCATCGAGCGGCTCTAAATCATTCAATTTCCAGCTTCTTGGCAGCCTTTAACTTGGCCAATCTATCTTGCTGTAATTGATCGTAAATTTGCGCCAACTCCAAGAAAGAATAGCGATGCTCAACATAATCGTAAACGTTGAACGAAATCGCGAGCTTATAAAGTGAGATGGCACTTGCGATATCACCTTCAAGCTGATTACGCTTTCCAAGGTAGAAATACGTTTCCGTCAATCGTTCAGCTAGGCGATAGTTCTCTCTCGTTCCATCCATAATTGCTTTAAGCGCGTCTTCGTCCGAGACGTCTCGCAGCATGATAGCAACAAGAACCCACCCCCACTCTTCACTACGATCTCGTAAATAACGCTGTTGAAGATTGGCTTTTGCTTGCTCTGGATTTTGCTCAGCTTCGATGATGTACAGCCATAATGAACGAAAAGGATCCGTTGGCATTTCTTGATAATGCTTGGTCATATCTTCTAAAGCGAGATCGATTCGGCCACCATAATACAGTGCAATCGCACGGTTGCGCTCAGCATAGGTATTATCAGGAGCCAACTCTATGGTCGAGTCAAACGCTTCATATGCCGCATCAAACTCTCCTACTTGGGTAAAGTATACTCCCAAAAGATTGAAGATGTCCGGCTGAGCAGGATTCAACTGCAAAGACTGGTTAAAGTCCAAACGGGCAAGATCACGTAAACCAACGCTGTCGTAGTAGCTACCGCGCTCATAATGCATTTTAGCGCGCACTTCATCACTAAGGTCGGGACGTTGTAGCAACTGCGAGAGACGCGCGATTTGTACTTCTTGTTGAACACTAGGCTGAAGTGGCACCGCCATCGGTGGATATAACCACTTTTGTGCTGATTGTTGAGAAGTATTTGCACAACCGGTCAGCGCGATAGCAACACATAAAATTGCGGTTTGAAACCATTTCACTAATTGATACTCCTGTTTGGACCGCTCAAGATTTATTTCTCTTAATGCAATATAGGCGATAACCTCGTTTGAGGTTAATACATCGAAACAAACCAAAAAAGGGGAGCGAAAATGCTCCCCTTTTATAACATGCTTTCAGGCCCTTAATCTAATAAAAGGCTGAAAGTCTCATTTTGTCTTACTCGTCTTTAGCAGCTGGTGCTTCAGCAGCAGCTTCTTCAGCTGGCTTTTCTACCGCTTCTTTCATGCTTAGACGTACACGGCCTTGGCGGTCGATTTCAAGAACTTTAACTTGAACTTCTTGACCTTCAGCTAGGTAGTCAGACACTTTCTCTACGCGTTTTTCTGCGATTTGAGAAATGTGTACAAGACCATCTTTGCCTGGAAGAACCGTTACGAATGCACCGAAGTCTGCTAGACGTGCAACTTTACCTGTGTAGATACGGCCCACTTCAACTTCAGCAGTGATCTCTTCGATACGGCGGATAGCTTCTTTCGCAGCAGTGCCTTCAGTTGCCGCAATCTTGATAGTACCGTCGTCTTCGATTTCGATAGTTGTACCAGTCTCTTCAGTTAGAGCACGGATAACTGCACCACCTTTACCGATAACGTCTTTGATCTTCTCAGCGCTGATCTTCATCGTGTGAATACGCGGAGCAAATTCAGAGATGTCTTCACGAGCACCAGAGATTGCTTCATCCATTACAGATAGGATGTGCTTACGTGCGCCTTGAGCTTGGTTAAGCGCAATTTGCATGATTTCTTTAGTGATGCCTTCGATCTTGATGTCCATTTGAAGTGCAGTGATACCAGTGTTAGTACCTGCTACTTTAAAGTCCATGTCACCTAGGTGGTCTTCATCGCCAAGGATGTCAGAAAGTACAACGAAATCGTCACCTTCTTTAACAAGACCCATTGCAATACCAGCAACAGATGCTTTGATTGGTACACCTGCGTCCATAAGCGCAAGAGAAGTACCACATACTGAAGCCATTGAAGATGAACCGTTAGATTCAGTGATTTCCGATACAACACGTACTGTGTATGGGAACTCATCAACAGAAGGCATTACTGCAGCAATACCACGCTTCGCCAGTTTACCGTGGCCGATTTCACGACGCTTAGGAGAACCTACAAAACCAGTTTCACCTACACAGTATGGAGGGAAGTTGTAGTGCAGTAGGAAGTGATCTTTACGCTCACCAGTTAGCTCATCGATGATTTGAGCATCACGCTGAGTACCTAGCGTTGCCGTAACGATCGCCTGAGTTTCACCACGAGTGAATAGCGCGCTACCGTGAGTACGAGGAAGAACACCAGTACGTACATCTAGTGCACGAACCATGTCTTTTTCACGGCCATCGATACGAGGGTTACCTGCAATAATACGGCTACGTACTACTGTCTTCTCTAGATCATGGAAGATAGTGTGGATTTCTTTTGTATCTGCTTCAGGATCTTCAGCAAGAAGAACTTCATTTACTTCCGCAGCGATCTCATGGATGCGGTCGTAACGAGCCATTTTCTCAGTAATTTGGTAGGCTTCAACAAGTTTAGCTTCTGCTAGATCAGCAATCTTATTTTTAAGCGCTGTGTTCTCTTCAGGAGCAACCCAATCCCAAGCAGGAGTTGCAACTTCTGCTTTGAATTCGTTGATAGCTTTAATAGCAACTTGTTGTTGGTCATGACCATAAACAACCGCCGCTAGCATTTCTTCTTCAGTTAGGTTGTCCGCTTCTGACTCAACCATCAATACTGCTGACTCTGTACCTGCAACAACAAGGTCAAGCTTAGAAGTTTCTAGTTCAGTTTGGCTAGGGTTAAGTACAAGCTGACCATCGATATGACCAACACGCGCCGCACCGATAGGGCCGTTGAATGGAATGCCAGAGATAGCAAGAGCAGCAGAAGTACCGATCATTGTAACGATATCTGGCTGAACATCTGGGTTTACAGACATTACTGTCGCGATAACCTGAACTTCGTTTTTAAACGCGTCTGGGAATAGCGGACGGATTGGACGGTCGATTAGACGAGCTGTTAGCGTTTCGCCTTCAGAAGGACGACCTTCACGTTTGAAGAAGCCGCCTGGGATTTTACCCGCAGCGTAAGTACGCTCTTGGTAGTTAACCGTTAGTGGGAAGAAGTCTTGACCTGCAACGGCTTCTTTTTTACCTACAACAGATACGAATACAGACGTATCATCCATTGTGACCATAACTGCTGCTGTAGCTTGACGTGCAATAACGCCAGTTTCTAAAGTAACTGTGTGGTTACCGTACTGGAACGTTTTAACAACTGGTTTTTCGAACATTGTTATTCCTTGTTTCTAATCTTCCTTTAGTGCTTAAAGAAATCTTAGATGTGTTAATTGACACTCAAGGCATTACGAATCGCGACTAGTAAAAAGAAACTCGGAAGTTCCTTTTGAATAGTCGCGACCTTTTGGTCGACGTGGTTGACTGTAATGCTATGAGCTTTTGAGAAAACCTCTTACAAGGTTTAGCCGCCAGTATTATAACGGCATAAGTCTAATTTGGCTAAATTTAGGCAACAAAAAAGGGGCATAAAGCCCCTTTTTAGACAAACTGCTATGCAGTCGCTGATTAGCGACGTAGGCCTAGACGTTTGATTAGGTCTTGGTAGCGAGCTAGGTTTTTACCTTTTAGGTAATCTAGAAGCTTACGACGACGAGAAACCATGCGTAGAAGACCACGACGGCTGTGGTGATCGCCTTTGTGCGCTTTGAAGTGACCTTGTAGGTGGTTGATAGAAGCTGTAAGTAGAGCTACTTGAACTTCTGGTGAACCAGTGTCGCCTTCGCCTTGTGCGTATTCTGCAACGATTGCTGCTTTAGTTTCTGCATTCAGAGACATAATTCTCTCCTAATAAGAGTAGGTTTAAAGTTGTAGCAGCCAATCTCTGATTCAGCCGCTACGCGAAGCGCGGATTATAGGGAAATTTCCTATCTCGTGCAATATAAAAATACCGACACTCAGGTCGGTATTTTCAATCATTTACTTGGATGCAAC
This sequence comes from Vibrio sp. 661, assembly GCF_033339315.1. NCBI lineage: Bacteria > Pseudomonadati > Pseudomonadota > Gammaproteobacteria > Vibrionales > Vibrionaceae > Vibrio > Vibrio sp. 661. The sequence continues at coordinate 110,837 of NZ_JAWOUJ010000011.1, read as the reverse complement.
GTCATCTCGGAACACGACCAATCGCTTAGGAGCGATTTTGCCATCTTCGTTCATTTCGCCAACGCCAATAAACAAGCGTTCTTCACCCATAGTAAGGCGAAGTGAGCCCTCTGTCGGAGCACCAAATACTTGAACGGGCTGCCCATGTTGGACCATATCCGCCAGTTCAGGCACCAAGTTGACTTCTGGTAAGTCTTCTACCGCTGTATCCATTGGCAAAAGCAGTGGGTCCAGTAGTTCTCGAGGCGCTCGTTCCTCGCGGTGAGCTTGCTCTAGCAACTCATTTAGTTGCTCAAGTGTTACCATATTCTCGTAAGGGTATTTAGCAACACCAGTACGACGAAGCATAGTTACGTGCGCACCACAACCTAACATTTCGCCCAGATCATCAACGATAGTACGAATATAGGTACCTTTAGAGCAGTGCACTTCCATCTCTACTTCATCGCCTTCAAAACGGTGAAGAACAATCTCATATACCGTGATCTTACGAGATTCACGCGGAACTTCGATGCCTTTACGAGCGTATTCATACAAGGGTTTACCTTGATACTTCAACGCAGAGAACATGGAAGGCACTTGATCAGATTCACCACGGAACTGATCGATGCACGCTTCTAGCTTGTCTAACGCAACATCGACTGGACGCGTCTCTACAACTTCACCATCCGAGTCAGACGTATTGGTACGTTCACCCAGCTTTGCGATCACGCGGTAGCGTTTATCAGAATCAAGAAGAAACTGAGAAAATTTTGTCGCTTCACCCAAGCAAATTGGCAGCATGCCTGTCGCTAATGGGTCCAAGGCTCCAGTGTGGCCTGCTTTCTCGGCAAAGTAGATTCGCTTTACTTTTTGCAGTGCATCATTGGAAGAGATACCTGTTGGTTTGTCCAACAGTATAACGCCATTAATTGGACGACCTTTACGACGACGAGCCATTATTCTTCGTCCTCACGACCAGAATCTTTTTGCTTTTGTTTGTCTGAACTAACGACTTCAGACACTAGGTTAGACATACGCATACCTTCAACAAGCGTATTGTCATAGTGGAAGCGGATTTCTGGCGTTAAACGTAGACGAATACGCTTACCTAACATCATGCGAATGTGCACTTCGTGCTCACGTAGCGCTGCTAGACATGATTCTGGTGTTTGCTCACCCACACACAGGAAGGTCACAAATACTTTTGCGTAAGCTAGGTCACGAGAGACTTCTACGTCTGAGATCGTCACCATGCCAAGGCGAGGGTCACGAACTTCACGTTGAAGGATCATCGCTAGTTCTTTTTGCAGCTGCTGTGCAACGCGCTGCGTGCGGCTAAATTCTTTTGACATATCTTTACTCTTATATAGAAAGAATGGGGGGTTGGTCAAAGCCAGCCCCCCATGGTGTATTCAACAACCAATTACTACTTATCTTTCAAAGACAATATTAGTAATTTTAGTCAATTAGTCTAGAGTACGTTTAATTTCAACGATTTCGAAGACTTCGATTTGGTCACCAACGCGAACATCATTGTAGTTCTTAACGCCGATACCACATTCGTAGCCATTCTTAACTTCTTGAACGTCATCTTTGAAACGACGTAGTGACTCTAGTTCACCTTCGTAAATAACAACGTTATCACGTAGTACACGGATTGGGTTGTTACGCTTGATCACACCTTCTGTAACCATACAACCAGCGATAGCGCCCAGTTTCGGTGACTTAAACACGTCACGAACTTCAGCAAGACCAATGATCTCTTGCTTGAATTCTGGAGCAAGCATACCGCCCATTGCTTGTTTCACTTCATCAATCAATTGGTAAATGATTGAGTAGTAACGTAAGTCAACAGCTGCGGCTTCAACAGCACGGCGAGCAGAAGCATCTGCACGAACGTTAAAGCCAAGGATGATTGCGTTTGAAGCTTCCGCTAGTACTACGTCAGTTTCCGTAATACCACCTACACCAGAACCAACGATGTTCACTTTAACTTCGTCAGTAGATAGCTTAACTAGTGAGTCTGCGATTGCTTCTACAGAACCTTGAACGTCTGCTTTAAGTACAACGTTAAGTTCAGCAACTTCACCAGCAGTCATGTTAGAGAACATGTTCTCTAGTTTAGATTTCTGCTGACGAGCAAGTTTCACTTCACGGAACTTACCAGCACGGTAGTTAGCTACTTCACGCGCTTTACGCTCGTCACGAACTACTGTTGCTTCATCACCTGAAGATGGTACACCTGAAAGACCTAGGATCTCTACAGGGATAGATGGGCCAGCCGAAGTAATTTCTTTACCTAGCTCATCACGCATTGCACGAACACGGCCGTATTCTTGACCACAAAGAACGATGTCGCCTTTGTTTAGTGTACCTGATTGAACAAGTACTGTTGCAACTGGACCACGACCTTTATCTAGGCGAGATTCAACAACAACACCAGATGCCATGCCTTCAGCTACAGCTGTAAGTTCAAGAACTTCAGACTGAAGAAGGATTGCTTCTAGAAGACCATCGATGTTTGTACCCTGTTTAGCAGAGATGTGAACGAACATGTTCTCACCGCCCCACTCTTCAGGAATAACGTCGTATTGAGCAAGCTCGTTCTTAACGTTATCTGGGTTCGCGTCTTCTTTATCGATCTTGTTCACAGCAACAATTAGAGGAACGCCTGCCGCTTTCGCGTGCTGAATCGCTTCTACTGTTTGTGGCATTACGCCATCGTCTGCTGCAACTACAAGAACAACGATATCTGTTGCTTGAGCACCACGAGCACGCATTGCAGTAAACGCTGCGTGTCCAGGAGTATCAAGGAACGTGATCATGCCGTTGTCTGTTTCAACGTGGTACGCACCAATGTGCTGAGTAATACCACCCGCTTCGCCAGAAGCAACGTGTGTGCGACGGATGTAGTCAAGTGTTGACGTTTTACCGTGGTCAACGTGACCCATGATAGTAACAACTGGAGCACGTGGAACTGCTTCCGCGTTAGTGTCACGGTCAGATAGTACCGCTTCTTCCAGTTCGTTCTCTTTACGAAGAACTACTTTATGGCCCATTTCTTCAGCAACAAGTTGTGCTGTTTCTTGGTCGATCACTTGGTTGATAGTCGCCATAGCGCCCATCTTCATCATTACTTTGATAACTTCTGTCGCTTTAACCGACATCTTGTTAGCAAGTTCTGATAGAACGATCGTTTCGCCAATTACAACGTCTTGCTTAGCAACCGTTGCTGACTTATCAAACCCGTGCTGCATTGAAGTCGGCTTAGCAAGTTTGCCCTTACGACCTCTACCGCCACGTTGGTTGTTACGGCCACCGCGAGCTTGGTCGTCTTTACCCGAAGCTGCTTTTTTCTTCTTACGACGACCGCCTTCTACTTTGCGATCTGCTTCATCTTCGGCTTCACGTGCGTATTGTGAAGTCGTTACATGGTAATCTGTATCTTCCATATCACCCTTTTTCTCTTCTGCAGCAGACCAACGCTCTTTATTCTTTTCAGCCAATTCGCGAGCTTCTTCAAGCTTGCGCTGACTTTCCTCTTCAGCCTTACGCTTAGCTTCTTCTTCCTGACGACGTTTAAGCTCGTCGGCCTCTTTTCGCGCTGCTTCTTGCTTAATTTTCTCTTCAGCATCACGCTTTGCTTTTTCTTCAGCATTACGTTGTGCATTCGTATCTACGTCTCGCTTCGCTTTTTCTTCCGCTTCACGTTTCGCTTTTTCTTCCGCTTCACGTTTTGCAGCTTCTTCAGCTTCACGTTTTGCAGCTTCTTCAGCTTCACGTTTTGCAGCTTCTTCTGCTGCACGTTTTGCTGCTTCTTCTGCTTCACGTTGTGCTGCTTCTTCAGCTTCACGTTTCGCTTCATCTTCAATTGTGCTGCGCTTCACGTATGTACGTTTTTTGCGCACCTCAACCTGAACATTCTTACTCTTACCACCACCCGCGTTCACACTAAGTGTACTACGAGTTTTACGCTGAAGCGTAAGGCGAGTCGGCTCTGAATCACCTGATTTATCACCGTGTTCTTTCTTTAAATGAGAGAGAAGCTTCTGCTTCTCTTCATCAGTAACATTGTCAGAGCTCGCCTTTTTAATGCCAGCGTCAGCAAGTTGTTCAATCAAGCGGTCGACTGGCGTACCAATCTCATCACTCAGTGCTTTAACTGTTAATTGTGTCATGCCGCTTCCTCCTTGCCGAAAATTATGCTTCTTCGCCGAACCAACAGATGTTACGTGCGGCCATAATTAGCTCACCTGCACGTTCTTCGGTCAGGCCTTCGATACCTTCTAAATCGTCAATACCTTGGTCAGCAAGATCTTCCAGTGTCGCTACACCTTTCGCTGCCAATTTAAATGCCATCTCACGCTCAAGACCTTCAAGTGCAAGTAGGTCCTCAGCTGGTTCTAGACCTTCAAAAGACTCTTCTTGTGCTAGTGCGATCGTCGTTAGTGCATCTTTTGCACGTCCACGAAGCTCTTCGATTAGTTCTTCATTCAAACCATCGATTTCTAGTAGCTCGTTAACTGGCACGTATGCGATTTCTTCTAGAGTTGAGAAACCTTCTTCAACAAGAAGTTGAGCGAAGTCTTCTTCAATATCTAGGTACTTCATGAAGTTTTCAATAGATGCTTGTGATTCTTCAGCGTGTTTCTTCTGAAGATCAGCAACTGTCATAACATTCAGTTCCCAACCGGTTAGTTGAGATGCTAGACGCACGTTTTGACCGTTACGACCGATAGCTTGCGCTAGGTTGTCTGCTTCAACTGCGATGTCCATTGAGTGTGCATCCTCATCAACGATGATAGAAGCAACATCAGCTGGCGCCATTGCGTTGATAACGAATTGAGCTGGGTTATCATCCCAAAGAACGATATCGATACGCTCACCACCAAGTTCGCCAGAAACAGCTTGTACACGTGCACCACGCATACCAACACACGCACCTACAGGGTCGATACGTTTGTCATTTGTTTTGACAGCGATCTTAGCGCGAGAACCAGGATCACGTGCTGCGCCTTTAAGCTCGATAATATCTTCTGCGATTTCAGGCACTTCAACACGGAACAGTTCTGCCAACATTTCTGGCTTAGAACGAGTGATGAACAATTGGAAACCACGTGCTTCAGGCGCGACTTTGTAAAGAAGGCCACGTACGCGGTCGCCTGGACGGAAGTTTTCACGAGGAAGTTGGTCATCACGCAGGATTACCGCTTCAGCGTTATTACCAAGATCAAGCACGATTGTGTCACGGTTTACTTTTTTCACGACACCAGTGATTAGATCACCTTCATTGTCGATGAACTGTTCAACGATTTGTGCGCGCTCAGCTTCACGAACTTTTTGAACGATAACTTGCTTAGCAGTTTGAGTCGTAATACGGTCAAACGTTACTGATTCGATTTCGTCTTCTACGTAGTCGCCAAGCTCGATTGAGTCATCTTCGTATTGCGCTGCTTCTAGTGAGATCTCTTTTGTAGGGTTCTCAACGTCATCAACAACTAACCAACGGCGGTAAGTTACAAATTCACCGGTTTTACGGTCAATGGCAACACGTACGTCGATTTCGATTTCGTATTTTTTCTTTGTAGAAGTTGCTAGAGCAATCTCAAGAGCCTCAAAGATACGCTCACGAGGTACCGCTTTTTCGTTCGATACTGCTTCTGCTACCGCTAAAATTTCTTTACTCATTGTATTTAGCCTCTAAGCTTAAACTTTTTTAGGGAACTAAAATTTAGGGATCAGGTTAGCTTTGGAAATGTTACTTAGAGCAAACTCTTCTTGCTGACCGTCTACAGTAATTGTCACTGTTTCGCCATCAACACCGTGGATAATACCTTTCCACTTACGACGGTTTGCTACAGCCATTTTCAATACGATGCTGACCTCGTGACCAATAAATTGCTCGTAATGTGCTGCTTTAAAAAGTGGTCTTTCTAAACCTGGAGAAGACACTTCTAGGCTGTAAGCAACAGAAATTGGATCTTCAACGTCTAAAACTGCACTAACTTGGTGGCTAACTTCTGCACAGTCGTCTACGTTAATACCATTTTCATGGTCAATGTAGATACGTAACGTTGAGTGCGCGCCTGCACGAATGAATTCTAATCCAACTAACTCATAACCTGATGCCGCTACTGGCGCGTCAAGCATTTCAGTAAGTTGTCTTTCTAAACCAGTCATTTAACCACTCCAGAAACAAAAAAAGGGCTCAGAGCCCAATCAAAAAACCAAGCAGTATCTGAGCTATTTCAAAAAGCTCAGATAACAAAAAACCCCGATAGTCGGGGTTTTATGCTGCTGGACCCTGATACGTTAAGAATAGCCAACAATTGCTTTTCTTAACTCGTAGTGTGGTTAGCACTACGCAAACTTGCCAATCTACGATTTCCTTTTAAAGAAAGAGATTGGTTGCGGGGGCCGGATTTGAACCGACGACCTTCGGGTTATGAGCCCGACGAGCTACCAAGCTGCTCCACCCCGCGTCCGACTTGCTGAGCATTATACTCGCAAACAAGTGATTTACAAGTTTGTAAATACATGGTGCCGAGAGAGGGACTCGAACCCTCACACCTAAGGCACTAGCACCTCATGCTAGCGTGTCTACCAATTTCACCATCTCGGCATCAAAACCTTACAGCTTATTGAGGAATTTCATCACCCGCAGGGGCAGGAACTTCACTCGCTGCATCCTTAACTTGTTCAACAACTGGTTGACCTAACGTTGGGTCTACCCATTGTGATTCAGTCTGGTGCGTAGACATACGACCAAGTAACAAGCTAACGATAAAGAATACGGTTGCTAAAATAGCAGTTGTTCGGGTTAAGAAATTACCTGAGCCGCCAGCACCAAACACTGTGTTTGAAGCACCAGCACCGAACGAGGCTCCCATATCTGCGCCTTTACCTTGTTGAATCAACACAAGGCCAATCACACCAAGCGCTGCCAACAGGTAAATCACAAGTAGAACTGAAAACATTTTTTCCACCTATGTTCCAAATTGTTGAGCCAGCGCCGTTCAAAAGAATAAATCATAATGAACAAGGCTAGCGACCTCCTAACGGGAGGCGGAGCAATACTAGCGAAAGCCAGTAACGCTGACAAGGGAAAATTAGTAAAAAATCAATGCCAATGCGTTAAGCGCTCAAAAAAAGGGCAAAAGATGCCCTTTTCATTCAAGACATGCTTTAACGCAATGATTAACAACTTGCTTTAACAGCCTCAGCGATTTTCAATGCTGAGTGTTGAACTAGTTCACCATCTTCGCCTTCCACCATAACGCGGATCAAAGGCTCAGTGCCAGACTTGCGCAGCAGTACACGCCCTTTATCACCAAGTGTCGCCTCGACTTCAGAGACAGCGTTTAATACAGCTGTAGCTTCAAGAGGGTTACTTTCTCCTGAAAAACGGACATTTTCTAAAACCTGAGGATATAATGTCATTCCTTGCGATAGTTCATACAAAGACATATCGCTGCCAATTACAGAAGCAAGTACTTGAAGTGCAGCGACAATCGCATCGCCGGTTGTGACTTTATCTAATAAGATCACATGACCTGAGTTTTCAGCACCAATTTTCCAACCTTTTTCTAGCAGTTGCTCCATGACATAACGGTCACCAACAGCAGCACGTACAAACGGAATGCCTAGCTGCTTTAAACCATTTTCCATACCCAAGTTAGTCATTAGTGTACCAACAACACCACCCTTTAGCTCACCACGACGAAGTGCATCACGAGCGATGATATAAGCAATTTGGTCACCATCAACTTTGTTACCCAAGTGATCGACCATAATGATACGGTCACCATCACCATCAAACGCGAGACCAAGATGCGCTTGCTCTTCAACAACACGCTGTTGAAGAGCTCGTACGTCTGTTGCGCCCACTTTTTCATTAATGTTGATGCCGTTAGGCTCTACGCCCATAGCGATAACTTCTGCCCCAAGTTCTTTGAAGACATTTGGAGCGATGTGGTACGTTGCACCGTGCGCACAGTCTACTACGATCTTAAAGTTCGCAAGGCTCAACTCAGATGGGAAAGTACTCTTACAGAATTCGATGTAACGACCAGCTGCATCATTTAGGCGGGTTGCTTTACCAAGCTCAGCAGACTCCACACATTCAATTTCTTTATCTAACTCTGCTTCAATCGCCAATTCAATATCGTCAGGTAGCTTAGTACCCTCAGAAGAAAAGAATTTAATGCCGTTGTCGTAATATGGGTTATGTGATGCAGAAATCACAATACCAGCCTCGGCACGGAAAGTCTGAGTTAAATATGCCACAGCTGGAGTTGGCATGGGACCAGTAAATGTTGCTTTAAGTCCCGCAGCTGCAAGGCCAGCCTCTAGTGCAGATTCAAGCATATAACCTGAAATACGTGTATCTTTACCTATGATAACTTTCTTTGTGCCTTGTTTCGCTAGTACACGACCAGCAGCCCAGCCAAGCTTAAGTACGAAGTCTGGAGTGATTGGGTATTGTCCTACTTTACCGCGCACACCGTCAGTACCAAAGTAACGTCTTTCATTCGACATAAACTTTCCTTTATTATTTTTAAATATTGTTTTTCGTCATCTCAACAACTTTCATTGCTTCGATTGTCTCTTCAAAGTCATGCACGCGAATGATCTGCGCGCCTTTCATCGCGGCAATCGTAGCACAAACAACACTTGCGTTCGTACACTCTGCCGCTGGCTTGTCTAACAGTTTGAAGATCATGGATTTACGAGACATGCCAGCCAAAATAGGCAGGCCGAATTCATGAAACTTTTCAAGATGAGCAAGCATATGATAATTGTGTTCGATTGTTTTGCCAAAGCCAAACCCAGGATCGAGAATCAGTTGAGATTTATCAATCCCTGCTGCTTCACACGCCGCGATACGTTCTTCTAGAAAAGCCGACACGTCCCCCATTAAATCATCATAATGAGGGTCAACTTGCATGGTCCTAGGTTGACCTTTCATATGCATCAGACAAATTGGAAGGTTTGCTTCTGCTGCGACTTCCAGAGCACCTGGCTCTTGCAGCGAACGGATGTCATTGATCAAATCAGCCCCAGCATCAATTGCTTGACGCATCACTTCCGCTTTACTGGTGTCAACGGAAATCCACACATCATACTTTTCACGAATGGCTTTGATTACTGGGACAACACGCCTAAGCTCTTCTTCCAAAGACACATCCGGTGCACCAGGTCTTGTCGATTCACCACCAACATCAACAATACTTACACCAGCCTTTATCATTTTATCAACTTGAGCAAGAGCAAGTTCAATTGAGTTGTATTTACCGCCATCCGAAAAGGAATCCGGTGTCACATTTAGAATGGCCATGACATGTGGACGCGAAAGGTCCAAAGATTTGTTATTTGCTGTAATCATCATCATAAACACAAAAACCCCGAGATAACTCGGGGTTTAATATTATCGATACTCTTTATTCAGAGTCTTTCTTTTCAGGCGCTTCGTTAGAAGTTGTATCAGAAGAGCTAGGCTGTTCTGCATCTTTCGCAGTCTCCGTTGCTTCTTCTTTAACTTCTTGCTTTGCTTGAGGCTTGTCGCTGTCTTCTGGTTTGCTTGCTGAGTTATCACTCCAGCCCGCAGGCTCACGAATTTCAGCTTTGCGCTCCATTAAGTCATCAATCTGGCGAGCATCAATGGTTTCATACTTCATCAGCGCATCTTTCATCGCATGCATGATATCCATGTTCTCTTGAAGAATCTTCTTCGCACGATCGTAGTTGCGGTCAATGATCTGACGAACTTCGTCATCAATCAACTTCGCTGTATCGTCAGACACATGTTTAGTCTGAGTTACACTACGCCCTAAGAAGACTTCGCCTTCATCTTCTGCATACAGCAGAGGGCCAAGCTTTTCAGAGAAACCCCATTGAGTAACCATCTTACGAGCAATATCTGTTGCGCGCTCGATATCATTAGAAGCACCGGTTGATACTTTGTCAGCACCGTAGATAAGTTCTTCTGCTAAACGACCACCGTACAAGCTAGAAATCATTGATTCTAGGTGTTGGCGAGACATACTCACGCGGTCCTGCTCTGGAAGGTACATTGTTACACCCAACGCACGGCCACGTGGAATGATAGACACTTTGTACACTGGATCGTGTTCAGGAACCAAGCGACCAACAATCGCGTGACCCGCTTCGTGGTATGCGGTTGACTCTTTCACTTCCTCAGACATCACCATTGAACGGCGCTCAGCACCCATCATGATTTTGTCTTTCGCCAGTTCAAACTCAACCATAGAAACGTTGCGCTTGTTACCTCGCGCAGCAAACAAGGCTGCTTCGTTAACTAAGTTTGCTAGGTCAGCACCAGAGAAGCCTGGAGTACCACGTGCGATGAGAGAAGGCTCTACATCACCCGCTAGAGGGACCTTACGCATGTGAACTTTTAGGATCTGTTCACGGCCACGTACATCTGGAAGACCAACTACCACTTGGCGGTCAAAACGACCAGGACGCAGTAACGCAGGGTCCAGCACATCCGGACGGTTAGTCGCAGCGATAACGATAATACCTTCGTTACCTTCGAAACCATCCATCTCAACGAGCATTTGGTTTAGTGTTTGTTCACGTTCATCATGACCACCACCAACACCTGCGCCACGTTGACGACCTACCGCATCGATCTCATCGATAAAGATGATACAAGGTGCGGCTTTCTTTGCTTGTTCAAACATGTCACGTACACGAGATGCACCAACACCAACGAACATTTCTACGAAATCAGAACCAGAGATAGTAAAGAATGGTACTTTCGCCTCACCGGCAATGGCTTTCGCTAGAAGCGTTTTACCCGTACCAGGAGGACCAACCATTAGAACACCCGTTGGAATCTTACCGCCCAGTTTTTGGAAGCGGCTTGGATCGCGTAGGTAGTCCACCAGTTCTTTCACGTCTTCTTTTGCTTCGTCACAACCAGCAACGTCAGCAAAAGTTGTCTTGATTTGTTCTTCGCTCATCATTCGAGCTTTACTCTTACCAAAAGACATGGCGCCTTTACCACCGCCGCCTTGCATTTGACGCATGAAGAAAATCCATACACCAATTAGTAAGATCATTGGGAACCAAGAGATGAAGATAGTACCAAGCAAGCTTTGCTCTTCTGGAGGCGTGCCTTGTACTTTCACGTTTTGGTTAATTAGGTCATCTAGAAGCTTTTGGTCATACACTGGCATGTAAGTGACCATTTTGGCACCGCCGCCACGACGAACAAAGCTAATTTCACCGTCTTTAAAAGTTGCTTCTTGAATCTGGCCTTGGCCAACTTCCTGTACAAACGTGGTGTAATCCACGGTTCTGCCATTGCTTTCTCCAGGGCCAAAGCTCTGGAATACCGACATCAATACGACGGCGATAACAAGCCACAGAATTAAATTTTTTGCCATGTCACTCAAGGTGTAAGCCTCTCGATAACTAATTGTAATTAAAGGTAGGGTACTACAGTTCATTAACTGTAGCTATAGTGTTAACACGCTCTCAAGAGAGCAAAATGGTTAACCTTTGTAACCAGTGGCTACGACGAAGACCTCTCGAGAGCGAGCTCGCGATGAGTCTGGTTTTCTAATTTTTACGGCTTTAAACATGTCTCGGACTTCTTTCACATACTGATCGAAGCCTTCCCCTTGGAAAACCTTTACGACAAAGCTACCATTAGGCGCTAGAACTTGTCGACACATATCTAAAGCTAATTCAACTAAATACATAGCGCGAGGTTGATCAACAGAATTGTTTCCCGCGATGTTAGGCGCCATATCAGACATTACTACGTCTACCATGGAAGGTTGGATCCTTTCTAGCAAAGCTTCCAATACCGCATCATCACGAAAGTCGCCTTGTAAAAAGCTAACGCCAGCAATCGGGTCCATAGGAAGCAAGTCACACGCGATGATCTGACCACTGTCCCCTACTATCTTAGCAGCATATTGAGACCATCCGCCCGGCGCAGCCCCCAAGTCGACGACTGTCATTCCAGGCTTTAACAATTTATCTTTCGTTTGAATCTCATCGATCTTGAAATAAGCACGTGAGCGGTAGCCTTTTTTTCGGGCTTCATTCGCGTATTTATCATCAAAGTGTTCTTTCAACCAACGACCAGAACTAGCCGAATGTTTTTGTTTACTCATTTTAATCCCAACAAGGCACAAATTGGAGCTATTGTTTTAATAGGCGCTACCTATTACTCAATAAATTATAGTCTTCAGCAATAGATGGCGTTAAAATAGCTTTTTTCAACCCTTATTTTAAAGAAAATTGGCCGCGTAATGAACCTAAGCACCAAACAAAAGCAGCACCTTAAAGGCCTAGCTCACAGTTTAAAACCTGTTGTGCTAATGGGCGCAAATGGACTTACAGAAGCCGTGCTAGCAGAAATTGAAATCGCTCTTAACCATCACGAACTTATCAAAGTAAAAGTTGCTTCGGAAGATCGTGAAACAAAACAGCTAATCATCGACGCTATCGTACGTGAGACGGGCGCTGAAAAAGTTCAGACTATTGGTAAAGTGCTTGTGCTATACCGCCAGTCCGAAGAGCGTAAAATCGAAATCCCTCGTAAGTAACTCTACTTACGTTGCTGAAGAAAAAAGGTCGCCTGAGGCGACCTTTTTGCGTTTTATCAGAGTAGTAATGCTACTCCAGACGACTTAGATATATTCTACTCGGTCAATTTCGAAGTCTTTCGCGCCACCCGGAGTTTGAATAGCAACTTCATCGCCTTCCATCTTACCAATCAGGCCACGAGCAATAGGTGAGCTCACTGAAATGCGACCTGCTTTGATATCGGCTTCGTCATCACCAACGATTTGGTACGTTTTTTCTTCTTCGGTGTCGATATCAATCAAGGTTACGGTTGAACCAAAAATAACTTTACCCGTGTTCTCCATCTTCGTTACGTCAATAACTTGAGCAACTGACAGTTTGTATTCAATGTCACGGATTTGTGCTTCACAAATGCCCTGCTCTTCACGAGCGGCGTGATATTCAGCATTCTCTTTTAAATCACCTAGCTCACGAGCTTCAGCAATTGCCTCTGAGATCTGAGGACGTAGTTTAAGTAGACGATCGAGTTCTGCACGTAGCTTTTGCTCGCCACGTAGTGTCATTGGAACTTTTTCCATTTTATAACCTCAAGCCCAAATGGGTCTTTGGACAAAAAAAGCCCACCCTGTCATAGGACTGGGTAGTGCGCTTAAAGATGTATTTCGTTTAGTGTAAACAAACTCCCGGACGAAATCATCTTAATTCGAAAGACAGCAAGACTATGCCTTTTCGGCATAATGATATAACTCACTTTTAGAGCGGTTCTAGGGCGAATCACCTTCTCAATTTATTGAAAAACAACACTGTTCATTACACCAAAAACCTCAAAAAAGATAAAAACTAATCAATGTCAGGCCAATGTCATTTCCAATAATTTCAATTAAAAACAGTAACTTAAATAAAAACAACGCACAATTGAACAGTGTTCATCATTGGGATTTATATCATTTTACTAACTCATACGGAAACTTTAGCAGTAAAACATGTCCAGCGAGTTGTTAGATCAATGGCTTACAAGTGCGAACTATATCGCTCAATTAGCCAATTTTGGACCAACAACTTGTGAGAGATCACCTCTCCCCCATACAACAATGATTATGGACAGCTAACTAGGACAAATAAGATGAAAAAGACTCTAATTGCTCTTTCTGTATCTGCAGCAGCTATGGCAACTGGCGTAAACGCAGCTGAACTTTACAACCAAGACGGTACTTCTCTAGAAATGGGCGGCCGTGCTGAAGCACGTCTATCTATGAAAGATGGCGACGCTCAAGACAAATCTCGCATCCGTCTAAACTTCCTTGGTAAACAAGAAATCAATGACAACCTATACGGTGTTGGTTTCTGGGAAGGTGAATTTGAGACTGCTCAAAACGGTACTGTAGACGGCGACGACAAGAGCGATCTAGAAACTCGTCTTGCTTACGCTGGTCTTGGCGGTGCTTACGGTGAGTTCGCATACGGTAAAACTGAAGGTGCACTAGGCGTTATCACTGACTTCACAGATATCATGGCTTACCACGGTAACTCTGCAGCAGACAAACTAGCTGTATCAGACCGTACAGACAACATGATGGCTTACAAAGGCCAGTTTGAAAACCTAAGCGTAAAAGCAAGCTACCGCTTCGCTGATCGTATGGAAAACAAAAACACTGGTGAGTACTACGACAACAAACAAGACGGTTACTCTCTATCTGCAATCTACGCTCTAGCTGACACTGGTCTTGAGCTAGGTGCTGGTTACGCAGATCAAGACAAAGCTAACGAGTACATGCTAGCTGCATCTTACACAATGTCTGATCTTTACTTCGCTGGTGTATTCACTGACGGCGAGAAAATGGAAGATTCAAACAACAGTAACACAGTTGATTACACTGGTTACGAGCTAGCGGGTGCTTACACTCTAGGCCAAACAGTATTTACAACATCATACAACAATGCAGAAACTAACAACGAAACTTCTGCAAACAACTTCGCTGTTGATGCTTCTTACTACTTCAAGCCTAACTTCCGTGGTTACATTTCTTACAACTTCAACCTGATTGATGCAGGTGACAAGTTTGGTTCAACTGACACGAGCAAAACAGTTGCAACTAAGATCGATGCTGAAGACGAGCTAGCTCTAGGTCTACGTTACGACTTCTAATTCCGGTCTTTGACTAGAATATCGAATGCCCGCTTTAAGCGGGCATTTTTTATACTTAATTTTAAGCAGCGCGCCTTTCTCTCGTGTCTCATTCATGAAGACATTTGAAGCATTTCTTTAGTTACCTAGCATATTGAAAGGACTTGCGTATACTCAATCACATAACTCACCTTAGAAAGTATCATTATGCGTTTACGTTGGCCCTTGCTCATATTCTCTTCATTACTTTCTGCTTTTTCACAAGCGTACCCTCATCAAGAAGTGCTGCCTGAAGGCGCCCGCATCAGTTTAGTTGCGGAAAAACTCAGTGAAAATGCTGAGCTTGACGGTGTTCATCCTACCGAACAACTGTTCCCACCAGCGAGTACATTAAAAATCGTCACCGCATTAGCCGCAAAGCTAGAACTGGGTGATAATTTCCGGTTTCGAACCAAGCTGGAAACGTCGAACTCAGATGCAGTGATTTACTTTGTCGGCGACCCAACACTCCAAACCAACGACTTAAAATCACTCCTCACTCTAGCTAAGAAAAATGGCTTAAAACGGATTAACGGTGACCTATGGCTCGATAACAGCGCATTCACTGGTTATAACCGTGCGGTGGGCTGGCCATGGGATATCTTGGGAGTTTGCTACAGCGCTCCGGCATCGACCATCACACTCAATAACAACTGTGTACAAGCCTCTATCTATACACAAAAAGATGGTGGAACGCGGGTCTACGTACCAGAGCATCAACCTATTCGTGTCACAAGTACCGTAGAAACAGTTTCTAAAACCATTAAGAAAAGTCGTCATTGTGACTTAGGTTTAGTTGCAAATCCCGATAACAACTACAAGCTAACAGGGTGCTTGGTTGAAAGAGACAAACCATTGCCACTGAAATTTGCGGTTCAAGACCCTGAGCGTTACACCAGTCAAAGGTTGGCGGCTTTGCTCAAGGAGCTCAACATTGGGGTATCAGGACAGATTAGGGTCGGTACGGCGCCAGAAAAGCAGCGAAAACTCATCGCAATGCATCAATCAAAAGCCTTACCAGACATTCTCGAAGATATGCTCAAAAACTCTGACAACTTGATTGCCGACACATTAACCAAAACACTTGGTGCTAAATTTTTCGTTCAGCCAGGCAGTTTTACTAACGGTACAGAAGCGATCAAGCAGATCATTTTCGCCAACACTGGTATTGATATTCGTAATGCGCGCCTAGAAGACGGGTCAGGACTTTCGCGAAATAACCGGATCTCCGCGACCAAGATGGCTGAAATGCTGCGCTATATTTGGAAGCATGAAAACGAACTCAAATTGATTGCCATCATGCCGAAATCAGGTGAATCCGGCACATTAAAGTACCGACAAAGTATGCGAAAACTTCCAATTAAAGGACAGCTGATCGCGAAAAGTGGCTCTATCTACGGGACTTACAATATGGCTGGATATGGCTTGGACAAAAATGGTCAACCTAACACCATTTTTGTTCAGTTTGTTTCAGACTACTTCCCAGAAAAAAGGGACGACAACACACCTGTCATCGCCCCGATTACACATTTTGAGCAGCTTTTTTACAATGACATTGTGAACTTTAGTCAGGCAATACCTAAGAAATAGTTCACCACGTTAAAGTAAATCCACATTCCTGAAATATCGACGATAGATGCAAGAACTGGACTCACCAATACGGCTGGGTCCAACTTGCAAGCTCGTGCAATAATTGGCAACAGCCCGCCCAATGTTGTAGAAATGGTGACTTGAATGAACAGCGCAACTGCTATTGCCAGTGCGATATCGGTCAGTTCAAAGCCTCCTGTTGATTGTCCTGCACTAAATAACATAATGCGTCCAATCATCACGATAGCGATCGCTAGCGCAATAAATAGAGCGACTCGGCTCTCTTTCCACAAAACTTCTAACCATTGGCGCTTTTTTAACTCTCCAGTAGCAAGAGCACGAATCACCAAAGTTGCTGCTTGTGTTCCTGTGTTACCACCAGCAGCTGCAATCACTGGCATGTACACTGCAAGTAAAACAAGCTGACTAAGGGTGTCCTCATACTGAGCGATGATCAAGCCTGACACTATCCCTAAAAGAGCCAGCGCAATGATCCATCCAATACGCTGTTTTACATGCCCTAAAACACTAGTTGATAAATAACCATCGGGTGTATCAACTTCAGACATATGCAGACCCAGTTGGTGAGCATAATGACGTGCGCGTTTGTCATGACCTGCTTGCTCAAGTTGAGCAATAAGACTATTCACATAGCCGACAGAGCAATGCTGTAAAATACCTACAGCCTCATCAATCGGCATAACCGTAAGCAAATGGACTTGTTGCTCTTGCTCGTACTGCAAGAATGCATTGCGAGCTGCACCAATTTCTACTTCAGAAAAGTTTGGTGTTGTTTCAATAAAAGTGTTGTTCATTACCGTCATGGCGAATCTCCCGATTGGCATTGGTAACGACCATCGACAAAGCATGAAAAGCCACTCTTGCACGCTAAAAGTCAGACAACAATTAAGATGCACAGAGAAAACCAATGCGAATGCACTGTCTATTCAGAATGTATGAAGGAAATAACGAGAAGAAAATTAGAAAAGATGCCTCACCACTTAGGTAAGGCGGAGATCGCCAATACCGAAGCGGGTTATTTCGCTCCCTTAATCTTACTCACCCAACGACTGGGAGGATGGTCGGTATTGTTCATGTAAATCTCCGATAGCGCTGCCATTATTGGCAGCGCAAGTATAGTAGCAAAGTTCATCAGGTATGGAAGTTTTACTTTGCCGTTTTTGCTAAATTTTCATACAAAAAAAGCGCCCTTCGGACGCTTTCATTTGCAGTCATTATGAATTACTGAATAGTAATACGAGCAAATTTACGTTTGCCTACTTGGAACACGTAAGTACCCGCTTCTGGAGCAAATTTGCTGTCCGCAATTTTTTCACCATCAATCTTCACAGCGCCCTGCTTAACCATGCGCATCGCATCTGACGATGATGGACATAAGCCTGCTTCTTTCAACAGATTACTCACTGGGCGACCTGCGTCAAAGTCAAACTCTGGCATTTCATCAGGAATTTGGTTCTTCGCAAAACGGTTTACGAATTCTTGCTCTGCTGCATCGGCATCGGATTCACTGTGGAAACGAGCAATAATTTCTTTTGCTAGCAATACTTTGATGTCACGAGGGTTTTTGCCCGCTTCTACATCAGCTTTGAATTGAGCAATCTCTTCCAGAGGACGGAAAGAGAGCAGCTCGTAGTAGCTCCACATTAGGTCATCAGAAATAGACATGATTTTACCAAACATTTCGCTTGGCGCTTCGCTGATACCGATGTAGTTGTTTGCTGACTTAGACATCTTCTTCTCGCCATCAAGGCCCACTAGAAGCGGCATCATCAGTACAACCTGAGGTTTTTGACCGTGAGACTTTTGCAGTTCACGACCCATTAGAAGGTTGAACTTCTGGTCTGTACCACCTAATTCAACATCCGTTTCCATTGCTACTGAGTCCCAACCTTGTAGAAGTGGGTACATGAACTCATGAATAGCAATTGGCTGACCACCCGCGTAACGCTTTTTAAAGTCGTCACGCTCTAGCATACGAGCAACGGTTTGGTTTGCCGCAAGGCGAATCATACCTTCTGCGCCTAGTTCAGACAGCCACTCAGAGTTAAACTGAATTTTAGTCTTTGCAGGATCGAGAATTTTGAACACTTGCTCTTTGTACGTTTCAGCGTTACGCAATACGTCTTCACGACTTAGCGGTGGACGAGTTGTGTTTTTACCTGTTGGGTCACCAACCATTGCAGTGAAGTCACCGATTAGGAACGTCACTTCATGACCTAGTTCTTGGAACAAGCGAAGCTTATTGAAAATAACCGTATGTCCTAGGTGAATGTCAGGTGCTGTTGGATCAGCGCCCAATTTAATACGTAGAGGACGGTCTTCTTTTAGTTTTGCGATTAGCTCTTCTTCTGGAATCAGCTCTTCAACACCGCGCTTAATCTCGGCTAGTGCAGCTTCAATGCTCGCCATTCTTGTTCACTCCCACAGATTTGGCAAAAATATAATAGCTGAACATATTACTTGAATAGCGATGCATTTTGAAACACGTTAGACTAGGTAGTTGTCACTTTTTCCGTTTAATTTAGCAATCAAGTACCTCATGCATTCGATTTTTGTCCGACTTCCACTCTTGCACAAAGTATTGATCGGTTTTTTTAGTGCGCTGATTATCTTCGCGCTATTCTTTTTACCTGATCCGCAAGACCTAGACCCGCAGCAGAGCCGATTAAAAGTTGGTCAACATTATCCTGTGCCAGTTTCCCTCGAACTCAGTGCACTAAATAGTTCATCGCCTGCGGTTCCTGCCGTGCTGCGCTGGGAAACATACAAAGTAAAAAATGGCGAGAGTGCTGCCATCTTATTTAGTCGCGTAGGACTTTCTGCTCGTCTATTACATGAACTGGTCTCATCAGACAAAGAAGTGGAAAAACAGTTAACTCGGCTTCGACCTGGTGACCGATTGCAATTTGGTTTTGACGAAAATAACGACTTGGTGCAGCTAAGAAGGACACTAAGCGCGTTCGAGACTTTTCGTATCACATTAAAAGACGGCAAGTACGTTTCTGAAGTTGATAAGAAAGAAGTCGACTTCCAGTACAACTACGCAGAAGCCACCATCAAATCAAACTTTTGGAATGCAGGAATATCTTCTGGATTAAATGGTAACCAAATCATGGAACTGGCTGGCATATTTGGTTGGGACATCGACTTTGCTTTAGATATTCGTAAAAACGACAGCTTCCGAGTACTTTACCAAGAGGAAGTGGTAGAAGGTGAAGTAATCGGCCGTGGAAAAATCATTGCTGCGATCTTTAAAAACCAAGGCGATACCTTTACCGCAATATTGGATCAGAAAAGTGGCAAGTATTACGACGAAAATGGGCGTGCAATGAAAAAAGCATTCTTACGCGCGCCGTTGGATTTCCGTCGAGTTTCATCTAATTTCAACCCACGCCGCTTACATCCAGTTACGGGACGCGTTCGCCCTCATAGAGGCACGGACTATGCGGCACCAGTGGGCACCCCGATTTGGGCGGCTGGTGATGGCGTTGTTCAAAAATCGTCTTACAACAAATTTAATGGTAACTACGTTTTCATTAAACATAGCAATACTTACATTACCAAGTACCTGCACTTAACCAAACGTACTGTACGAGCTGGTCAACGCGTTAAGCAAGGCCAAACCATTGGTACGCTTGGCGGAACTGGCCGTGTAACTGGCCCTCACCTGCACTATGAGTTCCTTGTGAATGGTGTCCATAAAAACCCGCGCACGGTGAATTTGCCACAATCTAAATCCCTGACAGGCAAAGCGAGACAAACTTTCATGGCAAACGCGAAAATTAGCATGGACAAGCTTGAACGCTACAGCAAACTGCTAGCAATGAAGTAAGCCAGGTATTGAAAAGGGCAGCGAAGCTGCCCTTTTTGTTTTGTCGATATCATCACGATAAAACTTACTGTTCGGAGTGATGCTCTCTCCCGAGCATAAGCAAACACGGTGTCAGAACTAACGTTAGCAAAGTCGCAAACGCCAAACCACCCGCGACAGCGGTCGCAAGCTGAGACCACCATTGAGTGCTTGGTGCGCCAAACTCCACTTTCTGATTAACTAAGTCGATGTTCATTTCTAACACCATTGGCAATAAGCCTAATATGGTGGTCACCGTCGTAAGTAAAACGGGTCTTAAACGCTGCACACCCGTACGCAAAATAGCCTCAGATTTTTCTAAGCCACGTTTACGCATCTGATTATAAGTATCGATTAAAACAATATTGTTGTTTACCACGATACCAGCCAACGCAATCACTCCAATTCCCGACATAATGATGCCAAATGGCTTTTGGAAAATAAGTAACCCGGCGAAGACACCAACGGTAGAAAACAGCACTGCACTAAGGATTAAGAAAGCTTGATAAAAGCTATTAAACTGCGTAATTAAAATCAAAGCCATCACACCAAGCGCGACAATAAAAGCATTTTGCAAGAATGCTGATGAGTTTTCCTGCTCTTCATTTTGACCCCGAATCTTATATTCAATGCCTTCCGGTAAGTCGAGCTGTTCCATTCCAGCGGCAATCTTAGGTAACTCAAGCGCCAAATTGTAACCTTCCACCATATCCGCTTTAATATTGATAACTCGATGACCGTCGACCCGACGAATAGTGTCTTGCTTATGATCTGGTTTGATTTGAGCAAAATTCGTAATCGGTACCAGACCAGCTGCCGTTTTCACTCTCAGTTGATCAAATCGGCCTATGTCGCGCTTATCTTGCGGATAGCGCACCAAAATATCGACTTCTTCATCCGCATCATCAGGCAAATAATCGCCTATTTTCAAACCGTTCGTAACAAACTGGACGGTATTCCCGACTAAAGTAGCATCCGCTGCAAAGCGAGAAGCGTCATCTCGCTGGATATCAATTTGCCAATCAATCCCTTCCTTATTAGTGGTATCACTCAAGTTGGTCAGTGCAGGATTACCATCAGCCCAATGTCGTACTTTTTTGGCCGCTTCATCTAACGCACTAACACTCAAGTTTCGTGATGATACTTCAATCACGAGATCATGCTCGACAGGCGGTCCTGCGTCCGGGAATTTATACTCAAGTTCAACACCATAAAAGCGGTCTGTCGTCTCTTTTAGTTCCTCAATAATGGTTTTCACTTTGCGTCGATACTGCCAATCCACAGGCGTTATTTGAATCTGGCCAATCTCGTCCCCATTATCGCTCGATCCTGTGCGCGTGTAGACACTTTCAAACTCGTCATGACCGAGCATCACCTTCTCGATTTCGCGCACAACAACATCTTTTTCGTGAATAGACAGGTCACCATAAGAACGAACTTTAACGGTAAAAAAGGCAGGGTCCACCTCAGGGAAAAACTCTGCACCCAAGCCAGCTTTGTTGTAAGTGAAGCCGACACCTGCCGCTAGCAGTATCGCGCTGAGTAAGACCTTCCATGGATGACGAATCGCTACCGACAGAGTCTGGTAATAAAGCTTGGTAATGCCTGTCGCTTTTTCAAAGTTGCCGTTATGCAGCTCAACCATTTCTCGCTGAGCTTTCTGATTGACTACTTGAGGCTTGCCAATGATCCCGCCGATGACAGGAACGAACAATAAAGCCATCATCAGAGAAGCGGCCAAAGTAGCAATTAAAGTAAGTGGTAAGTACTTCATGAACTCACCAGTGATGTCTGGCCAGAAAAGTAACGGAGCAAACGCAGCCACTGTGGTTGCTGTGGATGCGGTAATAGGCCAGGCCATTCGCTTTGCGGCATCTCGATAGGCTTCTTTGCGTGGCGTTCCTTCTTGCATGCGCCGATCTGCAAACTCTGTCACCACAATGGCACCATCCACCAACATGCCTACTGCCATAATTAAAGCAAACAGTACGACGATATTGACCGTCAGCCCAAATACCGATAACACCAACAACCCAGTCAAGAACGATCCTGGAATAGAAATCCCCACGAGAAGCGCGGTCCTAACCCCCAATATGGCAATAATGACGATAACTACGAGGATAATTGCGGATAAGATATTGTTTTGTAGATCACTGAGCATCAATTTGACATCGTCGGATTGATCCCAAGTGTATTTAACTTGCAAATTGTCGGGCCACTCGGCGCGCTTCTGTCCCTGAGCCAGTACTTCTTTTACCAGCTCAACCGTTTCAATGATGTTTTCCCCTGCCCGTTTTTTTACGTCCAAAACGATGGCAGATTCGCCATCTAAACGAGCAAAACTTTCAGGATCGCGAAATGCACGCCGTACTGTCGCCACATCGCCAAAAGTGATCACCTCTTTGCCATTCACCTTGATCGGTAGTTCAAGCACATCTTTCAGTGAATCAAAAACCGATGGGACTTTTACCGAAAAGCGTCCATACCCAGTATCGACAAACCCCGCAGCCACAACTCGGTTATTCAAGGCAATTAAATTATAGATATCCGCTTGATCGAGACCGTAGCTTTCCATCAATAGCGGATCGACAACTATTTCCACGATGTCTTCGCGATCCCCTGCGATTTCAACTTCAAGAACCTGACGGAAACTCTCCAAACGATCACGTAGCGTTCTGGCAATCTGTACAATGGTCCGCTCTGGTACGGTGCCATATAGAACAACAGTCAAAACAGGCTCTTCAGATGCAAACGTGACTTCATTTACCGTTGGCTCATCACTGTCCTCTGGTAATTTTGGCTTTGCAAGATCAACCGCATCACGCACATCTGCCATCGCTTTATCAAGATCCACTCCAACACTAAATTCCAGCGTCACCGAAGCATGACCTTCTGATGCCACAGAGGTCATCTCTTTTACGCCTTCAATAGAGCGCAACTCTTGCTCTATTGGCCGAACTAATAAACGTTCGGCATCGACGGGAGAAATGCCTTGATGCCCAACAGAAACGTAGATAATAGGAATGGTAATATCTGGGCTCGATTCCTTGGGGATAGTGACGTAAGTAATGACACCGGCAATTAAGATCATCACCAGTAATGTCAGCATAGTGCGAGCGCGGGATAACGCAGCATCAATCAGAGTGTACATAAGTGCTCCTTACTGCTCACTAGCCGCTTCAACAACTACGTCATCAACTTTATTGGCCAGTACTTGATCACCATCTCGCACAAAACCTTGTCCCAGCACGATAATGTCTGCACGCTCTCCTAACCCAGAGAGCCACACACCGTCATCCTCGGCCTTAACGAGTTGAATTGGAACAAACTCAACATACTCATTACGCAGTGTCTTGACACCTAAGTTACCTTCTTCATCTAGTGCTAACATGGCAGCCGTAATCTTTACTGCCAACACTTCACTCAAAGGCAGCTGTACTTCTGCGCTCATACCGGCAGGAATTCTTGCGTCTTGATTATCAATTTCGATTTCAATTGGAAATGTATTAGTAGAAGCAGAAGAAACACGTCCAATGTAGCGCACACGACCTTGATGATGCTGTTGGTTAATGGTTCTTACGTCGGCTTCTAGGCCTTCCTTAAGGTATTGTATATGCCGTTCACTGACATCGGCTTCAATCACTAAAGTATCCAAATCAATGACCGTCGCAATAGGATCGCCAATCCCGACAAAATCACCTAACTCAACAAAGTGGTGATCTACGATGCCATCAAATGGCGCTTTAACCTCAGTATTTCTTAAAGCCGTTTGCACGTTACTCAAATTCGCACGTGCATCTACCAACGCTGCTTGCGCTGTCGCAAATGCAACCTCACCTTGCAATCCACGACTTTTTAGCGATTTAGCTGCATTAAACTCTTTCTCTTTAACCAACAGCATCGCCTGGGCCCGTTTAAGTTGAATGCCAAGGTCGCGCTTATCGATGTTTGCGATCACTTGTCCCTGTTTGACCGCTTGGCCTTTCTTTATGTTAAGACTGACTATTTTACCGGCAACTTCGGCGCCAAGACGCGCTTGACGATTGGGCGCTGTTCGTCCATACAATTCAATGGTTTTACTGGTAGGTTCGGCAAGAAAAGTATCAAACATCACCTTTGCAAGTGGTGTCGTGTTCGTGGATGTTGAAGAGTTAGGATGATCATCTTGTGCTTTGAGTTGGCCGATGGTTAGCCATGCAACAAGAAGTAAGACGAGGATAAGAGATACTAGCCAAGGGCGCTCGACAATTCGGCGTCCAAAAGAAAGTCCAGACATATAAAGTCCTTTTTATTATTTCTCTGCATATCTGCGAGCGTGTGCTTTACGTGACATCCTTCTACATAAAGCACAGGCAGCCATTAGCTGCCTGTTAGGTGTTAATTACACACTGAACGATGCACCACAACCACATGTTGTCGTTGCATTTGGATTATTTACGAAGAAGCGCGCTCCTTCCAACCCTTCTGTGTAGTCAACAATACCGCCAACGAGATATTGCAGACTCATAGGGTCTACAACCAGTGTTACACCACTGTTTACGATTGTCGTATCGCCTTCGTTTACATTTTCATCAAAAGTAAAGCCGTATTGGAAGCCGCTGCAGCCGCCGCCAGTAATGTATACGCGCAGTTTCAATGCTGGGTTTTCTTCTTCAGCAATCAATGCTTTAACGCGAGATGCTGCTGCGTCAGAAAAAGATAATGGTACGTTTACTTCGCTCACGAAGACCTCTCTCACTCGTGTAATGCGTCAAGCCTGAAGCAAGACGTCAAATTTGTGCTAATTGAGACGATTATCCAATACCTGACAAACTCGTTCAAGTATTCGCCGCCGATTCTTTATAACAGATGCGGATATATAAGATTACACTGCGAAACAACACATAAATTAAGCAAAACGTTTCTAACTTGATTATAGCTAGGTACAATGCGCTCCACTTGGTCCGAGCAATCAAAAGAGGATAACCCCATGACCAAATCATCAGAGCTGTATCAAAAAGCTCAGCAAACCATCCCTGGCGGTGTCAATTCACCAGTTCGTGCATTCAACGGCGTTGGCGGTTCTCCGCTATTTATCGAACGAGCAGACGGTCCACTGATTTTTGATGCCGATGGTAAAGCGTATATTGATTACGTTGGCTCTTGGGGTCCAATGATTCTTGGCCACAACCACGCAGTTATCCGCGAAGCAGTAATTGATGCAGCGCAACGCGGTCTTAGCTTCGGTGCGCCAACAGAACTTGAAATCGCGATGGCAGAATTAGTTTCTGAGCTTGTTCCATCAATGGAGCAAATCCGCATGGTAAGTTCTGGTACTGAAGCTACGATGAGCGCGATTCGCCTTGCACGTGGCTTCACCGGTCGCGACAAGATCATGAAATTTGAAGGTTGTTACCACGGCCATGCTGACAGCTTGCTAGTAAAAGCAGGTTCTGGTGCACTAACTCTAGGCCAACCAAGCTCTCCTGGCGTTCCTGCAGATTTTGCTAAGCACACGCTAACAGCAACATTCAACGACCTAGATTCTGTACGCGAGCTATTTGCTGCTAACAAAGGCGAAATTGCTTGTATCATCGTTGAGCCAGTAGCAGGCAACATGAACTGTATTCCACCAGTGGAAGGCTTCCACGAAGGGCTACGTGAAATCTGTGATCAAGAAGGCGCGCTACTAATTTTTGATGAAGTAATGACAGGCTTCCGTGTTGCTCTAGGCGGCGCGCAAGCACACTACAACATCAAACCCGACCTAACGACACTGGGTAAAGTGATTGGTGGCGGTATGCCAGTAGGTGCTTTCGGTGGCCGTAAAGAAGTGATGCAATACGTTGCACCTACAGGCCCAGTTTACCAAGCTGGTACCCTTTCCGGTAACCCTGTCGCAATGGCAGCAGGCTACGCATGTTTGAACCTTCTAAAAGAAGAAGGCAACGAAAAGCGCCTAGCTTCTAAAACGAAACAACTTGCTGAAGGTTTTAAGTCTCTAGCAGAAAAACACGGTATTCCGCTAGTTGTTAACCAAGTGGGCGGTATGTTCGGCTTCTTCTTCACTGACCAAGAAAAAGTAACTTGCTACGAAGACGTAACGAAGTGCGATGTAGAACGCTTCAAGCGTTTCTTCCACTTAATGCTAAAACACGGTGTCTACCTTGCGCCATCTGCATTTGAAGCGAGCTTTACTTCACTCGCTCATGGTTCAAAAGAGATTGATGCCACACTAGAAGCGGCTGACCGCTGTTTTGCTGTTCTTGCAGAAGAAGCGAAATAATCGCTAAAAACGGCGATAACGCATTTAGAAAAGGACCGTAACGGTCCTTTTTTATTGCCAATTCAAAATAACCAATATCGCTAATACCCCAACGACAATGCCAAACCACGGTATTCGCTTAGCTTTTTTCTCAGTTTGACACTTTTTATCACCGTTGCAACAACCCATAGCTCATCTCTTGATTGATAACCGACTGATTTGTAGTCATTATAGCAAGGTACATCGCCCTGCTCTAATTCGGCATTGTCATAAGCTTGAAAGAGTTAAGAGTGCAAAGTAATAAAGGTTACACGCCATCATTGAAGGCATAAACCGTAAACGTCACCTGTAAGTTGGACTAATACCATGCCAAATAATGTAAAAATAACGTCGAGTCACCGAGTACTAATGGTTGCTTTACTCGCCGCTGCTTTTGCTTGCTACTTATTGGTTGAGCCATATATCAATTCAATTGTGATGGCTTTTATCATTTCTTTGCTCATGTTTCCGATACACGAATGGTTTGAGCAGAAAATTCCCAAGCACCCCAATATGGCGGCACTGCTGTCATGTGTCGTCTTGACGTTTATTATTGTTATCCCGCTTTTATTTGTGTTTGCAGCCATTGTTCAGCAAGGCTCTGTTTTCTCACAAAATACATATAATTGGGTTACCAATGGTGGCATCCAAGATATATTCCAACATCCTTTCGTTATCAAAGGCTTAGCGATTGTTAATGAGTACTTACCTTTTGATAAAATCGAGCCCAAAGCCATTGCTGAGAAAATTGGTCAATTTGCTACATCGTTTGGCTCTAACTTAGTTGCTATCAGCGCAAAGATTTTAGGAGACGCAACCAACTTCCTAATGAACTTCTTCCTGATGCTGTTTGTGCTGTTTTTTCTGCTTCGTGACCACGACAAAATTATCTCTGCGATTCGTCATATCCTGCCACTCTCACGTAGCCAAGAAGACCGCATATTGACAGAGATAGAGCAAGTTTCTAAATCAGCCGTGATGGGCTCATTCATGACAGCGATTGCTCAAGGTTTGGCTGGCGGCATCGGTATGTGGCTAGCTGGCTTCCCTGGGCTATTTTGGGGAACGATGATGGGCTTTGCATCATTCATTCCAGTGGTAGGAACCGCGCTAATCTGGATTCCTGCAGCAGCGTACTTGTTCTTAACAGGCGATATGACTTGGGCTATCTTCTTGACGGTGTGGAGTGTAGTCGTCGTTGGCTCTATAGATAACCTATTGCGTCCGTTGCTAATGCAAGGCAGCGCCGGCATGAATACCCTTATGATTTTCTTCTCATTACTGGGTGGTCTGCATCTGTTTGGTTTGATTGGTCTTATCTACGGCCCACTTATTTTTGCCGTGACCATGGTACTGTTTAATATCTACGAGGAAGAATTCAAAGACTTCCTTAACCAACAAGACAACAGCTAGTCACCGCTTAATCACTTCAAGCTTGGGGCAGATTGTGCGAAAATCTGCCCCAAATTATTTCTGATGAACCAAATTTATGTCTGCTTATATCGCTCCTAGCCAAATAGCTCAGCGCCAACTTGAATACTTCAATGGAAAACACGTTTTAGTCGCTGGTGAAGTTGAAGACCTATTTCCTCTTGAGTTAGTGGCTCATTGTGAGTCTGTTGAAGTGTTTACTTCCAACTATAGCTACTACCGCCAAATTCAAACCTCTGACAAAGTGAAAAGTCATTTTGGCTCTGTGTTTGATGTTGAAACAAAAGCAGACATGGTCCTTTTATACTGGCCAAAAGCAAAAGCCGAAGCAGAATACTTGCTGGCGATGTTGATGGCGAAACTGGGCATTAACACCGAAATCGTCATCGTTGGTGAAAACCGCTCCGGCATCAAGAGCATCGAGAAGATGTTCCAAGAATACGGCCCTGTGAACAAGTACGACTCTGCTCGTCGCTGCTCATTTTACTGGGGTAATTGCCTCAATGAACCAAAACCTTTCAACCAAGCAGATTGGTTTAAGTCTTACACTGTTACACTCGGTGAGAAGTCGCTAGCGGTTAAGAGCCTACCTGGCGTATTCAGCCATGGCGAGTTCGACTTAGGTAGCCGATTGCTGCTTGAAACCTTACCTAAGCTGTCGGGCAAAGTGCTCGACTTTGGTTGTGGTGCAGGTGTGCTCGGTGCGTTTATGGCGAAAGCGAATCCAGAGATCGCGATTGAGATGTGTGACATTAATGCTTATGCGATCACTTCTAGCCAAGCCACATTAGAAGCGAATGGTTTATCCGGACGCGTATTTGCATCAGATATATACTCGGATACCGCAAAAGACTACCGCTTTATCGTCAGCAACCCGCCATTCCACAGTGGTCTAGACACAAATTACAACGCAGCGGAAACCTTGTTGGGTCAGGCACCACAATATCTAACCAAAGACGGCGAAATGGTGATTGTCGCGAATAGCTTCTTAAAATACCCACCAATTATCGAGCGGGCGTTTAATAATTGCGAGACGCTAAATAAGACCAATAAATTTTCTATCTACTACGCGAAAAAATCATAACTTCCCCCCGCGCAGGCACAAACCTGCGCGATTTTTTCTCATAAATTCAACACTCATAAGAAAAACTGCGTCACCCTGCACGCTTTACAACTAACTTTCTTGTCAAAGAAAAAAAACTCGTTAATTTTGTTAATTCTATCTAGTTGAACATCTTATCCGTTTTTAACGAGAACCTCGGCAGCGAAGTATGTTTTAGAACTGCCCATTATGAGTTGTAATCTTATCCATGTTTAAATTCTACAAAAAACAGAAATTTAAGCGCCTTCAGAGTACACTGATGACCGCATTTCTGGTGCTCAGTATCACACCTCTTACCATTACTGCGATCTTTTTCTTGCAGTCCCACAGTAAAGATCTGCAAGAACAAAGCACCTCGCACTTACTGTCTGTTCGAGATACAAAACAGCAGCAAATCATCGACTACTTTGAGGCACGAGAAACCGAAGTCATGGGCTTTGTGCGCTCAGAGTTGGCTTACGCCAGTGGTGGCCGATTCTACGGTCTCGTCAATGCTTTTAGTCGTTTAGGCAATGATATTGAAGAGTCTCGTAAAAACGCCCAACAGCGCTACATCGAGGGCAGCGGAGACCAAATCAAAACCTCAACGTTACCCGAGTCATCCAACTATGTAGGAAGTGAACGTTACCGACTTTTGCATAAACGCTATCATTGGGCCTACTTGGAGCTCCTCAAGCGCTCTGATTTTAATGACATTTTGCTGGTCGACATCAATGGTAACGTCACCTACTCGATCAACAAAGACGATAACTACGGAACGAACTTGTTATCAGGCCCCTACAAAGACTCGGCACTTGGCAAAACTTTCAAGCGTCTCGCCGATGATGTGACTGAACGTCGAAAAGTAAACGAAGACTACACTCCTGTGATTGTGTCTGACTTCGAGCTGGAAGGGGGTAAATCAGTCGCTTGGCTAGGTGCACCAATTGTTCAGCAAGGTTATCTACACAGCTATGCCATGTTCCGCTTGCCAAATAATGGCATCACTAAGTTAGCCGCAGACGCTAATCGAGAGTCATCCATTAACACCTTGCTGGTTGGAAATGATCACCAACCTCGCACAATCAACACGAAACAAGACGACATTAAGAACAGTTTAGAAGTGATCGATAAAGCACTCTCTGGTGCGTTTGGTGTCGGCACTTACACGAACGGCTTAGGTGAAGAAATAATCGCGGCTTATGCACCGATTGAAACTCGTGGTGTGATTTGGGCGCTCGTCGTACAGTTACCAGAAAACGAAGCTTTCGCTCGTATCCATCAACTCGAAAAACTATTCGTTATCGCTATGTTGATCGCCATTATCCTTGTGGTGATAGCTTCTCACTATTTATCAAACTTTATCACTTCTCCGTTGCTGAAATTGACTTGGGTTGCCGAAAAGGTCTCTGCAGGGGATCTTGATGACACGTCTTTTAATACGGTTCGTAAAGATGAAATTGGTCGGCTTGCGTTAAGCTTTGAACGAATGCAACGCTCTATTCGAGATAAGATTCAAACCATTAAGAAGCAAAATGAAGAACTAGAAAGCAACATACAGATCATTCAAAAACAGAATGAAGAACTGCAATTGGCCGATAAATTAAAAGATGAATTCTTAGCCACGACTTCTCATGAACTTCGTACACCGTTACACGGCATGGTCGGGATTGCTGAAACCTTAGCGTCCGGCGCCAATGGTGCGATCCCCGCTAGCCAGAAATATCAGCTTGATATCATCATTAAAAGTGGTCAGCGTCTCGCTAATCTAGTCGATGACTTGTTGGATTATCATAAAATGCGTTATGGAAGCATGGATATCCAGAAATCAGCAGTGAGTTTGGGCAGTGCAACACGATTGGTTTTAGAGCTTTCTAGCCATTTACTCGGAAGTAAAACCATCCGCATCATCAACCAAGTCCCAGCGGATTTAAAAGCAGTGTCAGCTGACCCGCAACGCCTTGAACAAGTGCTATATAACCTGATTGGCAATGCGATTAAATACACCTCAGAAGGTAAAATTGTTATCTCCGCTAATGTGGTAGATGATCATGTACGCGTACAAGTTGTGGATACTGGACAAGGAATTCCCGCAGAACAACTTGAACATATTTTTGAACCACTCATCCAAGCAGGGCAAGACGCGAGCCGTTATCGTCAAGGTGCAGGACTTGGGCTCTCCATTAGCCGTCAATTGATCGAATTAATGGGAGGCTCGTTATACGTCAGTAGCCAACCAATGGTCGGAACTACCTTCAGTTTCACTTTACCGCTCGCCAGTGAAGAAGAAATCCAAGCAACCCAGACTCTAGCTGCGCACGGACACTTCCAAATCCCTGAAGTTAATGTAGAGAACCGCGAAGACTTATCACTTCCAGAGAACCCAGACGGCCCGTTACTGTATGTTGCTGACGATGAACCAGTAAACTTACGCGTGCTTGAAAGCTTTTTACGTTTAGAGGGCTATCGTGTGCGTACCGTCTCCGATGGGCCAGAAACGTTAGCGCTCGTCGAGCAAGAGAAGCCGGAACTTCTGTTATTGGATATCATGATGCCAGGCATGAGCGGCTACCAAGTTTGTAGTGAACTACGTGAAACCTATGATCATGCCGAGTTGCCAATCATTATGCTCACCGCACTCAGTCAAACAGAAGATCGTGTAAGAGGTTTTGAAGCAGGAGCCAACGACTATTTATCGAAACCATTTAATAAACAAGAGTTGGCGGCACGTATCCAAGCGCATTTAACGGCAAGTAAAGCAGAAATGCGCCATATGGAAAACAAAGTGCTAGAGTCTGAACTTAGACAGCGAGCAGTCGTTGAAGCAAGCTTACTTGAGACTCAAGGTCGTTTGTTGGAACAGCTAGAATCGGCTCCTGAAGCTATCATCTGTCTACGTGAAGACAAGCGTATTCGCTTTGCTAACGAAGCTGCTTGTAAGCTATTCAAGCGCAGCTTAGAACAGCTAAAGCGCTCATCTGCTGATGAGCTGATTGCCCCTAAATATCTAACCGTCAAACAACCTCATTACTGTGGCAAGATTGATATCTATATTGAAGATATTCGTCAGAACATCGAAGCAGACATTCTTAAGCTCCCTGAAGGTTCAGGGTTAGATATCATGTACATCTTTAATGTCGGCGGTGGAGCCAGTGCCGCTCGCATACATAATCTAGAAACCGCCGTAGAAGTGCTTTCAAGTTATGCATTTGATGGTGACAAAGACCAATTGCAAAAGCTAAAAGAGCTTGGCGGAGAATTTACGCGCCTTGCAGACAAAGCACTCGGTAATAAAAAGGACAAGCAAGAACTTATGCGGGAAGTTCTAGTCGACGCAATGACACATGCTTTAGAGTATTGGGAATCTGTAACGGGTGAAAGTAAATTCGCATTTGCAGAGCAAAGTGGCTTGTGGCGCGTTTATCTAGACCGAAGTACTTTACAAACACGCACCTTAGATAAATACATGCGTATAGAAACATTACCCAAAACACCACGTTGGAGAACGGTGCTAAGCTCGATAGAGTTCATTCTCGAACACTGCAAAGAACAGAGCCCCGAGAGAGCATACATAGAAGCACAACGAGATAAACTACAGCGACTATTGACCAGCTAATATTTATCAAAAAAACTAGCCCAGCGTGCATGCTGGGCTTTTTTGTTATTCGAGTATTCCCTTCCTAGAGATAAAAGAGACCGCCTCTTCCTACCCCATTACCATATTTCCAATAACGAACATTCGGTTAGACAACGCTATCTATTGTTGGTCTTCAAAACGTACGACCTTATCCATTTAACTTGTCTTAACTAGGTAAGTTCGAGCAACCGAAAAAACTTCATTCATATAATAAAAAAAGGACAACAAACGGAAGAAAACTGTCGATAAAAAAGGCCATTTTTCAGATAACAAGCGGATTTTGACGAACTATTGATAGAGATTGCGAACTTAATCACAACAGAACGGCAGATTAATTTTTAGCTGATTAATTAACACCATTTCTGCATGTGAGCGAGATCTCCGAACCTAGAAAACAAGCAGGAAACGTATATTTAAAAAGGACCAGCAGGTTAGTAATCACCAACACTTATTATTAACAAGGATATAAACTGCGACGCATATCAACGTTTATTTTTTGGCCCAATGCTGGTTAAAATTAGCCAAAATAACGTTTATAACGGAGAGCTCAGAGATTTTAACGTTTTTAACGGGAATCAAGTTTGATTATTTTATGGATAAGGTGTTTTCTTACTCCTACCTAAGGCCTACAGGCCACTCTTGGCGAAACTCAATGTTGTAATGGGTAAGGCATGTACAAGAGGTAGGTCTTAGAGAGTGTTTATCAATTGATGACATTCAATTCCATTTAGTGAAATGAAAGCAAATAGTAAGGAACAGCTATGCTTGCCAATATTAAAAAAACAGCACTAGCAACAGCAATTATTGCAACGGCTACTACAGGTTTTGCATCGGTAGCTACTGCGGCTGAACGCAGTGAACTGACTATCCACCCTAAAGAGTTTACAACTTTCGTTCGTAACTTTAACCCTTTCTTGGGTGCAACTAACCTGCACACAACAACCGACTTTATTTACGAGCCGCTCGTTGTTTTTAACGAAATGCACGGTAACACGCCTGTATTTCGTCTAGCAGAAAACTTTACCATGGCTGATGACCTGATGAGCGTAACCTTCGATATCCGTAAGGGCGTAAAATGGTCTGATGGCAAAGCGTTTACCGCTGATGATGTTGTTTATTCTTTCAACCTAGTTAAAGAGAAGCCAGAGCTAGACCAATCTGGTATCAACTCTTGGGTGACTGGCGTAGAAAAAGTTAACGACTACCAAGTTAAATTCCGTCTAAGCGAAGCAAACTCAAACGTTCCTTACGAAATTGCGAAAGTACCAGTCGTACCTAAGCACGTATGGAGCAAAGTAAAAGATCCAGCAACATTCACAAACGAAAATCCAGTAGGCAGTGGTCCATTTACTGAAATCGACACTTTCACACCGCAGCTATATATCCAGTGTGAGAACCCGAATTATTGGGATGCTGACAACCTAGATGTAGATTGTCTGCGTGTGCCACAAATCGCGAACAACGACCAATTCTTGGGCAAAATCGTTAACGGCGAAATGGACTGGACGTCTTCATTCGTACCAGACATCGACCGTACGTACGCTGCAGCAAGTCCGAATCACCACTACTGGTACCCACCAGCGGGTACTCAAGCATTTGTAGTGAACTTCAAAAACCCAGACGCTGCGAAAAACGAAGCACTAACTAACGTTGACTTCCGTCGTGCGTTCTCTATGGCGCTAGACCGTCAAACTATCATTGATATCGCTTTCTACGGCGGCGGTACAGTGAACGACTTCGCATCTGGCCTTGGCTACGCATTCGAAGCTTGGTCTGATGAAGAGACGCACAACAAGTACAAAGGCTACAACACATACAACGCGGAAGGTGCGAAAAAGCTTCTAGCTAAAGCTGGCTTCAAAGATGTAAACAAAGATGGCTTTGTGGATACACCATCTGGCAAGTCTTTCGAGCTTCTAATTCAATCACCAAACGGTTGGACTGACTTCAACAACACGGTACAACTAGCCGTTGAGCAACTAGCAGAAGTGGGCATTAAAGCTCGTGCTCGTACACCGGACTTCTCGGTATACAACCAAGCTATGCTAGAAGGTACTTACGACGTTGCTTACACCAACTACTTCCACGGTGCAGATCCACACTTGTACTGGGATAGTGGCTACAACTCGAAGCTACAAGCTGGTGACGGCATGCCTCGCTTTGCAATGCACTTCTACAAGAACGATAAGCTAGACGGTCTTCTTAACAGCTTCTACAAGACAGCAGATAAACAAGAACAACTAGAGATCGCTCATGGCATTCAGAAGATCATTGCTCAGGACCAAGTAACTATTCCTGTGCTATCTGGCGCGTACATGTACCAATACAACACAACTCGCTTCACTGGTTGGTGGAACGAAGAAAACCCTAAGGGCCGTCCAAACATTTGGGCAGGTATCCCAGAGCGTCTACTTCACGTACTGGACCTAAAACCAGTTAAATAAGTAGAAGTTCATTTCAAGCGGCATACATCCCGTGTGCCGCCTATAAAAATCCCTTGTTAACGAAACCAATATGTGGCGCTCGTCGTCAGGGGATTTTTCGCTCTAAATTTCGCTAGGAGCGACCTGAAACCAGAAACAGGGAAAAAATCTGGGTGAGTAAGGTGTGAGTTATGGGTTATTTTTTAAGACGTTTGTCGTTCTATCTTGTCGCGCTCTTAGTTGCAGCGACGTTAAACTTTATTATTCCGCGAGCAATGCCTGGTGACCCAGTTACCATGATGTTTGCTAATGCTTCAGTACAGGTGACTCCAGAACGAATCGCAGCAATGAAAGAACTGCTCGGTTTCGTTGATGGGCCAATTTACATTCAGTACTTCTCGTACATTAAAAACATTCTAAGTTGGGAATTGGGCACCTCAATCCAGTTCTACCCACTTTCAGTTAATTCTTTACTAGGTAGTGCATTTGGCTGGTCACTATTTCTAGCTGGTACTGCGGTTGTACTTTCTTTCTCCATCGCTTCTGTCCTTGGTATTTTTGCCGCCTGGAAGCGCGGTAGTAAGTACGATGCATTCGTAACGCCTGGCACATTGATCATTCAAGCTATTCCACAAATGGTTATCGCAATGTTAGCGCTGTTTACCTTTGCGATTGGCCTGAAATGGTTCCCATCTGGCTATGCTTACACGCCAGGTACTATTCCTGATTGGACAAGCTGGGAGTTCATCAAGAACGTGGGTTACCACGCTGTACTACCTCTATTCTGTGCAACCATCGTTCAAATTGGTGGCTTCTTAGTTAACATGCGTAACAACATGATCAACCTTCTCGCCGAAGACTATATCACGATGGCTAAAGGTAAAGGGCTGAGTGAAAACCGCGTCGTCTTTAATTACGCCGCACGTAACGCACTACTTCCAAGTGTTACCGCACTGTCTATGTCTTTAGGTATGGCCATTGGAGGTCAATTAATCATCGAGATGATTTTCAACTACCCAGGCCTAGGTACTGTTCTATTGAACGCAATTCACGCTCGTGACTACCAAGTACTTCAAGGTCAGTTAATTATCATGACGATGTTCATGCTGTGCTTCAACTTAATGGCTGACATGCTGTACATGATTCTAGACCCTCGCCTACGTACGGGAGGCAAATAATCATGAAAGAACTATTCAAACTTATTTTAGGTAACGCATTTGCTCGCATTGGTCTTGGCATTGTTACGCTGTTCGTGTTCGTTGCGATTGCCGCTCCTTTACTTACAAAGCATGCGCCAGACAAGCGAACCGGTAACCCACACGAATACCCAAGCTTTGTTGTAAAACAGGCACAAAACAATCCTGATGGTTGGGTCGCTAAAAACCTGGCAGACGATCGTCGTACGCTGATTATGTCTAAAAAGGCCGACCACGTATTAGGTACTAGCCGAATGGGTCGCGATATCTGGTCGCAAGTGGCTTACGGTGCACGAGTATCACTGGGTGTAGGCTTTGGCGCTGGCATCATCGTGTGCTTCTTAGCAACAGTCATTGGTATATCGGCAGGTTACTTCGGCGGTAAAGTGGATGACATATTGAGTGCCGCAATGAACATCATGTTAGTAATTCCGCAGTATCCATTGCTATTCGTGCTGGCGGCCTTTATCGGTGAAGCAGGCCCACTCACCATTGCCTTGATTATCGCTGGTACTTCTTGGGCATGGGGTGCACGTGTTGTCCGCTCTCAAACTATGGCACTACGCGAGAAAGAGTTCGTTAAAGCTGCCGAAGTATTGGGAGAGTCTTCATTCCGTATCATCTTCGTTGAGATTTTACCAAACCTTATCCCGATTGTCGGTGCGAGCTTCATTGGCTCAGTAATGCTGGCGATCAACACTGAAGCGGTCATTTCGTTCCTAGGTTTGGGTGATGCCAACACGATCAGTTGGGGCATCATGCTTTACAACGTGCAAACCTCATCAGCCATGCTGATTGGCGCATGGTGGGAAGTACTAGCACCTTGTATTGCCCTAACACTACTGGTTACTGGTCTTGCTCTGTTGAACTTTGCCGTTGACGAAATTGCGAACCCTCAACTTCGTTCTCACAAAGGCATGAAACGCTGGAAAAAACTAGCAGCAAAAGACAAGAAAGAACGTGAGCCTGAACTGGCACCACAAAATGCACTATGGAGCGGAGATAAATAATCATGACTGCACCACTAATTTCCATCCGTAACCTATGCGTAGACTACATCACAGACGCGGGCGATGTCCGCGCCTGTAACAACGTGAGCTTCGACATTGCACCAGGTGAAGTATTCGGTCTGGCTGGTGAATCTGGCTGTGGCAAATCCACTGTTGCCTTCTCACTAATGCGCCTTCATAAGCCGCCAGCGTTTATCACAGGTGGTGAGGTGATCTTCAACGGTGAAGATATCCTTCAGTACAGCGATGATCGCATGCAAGCGTTCCGCTGGAGTGAAATGTCGATGGTATTCCAGAGTGCGATGAACGCTTTGAACCCTGTTCTAACCATGGAAGAGCAGTTCTGTGACGTCATCATGCGTCATACCAATATGACTCGCGCTCAAGCAAAAACACGCGCTGAAGGTCTGCTGGAAATCGTTGATATCCACCCTAGCCGATTGAGTGATTACCCGCACCAGTTCTCTGGTGGTATGCGTCAACGTCTAGTAATCGCAATCGCTTTGGCTCTGAACCCAAAAATGATCATCATGGACGAACCGACTACCGCATTGGATGTAGTGGTTCAACGTGAAATTCTACAAAAAATTTACGCGCTTAAAGAAGAGTTTGGTTTCTCAATTCTGTTCATCACACATGACTTGTCATTGATGGTCGAGTTCTCGGATCGTATCGGCATCATGTACTCAGGTGAGTTGATTGAAGTCGCGCCTTCTAAGCAAATTCTGGAAAGTCCTTACCACCCTTACACCAAAGGTTTGGGTAGCTCTTTCCCTCCACTAACTGGACCAAAGACCAAATTGACTGGTATTCCAGGTAACCCGTTGAACTTGCTAGAAGTACCACGGGGCTGCCGCTTCCAAGCTCGTTGCGATCGCGTACATGAAGCATGTACACGTGTACCAACCCAATTACGTCAAATTGAACCAGGTCGCCTCTCAAATTGCCATTTGTACGGCGACACCATTGCTCAAGCTAAGGTTTAACAACAAAAAAACGCTAGCTAAGAACAAAAATTACACTGGAGAGAATTATGAGCAAACAATTCGGCGAACTGCTGATTGAGGGTAAAAATGTCGTTAAGGACTTCCCTTTAAACAGTAACTCAATCAAACAATCTAAGATGCGCGCAATCAACGACGTCTCTTTCAAAATGTACAAGAGCCGCGGCTTGTCAGTGGTAGGTGAATCTGGTTCAGGTAAGTCTACTACTGCAAAAATGATTGCAAAAATGTACGCACCAACCGATGGCATCATTGAGTACAAAGGTCGTGATATCCAAGACATCACCTCTCGTCACGATTTAATGACCTACCGTGAAGGTGTACAAATGGTGTGGCAAGACCCGTTTGGCTCGCTAAACCCAACGCACAATATCTTCCACCATATTGCTCGACCACTGCTAATCCACAAAAAGGTCTCACCTAGCAACAAGAAAGAACTGGAAGAGCGTGTGTACGACCTACTTGAACAAGTTGGTCTTATTCCCCCAAAAGAAACGGCGCAAAAGTTCCCGCACCAGCTATCTGGCGGTCAGCGTCAGCGTGTCAACCTGGCTCGTAACATTGCGGTTGGAGCTGAAGTAGTCTTGGCGGATGAGCCAACATCCATGCTCGATGTATCGATCCGCGCTGGCGTTTTGAACTTGATGGAAGAGATGAAGTTCGAGAAACAAATGTCTCTGCTCTACATCACTCACGACATCGCAACAGCGCGTTACATTGCTGAAGATCTTGCGGTCATGTACGTAGGTCACATGGTTGAATGGGGCGATACTGAAGAAATCATTCACGACCCTCAACACCCATATACGCAACTGTTGGTATCTGCGGTTCCAGATCCATCGAAGTCTATTCACGAGAAACTGAAAGGCAACAAAGGGGAAATCCCACTTTGGACACCAGAATCTGTCGGCTGTCCATTTGCTGGACGTTGTGTACACGCTACCGACAAATGTCGTGAACGACTACCAGGCGTCACTCAACTGTCCGACAACCACTTTGTCCGCTGTTACTTATTTGAAGATTAATCATAACGAG
Source organism: Vibrio sp. 661 (assembly GCF_033339315.1). NCBI lineage: Bacteria > Pseudomonadati > Pseudomonadota > Gammaproteobacteria > Vibrionales > Vibrionaceae > Vibrio > Vibrio sp. 661. Next base: position 71,563 of record NZ_JAWOUJ010000011.1, on the reverse strand, counting down.
GGTCAGGTTCAGCCTGACCCATTCCTGTTTTTATCGTTTCCCGGAGACATTGAATGCTGCTACTGACTAACCACATTGGTTATGAACGTCTGGGCCCAAAGAAAGCCATTATCCAGACCGAACAACCACACTTGTCTTCTTACACTGCTCAATTGATTTGTGCCACTAGCGAGCAAACCGTGGCAACTTTTGCGGTTGAAGAACAAGGTAAAGTGGCGAACTGGCATCAGGGCTATTTCTACCTCATCGACTTTTCCTCTTTCACAACGTCAGGTGACTATTTCTTGCAAGTAGAAGATACGCGCTCTTCCTCTTTCATCGTTGGCGAACACATTCTGTTGGATCAAACTTTGTCAGATGTGATCCACTACTTCAAATCGCAACGTTGCGGCGGAATCTTCGATCAACAAGATCGACAACTTCCAGTACTAAACTCCAATAAAAAGGTTGATGTACACGGCGGCTGGTACGACGCATCAGGAGACGTTAGCAAGTATTTAAGTCACCTTTCATACGCGAATTATTTGAATCCTCAACAAACCCCAATGGTGGTTTGGAACATCCTAAAAGGGGTTTCGTTGCTTGAAGGAAGCGAAGACATTGCAGCTTTCACACGTACACGTCTGATTGAAGAAGCCCTGTTCGGTGCAGACTTTCTTGTGCGTATGCAAAACGAAAAAGGCTTGTTCTACATGACGGTCTTTGACAAGTGGAGCAAAGATACTGCGCAACGCGAGATTTGCGCGTACGAAACTCAACTTGGTCACAAATTTGACGACTATCAAGCAGGCTTTCGACAAGGTGGCGGTGTCGCCATTGCAGCGCTAGCGGCAGCGTCGCGTTTAAGTGTTCACGGTGAATACGATCAACAAAAATACCGCAACGCTGCCGAAAATGGTTACTGGCACTTAAAAGAGCACAATACGCAGTACCTCAATGATGGGGAAGAAAACATTATCGACGAATACTGTGCGCTACTGGCTTGTGTAGAACTGTTTAAAGCAACCAAAGAAACTCGCTACTTGGAAGAGAGCCGTTTGTGGGCGCAACGTTTAGTTGCACGCCAAATGAGCGACGAGCAGATTCAACACTTTTGGTCAGCAAACCAAGACGGCAGCCGTCCATATTTTCACGCAGCCGAAGCTGGTCTACCAGTTATTGCCCTATGCGAATATCTATTAATTGAAGACGACTCAGCACGAGCGGAATCGGTAAAACGTATCGTCAACCTAGCGTGTGAGTTTGAGATCACAATATCGAATAAAGTGATCAACCCATTCGGTTACCCTCGCCAATATGTTAAAGGCGTAAATGAGTCAAAACGCGAGGCATTTTTTGTCGCACACAACAATGAATCTGGCTATTGGTGGCAAGGCGAGAATGCTCGACTGGGCTCACTCGCGACCATGGCGTACCTTGCTCAACCGCATATAGCGTCGCAAGAAGTACAGCAACAACTTTCTGTGTTTGCTCAAGATGCATTGAACTGGGTTGTAGGCTTAAACCCATACGACATGTGCATGCTAGATGGCCATGGTCGTAACAACCCTGATTACCTCCCTCAATATGGTTTCTTCAACGCAAAAGGTGGCGTGTGTAACGGAATCACTGGCGGCTTTGAAGACGAGGAAGACATTGCATTTAACCCACCAGCACAAAAAGAAGACGTGTTACAAAACTGGCGCTGGGGCGAACAATGGATCCCGCATGGCGCTTGGTACTTACTCGCGATAATGAGTCAAGCTCAGCATGTTTCTCAGTTGGCGACCTCTAAAAATATGAAGGAAGAATAATCATGGGAATGTATTTTGTCGGTATCGATGGTGGCGGCACGTCATGTCGAGCCAGGATTAAAGATTCACAAGGTAATTTTCTTGGCGAGGCCAAAAGCGGCAGTGCCAACATCATGCTAGGTGCTGAAATAGCAATGGCTTCGATTCTTGAATCCATCACTTCGGCTACCGAGCAAGGCGGTCTGACACAACAAGATTTCGCGTCGATGCACGTCGGCTTAGCCCTTGCTGGCGCAGAGCACAAAGCATCTTGGCAAGCCTTCATGTCTCTTCCTCATCCATTTGCCAGTATGACTCTGAATACCGATGCTTACGGTGCGTGCGTTGGTGCGCACAATGGCGAAGATGGCGCAATCATGATTGCGGGAACCGGTTCTTGTGGCATCTACCTTAACGGATTGGAGCAACATGTTGTCGGTGGTCGTGAGTTCCCTATTTCGGATCAAGGTGGCGGCGCAGTGATGGGGCTACGCCTAGTTCAGCAAGTTTTGTTAGCTGAAGATGGCATCAGAGAAAAAACGCGCCTAGCACAACACGTTATGACGCATTTCGAAAATGAGGTCGACAACGTGGTGGCGTGGTCAAAACAGGCGCTTCCTCGTGATTATGGGCAGTTTTCTCCGGCTATTTTCCAACATGCGGAACAAGGCGATGCATTGGCCATTGAAATGCTGAAGCAAACCGCAGCGGATATAGAAATGTTTCTCGTGGCATTAAACAAGCGCGGCGCAACACGTATTTGTTTAATGGGCAGCATAGCTGAACGCATTGTACGTTGGCTTTCACCACCAGTTCAGCAATGGATTGTTGAGCCACAGTTTGACGCGATTGAAGGCGCAATTATGTTTGCTGGCAAACCAGAACATAACCTTTACTCGCTCAGTGCGGCGTAGGAGTAGATATGGAATATCGTGTTGATCTCGTAGTCCTTTCTGAGCAGAAACAAAACTGCCGCTTTGGCCTCACCTTTCATAACTTGAGCGACCAAGACCTAAACAGCTGGAGCTTAACTTTCGCTTTCGATCGTTACATTCTTCCAGACAGCGTTTCAAATGGTCAACTGACTCAAATTGGTAGTTTTTGCACACTTAAGCCAGAAGGGGTGGTACTGGCTGCCAACCATCACTATTACTGTGAATTCAGTATTGGTTCGAACCCATTCCGTTATTACTCGGATGGCTTTAACGAAGCGATGATCAACTTTGTCGTTGATGGAAACCCACAGCGCGCACAAGTGGATGTCACGCCTATCGTATTAGTTTCACCATACCGTGAACGCAGTGAGATTCCGGCAAGTTTAACCCATGCACAGCCCTTGCTGCCAAAACCAAACCATATTGAGGTCAGCGATCACTATTTTAGCTTTGATCATCATGCTGGCGTCGCGGTTTATTCAAGCCTGGCCAATTCAGCTAAAGAATGGCTACTTGATGAGCTTAAGCGCATTCACCAATTTGAGTTCGCATCAGACAATGGCAGTCAGATCATCTTCAAAGGCAACCCAACCTTGGATGAAGGCGCTTACAAACTGAAAGTAGCCGAAGAGTCAATCAAAATTGAAGCAGGATCTTCGTCTGGTTTTACCCATGCTTGTGCAACGTTATTACAACTAATCAAAGTTGGCGATCAACCTAACTCAATGGAAGTAGTTTGCTGTTCAATCAAGGACAGGCCACGTTTTCGTTACCGCGGTATGATGCTGGATTGTGCTCGTCATTTTCACTCCGTTAAGCAAGTCAAACGCTTGATCAACCAACTGGCTCATTACAAGTTCAATACGTTCCATTGGCATCTTACCGACGATGAGGGTTGGCGAATTGAAATCAAATCACTGCCTCAACTGACCGATATTGGTGCTTGGCGCGGATTGGATGAGATCAATGAACCACAGTACACGCACTTTGATGAACGTTACGGCGGCTTCTACACACAAGAAGACATCAAAGACGTTATCGAATTTGCATCGCAACGCGGCATCACCATCATTCCTGAAATTGATGTACCTGGTCATTGCCGAGCCGCCATCAAGTCGTTACCACACCTATTGGTAGAAGCGGAAGATACCACCGAATACCGCAGTATTCAGCATTACAACGACAACGTCATTAACCCTGCTCTGCCGGGGAGTTATGAATTTATCGACAAAGTGCTAGAAGAAGTCTCTGCACTTTTTCCTGCGCCTTACGTTCATATTGGTGCCGACGAAGTACCTAACGGCGTATGGTCAAAAAGCCCAGCATGCCAAGCACTAATGGAACAACTGGGTTACAGCGACTACAAAGATTTGCAAGGACACTTCTTGCGTTATGCCGAAGACAAACTTCGTAAATTGGGCAAACGCATGCTGGGCTGGGAAGAGGCTCAACACGGCGACAAAGTCAGTAAAGATACGGTGATCTACTCATGGCTAAGCGAAGAAGCGGCCTTGAACTGTGCTCGCCAAGGCTTTGATGTGGTGCTGCAACCAGCACAAACCACTTACCTAGATATGACCCAAGACTACGCACCTGAAGAACCGGGCGTGGACTGGGCAAACCCACTGCCACTAGAAAAAGCTTACAACTACGAGCCGCTCGCTGAAGTGCCTGCTGACGACCCAATACGTAAGCGCATTTGGGGCATTCAAACAGCATTATGGTGCGAAATTATCAATAACCAACCTCGCATGGACTACATGATCTTCCCTCGTTTAACTGCAATGGCAGAAGCATGTTGGACAGACAAACAACACCGAGATTGGACCGACTATTTATCACGCTTGAAAGGCCATCTACCTCTGCTTGATTTGCAGGGAGTGAATTACCGTAAACCGTGGAAGTAATACAAAACTGATGTCGAAACATCACGCTTGAAGAGTTTTTAAATTTTGGCTGCTGATGCAGCTTCGTAAAAAGGAAAGACACAAATGAAATACGGCTATTTCGATAACGAGAATCGCGAATACGTCATCACTCGCCCTGACGTACCAGCACCATGGACCAACTACCTAGGTACTGAGAAGTTCTGTACGGTTATCTCGCACAACGCGGGTGGCTACTCGTTCTACAACTCTCCAGAATACAACCGTGTTACTAAATTCCGTCCAAATGCGACATTCGATCGCCCAGGACACTACGTTTACTTGCGTGATGATGAGACAGGTGATTACTGGTCAATCTCTTGGCAACCAGTTGCGAAGAGCCTAGACGAAGCAAACTACGAAGTTCGTCACGGCTTGTCTTACTCTAAGTTCAAATGTGAATACAGCGGTATTACCGCAACAAAAACTCTGTTCGTGCCAAAAGGCGAAGACGCTGAAATCTGGGATGTAGTGATTAAAAACACCTCTGACAAACCACGTACGATCAGTGCATTCTCATTTGTTGAGTTCTCATTCAGCCACATTCAGTCTGATAACCAAAACCATCAGATGTCTCTGTACTCAGCAGGTACGGCTTACAACGAAGGCGTGATAGAGTACGACCTGTACTACAACACCAACGATTTCGAAGGCTTCTACTACCTAGCTTCAACATTTGACCCAGATTCATACGACGGCCAACGTGACAGCTTCCTAGGCCTATACCGTGACGAAGCAAACCCGTTAGCGGTAGAACAAGGTAAGTGTTTCAATACAGCGCAAACTTGTTACAACCACTGTGGCTCTTTGCATAAGCAATTTACTATTCAGCCGGGTGAAGAAGTTCGCTTTGCTTACATTCTCGGTATCGGTAAAGGCAACGGAGAGCGTCTGCGTGCTAAGTACCAAGATCTTGCAGAAGTCGACAACGCATTTGCGGGTATCAAAGCACACTGGGATGAGCGTTGTGGCAAGTTCCAAGTGAAATCACCAAACGAAGGTCTAGATACCATGATCAACGCTTGGACGTTATACCAAGCGGAAACGTGTGTGGTGTGGTCTCGCTTTGCTTCATTCATCGAGGTGGGAGGCCGTACTGGTCTTGGTTACCGCGATACAGCGCAAGATGCGATCTCAGTTCCTCACGCTAACCCAGCAATGACGCGCAAACGTATCGTTGACCTACTGCGCGGCCAAGTAAAAGCGGGCTACGGTCTACACCTATTCGATCCAGATTGGTTTGATCCAGAAAAAGCTGATGTTAAACCATCTAAATCTCCAACCGTAGTTCCAACACCTTCTGATGAAGACAAAATTCACGGCATCGAAGACACCTGTTCTGATGATCACCTATGGCTAGTTCCAACCATCTGTAAGTACGTGATGGAAACCGGTGAGCACAGCTTCTTCGACGAAGTGATCCCTTACGCCGACGGTGGCGATGCAACGGTTTATGACCACATGAAAGCCGCGCTAGACTTCTCGGCTGAATACGTAGGTCAAACCGGTATCTGTAAAGGTCTGCGTGCAGACTGGAACGACTGTCTGAACCTAGGTGGCGGCGAATCTTCAATGGTGTCGTTCCTACATTTCTGGGCACTGCAGGAGTTCATCGACCTAGCGAAATACCTAGGTAAGGAAGCCGACGTTGAAAAATACACCGAGATGGCAGCAAACGTGCGTGAAGCGTGTGAAACACACCTTTGGGACGAAGAAGGCGGCTGGTATATCCGTGGTCTAACGAAAAACGGCGAAAAGATCGGTACAGCGCAACAAAAAGAAGGTCGTGTACACCTAGAGTCAAACACACTTGCGGTACTTTCTGGTGCGGTATCTCAAGAGCGCGGCGAAAAAGCGATGGACGCTGTCGATGAGAACCTGTTCTCTGAATACGGCCTTCACCTAAACTCACCATCTTTTGCAACACCGAATGATGATATCGGCTTCGTAACTCGTGTTTACCAAGGCGTAAAAGAGAACGGTGCGATCTTCTCGCATCCAAACCCATGGGCTTGGGTAGCTGAAGCGAAACTGGGTCGTGGTGATCGTGCAATGAAGTTCTACGATGCACTAAACCCATACAACCAGAACGACATCATCGAAAAACGTATTGCAGAACCATACTCATACGTTCAGTTCATCATGGGTCGTGACCACCAAGACCACGGTCGTGCAAACCACCCATGGTTAACAGGTACATCTGGCTGGGCTTACTTCGCTGTTACCAACTTTATCCTTGGTGTGCGTACAGGCTTCGATGGCCTAACTATCGATCCATGTATCCCAACGAACTGGCCTGGTTTCGAAGTGACTCGTCAATGGCTAGGTGCAACGTACAACATCAAAGTCGTTAATCCAGACTCAGTAAGCAAAGGCGTTAAGTCGATTACTGTGAACGGTGAAGCAGTGAATGGTGCCTCTGTCCCAGTTCAAGCGGAAGGTTCAGTAAACGAAGTTATCGTTACTCTAGGTTAATCATCTTTTGGGGGAGTCCTTCTCCCCTTTTGATTTATCCGGTGCATTTATGTTTTACAAGTGCATCGGTTCGCTAGCAAAGATTTAAGACGCGGTGGGATGCCGCTCTTATCGAGGATCGAATCATGATCAAATTTGGTACAGGCGGTTGGCGTGCATTTATTGGTGAGGAGTTCACCAAAGATAACGTACGCTTGGTTGCCCAAGCAGTTGCAAACATCACGAATAACGAATCGGTTGCTGATCGCGGTTTTGTGATTGGCTATGACCGTCGTTTTCTTTCCGATAAAGCAGGTCGTTGGTTCGCTGAAGTTCTAGCAGCAAACGGCATTATGGTTAGCTTTATCGACAAATTTGTCCCAACACCTATCGTAATGTTTAAAGCGAAAGAAATGGGCTGCGCATACTCGGCATGTATTACCGCATCACACAACCCTGCCGATTACAACGGCATTAAAGTCTTCATTGAAGGCGGTCGTGACGCAGATGAAATCATCACCCAAAAAATCGAATCACAAATAGACGCGCTCACTGCGCAAGATGTAAAAAGCGTCGACTTTGAACAAGCGGTTGAACATAAGCTGATTGAAATCATCAATCCGATGAACGAATTCGTTGACTCAATCATCGACTTTATCGACATCGAAGCGATCAAGAAGGCGAATTTACGTGTTTTGATCGACCCAATGTTTGGTGTCGCGAAAAACGCACTGCAAACCGTATTAATCAACGGCCGCTGTGACGTTGATGTGATTAACGATGGCAAAAACCCAGATTTCGGTGGGTTAATGCCTTCGCCAAGCGCTGCAACACTCTACCGTTTGATGCACCTAGTGAAAGAGCAAGGTTACGATATTGGCATCGGTACTGATGGCGATGCGGACCGTCTTGGTATTATCGACGAAAAAGGTAACTTCATTCATCCAAATGAAGTGCTACTGCTGCTTTACTACTACCTACTTGAATACAAAGGCTGGAAAGGCTCCGTGGTACGTAACATCGCAACCACCCACCTTCTCGATAAAGTCGCCGAAGATCATGGCGAGAAATGCTTTGAGGTTCCTGTAGGCTTTAAGCACATTAGTTCCCAAATGGAAGCGGATGACTCACTGATTGGCGGGGAAAGCTCAGGTGGCCTAACCATTCGCGGCCACATCAAAGGTAAAGACGGCGTATTCGCATCAAGCCTATTGGTAGAAATGATTTCAGTAACCGGCAAGAAGCTGTCTGAGTTGCTAGATGAAATCTACGGCAAGTACGGCTATGCCTACATGGCAGAAGGCGATTGCAAGTTCAAACCAGCGCAAAAAGACGTACTGTTCAACAAAATTTATGTTGAAAAACAGTTGCCTGAGTTTGAGTTTGAAATCGAAAAAGTCAGCTATGAAGATGGCGCGAAAGTCTACTTCAAGAACGGCGGTTGGATCATCGCTCGCTTCTCTGGCACTGAGCCACTGCTACGAATTTTTGCAGAGATGCAAGATAAGGACACTGCGGAACGTGTTCTTCAACAGTTTAAAGACTTCTTGTCTTTATAACTGAACCTTGTGCCCGCTTCGCGCACTATGATGAGAGTCGACGCTGTCTGAAAAGGCGCTCATCAAAAAGGAGAAGAGCACTTGCCCGGCCTCACTGCCGGGCTTTTTTATTGTATGTTGGAAAGTCGTAAACGAGATAGCAAAGATACTCAGGAGCGTTAAGCAAATGCCAGGACGCCTTGCGTTTCAATTTTCACCGCGACGGACTCACCTATATTTAATGCTTGCGAAGCTGTAGCTAACAAACGGTCACCATTCGCGTTAATCACATAACGGCAGTGATCACCCATAAAATGCTGTTCCAATACGGTTACCGAACTATCTTCATCGGATTGAATTTGCACATGCTGCGGTCTTAGCAGTAAAGAGCACTCCGCCTGTACTGGAATATCTTGTTGAGCCGTGGCTTCAACCACGCCCAAGTGGGTTTCATATTCTGAATTCGAAACTCGTTTAGCAGCAAGGTAACTGCCACCACCTAAGAAATCAGCGACAAATTTACTTGAAGGTTGGTAGTAAAGCTCAGATGCTGTGCCATATTGCTCGATGACTCCATTGTTCATCACTGCCATTTTATCGGCAAAAGCAAAAGCCTCTTCACGGCTATGCGTAACAAAAATGGCAGTCACACCTTGGGCCTTAAAAATCTTACGGATCTCACTTATCAACTCATGGCGAACTTGCGTATCAATATTAGAAAACGGTTCATCCAGTAACAGTAAGTCTGGGCTGTAAGCTAATGAGCGAGCAATCGCAACACGCTGCTGCTGTCCACCAGACAATTGATGAGGATAACGATCGCCATAACCTTGAAGATGCACGAGTTCTAACATCTCTTGAACTTTGGCATTTTTCTCTTTTGTCGAGCACTGCTTTAAGCCAAAGGCAATGTTTTGCTCCACCGTCAAGTGAGGAAAAAGTGCGTAATCTTGGAAAATCATCCCTATATTACGCTGTTCTGGCGGCAACCAGTTTTCCCCATCGTCAATTGTGACGCAATTTAGACTCATTTCGCCTGACGTTAACGGCAATAATCCCGCAACGGCCTTTAATAGTGTTGTTTTCCCACAGCCACTAGCTCCTAGCAAACAGACAATCTGCCCTTGTTCTACCTCAAGAGACAATGATTCGAGTACGGTTTGATCATCATATTGGCACGTTAGGTTTTTAATTGATAATGCACAGCTCATCAGTGATTTTGCTCCAGTGAACGGTTAACAACAACAAGCGGGATCAACCCAACAAGAACCAACAGGACCGCTGGTAAAGCGGCCAATTCTAAATGCTCATCCGAGGCGAAGTTATAAACGTATGTGGCTAGTGTTTCAAAGTTAAACGGACGAAGTAACAAAGCCGCATTGAGCTCTTTCATTGACTCGATAAACACTAATAAAGCCGCAATCAGTGCACCGCGCTTAACCAGCGGAAAGTGCACGCGCCACAGCATGGCATTCGTCTTACAACCCATAGTGCGCGATGCCATATCTAACGACGGAGAAATTTTATTTAAATTACTTTCGATACTACCAATCGCTACCGCGGAAAAGCGCACAACCATGGCAAATACTAGTGCGAACATGGAACCAGAAAAGATAAGTCCCGGCCTTCCCCACTCCATGGCTTTAGCAACGTCGTTGACACGATGATCCATAAACAGCACAGCGACCATCACACCGATGGCTAGTACCGTTCCTGGTACTGCATAGCCCATAGAAGAAAGACGCATAAATGCCAAGCTTTCTCGTTTACCATTGACTCGATGGGTAAAGTTAACGATCAGTGCGACAGCAACACCAATAATCGCAGCAATAACAGACACAACTAAGCTATTCCATGCGTATTCACGAAACTCTGAGGTCCAACTCTGCGCAAAATAAGTGATCGCATAATCAATCAGCTGTAGTAGCGGCAAAATAAACGCGACCGAAACCAAGCCCCAGCACCAAACTAGTGCGGTCCACTTTTTCCAGCCCGTCAACTCGTAACGAAAATCTTCGTGACTGTTAAATTGGCTTTGAAAAAGCTTTTGTTTACGGCGGCTGTATCGTTCGGCACTAAGAAGCAGTACTACAATGACGAGCATCATGGCAGAAATCTTGGCTGCCGCATTAAGATTAGAGTACCCCAACCAAGTATCGTAGACCGCTGTGGTTAACGTATTCACCGCGAAGTAACTTACCGTACCAAAGTCACCAATGGTCTCCATTGCGACCAATGATAAACCCACTGCGATAGAGGGTCTTACTAACGGCATCGAGATGCGCCAAAAACTTTCCCATGGAGAGCACTTGAGCAAACGCGCGCTTTGCAATAAAGAGACATTTTGCTCCATAAACGCAGCCCGGCACAATAAATACACGTAAGGATACAACACCAAAGCCAACACAAAGGTCGCACCAGGCAACGTACGAATGTCAGGGAACCAATACTCGCCAGGTCCCCATCCGGTTACATCACGCAAAAAGATCTGAATCGGGCCTGCAAAATCAAACCAATCAGTAAAAATATAACCAATGATATAACCTGGCATTGCAAGAGGTAGCACCAATGCCCACTGCAACCATTTTTCGGTCGGCAGTTTACACATGGCCATTATCCAAGCGCTTGGAATACCAAGAATTAAGGACAGCACCATTACGCCAACAGTTAGCGCAACCGTGTTAAAAATATAAGTCGGCATGACCGTTGCCATTAAATGAGCAAACAAATCATCCGTTTCACCAATTGCGGTGTAGAAGATCGCTAAGATCGGCAAAACCAGTAGCAGAGTTATTACCCCACTACTGGTTTTCCATAAAGAGTGTTTATCTTTCATCGCCTAATTACTGCAAGGCTGTATGAAATACAAATGCTGTTGCAAATACATCTCATATCCTTTAATCAAATGGGGGTACTGTTATACCCCCACAAGGAATTAAAGGTCAAATTTCACTTCGTCTAATAGCTTAATTGCCGCTTCGTGGTTGGCTGCAATATCGTCTAGAGAAAGCTTGTCTGCTTTAAAGTCACCCCAAGATTCCACAAGCTCAGAACGCTTCACGCCTTCTTTAACTGGGTACTCATAGTTAACTTCTGCGTACATTTGCTGCGCTTTGTCACCCGTTAGGAATTCCATTAGCTTCACAGCATTGTCTTTGTTTGGAGAGTACTTCGCCATCGCCATACCAGAGATATTCACGTGAGTGCCTGTAGTCTCTTGATTAGGGAAGTTGATGTAAACTGCATCAGCCCAAGCTTTTTGCTCTTTGTCGTTAACCATTTTACCTAGGTAGTAGCTGTTACCTAGAGAAACATCACATAGGCCTTCTTTGATCGCTTTAACTTGTGCACGATCGTTGCCTTGTGGTTTGCGAGCAAGGTTTGCTTTCACACCTTCCAACCACTCTTTGGTTTCTGCTTCGCCATTGTGAGCAATCATTGCTGAAACTAGAGAAACGTTGTACGGGTGCTTACCGCTACGAGTACAAATTTTACCTTTGAACTCTGGCTTAGCTAAGTCTGCGTAGTTGAAATCTGCGCCTAGTTTACCTACGCGATCACGTGATGAATAAACGCTACGAGAACGTAGAGTTAGAGCAAACCACTCATTCTCTTTATCTTGGTATTGAGCAGGTACGTTTTCTTCAATGATTTTGCTATCGACTTTCTGAACTAAACCTTTGTTTGTCAGTTCAGCTAGACGGCTGATGTCTGTCGTAAGAATAACGTCAGCAGGGCTGTACTCACCTTCTTGAGCTAGCTTTTCTGCTAAGCCTTTTTTAGCAAATTTTACGTTTACTTTGATACCAGTTTCTTTAGTGAACTCATTGAACATAGGTTCAACTAGGAAAGGTTGACGGTAAGAGTAGACGTTCACTTCTTCAGCAGCCATTGCTGTTGGAGCTAGAGTAGCGCAAGTTAGTGCTGAAAGAGTTAGCAGTTTTTTCATTGTTTAATCCTTTACCATGCTAATGATAACGTTTATCAGTTGCGTTATTATATGTATGTTCAATAAGAAGACAATGACGAATATTAAAAAACCTGCTCATCGGAGCAGGTTTTATTGTGTTAAGTGTGTAACCATTTATTACAAGCTAATGATTATTTCACTGTAACAAACTCTGGGTAAGCACCAACACCACAATCATGCATGTCCATACCTTCCATTTCTTCATCTTCTGTAACGCGAATCCCAACGGTTGCTTTCAAGATTGCCCACACAACTAGGCTGGCACCAAATACCCAAGCAAAGATAACTACGGCACCTAAAAGCTGTGCACCAAACGTTGCATCACCGTTGCTCAGTGGCACTACCATTAGGCCGAAGAAACCACACACACCGTGAACTGAGATAGCACCTACTGGATCGTCAATTTTAAGTTTATCTAGAGCAATGATACTGAATACAACTAGTGCACCCGACACCGCACCAATCGCAACCGCGTACAGTGGTGATGGCGATAGAGGGTCTGCAGTGATGGCAACCAAGCCAGCTAGCGCGCCATTGAGAATCATCGTTAAATCGGCTTTACCCCAAGTAGTTTTACAAACGAATAGCGCCGCAATTGCACCGGCAGCCGCTGCTGCGTTAGTGTTTAGAAAGATCTGACCTACCGCTGTAGCATTCTCAAAATCTGAAACCATCAACTGAGAACCACCGTTAAATCCAAACCAGCCAAACCAAAGGATAAAAGTACCCAACGTTGCCAAAGGCATGTTAGAACCTGGAATCGGATAGATTTCACCATTTTTACCGTACTTACCCTTACGCGCGCCAAGCAGTAACACACCAGCAAGAGCAGCAGAAGCACCTGCCATATGTACGATCCCAGAACCCGCAAAATCACTAAATCCAGCTTCTGCTAGGAAGCCTCCGCCCCATGTCCAGTAACCTTCCATTGGATAGATAAACGCAGTTAAAATCGCAGAGAAAATCAAGAAAGACCAAAGCTTCATGCGCTCAGCTACCGCACCAGAAACGACGGACATGGCAGTTGCAACGAAGACAACTTGGAAGAAGAAGTCAGACTCTAAAGAGTGGTCGGCCCCTTCACCTTGAGTACCAATTAACGTACCAAATGAAGGTAACCAGCCTCCTTCTCCATTATCGACATACATGATGTTATAACCGACAATCAGAAACATCGTGCATGCGATGGCGTACAAACAGATGTTCTTCGTAAGAATTTCTGTTGTGTTTTTAGAGCGCACAAGGCCAGCCTCTAGCATCGCAAAGCCTGCTGCCATCCACATTACCAACGCACCGGAAATGAGGAAGAAAAAGGTGTCAAGTGCGTAACGTAACTCGGTTACTGTTGTTGTTAATTCCATAATAAGTATCTCCAATCCTTTGAATTCTTAAAGTGCTTCTGCGTCCATTTCGCCAGTTCGGATACGCACCGCTTGGTTCAGATCGTAAACAAAAATTTTACCGTCGCCGATTTTTCCGGTTTGCGCAGCTTTTGTAATTGCTTCAACAACGCGATCTACATTGTCTGCGTGAGTCGCGATTTCAATTTTCACCTTTGGTAGAAAATCGACTTGATACTCTGCACCGCGATACAATTCCGTGTGACCTTTTTGACGACCGAACCCTTTAACTTCTGATACTGTCATCCCTTCGATACCGACATCAGCCAATGCTTCTCGTACATCGTCTAATTTAAACGGCTTAATAATGGCATTGATTATTTTCATTGAGTTATCTCCGAAGCTTTCATCCTGAAACACTTCTTATAATCCAATCTACGTGCCAAGTTTTTAAGTTATTGAATAATAAAAACTAACCTCAATTTACATATCTATAAACAAAAAGGGCGCACCATATCGGTGCGCCCTTTTCACAAATTTAAAGCAACGGCAGAGAAGTTACCCAAAACTGTGCATTAAATGTTCAAAAAGTCTTTCCACTGTTCGATAAGTGCCATGAAATCCTCTATCCCACAACTTGCTGTACTTTCTGCATTGTAGAAGTCGAACTCACTTTCCATCTCGACATCATATTCATGGGCTAATGCGTTTTCTTGTACAAGAACTTCGTCGCCCTGAATCATCAAGCTAATTTCCGTGCCTGTTAGGTTATGCTCCTGAGAAGGCACTGAAAATGACCGCTCAATTAGCTTTTCAACCTGTGCAATCTTCATCGGATCTTTGCCAATTTCTTCTTGCAACCAGCGCCCTACAATCTCATGTCCCATGCTACATTTTACGTAGTACTCGCCCATCAACGTGTTACGAATGAATTCAAATTCCACCGAGATTGCCTATTTCGTATCAATTTGGTGCGAGTATAGCGAATTGCTCCCATAAAAAAAGCACCTCATGTGAGGTGCTTTTGAATTGTGCATTTCTGATTATGCCGGTTCTTGGAAGATCACTTCGTCCGCTTTCTTGGTGTATTGATCCATTTTATGGAAGTTCAAGTAGCGGTACGTATCCGTTGCCGTAGCGTCGATTTGCTTCGCGTATTCTAGGTATTCTTCTTTGGTTGGAATTTTACCTAGGATTGCACCTACTGCAGCTAGCTCAGCTGACGATAGGTAAACATTCGCACCAGTACCCAGACGGTTCGGGAAGTTACGCGTTGAAGTCGACATTACTGTTGATTTATCTGCAACACGCGCTTGGTTACCCATACAAAGTGAACACCCTGGCGTTTCAATACGCACCCCTGCACGTCCGAAGATACCGTAGTAGCCTTCTTCAATCAGTTGGTCTTTATCCATCTTTGTTGGTGGCGCTACCCAAAGGCGCGTCGCTAACTGGCCATTGAACTTATCAAGCAATTTACCTGCTGCGCGGAAGTGACCGATGTTCGTCATACAAGAACCGATGAACACTTCATCAATCGCTGTGCCTTGTACTTCAGACAACAAACGAGCGTCATCTGGGTCATTCGGTGCACATAGTACTGGCTCATTGATTTCAGCCATATCGATTTCAATCACATGTGCGTATTCAGCGTCTTTATCTGCTTGCATCAGCTCAGGGTTTGCTAGCCACTCTTGCATTGCAGTAATGCGGCGCTCGATAGTACGGCGATCACCGTAACCTTCAGAGATCATCCACTTCAGCATCACGATGTTAGAGTTTAAGTACTCTTCGATCGACTCTTGAGACAATTTCACAGTACAACCTGCCGCCGAACGCTCTGCAGATGCATCAGAAAGCTCAAATGCTTGCTCAACCGTTAGCGTTTCTAAGCCTTCAATCTCAAGGATACGACCAGAAAATTCGTTGATCTTGCCCGCTTTTTCTACCGTTAGTAGACCTTGCTGAATCGCGTAGTAAGGGATGGCATGAACAAGATCACGCAGTGTAATACCCGGTTGCATCTCACCTTTAAAACGAACCAAGATTGACTCTGGCATGTCTAGCGGCATAACGCCTGTCGCAGCTGCAAAGGCAACCAAGCCCGAGCCGGCTGGGAATGAAATACCCAGAGGGAAACGAGTATGTGAGTCACCACCCGTACCGACAGTATCCGGTAGTAGCATACGGTTTAGCCATGAGTGGATAATACCGTCACCAGGACGAAGAGATACACCACCGCGGTTCATAATAAAGTCCGGAAGTGTATGGTGAGTGTTAACGTCTACTGGTTTTGGATAAGCCGATGTGTGACAGAAAGACTGCATGACAAGATCAGCAGAGAAGCCGAGACACGCCAAGTCTTTAAGTTCATCACGAGTCATAGGGCCAGTAGTATCTTGCGAACCTACTGTCGTCATTTTCGGCTCACAGTAGGTTCCAGGACGGATGCCTTCTACGCCACATGCTTTACCAACCATTTTCTGTGCAAGCGTGTAGCCTTTACCAGAATCTGCGATTTCACCAGGTTTGCGGAATACGTCCGAAGGCTCAAGACCTAGAGACTGGCGCGCTTTGTCTGTCAAACCACGACCGATGATCAATGGGATACGACCACCAGCACGAACTTCATCAATCAGTACTTCTGTTTTTAGCGAGAACTCAGCTAGAACCTCACCAGTTTCGTGGTTGCAAACTTTACCTTCATATGGGTAAACATCGATAACATCGCCCATGTTGAGCTTAGTTACGTCAACTTCGATTGGTAGTGCGCCAGCATCTTCCATTGTGTTAAAGAAGATAGGGGCAATTTTGCCACCAAGCACATACCCACCAGCTCGTTTGTTTGGAACGTAAGGGATATCATCACCCATAAACCAAAGCACTGAGTTGGTTGCCGATTTACGTGAAGAGCCAGTACCAACAACATCACCAACGTAAACCAATTGATGACCTTTTTCTTTTAACTCTTCAATTTGCTTGATCGGGCCAATAGTACCCGGTTGATCAGGGTTTATTCCTTCACGCTCGTTTTTAAGCATCGCCAGTGCGTGTACTGGGATATCAGGGCGAGACCAAGCGTCAGGTGCAGGTGAAAGGTCATCCGTGTTCGTTTCACCTGTTACTTTAAATACGGTTAGAGTGACTTTTTCTTCAAGCTTAGGCTTAGAAAGGAACCACTCAGCATCAGCCCATGATTGAAGTACTTTCTGTGCATGCGCATTGCCTGCTTTCGCTTTCTCTTCTACGTCATAGAAAGCATCAAACATCAGCAGCGTATGAGACAGCGCTTTTACTGCGATCTCTGCCAGTGCTTCATCATCCAATAGCTCAACTAGCGGTTCGATGTTGTAACCACCTTGCATAGTGCCTAGCAGTTCAGCCGCTTTTTCACGACTCACTAATGGTGATTTAACTTCACCTTTTGCTACTGCTGTTAGGAAACCCGCTTTTACATAAGCAGCTTCATCAACACCTGGAGGGATACGGTTTTCAAGTAGGTCAAGAATGACTTCTTCTTCACCTTGTGGGGGATTTTTCAGAAGTTCTACAAGTCCAGCAACTTGTTCTGCGTCTAGCGGTTTAGGAACAACTCCTTCAGCAGCACGCTCTTCGACGTGTTTACGGTAGGCTTCAAGCACGACTTTTTCCTCTCATTGCGGTTCCTCCTCTATTATTACTATTGTTAAAGTAAAGGAGTGAACATCCTTGGAAACTTGGCTCTCCATTGCCCTTGTTTTCATTCAATTATGATTGAGAAACAGCGCCGTAGAGGCCAAACTGTGGGCAAAATAATAGCAAATTTAACCTTAAATTAAAATCTTATCATTTTGACCAACATAGCAACTTACGACTAAAGTTCTGCTAATTTTGACCAAATATGCCAAGTTTTTGCTTTCTCATACCCGATTAATTAAACGATGTTCCTACGATCAAATACACAGCATCCAAATCTTGCTCGGTACGACCGTATGCCAACATTATTGGTCCTATTGGTGAGTCAACACCAAAGAAGATGGAGCCAGCATTGTAAAGCGGCGCTTCGTTTAGTTTCAGATCATTATCAGACCAAACACCGCCATATTCGACCGATGCGCCCAGGTAGACTGGAGCTTCAAACAATCCGAAATCATTATCAAACCACTTATATCGGTACACCAAACTGCTGAAAAATAAGTTCTGTCCGATCAGGCTATTTCTTGGGATTCCCGATAGGCTTAAGAAGCCGCCCAACTCTCTGGGATCAAGCGGTAAAGATGAGTTTTTACTCTCTACAAAACTATATTCAGCATGTCCGACTAAAGTATGACGCTGATGACTCACTGCACCTTTAAATCGTGCAGAGATTTCATAAACGGTATCTTCAATAATTTTGTCAGTCTCTAAAAGGCTAACGCCCTGAGGACTTTGATCATGAGACACTAAATATTCGAGATCGACTAAAAGTCCACGAGTCGGAAATGCGAAATCATCAAGTGTATCTAGACGATAATTGGCAAACAAGCCACGACGTTCAAAATCCAATTTGCCAGCAGAAGCCAAAGTAGAAAGCTCAATATCTCCGGTTGAGTAGCGAGCGCCAAATCGAAGTTCTTGCCACAATGTGGGTTGGATACCTATCGCTAACTCTGTTGTAAAATCATCGTAAGTGACCGGAAAAAAGTCATTTACTGACTCTAAACCTGGTGCTTGAGGCTCTGTTAAAGGTAAGTTTCGGCTCTCACTGCCATAGGAAATACGCCCCGATACAAAAAGTTCTTGGCTAGATAAAACAGGGGAATACAACTCAGCTTCAATCAGCTTATCCGTGCCCATTTCTACGTTGAACGCCAACTCCGCGCCATGAGAGTTCAAGTTGGTAAAGTTGGTTGATATCCCTATGCCGTACTGGCTATCTGTATCGAAGTCATCTTCAAGAAAAAATCGGAAGTTGAGATAATTAGGCCCCCACGACTTCTCGTTAACATCAAAAACCAACAATGTCTCACCATCAACCTCTTCAAAGTGATAAGTGATGAGCTCGAACCGATCTAACGCGTAGAGGTTTTCAACGGCTTTCTCAATTTCGGCCGTTGAAATACGACGTCCGGTTTCTAATTCAATACGATTCGTCAACAACACATCGCTGTAGTGCGTGTTATTAACAATCACTATGTCATCAACCACACGCTGATCGCCATAAATCAAAGTTTTACGAACTTCTTGTTTGCGATCGATGTATTTTTGATAGTCCGCATTGGACAAGCGCAACCCTTTCAGCTTGTCTTTTAACTGCTTGGTAATATCGTACCCAGCTTGAAAAGCCCAAGGCATTTTGTCGAACTCGACAGTTTCCATGGTGCCCACATTGGGACGAATATAGATATCTTGAGGTTCAAGCTCGTCCACTTGCTGTTGTGTACTACGACGAACGAGATAGTTAGAGAGTTGGTCCGCGACAGTAAACAGCCCCGTAAATTCATCTTCGGTTTTGTAGTCGGTGCTAATATCGACGGCAATAACGACATCAGCCCCCATGGCGCGAGCCACATCGACAGGCATGTTATTGACGACGCCGCCATCAACAAGCATATGGCCATTGAGCTTATAGGGAGGAAGCGCTCCTGGTACAGACATGCTAGCCATCATGGCGTCCACAAGGTAACCATTGCCCAGTACGACTTCTTCTAAGGCAAGAATATCTGTCGCAACAGAACGATAAGGAATGGCAAGATCATCAAAAGAATCGAATCGCCCTAAGTTCCCTGTAGTCTCACGCAATACTCGCAACATGTTCTGGCCTTGCACCACACCCGTTGGTGCTCGTACCTCACCGAACCTTAAGCCGAGGTCGGTATTAATTTGATAGCGGTCTTCATACTCTTTGTCACGAACTCGACGTTGGCTACGGTCAACACGATCTCGATAACCGCTGCCCCAATCGACGGTGTAGATAAAACTCTCGATTTCTTCAGCACTCATCCCCGTGGCATAGAGCCCACCCACATAGGCGCCCATACTGGTACCGGTCACAATATCGACAGGGATCTGCATTTCTTCCAATGCTTTTAAAACCCCAATGTGTGCCGCCCCTTTCGCTCCGCCACCAGCGAGCACAACCGCCACCTTTGGTCGAGGTTCCAAGTCATCCGTTTTTGTTAGAGAGTTTGCGAGGGAAACAGAAGGAGTGATCATCAAAAAGGTACTAACCCAAAGCGCAAAGTTGCGAACCGATGGGCTTGATAACAGCTTTTTGAACATTCACTTCTTCCTTTATTGAATATCTGATCAAGTAGGGCGTGCTAGCAGTACTGTACTAACACGCCCTAATATGTACTAAGAATTAATCAGATAAACAAGCTAATGTTGTTGATTTGGCGATGCTACCAATCAAATATGCTATTTAACCAGTTTGATTTCTTCTCACACTGTTGCTTTATCTGACCGGTTTTATCCCAAACCGGCAGTTTGTAATCACTACGGCAGTTCATTTCTAAACCTCCATCAGATGTAGGCTTGAACCCTAATGTGGTGATTTCTCTTGGCCATGGGAGCTCTAAGCGCTCAGGAATACGCTGCTTCAAGTACTCTGCGTACACTCGTAATGCACCACTCGACCCCGTTAGATTCACGGGTTTATTATCGTCGCGGCCTAGCCAAATTGTCGTCACCTCACGACCATCAACACCGACAAACCAACTATCGCGGTTGTCATTACTGGTACCCGTTTTTCCTGCCAATGCAGCCCAACCAAACTGGCTTTGTAAGAAGCGGCCAGTGCCTTGAGCAACCCCTTGTTTCATCGCGTAGGTCGTTAGCCATGCTGCTTGTTCATCCACGGCTCTTGATGAACGAGGCAAGGATTGATACAGCACATTACCTTCCATATCCATGACTGAGCGCAGAGCGGTCAGTTTTGCACGCTTACCTGAATTCGTCAGAGTCTGATACATCTGTGCGACTTCGAATGGCGTCAAAGAAAACGAACCCAAAAACATCGAAGGCACTGGGCGAATTTCGTCTTTGTTCACGCCCAAACGCTCTAAAGTATTGGAGACTTCAGGAATGCCAAGTGCCATACCTAAGCGCACGGTTGGTACGTTAAGTGATTTCGCTAAAGCAATGTAAAGTGGCACATCACCACGATATTTTCTATCGTAGTTGCGCGGCGTCCACACGTTACCTTTACTGCTCTTCAGACTTAACGGCGTGTCGTGTAGCGTCGTGCCTAGGTTGTATTTATCCGGTTGTTCTAGAGCCGTTAAGTAAATCGCTGGTTTCACTAAAGAACCAATTGGACGACTGGCATTGAGCGCGCGGTTAAAGCCTTCATAACCGACACGTTTACCACCAACCATCGCACGGATTTCACCACTATGGCGATCAACGGCCACAGCAGCGGCTTCTAACTCTTTACCACCCCGTTTAGCTAGTTCTGGGATCTTTTTCGCGATAGCTTGTTCCATTTTGCTTTGCGATACTGGGTCCAGAGACGTAAATACGCGCAGTCCGGTCTCTGCTTTAAATCGCTCCCCAACTTTTTCTTTTAATTCAATGCTCAATTGTTGGAAATAAGCTGGCTGACGGCTCGCAATACGTGGCTTGCTTTGCGTATCGAGTGGACGACTTACAGCTTGTTCATACTGCTCTGAAGTCAACATGTTTTGCTGCATTAACAGGCGCAGAACGAGATCACGACGCTCTTTCGTTCTCTCAGGGTAACGAATTGGGTTGTAGTAAGACGGTCCTTTTACCATCCCAACTAACATCGCCAGTTGATCGATTCGCAACTCCTGAATTGGCTGCCCAAAATAGTAACGCGACGCCAAGCCAAACCCGTGGATCGCTTCACCTCCACTTTGACCTAGGTACACTTCGTTTAGGTAGGCTTCTAAAATACGATCTTTGCTGTAACGGTAATCCAAAATTAGCGCGATATACGCTTCTCGAACTTTACGCCACAGTGTTTTATCACGAGTCAAAAACAGGTTTTTTGCCAATTGCTGAGTCAGCGTACTACCACCTTGAACAGTACGACCCGCCTTAATGTTCGCAACCAATGCACGTGCAATCGCGAGCGGTGACACCCCGTCATGTTGATAAAAATCCCGGTCTTCGGTCGCAAGCAGTGCATCCACCAAAATTTCAGGGAACTGATCACGACGTAAGAAAAGGCGCTGTTCATCACGGTCTTTCTCCAGCATGCCCAACATCTTCGGTTCTAGGCGCAAGTAACCAAGGTCTCCTCGAGATTCTAAAGACTGAATACGTTGCAAACCGGAATCAGAGAAATGCAGCATAATGTGACGATCTGGCTCAGGACCATCGGCAAACTCGAATGGACGACGAATCAATTCAATCCGAGTGGAAGAAGAGGAATATTCGCCTGGGTAACGAGGTTGACTCACTTTACGGTAATTCAACACATCTAGCTCGTTGCGCAGTTCTTGGATGGTGATATTCTCACCAGGGCTTAGATTCAAGATACGGGCATAAACCACCGTTGGCAGCTCAAACAGCTGGCCTTCAAAGCGTTCTTTCACCACACTATCTAAGTAAATCCCAACAAACAGCAAAACAGCGGCAAGTGCAACGCCAGCTTTCCAGCTAAACGACCACAGAACTTTCAACCACGAACGTTTCTCGTTAGTCGGCTTTTTACTCGGCGTACGTCGAGTCTGTTTTGCGGCTCCTTTATTGGTTGTACTTTTCTTCGCTGGCGCTTTTTTCGCGCTAGGCTTCTTGCTGTCAGTCATTATTCAATTGTCTTTTTGTTTTCGTTGTTGCTACATGATTGGCAGGATCATCTGGCCAAACGTGTTTTGGGTAGCGCCCTTTCATCTCTTTTTGAACGTCTTTGTAGCTTCCGTTCCAGAAAGCCGCCAAGTCCGACGTTACTTGCAATGGACGTTGTGCCGGTGAAAGCAGTTCAAGCACCAAACGCTTGCGGCCAAGAGCCACCGTTGGGGAACCACTCTCCCCAAATACTTCTTGCATACGCACCGATAATATCGGCTCATGGCCATATTGGTAACGGATACGCTTCTTTGAACCTGTGGGCAGTTGGTAATGCTCAGGTAACCATTCATCCAGTTGTTGATTGAGTGGCCAACCTAATCGAGCATTAAGCGCTTCGACCAAGTTTATCTTGCTCAGGTCTTTAACCGAACTGACAGACGTCATGTATGGTTCTAACCACTCCTCTAATGAATCCAGCAAACTGACTTCATCAAACATTGGCCATGACTGCTCAGGTAACCATTCCACCGCACAACGAATCCGAGCTAACAAGCTCTCCGCTGCCGGTGTCCAGTTTAGACTCTGTAAGCCCTGGCGGCGGACATACGTGAGTAAAGCTTGTGTCATTTTTTCTTTGCCCGGGCTTGGCAACGGCTCGCGTTCAACGACCAGCAGACCGAGTTTTGTTTGTCGCTCAGCTATTAGGCGGCCTCTTTTTTCATCCCAGTCCACTACTTCTTCAGACGAAAATAGCGTATCAAAGGTCGTTCGCAATATATTGACATCCAATTCACATGCCGAATGAATTTGACTTGAATTAGAATGAGAACGCATTAAGTCAACGGCAACCAAATACTCACAGCCACCTAGCATGTCTTCCTGACGACATTCTGCACCATGACCATTAGCCAAAGTAAATCGCCCAAATTGATTTGTGCGCTGCTGTGCAATGCGATCTGGAAATGCCAAACTTAACACCAGCGGTAATGCATCTTCATCCACGCCTTTCAGGTCAAATACCGTATCCAATTTGTACGCCAGAGATTGAGCACGCTTGAACAACATCGACTTTTTTGGATGAGTACCAACAAGCCAACGATGCAAGCTATAAGCGATATTGGTAACATTTCTCTCTGGCTCTTCAATCAGTGCGACCGCCGCCAAAGCAGCATTTAACATCTTATCACTGTAAGATTGCGCTTTAATTAGCATCGCAGCCGCACGAGGCTCAACGCCTAGTTCATGCGCCTGTTTTCCTTCGGACGTTAATTGCCCTTTTTCCGTCAGTAGTCCCAATGACACCAATAGCTGCTTCGCTTGTTCCAATGACGCATTAGCGGGAACATCAAGCCACTTTAGATCGTGGATATCACTCGCTCCCCAAAAGGCAAGCTCCATAACTAAACTAGCTAAATCGGAATGCAAAATTTCGGGTTGGGGAACCAGCGGTTGCTGCTTGAACTGGTTTTCAGAATAAAGACGAACACAAATGCCCTCTTCTATTCGTCCCGCTCGTCCTATACGCTGAATCGCTGAAGACTGTGCAATGCGTGTTTGCTCTAAGCGTGTTAAACCGTTTTTCAAATCAAAGCGGGCAATACGCTCTAACCCAGAATCAACGACGAGGCGAATGCCTTCAATCGTTAGTGAAGTTTCTGCAATGTTGGTCGCTAGAACGACTTTACGCTTACCTTGTTCTGCTGGCGTAATCGCTTTTTGTTGATCTGCAAAGCTCAGTTGACCATAAAGTGGGCATACGTCGATATCATCCGCTAAATGAGACAACCGCTCTTCAACTTGTTTTATGGCACCAACACCCGGTAGGAAAGCTAACAAAGATCCAGACTCTTTGTTCATAAGACTTTCTATTGTTTTTGCCATACTCGTAGGTAAATGCTCGTTCACACCTAACGGCTGGTAGCGCATTGCCACATCAAAGCTGCGCCCTTCAGATTCAATGTAACAGGCTTCCGGCAACAACGATTGTAATGCTTGTTGGTCAAGCGTTGCCGACATTACCACCAGCTTGAGATCGTCTCGCAATGCCTCTTGAACTTCTAAACTGAATGCCAAAGCGGTATCGGCATGAATGCTGCGTTCATGAAACTCATCAAAGATCAGTAGATCAACCCCATCCAGTTCAGGGTCAGTTTGGATCATCCTGGTCATGATCCCTTCGGTCACGATCTCCAGCTGCGTTGCAGAACTTACCTTTGCCTCGCCACGAACTCGATAACCCACGCGTTGACCAACTTGTTCTCCCAATTGCTCAGCAAGATAACGGGCAATGTTACGCGCCGCGAGTCGTCTTGGCTCAAGCATGATGATTTTTCCAGCAACCGAATGATTTAAGAGTAACTGCAAAGGGAAGTAAGTCGACTTACCGGCACCAGGCGCCGCTTTTAAGATCACTTGATGTTGATTTTTGACCGCCGTCAGCAACTCAGGCATCACGGCTTCAATCGGCAATTGTGACAAAGGAAATACCTTATGGTGTAATGGTGGCAACATTGTACATAAAAAATTTTTTGTCTAAATAAGCAAATGCATTTCACACCCGCTTTAGAGTCCGCCACTCTACTCAAACGTTATAAACGCTTTCTTGCCGATATCGAGCTCGATACTGGTGAAATCCGTACAATCCACTGCGCAAATACAGGTGCAATGACGGGTTGTGCAACGCCCGGAAACAAAGTTTGGTTTTCTACTTCCGACAACCCGAAACGAAAATACCCCAATAGTTGGGAGTTGAGTGAGACCGAACAAGGCCACCGTATTTGTATCAACACCGCGCGTGCCAATCAATTAGCCGTAGAGGCTATTGAAAATAATGTCATTTCAGAGCTTTATGGTTATGACACACTTCAAACTGAGGTGAAATACGGCAATGAAAATAGCCGAATTGATATCTTGCTCAGCGCAGACGACAAGCCAAAGTGCTATATAGAAGTGAAAAGCGTCACTCTTCTTGATGAGACCGACTCTACTGGACAAGGATACTTCCCAGATGCGGTCACGACTCGGGGACAAAAACACCTGAGAGAGCTCACAGAAATGGCACAAAATGGAAGTAGAGCCATACTTTTATTCACTGTTTTACATTCAGGTATTGAAAAAGTATCCGCGGCGCACCATATAGACGCGAAATATTCACTATTACTCAAACAAGCACAAGACGCTGGAGTGGAAGTTCTCTGCTACAAAGCTGAACTGAGCGATACTGGAATGAAGCTGATTTCCGCTATTGATTTTATCAATTAAGAGAAAAAATGATGTCGTCTTCACATTGACGATAACTTTGCGATTCAGTATTTGCTTGCACCGCCTCTTTTTGCTATAGATACCCGCCTTAAATTGACTGCGTAGCAGTTGACTAGGTGTAAGTAGGAGATGCTGTATGCCAGAATCAAAGAAGAAAACGATAGGCATCCTAGCCATTGCCGGCGTGGAGCCATATCAGGAAAAACCTGGTGAAGAGTACATGTCACCAGAGCAGGTTGAACACTTTACGAAAATCTTAACAGCTTGGCGCGACCAGCTAAGAGCTGAAGTGGATCGTACTGTTCACCACATGCAGGACGAAGCAGCAAACTTCCCAGATCCAGTTGACCGCGCCTCTCAAGAGGAAGAGTTCAGCCTAGAACTGCGTAACCGTGACCGCGAACGCCGTTTGATCAAGAAGATTGAAAAGACTTTGGATAAAATCAAAGAAGACGATTTTGGCTTCTGTGAGTCTTGTGGCGTAGAGATTGGCGTTCGCCGTCTTGAAGCACGTCCAACCGCTGACCTTTGTATTGACTGTAAAACACTTGCAGAAATCAAAGAGAAGCAAATGCAAGGTTAATCACCCAGCATTATGATTGTTGAAGGGAGCTCAGGCTCCCTTTTTGTTTTGGCTATCTTCGCACCCTATTTGTTTACTAAATTCGAGATACACGCATGACACGCTATGTAGGTCGATTCGCCCCATCTCCTTCTGGTCCACTGCATTTTGGTTCACTGATTGCCGCTCTTGGCAGTTATTTTCAAGCGAAAGCACAAAACGGAGCTTGGTTAGTACGTATTGAGGACTTAGACCCACCAAGAGAAATGCCAGGTGCAGCGCAACTTATCCTAGAGGCACTCAAGGCCTATCAGCTGCATTGGGATGGAGAAGTGGTATACCAGAGCGAACGTCACGACCTTTACCAAGCTCAAATAAACAAATGGCTCGAAAATGGGGAAGCCTATTATTGCCAATGTACTCGTAAGCAAATTAAAGAGCATGGCGGTTTTTATCCTGGCACTTGCCGCGATAAAAACTTGAAAGACGGCGCGATTCGCCTAAAAATGACCAAGCCTGTCGCTCATTTCCTCGACCAAAAGCGGGGAACCATTACTATTCCAGAGCAACTCGTTAATGAAGATTTCATTATTAAACGTCGAGATGGATTATTTGCTTATAATCTTGCGGTAGTATTGGACGACATCGACCAAGGCGTCACAGAAGTCGTGCGAGGTGCAGACTTAATCGAGCCGACAGGGCGTCAAATTAGCCTGTACCAAATACTTGGTCAGCCTGAAGTTAGCTACTTGCATTTACCATTGGCGATGGACAACAACGGCAATAAATTGTCGAAACAAAATCACGCGACGGCTATTGATATAGATACACCAAAACCTACTCTATTGCGCGCCATGACATTTTTAGGTTTCGAGATACCTGAAACCGTAAGGGCGGCCAACATAGAAGATATTCTTCGTTGGGGCTGCGAAAACTGGCGCTTGGAACAGCTTCCAGCAGAGATCGAGATCACACCGTGATTCTCAAATGGCATTGTGTAGGCTATCATTAGCCGCAAATTAGGCCCTAGAGGCGTATAAAACTAACCAAAGCAAGATTGGATTAAACCCAGTTATTGCCAGATGCACATGAATACAAACGACTATACACCAAGCGAACCTGCCACAATTCCAGAGCTCGCTCTCAATGTAATAACTCGTGAAGAGCACAACATTTCGCGTAAGCAGATCAGTGATAATGCGCTGAAGGTACTGTACCGCCTAAATGGTGCTGGTTTCGATGCTTTTCTTGTGGGTGGCGGGGTTCGAGACTTACTGCTTGGACAAAAACCAAAAGATTTTGACATTGCGACCAACGCAACGCCGGAACAGATCAAACAGCTATTTCGTAACTGCCGTTTGATTGGTCGCCGCTTCCGCTTGGCTCATATTATGTTTGGCCGAGACATCATTGAGGTTGCGACATTCCGTGGTCACCACCAAGAGCAAAAGAATAAGAGCATTTCTCAGCAATCAAAAGAGGGTATGCTGCTGCGTGACAACGTCTACGGCACCATCGATGAAGATGCTGAGCGCCGTGATTTCACGATTAACTCGATGTACTACAACATCGCAGATTACTCGATTCACGACTACGCACGTGGTATTGAAGATTTAGAAGATCGCCTAATTCGACTGATTGGTGATCCAGAAACACGCTACCGTGAAGACCCTGTGCGCATGCTGCGTGCGGTTCGTTTCGCGGTAAAACTAGACTTTGATATTGAAGAAGACACCGCAGCGCCAATCGAACACATGGCACCGTTGCTCGGTGACATTCCGTCAGCGCGTCTTTTTGAAGAGTCACTCAAATTATTGCAATCCGGTCATGGCTTAGAAACCTACCACCTACTGCGTGAGTACAACCTATTCCAGCAACTATTCCCGACGATTGCAGCGCACTTTACAGAAGATTACTCCTCTCACACTGAGCAGATGTTGGATCTTGTCCTAGATTCTACCGACATGCGCATCGAAGATGGGAAACGCATCAATCCAGCATTTATGTTTGCTGCAATGCTGTGGTACCCACTGTGTGCGAAAGCCGATGAACTGATGGAAGAGCGCAACTTAGGCCATTACGACGCCATTATGGAAGCGAGCAACATCATTCTTGACGAGCAAGTTCGGACAATTGCCATTCCAAGACGCCACACCGCAACCATTCGCGAGATTTGGCAGTTACAGCTTCGTCTTCCACGACGTAACGGTAAACGTGCATTCCGTCTTATGGAGCTCAATAAATTTAGAGCTGGCTTTGATTTTCTTGAAATGCGCGGTGAAATTGAAGGTGGTGACACTCAGAAACTTGCCAAGTGGTGGGAAACTTTTCAAAATGCAGGCCGAGAAATGCGTCAAGCAATGGCTGCCGACTTAGACGGTCAATCACCGAAAACAGGCCAGCGCCGCCGTAAAACTTATCGCAAGAAAAAGAGTAAGCCCAAATCATGATTACAGCGTACATTGCGGTAGGCAGTAACTTGGCTGATCCTGTAAGCCAAGCGAAGCAAGCGATTGAAGCATTAAAAACGCTGCCTAAATCAGAGTTTGTTCAAGCTTCTTCGCTATACAGCAGCACGCCAATGGGGCCACAAAACCAACCGGATTACATCAATGCGGTTGTGTCTATTAACACCAGTTTGACGCCTATTGAATTGCTCAATTGCACACAAGCTATAGAGCAAGAACAAGGGCGTGTCCGTAAAGACGAACGCTGGGGACCAAGAACCTTGGACCTCGACATTGTGCTTTATGGCAATGAGGTGATTAATTCCGAGAGGCTGATCGTTCCTCATTATGGAATGAAAGAGCGTGAATTCGTACTCTACCCTCTTGCGGAAATTGCACCAAGTTTACAACTCCCTGATGGGACCGAGGTCTCTAAACTACTGGAACAAGTAGATAGAAACGGCCTCAGTATCTGGCAGTCATAGCCAACTCCTAGTAAGGATAAAACCATGAAAAAAATGACCATCAACGACCTAATCAAGTGGAAGCAAGAAGGTCGTAAATTTGCTACTTCAACCGCTTATGATGCGAGCTTTGCCCAACTGTTTGAAAGCCAAGAAATGCCAGTACTTCTTGTCGGTGATTCTCTAGGTATGGTTTTGCAAGGTCACAACGATACTCTACCAGTAACGGTCGATGATATCGCTTACCATACTCGTTGCGTACGCGCTGGTAGCCCAAATTGTTTGTTGATGGCAGACATGCCATTCATGAGCTACACCACGCCAGAGCAAGCTTGCGAAAATGCGGCTAAACTGATGCGTGCTGGTGCCAATATGGTAAAAATTGAAGGTGGTGACTGGCTTGTCGACACGGTGAAAATGCTCACTGAACGATCAGTTCCAGTTTGTGCTCATCTTGGTTTAACTCCTCAAGCTGTTAATATTTTTGGTGGTTACAAAATCCAAGGTCGCGATCAAGAAAAAGCAGACCGCATGGTAAAAGACGCATTAGCGCTGCAAGAAGCAGGCGCTCAAATCGTCTTACTAGAATGCGTACCAGCTGAGCTTGCTGAACGTATTACGCAAGTGCTTGACGTTCCTGTTATCGGTATTGGTGCAGGTAACGTAACAGATGGTCAGATTCTCGTAATGCATGATATGTTTGGTATTTCTGCCAACTACATGCCGAAATTCTCCAAAAACTTTCTTGCTGAAACAGGTGATATGCGCAAAGCCGTTACTAAATACATTGAAGATGTAGCCAACGGTGTATTCCCAGACGACGCTCATACCATTGCCTAGAGGATAAATGCATGCAAACTTTTGCGGAAATCTCAGCAGTTCGTGAACACCTTAAAACCTTTAAACGTGAAGGTCGTAAAGTGGCGTTTGTCCCTACCATGGGCAACCTTCACGAAGGCCACTTAACTTTAGTGCGTAAAGCACGCGAATACGCTGATATCGTTGTCGTAAGCATCTTTGTTAATCCGATGCAGTTTGATCGTGCAGACGATTTAAATAATTACCCACGCACGCTAGAGGAAGACTTAAGCAAGTTAACCTCTGAAGGGGTCGATGTGGTATTTACGCCAACACCAGAAGTTATCTACCCAGAAGGTCTGGATAAGCAAACCTTCGTCGATGTCCCTGGCCTATCAACAATTCTCGAAGGCGTGTCTCGACCAGGTCATTTCCGTGGCGTAACGACGATTGTGAATAAGCTGTTTAACATCGTACAACCGGATGTCGCGTGCTTCGGCGAGAAGGACTTCCAACAACTTGCGGTTATCCGCAAGATGGTTGATGACCTAGCAATGGACATTGAAATCATCGGTGTACCAACCGTACGTGAAATGGACGGTTTAGCAATGAGTTCACGCAATGGCTTGCTTACGCTGGACGAGCGTCAACGTGCGCCTGTACTTGCTCGTACAATGCGTTGGATCAGTAGTGCCATTCGCGGTGGCCGCGATGACTACGCATCGATCATCGAAGATGCAAGCGACCAACTTCGAGCTGCAGGTCTGCACCCTGATGAGATCTTCATTCGTGATGCTCGTACATTACAAGTGATCACACCAGAAACGACACAAGCTGTCATTCTGATGTCTGCGTTCCTAGGCAAAGCTCGTCTTATCGATAACCAAACGGTAGATATGGTTGTCGAAGCGAAGGAAGAAGCTGAATCTAACAATACAAACTCAGAGAGAGCAGAGTAAGCTCTGAGTCATAAAAGTAAAAAGGTCGACTCTTAGTCGACCTTTTTTATACTCTACGTATAGACGCAATCTAACCCTTCAGGGCGAGTTTTAAACCGCTTGTGCAGCCACATCCACGCTGGAATATCACGTTTTATCATTTTCTCAAGCTCTTGGTTCAAGATGCTTGCCGCTTTAACCGCATTACGTCTCTCGAAACGCTCGCTAATGTCTTTTCCAATGTACAGCGTGTAATGGTGATTTTTACTCACTGTAACGCCAGATATAACCGCGCACTTTGTTGCATCAATGAGAACACTAGACCCGACGGTACTCGCCGCTTGTTCAACAGCAAAAAACGGCGCAAAAACAGAATGGCTAACGCCATAATCATGGTCGGGCAAATACCAAAGTCGATGACCACTCTTCAGAACTTTGAGCATTGATTTCACGTCTTTTCGATCAATCATTTGATGTCCAAAACGAGTTCGACCTCGATGTTGAATAAACTCATAAGCAGGATTCGAATTTGGGCGATAAACGCCATAACCTTGGGCAAACCGGCTAAAAATACGAGCGGTTATCTCCAAGTTTAAATGGTGACTGCACACCACCAACACACCACGTCCATTCTTTTCCTCAGCGAGTAAACGATCTTTTCCAACAATAGAGGTTATCCGACGTATCCGCCAATCTGGCCAAAACCAGGCGATACCGGTTTCGATGATCGCCATTCCAGTATATTGAAAGTTTTTTCGTACTACGTCCTTACATTGCCAATCCGTAAAATCAGGGAAACACAGCTGGAGATTACGCAGAGCGATCTTGTGTCGGCGCTTCATTACATGCATCGCAATACAGCCGATGCTTCTACCTAAGATTCGTAATACTACGTATGGCAGTACATTAACAAGAATCGCTAAAGATCCAAATGCCAGCCATACAGACCAATATTTGGGCTTAAATAATTGATAGGAGAAAGGCGGCGGCGGGACAATATTCATAGGATCACTCATTTATTACAAATGATTGAAACCTACCATGATAAAAACCGAAAAATTGTATGGGTATGTATTGTTATGCACGCGAAAGAGCAGCATGAGTCGCTGCTCTTTGCTTTATGAGAATGGCTTAGCTTCTTAGGCCAATCCCTTTGGTTACTAGGTAATGCGCAATGGCATACAGTGCAACAACAAACACTGCAAGTACACTAAATGAAGTGACAATGCCCACATCCGAGACACCTAAAAAGCCGTAGCGAAACGCATTCACCATGTAGACGATTGGGTTGATCTTAGAAACGCCTTGCCAAAATTCAGGCAGCAGACTGATCGAATAAAAGACTCCTCCCAAGTAAGTTAAAGGAGTCAATACAAACGTAGGGATGATCGAAATATCGTCAAACGTTTTTGCGTAAACCGCATTGATCAAGCCACCGAGAGCAAATACAACCGACGTCATGAAGACAGTCGCGACAATAATGCCCCAGTGCTTCACTTGCAAATCAACGAACAAAAGTGACACACAAGTAACAATTGCACCGACCAACAAACCTCGAGTCACGCCGCCCATCACGTAGCCAGCAATAATCACATAGTTTGGTACCGGTGCCACCAGCAGTTCTTCAATGTTCTTCTGTAGCTTTGCACTAAAGAATGACGACGCCACGTTCGAGTATGAGTTGGTGATCACCGACATCATGATCAAACCTGGAACAATGTACTCCATGTAACTAAAGCCGCTCATCTCACCAATTCGAGAGCCAATAAGATTGCCGAAAATGATGAAGTACAACGTCATCGTAATGGCTGGCGGCACTAAGGTTTGCACCCAAATACGTGTAAAACGAGTGACTTCTTTGCTCAGCAAGCTGCGAAATGCCGTCCAATATAAACCGTACATTTAATTACTCCCCTCTCTTACAATGCTGACAAACAACTCTTCAAGTCGGTTGGCTTTGTTACGCATTGAGAGAACTTTAATGCCATGCTCGGTTAACTGACTGAATACCGAATTCAATCCTTGGCTTTTATCTAGTTCTATCTCTAAAGAGCCATCAACAATACTTTGTCGATTAACACCTTCAAGCTCAGGCACCTCGACTTCTGACTCAACATCCAAGATAAATGTTTCGACGCGTAGCTTACCTAGTAACGCCTTCATGGTGGTGTTTTCAATCAGCTCACCACGATTAATGATGCCGATATTTCGACACAGCATCTCTGCTTCTTCTAGGTAGTGTGTCGTTAAAATAATCGTAATTCCTTGCTCTTGGTTGATCTCTTTCAGAAACCCCCACATTGAGCGGCGTAGTTCAATATCCACTCCAGCCGTTGGTTCATCTAAAATGAGTAATTGCGGCTCGTGCATCAAAGCTCTTGCGATCATTAAACGACGCTTCATCCCACCGGATAGGTTACGAGCACGCTCTTGGCGTTTTTCCCATAAATCCAATTTTTTCAGGTATTTTTCTGCTCTTTCTTTGGCTAATACTTTAGACACACCGTAATAGCCAGCTTGCTGCATCACAATTTGCTCAACGGTTTCAAACTGGTTGAAGTTGAACTCTTGTGGCACCAAGCCTAAATTCTGCTTGGCCAATTCGAGGTCAGTATCAATGTCATAACCGAAAACTTTCGTCGTTCCGGAGGTTTTATTCACTAAGGAGGAGATGATGCCAATCGTGGTCGATTTTCCTGCACCATTGGGACCCAGAAGCGCGTAGAAGTCACCCTTTTTCACTTGGAGACTTATACCTTTTAACGCCTCAAAGCCACCTGCATACGTCTTGCGCAGTTGTTCAATTTCTAATGCGTACATAAGGTCTTGATTGCCGTTTGTTTGTGATTACTAATACCGACTCATATTTATCAGCGGTTTACTACAAAATCGCCTTGGGTATCGTACTGGAGGTCCATCAGTTTATCGTTGAATAACGATGATTACAAATAAACCTTTCGATAACATTGGAAATATAACCCTCACCTCGTAAAGGTTATCTCTAAGTAAGACAAAATAGAGCATAAAAAAACGCAACAGGAAACTGTTGCGTTTTTAACTGTCAGAATGATTACGCCGTTATGCGCTGATACTGGTCTGCCTCAACATGTGCCACCGCCGCATTCAATGCTTCGTAACGGAATTGGTACATATTTTCATCCGGGACAAGGTCAATCACATGGAATTTCTCTAGCTGTTCTCGTGTTCGCTCATTCGGGCATAATAAATACACGGCACAATTGGCATCGAGAGCATCCTTAATCGCATTCTCTAATGCCAAACCGACGGTCACATCAATCATTGGTACATCCGTAAGATCGAGAATCATCACGTCATAGTCCGAAATACTAGAGTGTTGACGTGAAATGGCTTTAGAAACACTAAAGATCATCGGACCGGAAAGATAAAAGAACAGCACTTTACCATTCGCACGATCCAACAAGCCACGCTCGCTGTCAGTCAGCGGCACATCATCTTCATCCGCGTCGCTGATCGCTTTTACTTGTCGCGCCTGCTCTCGGCTCAAACGCTCGATGATGATAATGTTCGAGATAAAGACGCCTAAACCCACCGCAACGATAAGATCAACGAATACTGTAAGCAACATAACGCCATACATCACCGCCATTCCGGAAAAACTTACCTTATGTGCCCTCTGAATAAAGCTCCAGTCTAGGATGTTAAAGCCAACATACACCGCAATGCCTGCTAACACAGCCATCGGGATTGGCTCTGTTAACCCGCCAGCAACCAGTACAACCAACGCCAACATTAGTGCACGAATCACACCAGATAATGGCGAACGAGCCCCAACTTGGATATTCGTTACCGTCCCCATGGTAGCCCCCGCCCCCGGCAGCGCACCAAACAAGCCTGAGATCATGTTAGCTAACCCTTGACCTCGCAGCTCTTTATCTGAGTCGTGTTCTTTACGAGTTAATGAGTCACCGATAACCGCCGTTAACAAAGTATCAATACAACCTAATGTGCCTAGCACTAATGCATCAATGACCATCTCGACAAACATATCTGTGTCAATGTATGGTGCGACGAGAGAAGGTAACCCAGCAGGAATTTCACCGATACGACGAATATCTTCTGTATCAAAGAGAATCACAGACAATAAAGTCACCGCGACCAATGCCACGAGCTGTGCAGGAACGTATTTACGATATTGCTTAGGGAAGAAAAAAAGAATCCCCAAAGTCAGTAGTCCCAAAAACAACTCACTGAACTTAAGGTTAGAAATGGTCTCCGGCAAAGCAGATAACGTTCCGAGTACTCCCCCTGAAGGCGCAGCATGCCCCATCAAAGGCGATAACTGCAGAATGATAAGAATCACACCTATGCCAGACATAAACCCAGAAATAACGCTGTAAGGCATCAAGGTAACGTATTTACCCAGTTTTAACGTCCCCAATAGGATTTGGAACGCTCCAGCCATCATGACAACTGTGAAAGTCATAGCCATGCCCGTTTCTGGGTATTTCGCCATCATACTGGTTAATACTGCGGTCATGATTACCGTCATTGGCCCTGTCGGTTCTGATATTAACGTATTAGAACCACCAAATAACGAGGCAAACAAACCGACCATTATTGCCCCCCAAAGGCCG
Source organism: Vibrio sp. 661 (assembly GCF_033339315.1). Classification (NCBI taxonomy): domain Bacteria; kingdom Pseudomonadati; phylum Pseudomonadota; class Gammaproteobacteria; order Vibrionales; family Vibrionaceae; genus Vibrio; species Vibrio sp. 661. The sequence continues at coordinate 35,825 of NZ_JAWOUJ010000011.1, read as the reverse complement.
GCCTCAGCCCCGGCTCCGGATGCAACACCAAACGCTAACGCCAGAGGGAGAGAGATAATCGCCGTGGTTACCCCGCCAAATACATCCCCTTTGAAATTGATATCTTCAAAACGACTACCGAACACTGCTGATTTTCCCTGCATTCAATTTTAAAAAGTAAAATATCACTACTTTAACGAGCTAGGCGAAAATTTAAACCATAAATAGATTAAGGCTAAATTCACACCACAAATAGTTTCACCAGATTTTACTTTTTTCTTAATGAAAACTAGTCAGATGAGTCCTATCTGACGAATATTTAACGAGATCGAAATTGTAACATTGTGTATAGTTACAACACTGATCGCTTGCATGTGCACACAAACAGCGGCAGCGATTTTGTCTTTTAAGGGAAGTAGTTTGCAAAATGCCGGAAATAAAACAGTTATTTGAAAACAATTCGAAATGGTCTCAAGAGATCAAATCTGATCGACCTGAATACTTCGCAAAACTCGCAGAGGGGCAAAAGCCTGATTTTCTTTGGATTGGCTGCTCTGATAGCCGCGTTCCTGCCGAGCGACTAACCGGACTATACTCAGGTGAACTCTTTGTTCATCGGAATGTTGCAAACCAAGTTATCCATACTGATCTCAACTGTCTATCGGTCGTCCAGTACGCCGTAGACGTTCTTAAGGTTAAACACATCATTGTCTGTGGACACTATGGATGTGGTGGCGTAAATGCAGCCATTGATAACCCTAAACTAGGTCTTATTAATAATTGGCTGTTACATATCAGAGATATTTATTTCAAACACCGCACTTACCTAGATCAAATGCCGCAACAAGATCGAGCGGATAAACTAGGCGAGCTTAATGTTGCAGAGCAAGTGTACAACTTGGGTAACTCAACCATCCTGCAAAACGCTTGGGAGCGTGGGCAAGATGTTGAAATTCATGGTGTGGTATACGGAATTGAAGATGGTCGCTTAGAGTACTTAGGCATTCGTTCTAACTCTAAGGAAACCGTAGAAGCGTCTTACCAGAAAGCTCTTTCGACGATTCTAAATACAGACAACAAGCTCCTTTGTCGCTAAGTCATATCTAAAAGTTGAACGAAAAACGCCCATCTTAGATGGGCGTTTTTTTATATTTTTAATGCTGAACTCAATGATTATTCTTGAGGTACAACTTTACCGATGTATGGTAAGTGGCGGTATTTCTGCGCGTAATCAATACCCACCCCAACGACAAATTCATCTGGAATTTCGAAACCAATCCAATCCACAGGAACATTCACTTCACGACGAGATGGCTTATCTAGGAGCGTACAAATCGCGATAGACTTCGGCTCACGTAGCGAAAGAATCTCACGGATTTTATTTAGTGTGTTACCAGTGTCGATGATGTCTTCAACAAGCAGAATGTCTTTACCTTTGATGTCATCATCCAAATCTTTCAAGATACGAACGTCACGTGAGCTTTCCATCGTATTGCCGTAGCTTGACGCAGTCATAAAATCAACCTGGTGAGTTAGTTCGATAGCACGTGCCAAGTCTGCCATAAATACAAATGAGCCACGCAATAAGCCTACCAACACAAGATCTTCACTACCTTGATAACGCTCTGTAATTTGTTTGCCTAATTCACGAACTCGCTCCTGAACTTCTTGCTCAGAAATCATGACTTCTATTGTATGTTTCATACTGTGCTCAATCTAAATTTGTGGGTTGAGGTAAGTCGCACGCAAACGATCACCTAATCTTACGGCGTGTAGTGTATCACCACGTTCATTGGGTTGAAAGTCACATCCTGTTGCCAAAAAATCTTGGAAGAAGGTCTTAGTTTTATAAAGTTCATAGCTAAATTTATCAATAATAATGACATTACTGTATATAAATTGTTCTACAGATGTTGACCTTGTGCATATGCACCATTACACTCATCACTGCTTTAAGCAACTATTAAAATAATCAATTAGGGGGTTACCCCCAATATCAACTCAAATGGCAAGGAAAATGGATATGGACTCAATTGCAAAGAGACCTAGAACTAGGCTTTCTCCAATTAAGCGTAAGCAACAGTTAATGGAAATCGCATTGGAAGTATTTGCGCGCCGCGGCATCGGTCGTGGTGGTCACGCAGATATCGCAGAAATTGCTCAAGTTTCTGTGGCGACTGTTTTTAACTACTTCCCTACACGCGAAGACTTGGTGGATGAAGTTCTCAATCACGTCGTACGTCAGTTCTCAAACTTCCTATCGGATAACATAGACCTAGACTTACATGCACGTGAAAACATCGCCAATATTACTAATGCGATGATCGAGCTTGTCAGCCAAGATTGTCACTGGCTAAAAGTATGGTTCGAGTGGAGTGCTTCAACACGTGACGAAGTATGGCCATTGTTTGTTTCAACTAACCGCACTAACCAGCTGCTAGTACAAAACATGTTCATTAAAGCAATTGAACGCGGTGAGGTGTGTGACCAGCACGATTCAGAACACTTGGCAAACCTGTTCCACGGTATTTGTTACTCACTGTTTGTCCAAGCGAACCGCGCTAAAGGTGAAGCGGAGCTGAAACACCTAGTGAATTCATACTTAGATATGCTTTGCATTTACAACCGTGAACACTAAAGCTTAACTCGTGATATATGTCAGCCCACCGTTTGGTGGGCTTTTTATTGTCTGCTGTCAGCTAAGCACACATTTATATTTCTATATAACAAGCATAAAAAAACCGCTGCAATGCAGCGGCTTCTATCATTCAGTCAGAAAAAGCTTACTTCTTCTTAACTGCTTTTTTGTTTGGCAGGTCAGTGATTGAACCTTCAAATACTTCAGCAGCTAGACCTACAGACTCGTGTAGAGTTGGGTGAGCGTGGATAGTCAGAGCGATATCTTCTGCATCACAGCCCATCTCAATTGCAAGGCCGATTTCACCAAGTAGTTCACCACCGTTAGTACCAACGATAGCACCACCGATTACGCGGTGAGTTTCTTTGTCGAAGATTAGCTTAGTCATACCGTCTGCACAGTCAGATGCGATTGCACGACCTGATGCTGCCCATGGGAATGTTGCTACTTCGTACTTGATGCCTTCTTCTTTCGCTTCTTTTTCAGTCTTACCAACCCAAGCTACTTCTGGCTCAGTGTACGCAATTGAAGGGATAACTTTAGGGTCGAAGTAGTGCTTCTTACCAGAGATAACTTCAGCAGCTACGTGACCTTCATGCACACCTTTGTGAGCAAGCATTGGTTGACCAACGATATCACCGATCGCGAAGATGTGAGGAACGTTAGTACGCATTTGCTTATCAACGTTGATGAAGCCACGCTCGTCAATTTCTAGACCCGCTTTTTCACCGTCGATTAGCTTACCATTTGGTACACGACCGATAGCAACTAGAACCGCATCGTAACGCTCAGCTTCAGCTGGCGCTTTCTTGCCTTCCATTGAAACGTAGATACCGTCTTCTTTTGCTTCAACTGCTGTTACTTTCGTTTCTAGCATTAGCTTGAACTTGTCTTTGATACGCTTAGTAAATACTTTCACGATATCTTTGTCTGCTGCAGGAATTACCTGGTCAAACATTTCAACAACTTCAACTTTAGAACCTAGAGAGTGGTAAACCGTACCCATTTCTAGACCGATGATACCACCGCCCATGATAAGCAGTTTTTCTGGCACTTCTTTTAGTTCAAGAGCGTCAGTAGAGTCCCAAATACGTGGGTCTTCATGCGGGATAAATGGCAGTTTGATTGGACGAGAACCAGCCGCAACGATTGCGTTGTCAAAGTTAACAACTGTTGGCTCACCTTCGCCTTCTACAAGGATAGAGTTAGGGCCAGTGAACTTACCGTAACCGTTAACTACTGTTACGTTACGCATCTTAGCCATACCGCTTAGGCCGCCAGTTAGTTGGTTAACAACTTTTTCTTTCCAGATGCGGATTTTGCTGATGTCTGTTTGAGGCTCACCGAACACAACGCCGTGGTCAGCCATCGCTTTCGCTTCTTCAATTACTTTAGAAACGTGAAGCAGTGCTTTAGATGGGATACAACCCACGTTCAGACATACACCGCCAAGCGTGCTGTAACGTTCAACTAGTACAGTTTCAAGACCTAAGTCCGCACAACGGAATGCAGCGGAGTAACCAGCAGGACCAGAACCAAGTACAACAACTTGGGCTTTAATTTCTTTGCTCATTTTGACCTCTTGTAGTCATTATCCCTAACAGGCTGAGTGGGTATCGATTTTTTATGTTTAAGAGAGATTTGTTTTAAACAGTTATTTTCAGACCGCTAACAGTTTACAGAGATGTTAATGGTGTGAAAAGTAAATCAATTTAGCCTGTGAGCTAGACAACAATTCGATTGTGAAAACCCTGAACGAAGCAAGGCTGATAACCAAATTGTCGGTAATTATGATTAGCAGAGGCGGCTAAGTTGCCGCCTCTCATTCATCTAATTTCTATTACAGAACTAGACGACGAATGTCAGATAGACATGAGTTTAGGTAAGTGATGAAGCGCGCACCTTCAGCACCATCGATCACACGGTGGTCGTATGATAGAGACAGTGGAAGTTGTAGACGCGGTTCGAACTCTTTACCGTTCCATACCGGTTTCATTTCTGACTTAGACACACCTAGGATACCAACTTCTGGCGCGTTTACGATTGGAGTAAACGCCGTACCGCCGATACCGCCTAGGCTAGAGATAGTGAAACAGCCACCTTGCATGTCAGCCGCTGTTAGCTTGCCTGCACGTGCTTTCTTAGAAACCGCCATTAGCTCTTCAGATAGCTCGTAGATGCCTTTCTTGTTCACGTCTTTAAATACAGGAACAACTAGACCGTTTGGTGTATCTACCGCGATACCAACATTCACGTATTTCTTCAGAATTAGGCTCTCACCGTCTTCTGATAGAGAAGAGTTGAACGCTGGGAACGCTTCAAGCGCTTTAGCTACCGCTTTCATGATGAACACAAGTGGTGTGATCTTCATGCCAGTGTCTTTCTTCGCTTCAATCGCGTTTTGCTCTTTACGGAATGCTTCAAGAGCCGTGATGTCTGCGTTATCCCACTGTGTAACGTGCGGGATCATTACCCAGTTACGGTGTAGGTTTGCGCCAGAGATCTTCTTGATGCGAGATAGCGGTTGAACTTCTGTCTCACCAAACTTGCTGAAGTCCACTTTTGGCCATGGTAGTAGACCAAGAGCCGCGCCGTCGCCTTTGCCAGATGCTGCTGCACCTGCGCCAGACTCAAGACGCTTAAGTGCATCTTTCACGTAAGCTTGAACGTCTTCTTTTAGGATACGGCTCTTACGACCAGAACCTTTAACCTTAGAAAGATTAACGCCAAATTCACGCGCTAGACGACGAACAACTGGAGACGCGTGAGCGTACTCATCGTTTTCTTTGAAATCGCCAGTCGCTGCTGGAGCTGCTGCCGCTGGAGCTTCTGCTTTAGGAGCCGGAGCTGCAGGTGCTGCCGCTTGAGCTGGAGCTGCTGCAGGAGCAGGTGCTGCACCCGCCACTTCGAATACCATGATTAGTGAGCCAGTAGACACTTTGTCGCCAGCTGCAATCTTGATTTCTTTAACTGTGCCAGCGAATGGTGCAGGAACTTCCATAGAAGCTTTGTCACCTTCAACAGTGATTAGAGATTGCTCTTCTTCCACTGTGTCGCCAACCGCAACCATGATCTCAGTAACTTCAACTTCGTCGCCGCCGATATCTGGAACGTTCACTTCTTTTGCCGCAGACGCTGCTGGAGCTGCTGCCGCAGGAGCTTCAGCAGCCGCTGGTGCTGCTGGAGCGCCTGAACCTGCTGTTTCGAACACCATGATAAGTGAGCCAGTCGATACTTTATCGCCTGCTGCAACTTTGATCTCTTTTAGAGTACCTGCGAATGGCGCTGGAACTTCCATAGAAGCTTTGTCGCCTTCAACAGTTAGAAGAGATTGCTCTTCTTCGATGCTGTCGCCAACGGCAACCATGATTTCAGTAACTTCTACTTCATCACCACCGATGTCTGGTACGTGAACTTCTTTTAGTTCTGCCGCTGCTGCTGGAGCTGGAGCTGCTGCTGGAGCTGCTTCTGCCGCAGGAGCAGGTGCAGCGTCAGCTGCACCCTCGGCTTCGAAAATCATGATTAGAGAACCAGTAGAAACCTTGTCGCCTTCTGCAACTTTGATTTCTTTAACGATACCCGCTTGAGAAGCAGGAACTTCCATAGAAGCTTTATCGCCTTCAACTGTGATCAGAGACTGCTCTTCTTCAACCTTGTCGCCAACGCTTACAAGAATCTCAGTAACTTCAACCTCATCCGCACCGATGTCTGGTACATTAATTTCGATTGCCATTTCTTATCTACCTTCTTAATTAAGCGTATAGCGGGTTTGTTTTCTCTGTGTCGATGTCGAATTTCTTAATTGCTTCTGCAACTACAGATTTCTCAACTTCGCCACGTTTCGCTAGTTCAGTTAGCGCTGCTACTACTACGTAACCTGCGTTCACTTCGAAGTGACGACGTAGGTTTTCACGGCTGTCTGAACGACCGAAGCCATCAGTACCAAGAACTTTGAAAGACTCAGCAGGAATGTATGCACGAACCTGCTCTGCGTAGTTCTTCATGTAGTCAGTTGCTGCGATAGCAGGTTCAGTACCCATTACTGTTTGGATGTAAGGTACTTTCGCTTCCGCTTCTGGGTGAAGCATGTTGAAACGCTCTGCATCTTGGCCATCGCGAGTTAGTTCGTTGAATGACGTTACAGAGTAAACATCAGAAGCAACACCGTAATCTTCGCTTAGGATTTGAGCTGCTTTACGTACTTCATTCATGATAGTACCAGAGCTCATTAGCTGAACTTTCGCTTTGTCGCCCGTGTAAGTTTCTAGCTTGTAGATACCTTTACGGATGCCTTCTTCAGCGCCTTCTGGCATTGCTGGCATTGCGTAGTTTTCGTTCATTAGCGTTAGGTAGTAGAACACGTTTTCTTGTTCTGGACCGTACATGCGACGGATACCGTCTTGCATGATTACTGCTACTTCGTACGCGAATGTTGGGTCGTAAGAAATACAGTTAGGAACCGTACCCGCCAAAATGTGCGAGTGGCCGTCTTCGTGCTGTAGACCTTCACCGTTCAACGTTGTACGACCCGCAGTTGCACCTAGTAGGAAACCACGTGCTTGTTGGTCACCAGCCATCCACGCCATGTCGCCAACACGTTGGAAGCCGAACATTGAGTAGTAGATGTAGAACGGGATCATTGGTAGGTCGTTTGTCGAGTATGAAGTCGCAGCAGCAACCCATGAAGACATAGCACCTAGCTCGTTGATACCTTCTTGTAGAACCTGACCTGAAGTCGCTTCTTTGTAGTAAGAAACAACGCCACGGTCTTCTGGTGTGTAAGTTTGGCCGTGCGGGTTGTAGATACCGATTTGACGGAACAGACCTTCCATACCGAATGTACGTGCTTCGTCAGCAATGATAGGAACGATGTTCTTACCAATGTTCTTGTTCTTAAGTAGAACGTTTAGCGCACGTACGAATGCCATAGTAGAAGAGATATCACGCTTCTGTTCTTCTAGTAGTGGCTTGAATTCTTCTAGCTCAGGAACGATGAATTCTTGAGTGAATTTTGGTAGACGCTGTGGCGTGTAGCCGTGTAGCGCTTTACGACGAGCGTGTAGGTATTCGTACTCTTTTGAACCTTCTTCAAGTTTCAGGTACGGAAGTTCTTTCACTGCTTCGTCAGTTAGGATGTCTTGAAGACCTAGACGATCACGTAGGTGTAGTACGTGAGTCATGTCCATCTTCTTAACTTGGTGCGCGATGTTCTTACCTTCAGCCGCTTCACCCATGCCGTAACCTTTAACAGTCTTAGCTAGGATTACTGTTGGACGACCTTTAGTTTCTGCCGCGTTTTTGTATGCCGCGTATAGCTTAGAAGACTCGTGACCACCACGCTTAAGTGCGAAGATTTCGTCATCAGTCATGTCAGCAACAAGTGCAGCTGTCTCTGGGTACTTACCAAAGAAGTGCTCACGTACGTACGCGCCATCTTTTGATTTGAATGTTTGGTAGTCGCCGTCGATCGTTTCATTCATAAGCTGTAGAAGCTTACCAGTCGTATCTTTAGCTAGTAGTGAATCCCAGTTGTTACCCCAGATTACCTTCACTACGTTCCAACCAGCACCTTTGAACAGACCTTCAAGTTCTTGAATGATCTTACCGTTACCCATTACAGGGCCATCTAGACGCTGTAGGTTACAGTTGATTAGGAAACATAGGTTGTCTAGTTTCTCACGCGCAGCGAAAGAGATAGCACCACGTGATTCTGGCTCATCCATCTCACCGTCACCTAGGAACGCGTAAACGCGCTGCTCTGAAGTATCTTTAAGACCACGGCCTTCTAGGTACTTAAGGAAACGAGCTTGGTAGATAGAAGCGATTGGACCTAGGCCCATCGATACTGTCGGGAACTGCCAGAATTCAGGCATCAGTTTAGGGTGCGGGTATGAAGGAATACCTTTTCCGTCTACTTCTTGACGGAAGTTGTCTAGCTGCTCTTCAGTTAGACGACCTTCAACGAATGCACGTGAGTAGATACCTGGTGAAATGTGACCTTGGTAGTAAACTAGGTCGCCACCATCCTTCTCGTTTGGTGCACGGAAGAAGTGGTTGAAACATGTCTCGTAGAACGCAGCAGAAGACTGGAAAGACGCCATGTGGCCGCCTAGCTCTAGGTCTTTCTTAGATGCACGTAGAACGATCATGATAGCGTTCCAACGAATAATTGAGCGAATACGACGCTCAAGTGTTGTGTCACCTGGGTATGCTGGTTCTTGGTCTGCAGGAATCGTGTTGATGTAGTTAGTTGTGATACCTGTTGGCATATCAACACCGTCTAGACGTGCTTTATCTAGAACTTGCTCTAATAGGAATTGAGCACGCTCTAGACCTTCTTCACGTACAACTGACTCAAGCGCTTGTAGCCATTCTTGAGTTTCCAGTGCATCTACGTCATGCTTCATATCAGACATGGCGATCTATCCTTCTGTTGGTTGGATCTACTTATTTAAGTAACGCTCTTACGAGTCATTACCCTGCTGAATTCGACGTAGAGAACGCTCTCGTCGAGACTCTTCTCGAGTCAAATCCAACAATGTTTCTTCGATGTAAGCCAAGTGCGAGTGGGACATTTCTCGCGCCTTTTCAGGCTGACCAGAAACAATCGCATCCACGATATTGGCTCGGTGTTTACTGACTTTCTCGACCGCTTCTGGGCGGCGACGTAGTAATTTAAAATTTTGTAGAATATTTTGCTCAAGCAAAGGTGCTAAGCTTCGAACAATGTGCAACAAAACCACGTTGTGCGCGGCTTCTGTCAAAGCGATCAAAAATTGCATCACTTCCGCAGATTCAGCTTCGATATCGTTGTTTGCTTGCTCTTGGCTAATGCGCTCAAGGCAACCTTGAATACGCGCAAAATCTTCTTCGGTACCACGTAAAGCTGCAAAGTAGGCTGAAATTCCTTCCATCGCATGACGAGACTCAAGCACATCAAGCTGGGTTTCAGAATGACTAGACAACAAATTCAACAAGGGATCTGAAAAGCTCTTCCAGATATTCTCACTTACGAATGTTCCGCCACCTTGGCGACGAGTCAACAAACGCTTCGCTTCCAAGCGTTGAATGGCTTCTCGGACTGAAGGACGAGACACATCGAACTGTTTTGCCAGTTCACGCTCTGGAGGCAGTTGTTGCCCCGGAGACAATGTTCCTTCCACTATCAACCTTTCTAACTCTTGTTCTATAACATCAGAGAGTTTTGGCTGACGAATCCTTTGATAAGCCATAATTTATTGTTCTTCTACTCTTGCAGGTAATTGGTAATACCAATTTTAAGTTGGTGCAGAAATTAACATAATTAAAACGCCACTGTCCAGCCGAAAATTGACCTAAATCATAGAACGAGCTTACTTCCAACACTCTGATAACAATCGACTGTTAAAACAGCAATAGAATTGGTATGACCAATTACATAAAGCATACAAATGGGAAGTCGACGTGCTAGCAGTTTTGGAAAAGAAATACAGAAAATGACAAAATTATCAGTCTATTTATTCACCAAAACGGCATGTGCGAGCGTAAAAATGTAGTTAACTTTTAACAATCATTAATATTTCTGGTATCAAAAAAAGGCATACCTGATCGTATGCCTTATTTATTTCGCTTTTTTGAATTTACACTTTCGCTACAAATCAACGCTGTATAAGCAGTCTATATTTCACCCAATCAAAGCTTAGACCAGGATCGCTTTTTCTCAAGGGCGCAATATATTGATGACCGGTAATTCGTGGCGGGGTGATTTGAGGATAAGACTGCATAATCACCTCAGTGATCTCTGCAAGTGATTGATATTGCGCTTCTGTGTAGGCAGTAAATTCTGTCCCTTCAAGCTCGATACCAATGGAATAGTCATTACAACGCTCCCTGCCCGCGAAACTGGATTGACCGGCATGCCATGCTCTATCGAGAAAAGAAACAAATTGAACAACCTCGCCGTTTCTCTTAATCAAGCAATGTGCAGAAACGCCCATTTTGTGAATAACTTCAAAAAATGGATGTTCATTTGGGTCTAGCTTGCCAGTGAAGAAGTCCTCTATATATGGTCCACCAAACTGCCCAGGAGGCAAACTGATATTGTGTACCACCAGCAGAGAGATGTCGTTTACATCAGAGCGGGCATCAAAAAATGGTGACGGAACATGCTTTGCTTGTGTCAGCCAGCCATTCTCGATAATTGGGCGCATATCAACCTCTCTACTTTGCAAATTAACTGCTGAAATTATTGACACCGGAGAGTATCATTCGTTGCCATCTCCCTTTCAAGACAAGATTTGCGATGAAGAACACACACAACATTCAAGAACGCCTAGAATACCTTAAACAACAACTCCCTTTAGAGATCACTAGCTCTGTCGCTGATACCTTAAAAGAAGATCTAGGTGGCAGTGTCGACGCAGATAACGACATTACTGCATCTTTGATCCCTGACGATGCGGTTAATACCGCAACGATTATTACTCGTGAGCATGGTGTGTTCTGTGGTCAAGCATGGGCTGATGAAGTTTTTAAACAGCTCGGTGGCAAGGTCAGCATTGAATGGCACGTAAAGGACGGCGATAAAGTCGAACCTAACCAAACCCTTTGCACGCTGACAGGCCCTGCTCGTGACCTGTTGACTGGTGAGCGTAACGCAATGAATTTCATCCAAACGCTGTCTGGCTGCGCAACAGTTACCGCAGAGTACGCTGAAAAAATCGCGCATACTGAGTGCCGTCTACTAGACACACGCAAAACCATTCCAGGTCTGCGTAGCGCACTAAAATACGCCGTGACCTGCGGTGGTGGCTTTAACCATCGCATCGGTGTGTTCGACGCTTACCTTATTAAAGAAAATCACATTATTGCTTGTGGTGGCATCACTCAAGCCATCCAAAAAGCGAAAGAGCTTAACCCAGGCAAACCGGTAGAAGTAGAAACGGAAAGCTTAGAAGAGTTGAAACAAGCGATAGAGGCTGGTGCCGACATCATCATGCTCGATAACTTCACAAAAGAAATGATGCGTGAAGCCGTAGCGATTAACGCAGGTCGTGCCGCTTTAGAGAACTCCGGCAACATTACGCTAGAGACCATCGCAGAATACGCAGAAACCGGTGTCGATTACATTTCGGTAGGCGCGTTGACTAAGCATCTAAAAGCGATGGATCTTTCGATGCGCTTCAAATAATAAAAGCAACACAATCTAAATTACTTCAACTAACTCAGTGAGTTGTGAGTAATTCATCATTAAAAAGGGCCAATAGGCCCTTTCTTTTTATCCACTAAAAAATAGTACTACTCGCAAAACTCTGCATGCGATATGCAACTTTTCACCAAAGAGTTTTATCTCACTCGAGAGCCGATCCCTTCCCCATTTTCAACCCACCTTAACTCTCCATAATCTTTCGCCAATGCAAGGGCATTATTTATTTCATTAAGAAGGAAAGAAAATGAAACACAGTAAACAGAAAAAACAGCAAGGCTTTACGTTAATTGAATTGATGATTGTGGTAGCAATTATTGGTGTGTTATCAGCAGTCGCAATCCCTGCATATAAAGACTATGTCGCAAAGTCAGCTGTAACCTCTGCTGTGGGTACTTTAAAGTCATTACTTACTAATGCTGATTTATATACTCAGAACAACACCACAGCTACTTCCGACTTAGGAGACATCGGTGGGAACGCTACTATGAACGCCCTTGGCAATATTACCGCATCAATTGAAGGTGCTGGAGCAGCCTCAAACGCAAAATCTACACTCAAATTTGTATTTAATACTGGCAATGCTGCAGCAGGTGACATCGAATATGCTAGGACACCAAACACACCCTGGGGCTGTACAAATAATACTAACCCAAAAGTATCTATTGATAGCTGCCCATAATGCAAACCAACCTCTCCACGATTCTTCGTCAAAAAGGACTATTGGCTTTTTCCCAAGAAGAATCGTTGCTTGAGCAAGTCAAAGCTTCTGGCATTTCGATGCCGGAAGCTTTGCTCAGTTCAGGGTTATTTACATCACGCGAACTCACTGAACATTTAAATTCTATTTTTGGATTAAATCAGCCCGAGTTATCTCAGTACGAGTACGCCTCGCTTTGTCAGCAACTTGGCCTTAGGGAATTAATCACACGGCATAACGCACTCCCACTCCAGCGTACACCTTCAACGTTATTATTAGCCGTTGCCGACCCCACGAACCAACAAGCAGAAGACGATTTCCGCTTTGCCACTGGTTTACAGATTGAATTGGTGTTGGCGGATTTTCGTCAACTCAGCGCGGCAATTCGACGCTTATATGGTCGTTCATTGAGTCATGAGAAGTCCGGGTTAAAAGAGATCAACCAAGAAGAGTTAGCCAATCTGGTTGATGTGGGCGCAGATGAAATCGACAACATTGAAGACTTGAGCCAAGATGAGTCTCCTGTTAGCCGTTACATCAACCAAATTCTGTTGGACGCTGTGCGCAAAGGCGCATCCGATATCCACTTTGAGCCTTATGAAAAGATGTACCGTGTGCGCCTACGCTGTGATGGCATCTTAATTGAAACACAGCAGCCACCAAGCCACTTAAGTCGCCGCTTATCCGCTCGTATCAAAATCCTCTCTAAACTTGATATTGCAGAGCGACGTTTACCACAAGATGGGCGTATTAAGCTCAAGTTGAATCAAGACACCGCAATTGATATGCGTGTATCCACGCTACCGACTCTATTCGGAGAGAAAATTGTACTACGACTGCTCGACAGCAGCTCTGCGTCATTGGATATCGACAAGCTTGGTTATAGCGAACAACAAAAACAATTGTACTTGGATGCGCTGCGTCGCCCACAAGGCATGATTCTGATGACAGGCCCAACCGGGAGCGGAAAAACCGTTTCTCTGTACACTGGGCTGAGTATCCTCAATAAGCCAGAAATCAACATTTCCACGGCAGAAGACCCAGTAGAAATTAACTTATCGGGCATTAACCAAGTTCAAGTTCAGCCTAAGATTGGTTTTGGTTTTGCCGAAGCCCTGCGCTCTTTCTTACGTCAAGACCCGGATGTGGTAATGGTCGGTGAGATTCGTGACTTAGACACCGCCGAAATCGCTATAAAAGCATCGCAAACCGGTCACTTAGTACTTTCAACCTTACATACCAATTCTGCGGCTGAAACGGTTATTCGTTTATCAAACATGGGCGTAGAAAGCTTTAACTTGGCCTCATCTCTTAATTTGATTATTGCCCAGCGCTTGGCCCGTAAACTGTGCTCGCACTGTAAACAATCACAAGAGCTTACCGTTCAGCTACAACATCTTGGAATTCAAGCAAGCGACAACATTTTTAAAGCCAATCCCGATGGATGTAATGAGTGTACCCATGGTTATTCCGGCCGAACGGGAATTTATGAAGTGATGCGCTTTGATGAATTTCTTTCCGAAGCGCTTATTAAAGGCGCCTCAGTACATGAACTAGAAAAACTCGCCATCGCAAATGGTATGAGCACGTTACAGATGTCGGGCATAGAAAAACTCAAACAAGGGATCACAAGTTTTAGTGAACTACAGCGCGTACTTTATTTTTAATCCTTTAATCAGCAGTCACCTCTATGAAAAGCACTACACCACAACTTAAAAACTTCCGCTGGAAAGGCATCAACAGTTCTGGCAAAAAGACGTCTGGACAAACCCTCGCGATGACAGAAATTGAAGTACGCGAGCGTCTAGACGCACAGCACATCAAGATCAAGAAGTTAAAGAAAAGCAGTATCTCGTTTCTCACTAAACTCAGCCATCGCGTGAAAGGCATAGACATCACGGTGTTTACCCGTCAGATTTCGACGATGTTGATAACCGGTGTACCCTTAGTTCAGGCTTTAAAATTGGTCTCAGAGAATCATAAAAAAGCAGAGATGAAATCCATTTTGATGAGCGTGACACGCGCCGTTGAAGCGGGGACGCCCATGTCAAAAGCCATGCGCACTGCAAGTGAACACTTTGACCCACTCTATACCGATCTTATCGCCACAGGTGAGCAATCCGGTAACTTAGCAGAAGTGTTCGAGCGCTTAGCCACCTACCGAGAAAAAAATGAACAACTCCGTGCGAAAGTGATCAAAGCACTGATTTACCCAGCGATGGTAGTGCTAGTAGCGTTAGGCGTGTCGTTTATCATGCTCACCAAAGTCATTCCCGAGTTTGAAAAAATGTTTGTTGGTTTTGGTGCTGACTTACCGTGGTTTACCAGGCAAGTATTAGATCTTTCCGCCTGGACACAAAACTGGAGTCCGTTTATCGCACTAGGCTCCATTAGTTTATTCATTTCGGCGAGAATCCTCTCTAAGCGTTCAGATTCTTTTCGCTTAATGCTCAACCGCTCTGTGCTTAAATTTCCTGTCCTGGGCCCTGTATTATCAAAAGCCGCTATCGCCAAATTTAGTCGAACACTCGCCACAAGCTTTACAGCGGGCATTCCAATTCTAACCAGTTTAAAAACCACATCAAAAACATCAGGAAACTTGCACTATCAACTCGCCATAGAAGAAGTTTACCGTGATACCGCCGCAGGTATGCCAATGTATGTAGCCATGCGCAACTGTAATGTGTTCCCTGAATTGGTGTTACAAATGGTTATGATCGGTGAAGAGTCTGGTCGACTTGACGATATGCTCAATAAAGTTGCAACAATCTACGAGTTTGAAGTCGACAACACCGTCGACAACCTTAGTAAAATTCTAGAGCCACTAATTATCGTTTTTTTAGGTATCGTTGTTGGCGGATTAGTGACAGCAATGTACTTGCCAATCTTTAACTTAATGAGTGTATTGGGCTAGAATGAGCTGTTAACTCCTTTAAAACAGCATCTTGCTGATTTCACTCATCGCTCAAGAGACAAATATGGAAGTATTCCAGTACTACCCTTGGCTATTCGTTGTGTTTGCCACCATCTTCGGTCTTATCGTGGGTAGCTTCCTCAATGTGGTTATTTATCGACTACCTAAAATCATGGAACTAGAATGGCGACGCGAATGTGCCGAGTCATTTCCTGAATACAAAATAGAACCTCCTAAAGAAGTGCTGACCTTGAGCGTCCCACGCTCCTCCTGCCAGAAATGCGCAACACCGATACGTATTCGCGACAACATTCCTGTGATTAGCTGGCTGCTTTTAAAAGGCAAATGTCACAACTGTCAGACAACCATTAGCACACGCTATCCACTGATTGAACTGCTCACTGCATTCTGCTCAGGCTTTGTCGCTTACCACTTTGGTTTTAGTTACTTTACCGTTGCACTACTCTTTTTCACTTTTATCTTAATCGCTGCAACATTTATCGATCTCGATACTATGTTGTTACCTGACCAATTAACATTACCATTAACTTGGGCTGGCATTGCCTTAGCATTAGTCGAAATAAGTCCTGTTACTCTACAAGATTCTGTCATTGGTGCTATTGCTGGTTACCTATGTCTCTGGTCCGTTTACTGGGGCTTTAAGCTACTTACTGGTAAAGAAGGAATGGGATATGGTGATTTTAAACTACTAGCAGCACTAGGGGCTTGGCTGGGCTGGCAGTCACTGCCGATGATCATTCTACTTTCTTCTGTGGTTGGCATCGTATTTGGCATCATTCAACTACGCTTGCAAAAGCAGGGAATTGAAAAAGCTTTCCCTTTCGGTCCTTACTTAGCAATTGCTGGTTGGATAAGCTTAATTTGGGGCGAGCAGATTTTAAACTGGTACTTTACTTCAGTTCTAGGAGTGTAAATGGCTTTGGTTATTGGTTTAACAGGTGGTATCGCTAGTGGAAAAACAACCGTCGCGAATCTGTTCAAACAACAATTTAAAATCGATATCGTTGATGCCGACATTGTAGCAAGAGAAGTTGTCGAACCAGGTACTCCCGGCCTAAACGCGATTATTGAACACTTTGGTCACGATATCGTTCGTGAAGACCAAACTTTAGATCGCGCAAAGCTGAGAGAAAAAATCTTTTCGAATTCAGATGAAAAAGCATGGCTCAACGCACTGTTGCACCCGATAATTCGTGAAAAGATGATCGAAGATTTGCAGCAAGTCACTTCAGAGTATGCGTTACTTGTGGTGCCGTTGCTCGTAGAAAACAAGCTAGATAGTTTGTGTGATCGCGTTCTTGTCGTCGATGTAGAACCGAATACACAGATATCTCGCACGATGAAACGAGACAATGTGAGTGAAGATCAAGTTCGCGCCATCCTTGCCTCTCAAGCATCAAGAGAGCAAAGGCTCGCGCTTGCAGACGATGTGGTTAAGAATAATCCAAGTGACCCTGATCTTTTGCTTCAAATCACAGATTTGCACGAAAAGTACCTAGCCATGTGTAAGAAAAATCTGCGAAAATAGGAACGAAACTCACAAAGGCTTATGTCGATGACCACGCACAAATTTGAACATCCGTTAAATGAGAAAACTCGTATTTATCTAAGAGTGGAGTCTCTGCTGCGTCAGGCTCACTTGGCCTCTGGGTTTAGCGAAAATCATCAGTATCAACTGTTTTTCCGTGCGTTATTCGATATGGTTGAGATCTTCGAACAGATCCAGTTGAAAAGTGAACTGGCTAAAGATCTTGAGAAGCAACGGCTGTCGTACCGCCATTGGCTAAATGTTGATGGCGTCGATCAAGACGCATTAAATACCCTACTACAAGAGATAGATGTCGTTCATAGCCAACTGATGGGTGCAGAACGTTTTGGTCAAGCACTAAAAGAAGATCGCTTCCTAAGCTCTATCCGTCAACGCTTTAATCTACCGGGTGGTTCATGCTGTTTTGATCTGCCAGCATTACACTACTGGCTTCATCTACCTATTGAACGTAAAAAGCGTGATGCACAACAGTGGCAAGCAAGCTTAAAGCCCTTATCTGATGCGCTTTCGTTATGGTTAAAGCTCACTAGAGAGACCGGACATTTCAAAGCTCAAATCGGTCGTGCAGGTTTCTTCCAAAGTGACGCTGATGAAGCCAACATTCTAAGACTTCACATCCCAATGGAATATGGCGTGTATCCTATGATTTCAGGCCATAAAAACCGCTTTGCGATCAAGTTCATGTCGTTTGAAAACGGTCAAGCGTGCACACAAGATATTGAATTTGAACTTGCTGTGTGCAGCTAAGACGACACTTAGCCTCGCCTCCATAATCTAAAATTCAACGCTTTATTGCGCTTATATTTGATAAAATTTCGTAGCAGCAATAGCGCGTTGAATAAGCCATCTTTAATTCGTTTAGGTATACTACCCTTTAACACCAATTAGTAATGGGACGCTCAACTATGTCTAAAGTTACCATCGTTCAATGTCCACAATGTGGCGCCGACGTAGAATGGGGAGAACAAAGTCCTCATCGCCCTTTCTGCAGTAAACAATGCCAAATGATTGATTTTGGTGAATGGGCAGATGAAGAAAACACCATCCCAGGCGCACCCGATATGTCCGATAGTGATGGCTGGTCTGAAGACCAGTATTAAATTGAGACCTAGGGTAAAGGAATACCCTAGGTTCCTTCTTGGGGAATCTGAATCACGGTCCTTCGTCGCTATCCAGAATGACGAATTTTAACCACGGTACTCTGTAATCTTTGACCATCATTTCCTGTCATTCCGAGGAGCCATAGCGACATTAAGAATCTACTAACAGCAAAGATGAAGCTAACAACTTAAACAATTGCATTCTCGACTAGTAGATTCTGAATCACGCTCCTTCGTCGCCTTCAAAATGACGAATTTTAACCTCGGTGCTATATAATCTTTGGCCATCATTTCCCGTTATTCAGAGAAGCCATAGCGACATCAGGAATCTATTCACAGCAAGGTAGAGGCGTGGAGTGTACGTCAGTGCAGGCGGATGAAAAGAAACGAGCAAGCTAATTACACAAATAAAAAAACGGAGCCCTAAAAGGACTCCGTTTAAGATGAGAACGCTAGTTATAGCATTACTTCTTAGCAAGTTTCTCTTTGATACGAGCAGACTTACCAGAACGCTCACGTAGGTAGTACAACTTGGCACGACGTACTGCACCACGGCGTTTAACTTCGATGCTATCAACGATTGGAGAGTGTGTTTGGAACGTACGCTCAACACCTTCACCGTTAGAGATCTTACGTACAGTGAAAGCAGAGTGTAGACCACGGTTACGGATTGCGATTACAACGCCTTCGAAAGCCTGTAGACGCTCACGGTCACCTTCTTTTACCTTAACTTGAACTACAACAGTGTCACCTGGTGCAAATTTAGGTAGGTCTGATTTCATTTGCTCTTCTTCAAGAGCTTTGATGATGTTACTCATTTTTTAAATTCCTAGAATAAACTGATACTAAATAAATTAGGTTACTTTGCGTTATGTTCTTTAATGGCTTTATGCTCATTAACAAACTCAGCAAGTAATTGTTCCTGTTCGTCAGTCAGAGCTAGGTTTTCCAGGAGCTCTGGTCTTCTTAGCCAAGTACGGCCCAACGACTGCTTGAGTCGCCATTGACGAATATCCTTGTGATTGCCTGACATCAGTACCGCTGGTACCTCTTTGTCATCCAATACTTCTGGACGCGTATAGTGAGGGCAATCTAACAAGCCATTTGCAAAAGAGTCTTCTTCTGCTGACGCGAAATCCCCTAGTACACCCGGAACAAACCGAGAGACAGCGTCGATTAACGTCATGGCTGGTATCTCACCACCCGTCATCACAAAATCACCAATCGACCATTCTTCGTCGACTTCAGATTGAATGATGCGCTCATCTACCCCTTCATAACGACCACAAATCAGAAGCAAGTTCTCATTCGTTGCCAGTTCTTCCACTCCTTTCTGGTCGAGCTTGCGACCTTGAGGAGAAAGGTAGATGACTTTCGTCTTGCCCGGTGAGGCTGCTTTCGCGGTATGAATGGCATCGCGCAAAGGCTGAACCATCATTAACATACCAGGGCCACCACCGTAAGGTCGGTCATCGACTGTGCGATGTTTGTCGTGAGTGAAATCTCTAGGATTCCAAGTTTCAATCGACAAAAGACCTTTTTTAACCGCTTGACCTGTTACTCCAAAATCAGTAACAGAACGGAACATTTCTGGAAAAAGGCTAATAACGCCAACCCACATGTTTATCTCGCTCTGTAATTTTGGAGATTAGAATCCAGGATCCCAGTCAACTTCGATCCGTTGAGCTTCGCGATCAACATTAATGACCACTTGCTCTTCAAGGAACGGGATTAATCGTTCCTTCTGCCCGAAAGCATCTTTAAGATTTGCTTTAACAACCAGAACATCGTTTGAGCCAGTTTCTAGCATGTCAGTAACAACACCTAGATCGTAACCTTTAGTAGTTACAACTTGCATCCCAAACAATTCGCGCCAGTAGAACTCATCTTCTGACAATTCAGGAAGTACCGCAGGGTCAATAGCAATTTCAAAGTTCGTCATTAGATGCGCGTCTTCACGAACATCCATGCCTTCCAGCTTAGCCACCATACCTTTGTTATGGCGCTTCCAGCTTTCTACTTTGTACTCAACCCACTTGCCCTTTTGGTTAATGTACCAAGGGCTGTAATCGAAAATGCTTTCAGCATTGTCTGTGTAGGAAAAAACCTTAAGCCAACCACGAATGCCGTAAGTAGCACCAAACTTGCCTACAACAATCTTTTCGTTGCTCATTGTTTCTTTACCTTTCATCGACATAAACTAGTTTCTACTTTTCAAGTAAAAAATTAAGCCGCTTTTTGAGCGTCTTTAACTAGCTTAGCAACACGGTCAGATACTGACGCGCCTTGACCAACCCAGTGGTTAACGCGGTCTAGGTCTAGACGTAGACCTTCTTCTTGACCTTTAGCAGTTGGGTTGAAGAAACCAACTTTCTCGATGAAACGGCCAGTTGCAGCGTTGCGGCTGTCCGCTACTACGATTTGATAAAATGGACGCTTTTTAGCGCCGTGACGTGCCAAACGAATGGTTACCATGTCGTCCTCTTTGCTTTCTCAAAAATAAAATTAACCCCAAAAACCATTCAAGAAATTAAACAGTTTGGGGTCTCGTGCCAAAATAAAGCTCCGGAATTTTACTCTTCTCCCGGAGCAATGCAAGGAGTTTAGTTACTTTTTCACCAACATAAATTGAATTTAAAGTTTGTGACGTACCTAACACCCTGAATCTATGCGTGATCGATTAATTAACGACCAAATGGGTTGAAGCCACCGCCACCACCCATGCCGCCCATCATGCCTTGCATGTTGCGCATCATGCCTTTCATGCCACCTTTTTGCATCTTTTTCATCATTTTCTGCATTTGGGTGAACTGTTTTAGTAAGCGGTTTACATCTTGAACCTGCACACCAGAACCAGCCGCGATACGCTTCTTGCGCGAGCCCTTGATAATTTCTGGGCGTTGACGTTCTTTCATTGTCATGGAGCTGATGATCGCTTCCATCTGTTTGAACATCTTGTCATCGACTTTGTCTTTCACATTGTCTGGTAGCTGGGACATTCCTGGAAGCTTATCCATCATCCCCATCATGCCGCCCATGTTTTGCATCTGGCCTAGCTGTTCACGGAAATCTTCAAGGTCGAAACCTTTCTTCTCTTTGAACTTCTTCGCTAACTTTTCTGCCTTTTCTTGGTCAACGTTGCGTTGTAGGTCTTCAATCAAAGACAGAACGTCACCCATGCCAAGAATACGTGAAGCAACACGATCTGGGTGGAACGGTTCTAGCGCGTCAGTTTTTTCACCGACACCCAAGAATTTGATTGGTTTGCCCGTGACATGGCGTACTGAAAGTGCCGCACCACCACGAGCATCACCATCAACCTTAGTTAGAACTACACCGGTAAGAGGTAGCGCATCGCCAAAGGCTTTTGCTGTATTTGCTGCGTCTTGACCCGTCATGGCGTCAACAACAAATAGCGTTTCTACTGGGTTGATAGCTGCGTGAAGATCTTTGATCTCCCCCATCATCTCTTCATCAATTGCCAAACGACCTGCGGTATCGACAATCAATACGTCGTAGAATTTTTTCTTCGCATGGTCAATCGCTGCATTGGCGATATCAATAGGCTTTTGGTCTGGTGATGATGGGAAGAAGTCAACACCGATGTCTGATGCCAGTGTTTCAAGCTGCTTGATTGCCGCAGGACGGTAAACGTCGGCAGACACAACCAAGACTTTCTTCTTGTCACGTTCTTTTAGAAGCTTAGATAACTTACCTACCGATGTGGTTTTACCCGCACCTTGTAGACCAGCCATAAGAAGCACAGCAGGTGGTTGAGCAGCAAGGTTTAGCGCCTCATTCGACTCACCCATTACGGCTTCAAGTTCTGTTTGAACGATCTTGATAAATTCCTGACCTGGAGTCAGAGATTTAGAAACTTCTACGCCCACCGCTTTTTCTTTAACGCGGTTCACAAATTCACGAACGACCGGAAGCGCAACGTCAGCTTCAAGTAGAGCCATTCGGACTTCACGTAGGGTTTCTTTAATGTTGTCTTCGGTCAGACGACCTTTACCACTGATATTTTTCAGCGTTTTGGATAATCGATCCGTTAAATTCTCAAACATCTTTGTCTCTTCGCTAAAATGGCGATTAATTAGTGTGAGTATACATTAGCCAAGGTCTGAGTCATACCCGTACCGCTGTCCTATTCTTGTCTCTATTTATATATGGTGCGGTAACTTATTAATTTCAATATCTCATCTCTCACGATTGATGTCGGATATAACGTAGCCCCAAAGTGTAATGCAAGGTATAATTTCTCCATCGTGCACAATAATATTTAGGATTCATGGATAGCTTAATAGCCATCGCGGCCGCCATACTTTATGTCTTGGCGATTGCGACCATCATACCCGGACTCTCACAACAGTCAGGAATCAAAGCAAAAACAGTGTTTGCTAGTGCTGCCTGTGCGCTTGTTTTTCATGCGTGGATTTTGAGTGATCTGATTTTTGATGGTTCAGGTCAAAACCTGAGTATTCTCAACGTGGCTTCTTTGATCAGTTTTATTATTTCTCTGGTCATGAGCCTTGCTATGTTGAAAAACCGACTGTGGTTTTTATTGCCTGTCGTTTATAGCTTTGCTGCCATCAATTTATCTGCTGCCACATTTTTGCCAAGCACGTTTATCAAGCATCTAGAGAATGACCCTAAGCTACTCATTCATATTTCATTTGCGCTCTTCTCATACGCGACTTTAACTATCGGGGCACTCTATGCGCTTCAGTTGGCTTGGCTGGATCACAAACTGAAAGCAAAAAAATCTTTGGCGATTAACCCAAACCTGCCGCCTCTATTAATGGTGGAGCGTCAACTCTTCAAAATTATTTTGATCGGTAACTTATTGTTAACTGCCACGCTCATTACTGGCTTTGTCTTTGTGCAGGATATGTTTGCCCAAGGTAAGGCACATAAGGGCATTCTTTCTTTCATCGCTTGGGTGGTGTACTCAATACTACTTTGGGGTCACTATCAAAAAGGCTGGCGTGGTAGAAAAGTCACATGGTTCGCTGTTGCAGGAGCAACACTGTTAACTCTGGCATATTTTGGCAGTCGCTTTGTAAAAGAAATCATCTTGAATTAAGGAGCTCTAGGGCTCCTATCCTTTATATTTTAGGCTAGATAAAATACAGTACGCCTTAACTCTTTGACTTAACGGACTTACTCAACCGTTATATAACCCAATACTTACAAGGAACAGCAACGTTTTGGACGACATCTCTACGGGTATCTTGTTTGCGCTACTCGCGTGTCTTATCGTCATATCAGGTTACTTTTCCGGTTCAGAAACAGGGATGATGTCTCTGAATCGTTATCGCTTAAAACACTTAGCCAAAAACGGGCATAAGGGTGCTAAGCGAGTCGAAAGACTATTAGACCGTCCAGATCGTTTGATTGGTCTTATTCTTATCGGCAACAACCTCGTTAATATTCTCGCGTCTGCTATCGCGACCATTATTGGTATGCGTTTGTATGGTGATTTAGGTGTCGCTATCGCAACCGGTGCACTAACTATGGTTGTATTGGTTTTTGCCGAGGTTACCCCTAAAACAATTGCAGCGCTTTACCCTGAACGTGTGTCCTACGCGAGCAGTATATTATTGACCATACTGATGAAGCTACTGTCGCCTTTAGTGATGCTTGTTAACTTTATTACGAATGGCTTTATCCGCTTACTTGGTGTAAGAGCGGATCACTCAGCAGAAGATCATCTTAGCTCCGATGAGCTGCGTACGGTGGTAAATGAAGCTGGCGGTTTGATCCCTCGCCGACACCAAGACATGCTAGTGTCTATTTTAGATCTTGAGCACGTCACCGTGAACGACATTATGGTCCCACGCAATGAAATTACCGGTATTGATATTAACGACGACTGGAAATCCATTGTTCGCCAGCTAACACACTCACCACATGGACGCATAGTTTTCTATCGTGACCAAATTGATGAAGTGGTTGGCATGCTGCGCTTGCGTGAAGCTTATCGTCTGATGTTGGAAAAGAACGAATTCAACAAAGAAACGCTATTACGTGCTGCTGATGAGGTCTATTACATCCCAGAAGGCACACCACTGAACGTGCAAATGTTGAAATTCCAACGCAACAAGCAACGTATCGGTCTGATCGTGGATGAGTACGGTGATATCATCGGTCTAATCACTCTTGAAGATATTCTGGAAGAGATCATTGGTGAGTTCACGACGTCAATTTCTCCAAGCCTCTCTGATGAAATCAGTCCTCAAGGTGACGGAAGCTTTCTTATTGAAGGCAGCACCAATATTCGAGATATTAACAAAGGCCTGAAATGGGATTTACCAACGGATGGCCCAAGAACGTTAAACGGTCTTATTTTGGAGCACCTGGAAGATATTCCAGAGAGCCATTTAAGCGTGAGAGTAGCGGGTCACCCAATGGAACTTGTTGAGATTGAAGAGAACCGAATCAAGCTCGTTCGTGTTTATCCGAAGAAGAAAAAATCGACATCCAAATAACCAAAAGAAAAGCCTGACTCATGTCAGGCTTTTTTACTTATTGGGGCAATATGCTTCTTAATGAGCACCTAGTCGATGCGCAACTCTTTTAACATCGACTCAGGCAAAGCAAGTTCATCATTTTTGTTCACCGAAACACCAGCATCCAAAATGTTCTTTGCGATCTGTTGTGCTTCTTTTAAAGAGTGCATTGCTGCCGTGCCGCATTGGTATTCGTTAAGTTCAGGGATCTTATTCTGACTTTCTACCTTCAGCACATCTTCCATTGCTGCAATCCAAGCATCTGCGACTTGCCGCTCTGATGGTGTGCCAATCAGGCTCATGTAAAAACCTGTGCGGCAACCCATAGGCGAAATATCGATGATCTCAACAGAATCACCGTTTAGGTGATTACGCATAAAGCCTGCATAAAGGTGCTCTAGGGTGTGAATACCTTTTTCAGAAAGAATGTCTTTGTTTGGCGCAGTAAAGCGTAAATCGAAAACAGTAATCGTATCCCCTTTTGGGGTCTGCATGGTTTTCGCCACTCGCACTGCCGGTGCATTCATACGAGTGTGGTCCACGGTAAAACTATCGAGTAAAGGCATTACATCTCTCCTGATTGTAACTCCAGTACCTTTCGGTAATGGATAAATGTCATTCATCCCTACAGCACATGAACAGACTGTGGGCTAAAAGAACCAGCTGCTGTTGTCTTCTAATTCCTGACGACATTGCTTCAGCTGCCAGCCATAAGTTTTCGCTGTTTGTTCAACACGTCGAGCGACTTTGATTAAACTAGGTTTTCGATTATAAGTGCCTCGCTTATACCCACCTCGCCCTTCATGATAAGCCAGATACTGGTTATAGGGATCCCATAATGAAATCCCTAGCTGACGCCGTGTTTCATGAGTGTACCAACCGACAAACATCATAGAATCATCGAAGTTGGTACGAGAGCCACCCTGACCTGTCGCATCTTGGAAGTCTTCCCAAGCAGGGTCTTGAGCTTGAGCGTAACCATACGCACTGCTGACTCGTCCCCAAGGAATAAACCCTAGCAAATAATCTTTAGGTGGTTTTGCATCGTGCTGAAAGCTGCTTTCTTGTTTAATGATGGCCATAGCGACATGAATAGGGGTCCCCCATTCAGCTTCCATATCTTTGGCATCATCGTACCAACCGGATTTCTCTCGGAATATCTCGCATAAGTTATTCTGCTGCTTTGGCGGTGCCGTAGCACAACCTGCAAGTAACACGCTTCCAAGTACCGCTACTACTAACGACTTAATGTTCAACCCCACCAATCCTTAGTTAGTCATTACTGCTTCAGGTAAGCAAAGTAATCTTCCAAAAAATCATCAAAAGAAAGCGTGTCACTCTGCTCTGCTTGCTTTTGTTTTTCCACGGACGACGCTACTTCCGTTTCCATCGTATCTTGTGAGTAGTACTGATAACCGTGCGCTAGGTTTTCATCACGGTACTTCATACCAAGAGTGCAGCCGACTTTACCTAGCCCACCTAGATCTTTCGTTAGCTCTAATAGTTGACCAGAGATCGTTAGTTCTGGGTTATCAATCCATGTCTCGAGTTGATTACACACATCTTGGTATGCACTGCCACCAGCGGTCATATCCATTTGCTGTGCTATTTGACGTAACTCGACGAAAACTCGGTGTGCCCAATCTTGTAGAGATAGACGTTCACCTTGACAACCAATTTGCAGCATTAGACCTTTTTCTCGGCCAGAAACAATGACTTTATTCCAGTTATCGCGCCAACACTCTAATTCACAGTTATCCATAGGGTCTGAGTCTGACAAGGCCGCCCAGGTAAGGAAGAGATCCAAGAATCGTACTTGCTCTTCATTTAAGCCCACTGCGCTGAATGGGTTAACATCTAGAGAACGAACTTCAATGTATTCGACACCACCGCGTCGTAACGCATCTGAAGGCTTCTCACCACTTTTCGATACACGTTTTGGACGAATCGGAGCGTACAGTTCATTCTCAATTTGTAAGATATTGGAATTAAGCTGGCGGTATTCACCATCCACTTTTACCCCAATTTTCGCAAACTCTTCTGATGGGTGGCGAATCGCATCACTCAAACCATCGAGGTATTGGTCAATGCTGTTAAAACCAATTTTCAGTACACTTTGAGCACTATTGGTATAGCCAAGATCGCTCAAACGCAAAGACGTCGACTTCGGCAAATATAATGTCCCGCCAATCTTCTCGAATGGCAGATCGGTTTCACGACCTTGAATAAAAGAGCCACATAACGCTGGTGATGCACCAAAGAAGTAGGGAATCATCCAGCCAAAGCGGTAGTAATTACGGATCAACGCAAAGTACGCATCAGACTTAGCATCTTGGCGGGCTTGTTCATCTTGCTCGCCATAGAGCGCATCCCAAAATGTTTCAGGAAACGAGAAGTTAAAATGGACACCTGAAATAATTTGCATCAGGCTGCCATAGCGACGCTTTAGGCCTTCTCGGTACAGCGTTTTCATTTTCGCTGCATTCGAAGAGCCATACTGGGCTAACTGAATATCATCCTCTGAGCCTACGTAGCAAGGCATTGATAGTGGCCACATTTTCTCTTCACCCATTTTGGTTTGAGTGAAATGATGGATATCTTTCAGCTGTGCCATCAGTTCTGGAATTTCATGTGACACAGGCGTAATGAACTCTAACAATGATTCCGAAAAATCCGTTGTGATCCATTGATTTGTGAACGCAGAGCCTAACCCTTCAGGATGAGGAGTTGTAGCTAGATGTCCATCCTGACGATAGCGCAAAGTTTCTCGCTCAACACCGCGTCCAAACTGCTTAAATACTTCGGGGTTTGATGCAACTTTTTTTAGTCGCGCAGCAAAATCAGTCAAAATGAGGTTCGCTTATATTGGGAGCAGGACACTTGTCACATAACACAAGTGTAAGCTAAGTTATTGATAGTTAATGCATCTAGATAAATAACCCACGAAAAGTTGCTTATCTAGATGAATAGCGGAGAAACGTTTCTCCGCTATTAAATGTGTACTCTATCGAATGATTTCAAGCTCTTCTACGTCTTTCCCCAACTTTTCTAATTGAGGACGCAACGATTTAGCATCACCAACGACGATAATTTGATAGTCATTTGGATCAAACCATTTCTGAGCCAGCGCATTCAACGTCTGCTTATCAACTTTTTCTACGATAGCGTTTCTTTGCTGCAAGTAATCATGATCGAGGTTGTACTTAAGAATATCACTGATGAGCTCCGCTTTTTGTGTTGGCGTTTCATATTTCAGTGCATCTTTTTGACCGACCGCTTGACGCATAAATTTCATCTCTTCATCAGTAATACCTGACTGCGAGTATTCATTTAGCTCATTTTCCATCTCAATGATCGAAGCAACCGTTGCATCCGCTCGTACTTGCGCGGTGAAAACCACCGAGCCTGTTTCTGGATTACCAGAGAAATAGCCGTAAGCACCGTATGTGTAACCCTTGTCTTCACGTAGATTTTGGTTAATGCGGCTATTGAAGTTCCCAGCTAAGTTGAAGTTTGCCAGTTGGCTTAGGTAAAAATCGCCCGTTGCGTCGTAAGGCATACCTTGACGAACCATCATGACCACACTTTGCGGCGCTCCTGGTTTATCAACAAGATGGATCTTTTGCTCACCTAATGCAGCAATGCTTTGCGGTGCATACAATGGCGCAGCTTCATCCTGCCAGTTTTTCCAGAACTTCAGTTGCTGTTCAATTTCCTGTTGATCAATGTCACCAACAACTACGATTTGCGCACTTTGTGGCGTGTAATGCTTCGAGTAGAATTCACGGACATCATCCAACGTTAATGCACTGACACCTGCTTGCGTGCCGTCTTTTGGTCGAGCAAAAACCGAATCCCCATAGAGCACCTGGCGACTCGCTTGTGACGCCATCCAACTTGGATTTTGGTGCTCATATAATAGGCCTTCTAGCGCTTGCATTTTTACACGCTCGAAATCATCTTGATTAAATGCAGGAGACAGCAACATCTCTTCGACAATTTTTAACGTCGGCTCTAAGTTCTTTTCTAGAGCAGAAACACTGATGTTTGTTGTATAACCTGTGGCATTAACAGAGATAACACTACCCAGTTTATCAAGCTCAGCTTGAATCTCTTCGACACTGCGTTTCGTTGTACCTTCTTGCAACATCGCAGCGGTCAATTGGGCAAGACCTTCTTTACCCTTTTCAACAAAACGTGTCCCTGCAGGTAGACTAAATTGCATCATCACCGTCGGCGTTTCGTCGCTAACTGCACCAAGCAGCTCTGAGCCATTCTTGAAATGTAACTCGTACAGCTCTGGCATCGTCGCTTTCACTGGTTCTCCTACTGGCGGTTGCACTGAGCGATCGAAGTTATCGGTCGCACGACGATACGCCAATTGGTCATCGGAAATCTTCTCATATTCTGGCAGCGTACGCTTTGGCGTCACAAAAGTCGCAGGTTTTACGACAAGGTCTGTTTTTCCTTTTGGGACCACGCTTAGGGTCACTTTGTTCTTACCTTGGATAAAGTCCGTATACGCTTTTTCTACCGAAGTCGGCGTAACTGCACGGATTTGTTCAAGCTGTTGCTCAAGACGATCAGGATCGCCGAAAAATGTCTCGTTGGAAGCCAACTGAGTCACTTTACCTTTAACGCTTTCTAGCGCAAAAATAGCATCCGCTTCCGCTTTACCCTTCAACTGCTCAAGGCGATCTTCTGTCACGCCTTTTTCCGCAAACTGATTTAGTGATTGTAAAAGCTCGTCGTACAGTTTTGATAGGTCGCCTTTGTCTCCAGAATCACCCATTGCGTAAACGTAAAAGTTACACGCCAGTTCAGCACAGTCATGGAATGAACCAGCATCGACCGCTTTTTGAGTCTTCACTAGGTCTTGATAGAGCACGCTGTTGGTACCGCCACCCAATACTTCTGATAATGTATCGAGAGACGCTTGGCTTTCTTCGCCGTTGTAGGTTGTTGGCCACGCGATCATCACCATAGGTTGTTGAATACGATCTTCTAGAGTGATGTATTTATCTTCTTGCAGTTTTGCAGGTTGTTTCGGCGCATTTTCAACCTCAGGACCACGAGGAATCGAACCGAAGTACTTATTTACCCACTCTAGAGTTTGTTCAACGTCTAAGTCACCACCGATCGTGATAGTCGCATTGTTTGGGGCATACCAACGCAAGAAAAACGCTTTGAGATCGTTCACATCAACACGATCAAGATCTTCAACATAACCAATGGTTTGCCACGAATACGGATGACCTTCAGGATATAGCGCTTCGGACATGCGCTCCCAAATTAAGCCATAAGGACGATTATCGTAACGCTGAGCTCGCTCATTTTTTACAGTAGAACGCTGAATTTCAAATTTGCGTTGAGAAACCGCATCCAACAAAAAGCCCATACGGTCAGACTCTAACCACAGCATTTTCTCGAGCTGGTTAGCAGGGACAGTTTCAAAGTAGTTAGTACGATCGCGGTTTGTTGTACCATTTAACGTGCCGCCAGCCTCTGTGATGATTCTGAAGTGCTCTTGGTCACCAACGTTCTCTGAGCCTTGGAACATCATGTGCTCAAAGAAATGCGCAAAACCAGACTTACCCACTTCTTCACGAGCTGAACCAACATGGTAAGTCACATCCACATGGACCAATGGGTCAGAATCTTCAGGAGCTAAGATCACCGTTAAACCATTATCGAGTTTATACTTTTGGTATGGAATCTTAACTTTGCCTTCTTCAGCTTTCGATGACTCAACGAAAGTTACCCCTTTCGGCAGTGATGAAACTGGCGTATTTGATGCACAGCCCGTGATCACCAACAGTGAACACGCGCCAACCCAAAACATCTTCATGTACTTTCCTTAAAATAATCCGAGATAGATGGCCGCAAGTAAGCTATACCTAGCAGCCTTTCCTAAAAATATTAAAATCACGCAAGGCAGAAACTTCATTCTTAGCCACCCTGCGGCTAAACACAGCGGGTCTCCTATTACAGGTAACCAACTAAAAAATAACCCCCAATAGCCATACTTAGAGAGCCACTTTAATGCGGTATGACCGTGCTTTTCCTCTTGTGCTTTGTTGGGAATCCACAAGCCAAGCCAATAATTTGTTAAGCCACCAAGCGTATTACCGATAGTAGCGACCATAACAATTGAAGAAACGGAGTATTGATTTAATGAGAGAGTGGCAACTAAGCCCGCCTCAGAACCACCAGGCAACAACGTGGCACTGAGAAAACCGGTCATGAAAAGCACCCATAATGCTGAATCTGAAAACCAAAGCGCTAAACTTTCAAAACTCGTGTTAAATGCTTCTAGCATGTCATATCAAGCAACACCTTGCCTCTGGTTCTTCCTGATTCGACCTGCTGGTGAGCACCAATGACATCACTCATAGGATAAACCTGATGAATTTCAGTCTTCAGTAAGCCAACGCCCACCATGTACAACAAGGTATCTAACTGCGCAGGGTCTGGTTCAACCAACATGCCACTAGCCTCAAAGCCTAGGAGTTTGGCTTTTTCACAAATCAGCTCAGCTGTGATGGTTGGAACGGTGATGACTCTCGCATTGTCTTTCAGGCATTTAAGCGCATCTAACGCAGCATCTCCGCCTACTAAATCAATCAAAACATCAACATCTTCAACACGTTCTGACACTGGTGCAAATTGATAGTTCACTGCATGAGCACCGAGCGTCGCAAGGTAATCTAAATTTCGTTCACTGCAGGTGGTAAAGACTTCCGCTTTCGTCGCGATCGCAATTTGTACCGCGAGGTGTCCAACACCACCGGCTCCAGCGAGGATAAGTACGCGATCGTTTTCCGTCACATTAGCCTTACTGAGAGCTTGTGCCGCAGTTTGTCCCGCCAACGGTAATGCAGCAGCTGCCTCCAAAGTTACGGAGCTAGGAACATGACTTAACTCAGTTTCTGGAACACATATGTATTGACTGTAACCACCGCCTCGAACTGGGAAACCAATAAATCCAGCCACCTCATCACCTTCATTAAAACGTGATGCCCCCTCTCCACAAGACATCACTTTTCCTGAGATGTCGTAACCTGGCACCCAAGGTAAATTATCCTTATTCTGCGCTGCTGCCCAACCGAGCCCAGCTCGAGTTTTGACATCAATAGGATTTACGCCTGAAAAAGCGACTTTTACTAAGACTTCACCAGGCTGTGGTGATGGTGTAGAAGCATGTTGAATCGCGAGTACGTTGGCATCACCAAACTCAGTGATAACGATCTGTTTGTGTTCCATAAACCATTCCCTGCAAGAAAACAAAAAGGGATGCGAAAGCATCCCTTTGACTATAAACCATTTTGTTAACCTAAGTTAATCGTGATTTTGTAAATTGGTTGATCATTCCATTTTCAATAATGTCTAACCAACAAGTGCTAACAATATACCAGCCGCAACGGCTGAACCCAGCACACCAGCAACGTTTGGTCCCATCGCATGCATTAACAAAAAGTTTTGCGGGTTAGCTTGTAAACCAACTTTGTTTACGACTCGCGCGGCCATTGGTACCGCAGAAACGCCAGCCGCACCAATAAGTGGGTTGATGTCTTCTTTCGAGAACTTGTTAAGCAGTTTCGCCATCAGGACGCCCGCACCAGTACCGATACTAAATGCAACTGCGCCTAACCCCAAGATACCTAACGTTTCTAGGTTCAAGAACTGCTCAGCTTGCAGCTTAGAACCAACACCAAGACCTAAAAAGATAGTCACTATGTTGATCAATTCATTTTGAGCAGTTTTCGATAAACGATCGACCACACCAGCTTCACGCATCAAGTTACCCAAACAGAACATACCAACCAATGGCGTAGCTGAAGGTAAGAACAGAATCGTCATCAGTAATACAGCAAGCGGGAAGATGACTTTCTCCCATTTACCAACATGACGAAGCTGAGCCATCTTGATTTGACGCTCTTCCTTGGTTGTCAGTGCTTTCATGATTGGTGGCTGGATGATCGGCACCAATGCCATATAGCTGTATGCCGCGACTGCAATCGCACCTAGCAGATCTGGAGAGAGCTTACTCGCTAAGAAAATCGCTGTTGGCCCATCAGCACCACCGATGATCGCGATAGACGAAGCATCTGCCATGGAGAACTCCATGCCAGGTACATAGTTGAGCAAAATAGCGCCAAACAGTGTTGCAAAAATACCAAACTGCGCAGCCGCACCTAACCACAACGTTTTTGGGTTTGCGATCAAAGCACCAAAGTCAGTCATCGCGCCCACACCCATGAAGATCAATAGCGGGAACACACCCGATTCAATCCCAATGTAGTAAACGTAGTAGAGCAAGCCACCAGGCTCAGTAAAGCCAGCATTTGGAATATTCGCCAAAATAGCACCGAAACCAATCGGCAATAACAGTAAAGGTTCAAATCCTTTTTTAATTGCCAAAAACAGCAAGGTACAACCAACCAGCATCATACAGATTTGGCCGAACTCGAAGTTAGCGATCCCTGTTTCTGCCCAAAGGGTTAACAATCCGTCCATGATACTCCCTTACGCCAGGCTCAACAGAGGCGCACCTACTGTGACAGCATCGCCTTCTTTAACGTTCAGCTCTTGAACCACACCACCACGCGCCGCTCGTACTTCAGTTTCCATTTTCATCGCTTCAAGGATGAGCAATACATCGCCTTCAGCTACCTCAGCACCAGGTTGAACATTCACTTTGAAGATGTTACCTGCAAGAGGAGCAGGTACCGCTTCTGCTGAAGCATTAGAAGGTGCGCTAGGTGTAGCCGATTTTGCCGGTGCATTAGAAGGAGCAACAGATGTCAGTTCACCTTGAGGGCCAACTTCCACCTCATACACCTGCCCGTCAACACGTACACTATAAGTTTCTACACCACCAGTTGCTGGTTGAGCTACAGGTACAGCAGGCTTCTCAGCCTCTAGCGTTGGTGCAGGCTCAAATGCTTCTGGGTTTTCACGATTCTTAAGGAACTTAAGCCCAACTTGAGGGAAAAGTGCATAAGTGAGTACGTCATCAACACGCTCACTTGCTAGCTTAATGCCTTCTGATTTCGCTTTCTCCATCAGATCAACCGTAAGCGTCTCCATTTCAGGCTCAAGTAAATCGGCAGGACGACAGGTAATTGGCTCTTTACCATCAAGCACTTTCGCTTGCAGTTCTGCATTTAACTCGGCTGGCGCTTGACCGTACTCACCTTTCAATAGGCCAGCGGTTTCCTTGGTAATACTCTTATAGCGCTCGCCAGTAAGAACGTTAATCACCGCTTGCGTACCGACGATCTGTGAAGTTGGAGTCACCAATGGAATGAAACCAAGATCTTCACGTACACGAGGGATCTCTTCTAATACTTCATCAATGCGATCCGCAGCGCCCTGCTCTTTCAACTGGCCTTCCATATTGGTCAACATACCACCAGGCACTTGAGCAATCAGGATGCGTGAATCGACTCCTTTTAACTGGCCTTCCCACTTCGCATACTTCTTACGTACCTCACGGAAATATGCGGCGATAGGTTCCAGTTGCTCGAGTTTCAAATTGGTATCTCGCTCGGTGCCTTCTAGCATAGCGACTACCGTTTCAGTCGGTGTATGACCGTAAGTACAACTCATTGAAGAAATCGCAGTATCGAGAATATCAATACCGGCTTCTACTGCTTTTACCGCTGTTGCTGTAGACAGCCCCGTTGTTGCATGACAATGAAGTGCCAATGGCACATCACAAGACGCTTTGATACGCGTGATAAGCTCTTCCGCTTCATAAGGCTTAAGTAAGCCAGACATATCTTTAATACACAGCGAATGACAACCTAAATCCTCTAGGCGTTTTGCCAAGTCAACCCAAGTGTCTGCGTTATGCACTGGGCTCGTAGTGTAAGACAACGTACCTTGAGCATGCGCACCAACATCAACCGTTGCTTTAACGGCTTTCTGGAAGTTTCGCACGTCATTCATTGCATCAAAAATACGGAATACATCCATGCCGTTAGCATGCGCGCGTTCAACAAACTTCTCTACTACGTCGTCGGCATAATGGCGGTATCCTAAAAGGTTTTGACCACGCAGTAGCATTTGCATTGGTGTATTAGGCATCGCTTTTTTTAGTTCACGTAAACGCTCCCAAGGGTCTTCCCCTAAGAATCGAATACAAGAATCAAATGTTGCACCACCCCAAGTCTCTAGAGACCAGTAACCAACCTTATCCAACTCAGCTGCGATAGGCAGCATATCCTCAATACGCATACGCGTAGCAAATAGTGATTGATGGGCATCACGAAGGACCACATCAGTAATAGCTAGTGGTTTAGACATGCTCTTAAACTCCTTTTTAATCCTAGTTCGGCTACTTCGCGAATGAGGCGCGATGTTTATGAATCGCAGCCGAGATCGCCGCCACTACTTGTGGACTAACAGCTGAAGAGGTTGATTGAATATTAGTGTTTGTTTTTGGTGCTGCGATCGGCTCTGGTACTTCTTCTGGTACCAATTTCGACATTAACCGAACGAGATAAACAAGAATAGTGAGGAAAATAAATACGACCGCCATCCCCGTTAGCATCAGGGTGGCCGCATCTACTAGCAGGCTTCCTATATTAGTCATGTTGCTTCCTTTCTTTGTCATCCTGACAACGTGCAGGACTTTAATAGTGTCAAATCCCGACCCATGGATTATCTCGATTGGTTAAATTTTGTCAATTTTGTTTAAGGAAGGTTTGTAGTAATCCTGATAAATGATTATTTATTCACTACCCAGATCACAGTTCATGACAAAATAATCACTTCAAATCGCTACCACCTTATGAACAGAGTAAAGGAGGACATAAATAAAAACTGCGATTTAGATTTCAAAATCAAATCGGTACTCACGCAGTAAAAACCAACAAAAACAAAAAGATGAATAAAATTAACAATTAATAAACAAATAACAAACAAAGTAACTACATAAGAGTAATTGAAATGAAAAATGGAAGTCAGTGTATAGGAGGGATAATCAGGATGATTTCACACGATGCGACAGAAGCTTGATAGCAAATTGCTTAGATACGCACATATTCGCTTTTAAAAAAGAGGAACATAGGCTCTAGTGATCCTACGCCATATTTCAGATGTCTAGATACAAAAAAGCCTCGCAATTGCGAGGCTGTTTCAATGAGTGGCGCGTCCTGGAGGATTCGAACCTCCGACCGCCTGGTTCGTAGCCAGGTACTCTATCCAGCTGAGCTAAGGAC
>NZ_JAWOUJ010000010.1:0-165522 GCF_033339315.1 Vibrio sp. 661 | reverse complement strand
CCATTTGATCACATGACAAGATGTGCATCTACCTTAAATTTATGATTTTTATCAAAATCATTAGGGGATTCCTCAGGGCTAAGCCCTTAACAGCATTATCAATCTGTCTTGTATAAGGCTGTAACTGATGATACACCGTCAGTTCTTTTTTTAGCTCTGTCACCATAACGCTTTTTGCACCGGCTCGAAGCTGGCTTAAGGAGAGCCCATCTTTGTCATCGATAATAGTATTTAGAAATCCGTGTAGTTCAGATGAAACATGAATACGAAGCTTATTATTTAACGCCTTCTTGACCTGTTGGATAACACGACTGATAAGCTTTTGTAAGACAGTATATTTAGGGATGGCAATTCTATGCGTTGCTAGATATTCAGCGGCTGCATCGAATAGATAACGAGGCTCAAGCCAAGCTTTGCCGACCATAACAAGATGTTCGTACAGCGGCGCAAAGTGCAGACTTTCGTCCCATTTCTGATAGTTTAATAACCTCAGTATTCTTTGATATATACGGTCACGCTGCATCTTATTAATGCTGAAAGGCCTGATCCCTTTGCCTCCTTGAACTTGCGTTGAAATAAACTGCATATCGTCAAAGATGAGGTTAAAGCTAGGTGAAAGAATCACAGGCTTAGACTTAAAATACCCTAATAACGCAATGAAATAGCATCGGTGGTTCCTTAGGCGAATACTTTTCAACTCTGTTAACTCGATCTCGTTTGGCGTAAAATACAATCGTTGTTGTTCAAGTGATAATAGCGGCGGAGAATATAGATCAAGCTGCTCAGCTTTGGTAAGAATTGATAGTTCGTTTTTAATTAAATTAAGTTTAAGGGGTTGTTAACCTCATAATTTGCCATACTTTGGAGAAGTAACCCACCTTTGTATGCCTTTAAATATGGTGAGTATGGCGATTTATGTTACTTTAGAGGGGAAAATCCCTAGAACCCCTATCTGGAACGGCAAGGCCTGCTGGAACGGGATGTCGAAAACAGCTATCTGGCCTCGGATGCGGTGGATGACGACCCGATGACACCCCTGCTGGGGCACTCGATCACTTACCGTATCGCTGTCGGTTCACAGGCGGGGCGAAAGGTGTTCACTTTGCAAACTCTGCCGACCAGTGGTGATCCGTTCGGTGACGGGATTGGCAAGGTAGCCGGGTCCAGCCTGCACGCCGGCGTGGCGGCCAGGGCCGATGAACGCAAGAAGCTCGAACGGCTGTGCCGGTACATCAGCCGCCCGGCGGTATCCGAGAAGCGGCTGTCGTTAACACGAGGCGGCAACGTGCGCTACCAGCTCAAGACGCCGTACCGGGACGGCACCACGCACGTCATTTTCGAACCATTGGATTTCATTGCAAGGCTGGCCGCCCTGGTACCGAAGCCCAGAGTCAACCTAACCCGCTTCCACGGGGTGTTCGCACCCAACAGTCGGCACCGGGCGTTGGTCACGCCGGCAAAACGGGGCAGGGGCAACAAGGTCAGGGTGGCTGATGAACCGGCAACACCAGCACAACGGCGAGCGTCGATGACATGGGCGCAACGGCTCAAGCGTGTTTTCAATATCGACATCGAGACCTGCAGCGGCTGCGGCGGCGCCATGAAAGTCATCGCCTGCATTGAAGACCCTATAGTGATCAAGCAGATCCTTGATCACCTGAAGCACAAAGCCGAAACCAGCGGGACCAGGGCGTTACCCGAAAGCCGGGCGCCACCGGCTGAGCTGCTCCTGGGTCTGTTTGACTGACGAGCCTGAAGGCCAACGATACCAATCAAAATGCTGCGTTCACAGCGCCGCGGCAGGGATCCGCCGTGCTGGTTGTCGGAAAAGGAGCCGCTAGTGGGAAAGAGGAGGGTAAATTTTCAGCGTTGCTGGCTCCCCGTCAGCCGGATTGGGTTGCATCGCAGGGGTGTCGAAAGAGTCAACTGCGGTCCAAAGCTGTTGGACTTGGGTGAAAAGGGCGTTTATTCTTCCTATACGTATGATTCAAACTGCAGATGAGTTACATTTGAAAGAAAAGGTGAAAAAACCAATTGAGAAATTATTGCATGTGCTTAATGCCTCAAATAAAAAATTAATTATTCAATACCGATCATTATGAAACTATCATTAATTGTTGCCATGGATAAAAATTTTGGCATTGGTAAAGACAACGATTTGTTATGGAAATTGCCGGCTGATATGAAATTCTTTAAAGAAACTTCAACAGGTCATGTAGTAATAACCGGACGTAAAAATTATGAATCTATTCCTGAGAAATTTAGACCCTTGCCAAATCGTGAAAATGCCGTTTTAACTCACCAAATCGGCTATCAAGCACCAGGAGCTCATGTCTTTTTTTCACTTACTGAATGTTTAGAGTTCTATAAAAATGAAACCGAAAGAACTGTTTTCATCATTGGTGGGGGACAAATTTATGCAGAAGTTATGCAGCGAAACATCCTTCAAGAAATGTATATCACACAAGTAGATGGAGTGTTTGACGCAGATACTTTTTTTCCTAAATTTTCTGAATCTGAGTGGAATAGTGAAACTGTACTGAAACAGGGTATTGATGAAAAACACGCTTTTGCTTTTGAAATAAAAAAATATACACGTAAATAACTCTAAAACTTACTGTTTTTGTTGAAATGTTTTGTATGTAACGGTTTCAAAACTTCAACGACCTTACTAACTTTGCCTCCTTATGATTTTATGTATAGCTGAAAAACCTTCTGTGGCAAAAGATATTGCCGAAGTAATTGGTGCAAAACAACGCAACAACGGCTTTTATGAAGGAAATGGCTATTGGGTAACCTGGACTTTTGGCCATCTGTGTACATTGAATGAACCCCATGATTACAAAGAAAATTGGAAATACTGGAAATTGGAAGATCTGCCAATTGTACCTAAAAAATTTGGCATTAAACTAATTGATAACGATGGAGTAAAAAGGCAATTTGCTGTTATTGAAAAATTGGTAGCATCTTGTTCTGAAGTCATCAATTGCGGGGATGCCGGGCAGGAAGGGGAGTTGATACAAAGATGGGTATTGGCACCTGGTCAAGAAAGCGGGCCATACCCACCAAGTGGCCAAGACGGGCGCGGTCACCCTGATCCAGCGTTTTGGATCGGCGCTCAATCTGAATGTTCACTTCCACATGCTGTTTCTCGACGGTGTGTATGTCGAGCAATCCCACGGCTCAGCGCGTTTCCGCTGGGTCAAGGCGCCGACCAGCCCAGAGCTCACCCAGCTGACGCACACCATCGCCCACCGGGTGGGTCGCTATCTGGAACGGCAAGGCCTGCTGGAACGGGATGTCGAAAACAGCTATCTGGCCTCGGATGCGGTGGATGACGACCCGATGACACCCCTGCTGGGGCACTCGATCACTTACCGTATCGCTGTCGGTTCACAGGCGGGGCGAAAGGTGTTCACTTTGCAAACTCTGCCGACCAGTGGTGATCCGTTCGGTGACGGGATTGGCAAGGTAGCCGGGTCCAGCCTGCACGCCGGCGTGGCGGCCAGGGCCGATGAACGCAAGAAGCTCGAACGGCTGTGCCGGTACATCAGCCGCCCGGCGGTATCCGAGAAGCGGCTGTCGTTAACACGAGGCGGCAACGTGCGCTACCAGCTCAAGACGCCGTACCGGGACGGCACCACGCACGTCATTTTCGAACCATTGGATTTCATTGCAAGGCTGGCCGCCCTGGTACCGAAGCCCAGAGTCAACCTAACCCGCTTCCACGGGGTGTTCGCACCCAACAGTCGGCACCGGGCGTTGGTCACGCCGGCAAAACGGGGCAGGGGCAACAAGGTCAGGGTGGCTGATGAACCGGCAACACCAGCACAACGGCGAGCGTCGATGACATGGGCGCAACGGCTCAAGCGTGTTTTCAATATCGACATCGAGACCTGCAGCGGCTGCGGCGGCGCCATGAAAGTCATCGCCTGCATTGAAGACCCTATAGTGATCAAGCAGATCCTTGATCACCTGAAGCACAAAGCCGAAACCAGCGGGACCAGGGCGTTACCCGAAAGCCGGGCGCCACCGGCTGAGCTGCTCCTGGGTCTGTTTGACTGACGAGCCTGAAGGCCAACGATACCAATCAAAATGCTGCGTTCACAGCGCCGCGGCAGGGATCCGCCGTGCTGGTTGTCGGAAAAGGAGCCGCTAGTGGGAAAGAGGAGGGTAAATTTTCAGCGTTGCTGGCTCCCCGTCAGCCGGATTGGGTTGCATCGCAGGGGTGTCGAAAGAGTCAACTGCGGTCCAAAGCTGTTGGACTTGGGTGAAAAGGGCGTTTATTCTTCCTATACGTTGTCGGCAGCGGGCCAAAAAGGAATACGTCCATGCCCATCGAGGTGAAACCGGCTGTGAGCGCGGGTTCAAGCATATAGCCCGACAGGCGCGTATCCTTGCCGATCACGACACGATGGCGGTGGTCACCGCGACGAAAGACACGGCCAGCCGCCATGCCGACGCGCAAGGCGGTTTCCGCCGTCATCGCGCCTTCGTTGGCTTTGCCACGAATACCGTCTGTGCCGAAATATTTGCGCACCATAAGGTCGATTATCCTGTCGTCGGGTCGCCCTCAAAGGGGACATGCCTGCTGAACCGCGAATATAGAGAAATATCCCGAATGTGCAGTTAACGAATTCTTGCGGTTTCTTTCAGCGCCGCCAATACCGCCAGCCCGTCGCGCAAGGGGCGCGGCTCGTGTGTGCGGATGAAGTCAGCTCCACCTGCGGCGGCGGCAAGCTCTGCAGCGAGTGTCGCGGCCCCGACATCCCCCGGACCACGGCCTGTGAGCGCGCGCAGAAAGGATTTGCGCGAAACAGACAGAAGCACCGGCAAATCGAAGCGCAGCCGCAATTCATCGAACCGCGCCAGCACCGAGAGCGAGGTTTCGGGAGCAGCCCCCAGAAAAAACCCCATGCCGGGATCAAGGACAAGGCGGTTGCGTTTGATACCGGCACCCGTCAGCGCCGCGATGCGCGCGTCAAAGAACGCCGCAATGTGATCCATGATGTCGCCAGCGGGTGCCTCGCGCCGATCTGCCTGCCCGTCT
Source organism: Vibrio sp. 661 (assembly GCF_033339315.1). Taxonomy (NCBI): domain Bacteria; kingdom Pseudomonadati; phylum Pseudomonadota; class Gammaproteobacteria; order Vibrionales; family Vibrionaceae; genus Vibrio; species Vibrio sp. 661. The sequence goes on along the minus strand of NZ_JAWOUJ010000010.1, from coordinate 160,472 downwards.
TGCACCGAATGCATAACGACGAGTTTGGCAGATGATTTCGCCAATTGCGGATAGAACGCAGCGTCTGGAAAACCGCGAATATCATTGAGATAGGCCACACCACGCGACAAGGCATAGGCTTGCGTCGCGGGTTGATAACTGTCGAGCGAGACGGGAATGCCATCTGCCTTGAGCGCGTCCAGCACCGGCGCGATACGCGCGATTTCTGTGTCGGACGAAACAGGCGCGGCGTCGGGATTGCTGGATGCCGGACCGAGGTCGATCACATCTGCCCCCTCGGCCATCAGCTTACGCGCCTGCGCAATGGCTGCGTCTGGCGCCAGATACCGGCCTCCATCGGAGAAACTGTCCGAGGTTATGTTGACGATGCCGAAAATGATGAGCGATTTATTCATGGGGGCTTCTATAATAATAATAATCGAGCATGAGTCTCATACGGATGCTCGGGTCGAAAGGGAATCCCCAGGCGAGTAACCTGTTTGCGGTGATCCATTAGCTGCAGGAGCAGAATAGCATACATCTGGAAGCAAAGCCAGGAAAGCGGCCTATGGAGCTGTGCGGCAGCGCTCAGTAGGCAATTTTTCAAAATATTGTTAAGCCTTTTCTGAGCATGGTATTTTTCATGGTATTACCAATTAGCAGGAAAATAAGCCATTGAATATAAAAGATAAAAATGTCTTGTTTACAATAGAGTGGGATACAGACACGCTTGATATGTTTGGAGATCAGCCATGACAGATCCACTCAAAGCCCTTTTCGGCAAGCCTGATTACTCCCATATCGTAAGGGACACCACGGCCACTATCAGCATCACAGCCGCTGAAATGGCCGCTGTTTTGGAGGCTTACGACAGGGGTATAGACACGCTGGACGGCACCACCAGAACGGCGCTGGATTCCGTTATATCGAAACTCAAGGACGAGGTATGGCCATGAGCATGTATTACATCAAGACAGGTCTGGAGTACTGGAAACCCAAGGGCTACGGGTACACCAAGAGCCGCGAGGAGGCGGGGGTTTTCACCCTCAAGGACATGGAAGAATTGAACCTCGATGGCTGCACCCTGGAACGCGCCGAAGTGGCGTTCCTGGACGAGGACGGCCCCAGTCCCGACCTACCCCACCGCGTCACCCTGCCCCGCGATTGAGCGGGGCGCTGGAGGGTTTCAAAGGGGCACCCTTTGGCACGGGATATGTGTCAAAAACGGAGTTTTTGTAAACATATCCGACGTGCCTGTAAATCCGCGCGATTACTGCCAGCCCTTACACCCCGGTTGCTTAGGGTTGGTTGAAAGTGGTTTAGGGTTGGTTGAAAGTGGTTTAATGTTGGTTAAACAATGGTTTAAGGTTGTTCAAGGTTGGTTAAAGTTGGTTGAAAAGGGTTAACGGCCCCTGCTGCGGTCGCTGCGCTCCCGTTCCCGCTTGGCCTTGAATCGCTCTTTGATCTGCTGGGCGCGCTCCTGCTTCTCCTGCTCGTTCTCCTGCCGCAATTTCACCGCCTGCCGGATCAGTCCCGCTACCTGATCCTTGGATAGCCCCTTAAACGGCTCCTGAAGGGCCTGTAAGCGTTTTTGCTGCTGGGCTAGGGTTTCCCTTAGCTCCTTGGCTCTTCGCTCGTTCTGGGCGCTTACAGCGGCTTTCTCGGCCATCGGCTGCACAGACCCCATTATTTTGGCGTTCAACCTTTGCGCCACCCCTTCGACCGTCTCCACGGCTCCGAACACCTTCTCGGCCAGTGACACCCCCTTGACCTTCTGGGGTTTCAGCTCGTCAGGCGTCAGGTGTGGCACGTCTCGGCCTGCCTGCTGGATCGCCCCATAGTGGGTTTTAACTCGCTGGTGTGTGGCCCTGCTGCCCTCGATGCCCCGTTCAAGCCCCAGATCGGCCACCCGTTCGGCGTAGCTGGTCTGGTCCTGGCTCATCTTCGTCCGGTTGCCAATGAACTCCTTGGCACTCAGGCGCCCGTCAGCCGTCCGAGGCACCACGAACGCCGACAGGTGCGGGGTCAGCTCATCCCGGTGGATCGTGGCCGTGACCACGTTCTCAGCGCCGTACTTGTCGGCCAGCCACTCGGTCGATCGCTTGAAGAACTCCCGCTGCTGGTCGGCGCTTGCGGTCTGCCACCACTCCGGCGAGGCGCTCATCACGTATTCGACCGCCAGCACCGCATCCTTGCGCCGCTTCTCCGGCAACCGCTCCCTGAGCTTGCCCATCGCCTCATCGGTCGATCTGGCCGCCAGGTGATCGTTGTCCGGTGTGCGCTCCTGATCGGCGTTCGGCGTCTCGCGGTCGCGGTAGCAGTGCTGCAACGCAGCCGCCACCGTGCCCATGCTGTTGAGCTTCTTCGCCCTCATGATCGCAAACGCCATCCGTCCCCCTCCGCACTGTCAGATTGCTGCCAGCCCGTCGAGGTACGAATGTGCCTCCGGCGGGCCACTTCTTTGAAGTGTATACTCACTAGACTTTACTCCGTAAAGTACGTGACCGCTACGCGGTTGCAGCGGCCTGCGGCCTTGCTCTACGGGCTTCGCCCTGCGCCTCCCTTCGGTCGTTGCGAACACCTTGGGGCGCTGCCCCAAACCCCGCGTTCGCCACGTGGCAGGGGTGCAGGTGGCCGCGCCGCTTCGCTCTGCTCTACCTGCCCCCTTGCCTGAGCGTGGGGGTCACTCCATCACGTCAAGGGTTCGCTTCGCCGGGTGCTCACCCGATCCCTTCCGCTTCGCTCCAGGGCTGCGGCTTCCGCTCCCGCCCTTGACGCTGCCGGAACGACCCAGCCTCTGGCTCTGGGGTTGGGAACGAAGGGAGCGCAGCGACCGCAGGCCCCAGCCCCCGAGCCTCACGGCGGCGAGTGTGGGGAGTCCAGAGGGGCAAAGCCCCTTTGGGCCTAGCGCAGCGGAAACAAACCCTCTCGCCTCTGGCGAGGCATTAACTCCAAGGGAGCGCAGCGACCGTCAGCAGGGTGCCAAGCGAAGCGCCGGCGGGACGGCAGTCCCTTAGAGGAGAAGGGGAAAAATACTAAATGGGGTTTGTTGCCCATCCCCTCGAAATTAACCTTAAGCCTGTTTCTTAAACAGTAATTTGAGTGTTAAACAATTATCAAAACGTTTTAAATTTTTTGATCTTTACTTAAAATTAGGGGGCGCAAAGTTTTTCAATAACTTACATCAACTGAGGTTTATATCGAGGGGATGGGCGCAAAACCCCAATCTATTTATAGGCGCTTTTGGAGAGCTTCTAAATCAACCGACAACGTGGATGTTGATTTTGGCTGTAACACTATTATTTGTTGCCAAAGTATTTTCACGCCATATCAAAGGGAAAATAGGCGAGTGGGCTTTATCAAAAATATTAAATAAAAAATGTGGTAATAATTGCATAGTACTTGATGATGTTACTCTTGAAGTTTCCGATGGAGATACTACTCAGGTGGACCATGTTGTTATTTCCCCAGCTGGAATATTTGTCGTTGAAACAAAACATTATAAAGGCTGGATTTATGGCAAGGAATCAGATCAATTTTGGACTCAAAAGATATTTAAACGTAGCTACAAGTTTCAAAATCCGTTCAGACAAAACTATAAGCATGTGAAAGCAATTCAATCTCTTTTGCCTAGCATTCCCCAGGAAGCGTTCTACTCGATTGTAGTTATGGTAGGTGAGTGCGAATGGAGGAGTAAAAACACACCAAAGCTACTATTCACATCCGGTTGGAAGGCCGCAGATTATATTTATGAACAATCCAAGGAAAGCTCTTTTATCGACATTAATAGTGTTTATGAGAGTCTAGAGTCTGCACGTTTAGAAAAGGGGCTTAAAACTAACTTTAAGCATGTGAAAAACCTCAAAGCTAAACATCGTGCTTGAACTTAGCACTCAGGGCAGTGTAGTAGCGGTTTGCATCCTACACTGCCATCAGTCACACTCCTTTTCATGTTCTTTGTGAACGGCTCTTTTCATTGCGGCAGGGTGAACATAAAGGTTTGCTTTACTCTCATCACTATCAAGAATCTCAATATAGAAATGACCATGTTCTTCGGCCAACGCTGGTATTTGCTTCCATTTTGAAGAGTTCACAGATAGAGCAATTGGGGCTACTTGCCTCCCATTATCGTCAAAGCCATTATCAATGTGATCAGCTAACAAATAAACTCTATTCGAAACGACAGCAGTATTTTCTTTAAATAACTCACTGTAAATAGCTAACGTACTCTCAATTAAGTTGAGGAATCCGTAAAACTTTTCAACATCATTGCCATAATTATTAACAAGAGATTTGAGCCTCCACAATTGCTCTTCCAACTTGTCACCTTTCTGCCCAGCGTAAATAAGAGCTTTAATATCTTTTCTTGTCTCCTTGTATGCTGCTTTTTTGAGTAAGGATTTCAGATAACGCATAACAATCGCATTTCGCTGGTGGAGAGGCACAAACCGACGTGTATCGCTACATTCCATATAAAGGTGTAACAATGTATTGATTACTAAGTCATTTACCAATTGTGGATAATCACCTCTTTTTCTTCTCATTTATCACACCTCGCACTTAAAGAGTTGGTTTAGAACTGGTGTACCGAAAGTACAGTAATCGGTACACCTTACAACCTGTTCATTCTCGATTTAAACCATAATAACATCCTTAAATATCAGTCTGTTATGATTATTTATCTAGATGCAAAACAATCAAACTGTACCGCCATTCAATTCTAACGTATTAAAGGTACACTTGTTTGTAACTGTACCGTATTTGGCATACTATTGACGGTATACTTGATTTTTTTGAAGAGAAATGATTATGGAAAAGCGGCAACAAAGTCCTGCATTGACTTATTCAGACGTAAAAGGTGTCTGTGACCGTCTACATGCTTCCGGAGAAAAGATAAGCGGCAATCGAGTGATCGCAGAACTTGGCAGAGGTTCCAAAGGAACGGCTCTAGGCTTTGTTAGGCAGTGGCGTGAAGAGCTCGAAGCATCCCAGGCTCATTTAATGGAATCAATGGGATTCAGTGATGCATTTGCTGACTCATTTATGAAAGAGATGGGCAGGTTTCAAACTGCTATTGAATCTCGCTTTGAAGAAACGCTACGTGCTGCTAAAAGTTCCGAAGCAGAGGCTCTTTCTGCCTTAGCTGATGCTGAAAGCAAAATAGAGCGCCTTCAATTTGAAGTTCAAAAGAAAGAACAGTTGGCACAGGAACATAGCGAACAACATGCAGCGGCCAAATCATCTTGGACTACTACTGAACAGACACTGCGTGATCAACTAGAAGAAAAGAGTAGGGTGATTGTTGAACATCGAACTCAGATTGACCGATTAACCACAGACTTAGCCAAAGCGGAGATGCGTCTTGAGGACAGCAGTAAGCTGGTAGAAGAGGCTCAATCTAACCGTGAACAACTACGCTCTGAGTTAAAAGATATCCGCGAAAAACTCACCCAAGCAGAAACACAAAACGCGACTATAAGTGCTCAAAATGAAGCACTCCGTGAATCTTTAAAAGCAGAGAAAGAATCGCATCAAACAACTCAGGATAGAGTTAACCATCTTCAAGAGCGGCTTATGCAATCAGAGAAAGGGTTGGGGCGACTGGAGACAATTAGCGAAGCTCTCGATACCGAAAAAGCAGCTCACGCGGCCACTTCAAAAGCAAAAAGCAAACTTGAATCTGATTTGAATTCCGAACGCAAAGCTCATATCAGTACAAAGAAAAAATTGTCGCAACTTGAGGTGAAAGATTAGTTATGAGCGAAACTAAATTGTTTGGTGAAGCTTTTAAAATCTATAACAAACACCAGCGTGTTGTAGTTCAGTTCCAGTATACAGAGACCCAAAAGGATGAATATCCTTCGGTCACAATCGAGATTGCGCCACTTCTTGGCACTGATGCAAACTGGCAGGAAAAAATTTCCGTCCAGTTGACAAGGTATGAGCTTACCAGCTTTACTCAGGTACTGTTCGGCCTTGCTCGTTTATCTGAGGGGGCTTATCACGGTTCTAAGCGTAACAAAGGTTTCAAATTACAACATAATGGACCCGAAGGGATTTCACTATCCTTATCAGAAGCAGGGCAGGTTAAACAGTGTTTGTTTAATCCGCAAGAACGTACTGAATTAGGTTCGTTTATCATTCGACGTCTTGCTATGGGATGGAAAATGACGGTTGCTGATGTGTTGGCAATACTCCGCCAAAGCGCTTTGCTTGAGAGAACAGCTAAAAAAACAGAGAGCTAGCGTTTTGAAACCATAGCGATCATCAGCAATATTACCCACCAAGGCATAGAAAATACAATTGTGGCAGACATAATAGATACACTGTAAAGCCAATAACCAACCACCATTTCGGTTAGTGGATAATAAGCCTCGAAAATGAAGACAATCCCCGTTAATAACACTCCTACGGCTATCGCTCCCTTCCATGCGCTCTGCATATCAGCTTTGCTTGGTGTCGAGTGAAACGCCACAACGCTGCTGATCAGCATCCAGAGCCAGAACTGAGGCTCCGAGCTCACGGAAAGAATCGCAATACCAGCACCAGAAATGCCGTACTGCACAGCATAGAAAGCATCTTTGACTGGATCGCCCGTTATTCCCATAGGAATTTCTACTATGCGCCAAGCCAGCGTATCCAATAAGCCTGGAAGCATTAGCTTTGTAGTTAAGTATATGACTGCACCAGCTCCTATCAAAGGAGCAATACCAATAAAGAAAAGCCCGACATTTTGCAACGGTGACAACACGTTCCATTGATGCTCGACGTATCCCAAGCGGCCATGCCCAGCTGTGTATTCAAAAAACTTTATTTTGGTTATTCGGTGCCGAAAAAGGAACGCCGCAATAGCATGACTGAGTTCATGAATAGGCACTCCAATAGCTGCTGTAGCTAAGTACACCCCCCGGCTGGCTTTATTGCGAAGCGCAATAGGGGTTAACAACTTTCCAATAAGGTTTTGAATAATGACCACCAGCACAATGGGCTGCAAACCAACTAAAAACCATGTCAGAAATGATACGAGCATGTTAAATTACCAACCTCTTACTTGCATTTCGCATTTGCTCATCTTTGATGCGAATATACCTTTGAGTGGTAGTAACGCTAGCATGTCCCATCATATCCTTTAAGGTCATGATATCAACGCCAGTTTCCAATAAGTCGTTCGCGTAAGTCCGACGCAAATCATGAGGAGAGCAATGCTCTAACCCAGCTTCCATTCGTCGAGTTCTCAAGATTTCGTAGATTGCCTGATCTGTCATTCGACTGTCTTGTACATCATCATGTCGTCGAATTCTTGGAAAAAGAGGCCCAGGCTGTTCACCTCGAACATCATTAACCCACAATTTTAATCTTCTAAGCGTTCCGTCGGGCATAAAGGCCAATCGTTCTTTATTACCTTTACCCATAACTGTAATTGCTTGTTCTCGCCAATTTATATGGCCTAGATCTAGGGCCACTATTTCACCTCTCCTTAAACCGCAGCCTAAAAGCACCCCAAAAATTGCACTATCTCTAACTCCTTTACATCGTGAGTCTTCATCACACACTTTGAAAAGCTGGGCAACTTCATGACGTTCTAGCGCTCTCCCTTTGGGAATTCTTTCGCCACGCACATTCTTTATTTGCTTGATATGGTGATAACTTTCCATATCAATCTGCTTCATTGTCCATGCTTCAAGAGCGACGCCTTTTAACCCAGCAAGATAGGTGTTAATGGTGTCTGGAGCTCTTCCTGCATCAATAAGCAAGTCAATAATACCCTGGACATGGTGGCGTCTCATTGTCCCCCAGTCACAATGAAACATGCTTTGGTTGCCCGTCATTTTGGCTACATTATTCAGGAAGTAACCCATTTTTTGACGGCTAAGCTTTGAGCGGAGACTAAGTAAATAGGCTGATGCCGCGTTAGTTTTTATACTGCTCTTAATCTGTTCTGCGGTGATCAGCTCTCCTTGTTGTTCCGCAGTTATTATGTTGTTAGCGTGATATTCCATGTTGGTTTCTCTTCTTTTCATGCACGTTGTATCGAGAGTAGGGGCCACATTCACTGATTATTTTTTAAGCCCTAAAGCTACCATCAATAAATCTACGAACTTCTGGGATATTGTTGGTTGCTTTTCTTCTTTAGGAGCTTTAGCAGCTTGTTCATATTGCTGGATCAAGGGTTCAAACCGTACTGGATTACATAGCAATTTATATACAGTCATATTTGGGCTCTCAATTGGTTTATTGCTTTCAAAACCGAACTGATCCACCAGGTATTTAGCAACAGCTCCACTGCGTGAACGACCAAAATAGCAGTGAACGTAGATTTTATTCACTCCAGAAGAGATTAGTTGAGATATGAAATTTTTTAGTTTCTCTGCCTGTTCTGAATCAATATAAGAACAATAGCGCATTCGAAACTCATCTTTATGGATGTGGATAGCGTCTTCACTATAGCCTCCATCAAAAAAAGAATCTCTGTATATCAGCTCCCAGGAACCTAGTTCAGCTAAAGGTTTTCCCGGATCGGTGATAGAAATCATTGCTACTCCGGGCTCTGGGTGAATAGTCTCAGCCTCTCTCTGGCTAACAAAAATAACTTTTCCGTTACACATTGGCTTCTCTTCGAGTGTTCTTTTGGGACAATAAAGGGAATTTTGTCTTTGTTTTGTTAGAACAGCTTTGTATCTGGCTGTTTTTTAATTACTTTTACTCTTTGTTCGTTTGGTGCAATCTTGGTTTTGCTCGCTGTTTCACTAGAACAGTCAATACCTGCTTGCGTCTTTGGGGTGGGAATCTAATAGTTCTTTGGCCTGGCGTTCACCTTCTGCTGTATTAACTGGAAGGGTTGTATAAACACCATAATGGCGCATGTCTACAATATAGTCTCTACAGCATAGAGCTACATTATGAACTTTGCCCTCTGCATCGAGACCACCAAAGGTATGACATGGCTGAGTAAACATTCGCTTGCACTTTGAGCAACGAGCGCTGTTTTTGTTGATCACTCTACTTAGAACTTTTTCAAACTTTGTTTTATTTAGCATATGTTACCTCCAGAACCTAAGCATCTTCCGTGACCGCGTAACAAATAAAATCCATAGCTGCTCGTTAACACCGTGCTCAAGAGTATGTTTTTTCATGTCCTCTTTTAGTTTATAGAACTCCCTTTTAAACAAGACATGCCGTATAAGGGTAACTGCAAAACCAAGAGTTGAAAGTACTGCTGCTACTAGTGCCATTTCAGTTAAATCCACGATTTTCCGCCTCCGTACCTTGTTGTGCCGAAATATGAAAATAAAAGTGTGTAGGTAAAATAAAGTTTGCCAACATACAACTCTATGTAGAATAGAGTTCGCCAAAATGGATAACGCCACTGCTAAACCACCCGGTATATCATGGTTTTAGAATAGGACGGCTATCGTTCCTTTTATCCACTCAAAAAGGTGCTTATACGTGACTTTATGCCCCTCGTGCGCGAAAAGTGAGTCGCAAACTATTCGACCTTTAAATTTTACAAGCTCTACTTTGGAAAAGGTACATTTTCGTAAGTAGAGAATTTAAGGTTAATATTACACCAGTTATTGGCTGTTCTGGAACAATAAAGTTTGTACAGTGACCAGAAAGTTTGTACATAAAGGCAGGTTTGGAATAATAAAGTTTGTACACTAATTTCTAACCTTCGCTAAATCAGAACCTTAGAGACCATGAGTTTTGTAGGGCAGAGCTAGGTCCAGACGCAGCAGCAAGCAGACAATACGCGATAGTAACAAAACTTTATTGTACCGATTGCTGTAAGTGCCTGATCTACTGTCCTAGCTGTGTACAAACTATATTGTGCGAAAACATTGGCTTGTGGCGACAAAAAAGTCCTCCCTCAGGTTGCATATTTCACCACCAGCCAATCCGGTTGGTTTTCGGCTAAAGTCTTGCGAATTATTCCACTCGGAATAATTGACCTTTGGGTGTATAATCCCACGGGGTTCTTATGGGTGAAACAGCATGTTCTTGTTAAACAATACAAATTTTGACATTAGCACTGCCGAGGAGATCCCTGAACGCATTCAGTTATTGATTGACTCATCATCTCCGCTAGAGGCAAATCTAATGACAATCGTAACTCAACGGGAAATGTATCTTGCCAACTTTTCCCGGATGAATGATCAAGAGAAATCCAATTTTGTCGCTTCGTTGACGCGCATGTTCATGCGTAACTCGTGGACTAGATAATTTTCAAGGTGTTTTGTGAATTTCTATCAGAAAGGAGGAAGTGAATATTTATTTGTCTGTGACCTGTTTAAGGAGCTTCGGAAAAAAAGCAACTTATCTCAGGCTGACGCGGCCAACCATATCGGTGTTAACCAATCTTTCATTTCCAAGTTCGAAAATGGTCATACTGGGATTGACCTATTTGATGCATTAGCTCTCCTTGACTTGTATGGTATCGATCATGTTGATTTTTTCTATATGCTTGATCAGTTTAAAAAAAAGGAGATTAGAAAAGGTGCTCTACTCGACTACTTTTTATCAAGAAGCTAAACCTAATTACTCCAAATCCCTTTCATTAGATTAAACATCGAGTAGTTTAAATTCTTGCGTTCATCGCCTTGCGGGTAAGGATGCTTGTCATGATGTTCTTTAGGCACATCTGAAAGTAAAGTGTCCATAACAAGCCAATCACAACTTATTCCTTTGCTTATAAGTGAGTCCTGGACAAAAGCTTCAAAAGCCCTGGCTAACATCTCGCTTCTTTCTATCCAGTATTTTCGCGCTCCCTTCTGGCCTGCCAGTTTCTGTGATTGATTGAAATACTTAGTACCAGAGCAAAGTTGCTTAGTAATGATATTCCTCATAAGGAGAATGTTTTTCCTGAACTTATCAGGTGCGTTTTCCATGTCTACGCCAGTAATAAACTCACTGATCAATTTACCCTCATATCCTCTAGACCTTGCCAGAAGAGCATCAACTCCGTGGAACCACTCGTGAGAAATTGCACCAGGTCCACTCCGCCGAGTCAAATTGATGATATTTAGGTCTGGCTCATAATGGGCGCTTGCTTTCCCCTGCCCCCTTGCGCCGAAAGCTATGCCAAGTTGTCCTCCAAGCCCTATCCATCCGTCTGGTATCTCTAATATATGAGCTAATACCTTGAATGCATAAAAGCTATTGTTTACAAACAGTTGACGTTCTTTGTCTGGCATAGAGCTCCCAAACTGAACTCCTCTAAAATTGAACGTGTTTATGAATTGTTCTGGTGTAACATCATAGCTGAGCTGTATGTTTCTTATCGTTTCGATTTTCTTTCTGGGGATATAGGGCGATACATCTAAATTCATGTGACAACGTAATGCATTTATAGCATCCGTTTCACTTTTGAATTTGTTAGGGAACTCTTCTGTTTCTTTATATACAAACCGTTTTCCTTGTATCGAGCACAGTCGGTAGAATCCCCCCTCGAAGGCCACCGGAAATAGGTCAACATTGTATGGCTTGATTGTATAAGGCCACCCTAATTTTGGCAGCAAATGAATTAAAGATGATTGTCGTAGCGTCAAGGCAAACGGAGTTTTGTAGGTTCTATTTTCACCTCTACCAACAGCGTACAATGGGTAAACATCTCTAATATGTTGCCTACCAGTTTTCTTAGGGATACCCATCCGACTCCGAAATCGTTCCGGTAGCAACTTTACATCATCATTGTCAGCTACGTTTTCAAACAACTCTTGCAAAACAAGTAGTGATTTTTCGTATGCGTTTGTCCATTGCTCTTGACTGACAGATGGCTGAGCTGGACGGGGGTTATTCCTCCAACCAGAATAGTAAACCGATAAATATGCGCATACTTCAACTGACAGACCATCATCACACAATTCTTGCCAATTAGGTTCCGGCCAAATTGATTTAAGGCTAATGTTTGTGTCGCCGTTATCTTTCCCTAATACCAAATGCTTCTTTGCAAAAGGTAAATACTCTCCGGTGTCGTCTAACTTGCCCATATAATAAGACTCTTGGTTCTACTATAGAATTACACTTATACACCAGAGAACACTTAGTTAACTAACGCGGAAATGCCCAATCTCGGCAGATTTATAATGCATGAACAAAGCCTTAAAAATCCAGCCTTCTTACCGATGCTTGTTCGCGTACTTGAGTTGGGTTCAATTGAAGTGCTTGGTTCATATGGTGTACTCCTTTCAAATGGGTACACCAACCCCAAGAGGGTGATGTACCCTCGTGGGTTATAAAAAGTGAATTAATGCTGTTTATTTATGGCGACCAGCTATCGCACATCAGCGCTCAAGGCACTTTCCTAAGAAACCTGTTTAGGATGCTTAGGAAAGCGAGGGGTTTCCCCCTGCGCTTTTGAACTATCCCAGGTTAACGACAGGGATACTTGCAACATTGACATTGAATACCCTGTCTATAACACTTTTTGCGAACTCAGCTACGGCGTATCCAATTGCCGAGTCCTTCTTATTTACACATATTTCAATTCGGGAAAAAGGAGTCAGGGGCAATGTTTCGCCTTCATGCTCAGAGCTATATTCAACAAGACATTCCCCATTTTCATCAGTACAAACATAAAGTTTATTGTTTTTAATCAAAAACCAGTCTGTAGCAAAACTATCGTGGTAAGTAAGACTACTAGTTTTTGTTACAACGACAGCCTGATAAAACCTTTGAACCTCTCCACCAGAAGCAATGTGTTCAACAACATTAATATAGTGGTATTGATATCCATCAATATTGCTATCGGTATCAATAATCACTTCCTGCCTTAATGAAGTGTTAAAAATATACTTAATCATTGTTATCTCCTTAGTTTTTAAGGAGAGAGCCCCTAGAGGGCACATCTCCCTCCAGGGTTAAACTGAAAAATTAATATTTATTCATTCAAAGTTAAAAACCATCGCTTCATTGGAACAGTAACTTCAATCATTCCATTACCACAATAAGCTCCCCAAAAGTTATAAGTAGTCTCAAACATATCGAACTCGAATAGTGTTTGAATATGCTTATCAGTAATGGGGTTAAATGGTCCACCGCAGCCAACATGCATCGCTATGCCATAATCTCGCATATCGAAATCATCTAGGTTTTTTCCACCCACAGAAGCTATCAAATTCTCACCTCTGATTTCACCTTCACGTAAAAGCAAGACTGCTTCTTCGTAACTCGCATATTGTGTCGTTAAATTCACAATATGGCCATGCTTAGGTTTGTGTTGTTCCGATAGTGATTTCAGTAGTTGCTTCACACTCTGAAATCTTGCGTAAAGCCCTGGCGTGAATTGTCCTGCGAAAGTTAAGTTCGGACAGATCAACTCAAGCATGTCGTCAGGTATAGAACTAAGCCCCATTTGCTTTGCAAGCGGCTCAGCTTTTTTCATTGCATCTTCAACTACCATTGGGTTTCGAAGATGTTGCGGCATATCCATAGTTATTCTCCTTTGGTGAGACGAACAGACCCATCAGGTTTGGTTCCCCTCAGTAATTAGATGGTCCGGTAGCTAAAATGCTACCGGAGTTTATTAACAATCTGAGCTGCCTGTTCTGCAAACGGCCCAGAGTAATGTATGTCCATTTTTTTTGAACACCAGACAGTTCCAATTATTAATTGGTTGAAGTTTCTGTCTTTGTAACGTTGACGCATCAATTCTAGATAGGCGCTCTCATCACCTTCCCACCCCAAAGGAGGTGAGAAGGGACAAGTAGCTTCGTTACCTGGCTCAGTGTTTACTTCTGCTAGGTTATACACGCCCATAAGCACCTGCCCTACGCGCAATAAACTCGCGGAGTGTACTAATCGGCGGGAATCCCATCTGTCCTTGAGTTACCAGGACATCGTTCCAATCTATACCTTTTGCACGAGGTGGAATGGGCAGCTTAGGTAACAGCACATGAACTGTATATCCTTGCTTTTCAAGCTTAGATTTCAGCACATTTGCGGAGCGTTCCCCTGTTAGCGACTTATCCTTATCTGCAAAGATAACGACAGTGTGGATGTCTAACTCGTCTGGAACTTCAAAGTTTTCCAAAAGAGTAGCATTCACTGTGGACCATGTAGGGATGTGAGTAGCACGGAACCCAGACAATGCTGTTTCCAAGCCTTCTGCCAAACCTAATACTCCTTCTGTTGGCATACCTAAGCGAACTGCACCGCCAGTGACACTCAATCCATCAGGAACAGGCATCATCTTTTTAGCGCATTCTACTTTGGCCTTCTTACCACTTTTGGTCAGATATGTACGATGTAAAGTAACCAAGTTTCCTTTCGCGTCTCGGATGGCTTGTACTGCGGCTGGAAATTTTCCAACCTCATTACCATCTTCATCGTAATAGGACATACTTGGGTGGAATCGCAGGCTGTCTGTCTGTTCTACTACATCATGTGCAAACAAAAGTTTGCGATTGACGAAATAGGCACGTAACGGCTCAGCTGCTGCACAGTTAAAGGGCAAACATTCATTCCAGATCTTCTCAATTTTTTCACAAAGGCGAGCATTGTAAACACGTTCGCGTTGAGCTCTCTTTTGCATTTCCTCTTGAAGTTCCATCAACCAAGGCTTTGACTGCTCAGCAAAGAGCGGAACAACCTTGCTTTCTGAATGTTCTTGTTCAACTACGGCTTCTTGGTGATGCTCAACAGGGCTACATGAAGAATGATTATCCTCATGTTGTTCTGTCGGAACATTTGAATCAGCCCATGACTCTTCGTTATAAGAACCAGGAGCAGAGTGAGAGACATAGCTGCTGTTTGAAACCTTTGCCTGCGCTACAGACTCTGGTTTAGCAGTACGAACACTCTTAGTTTTCACTTCAACCAACCACGTATTGCGATGTGTTTGAACTGGTTTCTCACCAATGATCTCTCCAGTGCCTTCTTCAAATACAGGCTGCATTACGGTAACAGCTTCACGTCCCAAATTTGTGAGAGTGACTTCATCACCATATACAGCACCGCATTCTCCGATTGCTCTTTCTAGATCAACGCCCCAAATCTTACGTTCATTGCCCGTTGATAAACGAATGTAAGCAAAATAGCTTGGTTCATTTATCGGGTCGTCCTGGTAAGGAGCTTGACCGTGAGCAATTAAAGTGCCCTGATACTTAGGGCGACGATTTGGATCGTATTTGGTGTTATTCACTTTTGCCGGAGCAGATTGCTGTGCTCGGCGCGGTGAACTTGTATTATTGGAGCTTTGCTGACGCTTGAAATGCTTTGGAGCCATCAACAAGTCACCAACTTGCTGTAGGCATTCAGCAAAATCCCACCCTCTTGCTTGGTTTAATAGCTCAAAGCCATCATGCCAAGAACCGCAAGAACAAATAGCACCACCTGTTTCGTGAGCATCTTTGAACATACGGAAGTCTTTTTTTCCACCATGAAACGGACATGTAACATGGGACTTTCCCGCTTTTTTGAGTGCTGGTTCCAGTTCAGGCATTAAATGCGCCAAAATGAAAAGCCATTGACCCTTAGCGAGGCTACGAACTTCGTCTGCTTTATAGAAATATGAGTTATCCATAGTGTTTCTCCTTAGCTGAAACCCCGACATCGAGGCTTCCCTAAGTCCCCCCGTATCAGGGGCTTTAGGGAAACCCCGACACCGGGAAAAAATAGCCAAGGAGGCTCCCCTACCGGAGATGCTCTCCCCGGCTGGGGTTTGATTTTGGGCTATTGACCATTAACTCTGCGTATGGCCTTACCCAAGAAGGATTGCATCAGGTGATTACCTGATGATTTGAAGTAAGTTAGCCAGTCGATCCAATTCCACTTAGCGTAATCATCAAGAGATGGAGGATTAAAAGCTCCCCAAATCTTACTGTTTACGCCTTCGCGGAGAACGTAAGCTACTTTCTCGATTACTTCTTCTTTACTCATTAGAGTAGAGATTTTGCAAGGAGGCATCATAATGAGGCTCTCTGCTTGTTCATGAGTAATCTTCTCTATGGTGCCAGCGTTGATATCCACGACAAACGCTTTGGTTTCTGGTCCTTGTTCTGACCAGATCCAATACGTTATATGAACGGGATTAACGCCAAGTCCGACCGGAACGATTTGAGTTCCAGAAGGACGCAGTAACCAAACGAATTTACCGCTTGGGTTGCTTTTGAAACGTTCGAGCTCTTTACCATCAATCTCCAAATTAGATTTGAAATGGAGAGGTAGTTTTTCCGCATTCGAAATTTCAAGCATACGTTGTTGCAGATGTTGCAGAATTGCAATGTTAGACATAGGTGTACTCCTACAGTTTGCAGGTACACCTGGCCCATGTCGGGTTGGTGTACCCGACTGGGTTATGAAGGGTGAAAGAGAACTTTCACTTAAATTGAATGCTGTTTGTTTTTAGCGACCAGCTATCGCGTCTTCACTCTCAATGAGAGTAGAATTCGTCACTTTCCGTTAGGTGCTCTATAACACCTAAGGGAAAGTGGGGGCTTTCGCCCCTCACTGTTAATCATCGTAGAAATATCCTTGCTTGTCACACGACTCTGATGCCGAATAGGCTTCATATCGCGCATTTTCGTTAAACGAAAATTTCAGAGGATAAGCAATTGAAGGCGGAGTTTGCTTTGTTAAACGTCCATTCCATTCATGCTGTTCCATTGTGCCAGATACTCCATCGACGGTGAACATTTCATCATAACCATTTATCTTTACAATCGGGAAGTCAAACAAGCCAAGAGCTTCTATCACCATCACCTTGTCTGAACAAGCATAAACTTGCTTGTTCTTATCTCGGTAAAAATCAAAGCCACAGCTCAGATAAACCCCTATGATCCGCAAAGTTTCGTCATCCATTCCAGATGCAATGTTCTTATCTAAGTTTGCTTTTGCCAGCCAGACATGGGCGTTGACTCCACCAAATATGCCATAGCCCTCGTAAGCATTTTCCTGTAATGGTTTCTGACCATGAGGTTGTAGTAAGTAAACAGTGCGAACTTGACGTCCAGAATATACATTCGAGATGCTTTCTTTTGAATCACACGTTTTCCAGCTAAAAAATCCCATAGTGTTTCTCCTTCAATTATTTAAATCGAAGGGGGTTGCCCCACAAGGGGAGCAAGCCCCCCTCTAGGGTTAAGTAAAAATGTTAGGCCGCTTTACGAACTAACGATTCCTGCATTTGATGATGTTCTGATATAGCATTTTTGAGCTGTATTTTACGAACTTCTGCTATGGCATTACTGACCAATTCGCGGCGGTAACTTCCATAACTTCTGTCATTAACATCTATAACCAGGCCACCTATAGATTCAGATGCTAGTTCCTCTTCCGTCTCTCGGTCGAGGATCTTAGCTTCCAACCTCAGATAGCGCTGCTTACCATCAACAATATCCTGTATTGTTTGTAATGCTAACTCTTCGTCCCAGCATCCAATATCAAAGTCATGCTCGGGATGCTCTTTAAGCTGGACTGTGTAGTCAGCTGTATTAAACTCCCAGGAAACAACTTCTTCGTATGGCGTACCTTCCACCAGCGCATAGCCTTCGGCTTCAAGCTGTTGGGATGTAGATTTGATGTCATGTTCGAGACGACTCACAAAGTCGTTCCAAATGCTTTGCCATCTAGTGATGTGCTCATCAGTCACTTCACCTGTTACCAGACCAGCGGCACGAATCGCTTCAAAATGCTCCTCAGAGAAACTTTCAAAATCGACTTCATGACAAAGATCCATGCAGTTATAGTGGCTGTACCGATGCCCATGAGAGTTTCGCTCAATCGACATTCTGCAACATCCTATATCTGCTTCCCTTAATATTTCCAACATAGATAATGCTTCTTTACGAACCAAAAGGTTTTTTACGCGAAGTACGGCGTTTTCACCTGCTGTATTTGGGTCATAAATTCGCAGCATAAGCTTCTCTACATCATCCTCATCGAGGTTTCCATAGAAACTCATACCATCACCTTGACAGTAACTAAGGCTGTACTCGATTGTCAGACCTTCTGGGTAGCCAAGTTTTTTCAGTTGGTTATTGAAATGAGTTTTAATCATAGCTATCTCCTTGTTTTTTTGAGGAGACACCTCCCCCTAAGGGATTGGTGCCCCCTTAGGGTTTTAATGATTTCGGATTTAATAGTTAAGCACAGATGTCCAAAAGACCTTTCCGAGCGATCAACTGATGCTCTTCAAAGTCTTCCGGTGCAGAAGTGTCATAACCTTCACCATCGCTGTAATCTGGAGTACCCAGCACGATGATGTTGCCTACAACAGGTGAATCTGCACCATGTAATATACAACCGAGCTTGATACCGCTACTGAACAGTCCTTCTTCATCAAGATAAAGACTGACTGTTTTTCCATTCGATAGCTCCCAATCAAAGCTCTGGACCATGCTACAGCCGATTAGCTTATACATAGTTTGTAATCCGTCTTCTTTTGGAATATCGACTGGAGTGCAGCCTTCTGCGGTTATTAAATAGCCTTTGTTAGTGGCCTTAGACATTGCTTCATCACAAATTGACATGGAATCCTCCAAATATGTCATTGAGGGACACCAAGGCCCCAAAGGGGCTTTGATGCCCCGTTAGGGTTTAAAGATTGGTTTACTTATACGGTCACAGCGTCGATATCTAGGTATTGGCGGCAACCTGTTTTAGGGTGACAGCGGTGGCGAAAATTGTGCTTACCACCTTGCGTACCCATGTATTGCCAGCACTCTCCAGTAACTGACTCTTCACAAACCGCGTCGCCATTATTTAATGGATGTTGGGCCAATTCGTTCCACATTTTGTCCCATTCATCTGTATTTCTTTGTACTAGTTTGAAGTCATTATTATTCATACTTCGGTACTCCCAACCCACTGCTTTCCAAGGTATGCCTCAACTCCCATACGGGCCCATTCCGAAGAGATGGTTAACATGGAAAGTGTTTCATGAGTCCAAGGTGCAGTTGGCTTGATTCGTTTGAGCTCTTTGCCTTCGAGATCTGTCAGAATAAGATCTGATTGTTCATTTCCAGCAAGAATATCTGGCTCTCCCGGACGCTGATCAGTAACAAATTTGATGTAGCAACCTTCGTCATCGCTACATGACAGCAATTTATCTACTGACAAGTTAAGTCCAGCACCGAACCATTGATCTATTGCTTCGATCTCAGGGAAATCAGATTTCAACTGAGATACAACGCCAATCATCTTGTCGAGAGCATCTTGGAACTCCAGCGCATTGCCAGCTGCCACTTCAAGTTTGCACTTGATATATGCAGCGTAGGTATCGCAGGCTTTCACCAGTTGCTGTTCATAGCCACCTGGGGCAAATGCTTCCGCGACTGCACCTTGAAGCTCCAAAGGTAGCGTGTGAATTAACTGCTCCTCAGCAGCTTTTTCAAGTCGCTCGAACTCCCTCGCCAAAGTGTCATTAGCCTTTTTTACTGGCGTCACAACATCCTGACAGAGAACTTCGGCTACATCATGTAGTGCTGCGTGGGAAAGCATTTTGGCAAGATCGACCTTGTTCCCCTTTTGGTTTGCGACATGACCAGCGAGAAGAGCAAGCAACGTAACGGTAGCACTATGCTCCAAGACTGATTCAGGCTGTACTGAATGCATCAGTGACCAGCGTTTTATCAATCGTTGACGCAAAGCAAGTGCTAGGAATCCATAGTTTGAATTTGACATAGTATCCTCCAATGAAGTTTGAAGGGTACACAGTTACCACATAGGTCCCGTGTACCCATGTGGGTTAAGTTGTGAGAGTCCTTGTGGACTGTTCTTGAGGTGTATTTTCGGCCTGACACCGAAATATTTAATCAGATTTCTGATGGAATGTATTCCATTCAGAATGTAGTTGCTGCTTGTAGGCCAGCTACCTTTCAACGTCAGCAAAGCCGACATTTTTTTTAGTCTATCGCCAATCCAAATGGTTCACGAAACGTCTATTTGCCCTTTTAGGGCGTTTGGTTCTCATAAGTAAAAAACCCCAGCAAAAATGCCGGGGTTTTTGTTTACTAAGCCACTAATCACATCAGACATCAGCCAGTGTTTGATCACATACAGCTCTCCACCGTGCTTAGTGATCACTACTTTTGCTGCTGAACCGCCAAATTTGGCAATATTTGCAGCGCGAATGAATAACGGGTGTTTCATCAGCACAAACTGACGCAAGCATGTCAAGTTGATGTTGCATAGTATCCTCCGTAAAAAGTATGGAGGGCGCACGCCCCCACAGGGACATACACCCCCGTGGGTTTGATATTGAAATATTAAGGAATGATCGGCAGCCAATTATAAATGCGATATGCAATGTATAAACAAGGCACTCCAAATACGAGCCCCCAGAACTGCGCTACTGCATATTGTTTTGCATTCTCAAACCATGCGGCCATATCGGTAAGTAACGGGGGCCAGTCAAACGAAATGGCGACCAAAAGCGGCACCAAAACACACAAACTACCCACAACAGTCAAAACCGATACAATAATATTTCGTTTTTTATGATCGTATTGATACATAAGCTTATTTCCTTCTAGAGTGGGCTCAGAAGCACCCTTCTGGAGCTTCTGAGCTTTTGGATAGGCGTTAGCCTAAAATGATGGGAGTGATCCCAGTGAAAAAACCAAGAATGCCGAGTAATGCGCCTACCACTCCAAGACGGATTGATAAGCGAATAGAGAAGTCAGGGTGGAACCAGAACCACTGGTAAATTTCCCACCAGCGAGCTCTCCGCATTTCCAGTGATACCTCTTCTTTAAATTTCACTCCAAGAGCATCAACGGCATCGTAATCAAGACCAACAGCATTTTTGGTAATCGACATTGTTCCTGGGTTGCCCATTACATATCGAATTACTTTTGTGCCGTTATCGGGGTTATAGATCACTACTGGCTCACGTCGAAAGAAACGATTAGGATCTTTTCTCTTTGAGTCTACGTTTCGGTTATTTAACCGGACGATATTGTGACCTAAACCTGAATCTTCCATTGGAAGACGAACTACAGATTCAATTTTCATAATTGTCATCTCCATGTTGAATGGAGATAGCCCCCGGCAGGGACTATCCCCACGCGGGTTACAATAAGTACTGTTTGTTTTTGGCGACCAGCTATCGCACATAAGCGCCAAAGGCACTTTCCGAAGAATCCTGCTCTAGGATGCTTGGGAAAGTGCGGGGATATTCCCACACTTACCGCTCATTGAGCATTACTCCTGACGCATCTCATTCTTTGCTCCTTGTAAGGAGATCACATGCGTCGGATCTTCTTTATTTATATCAGCCCAAACCCGCAATTGGAGATTTCCAGCGTTGTTTTCTATCAACAATGGAAATCCAACGTTATCCTCAGAGTTGCAATCTGAGTAGCCTTTAGCACTTAGCAAAAGCTCACCACCGATATTGCCTATCTCAACCGAGGCCGAGACTTTATCACCTAACCCATCGACCAGATCGGTTATATCAGTTTGCAAGGCTGGTTTGTCAAGCGAGTACATCTTTTCGCATAGCGTGTCGATCTCTTCTCCGCTCAACGGCTTTTCGTCAGTAAAATGAGGAAGTCTTGCAAAGAAATCAGACAATTCCTTTGGGTTCGATTGCTCCATCGTCTCCTGCATCCAACGTAACGCGGCCAAAGCCATATTTAGTTCTTGGCTGGTTAATGCTTTCATTTTCCTTCACCTTTTAGTTGTGGGAAAACAAGTACCCAGAGGGCGCTTGTTCCCCCTGGGGTTAATTTACATGCCAGATCAAAGGTACTTGAGCCCGGCTGTTTTGGGATATGTAATGTCAGCAGCTTTGACGTCCGTCAGCAGAGCTTCCAGAGCTTCACCCTGTAGAGTAAATCCAGCAAACACCGCTACGTCGTCGAGCTCGTCACGCCATTGCATTGTGCTATCGAAGTGCTCGATGACACCATGCTCCACCATGATTGGCCGCAGCTTCTCATCTCGTTTCTCACAGCATTCCTTGTACCGGGCATAGCGTAGCTTGTCCTGGTACGCATCCTCAGGCAGGTCTTCGACCGTTCCGAGACAGCTATAAGGAGCTGGGTAGACGATGGTTTTCACACCATTTGAGACGCCTTTCATATCTTTATGAGTGTGCTTCCAGATCAGTTCAATTTGCTCTGGAGTACGCTCTGTTTTATTCACTTCTGTCATGACACTACTCCCTACTTGCGCGAATCTTTACTGGTGAACTGTTCAAACGTTATAGACTCAATCTTTTGAATCTGTTGGCGTAAGGCTGCTAAGCAATCGTGCTTAGCTCGCTCAAAAGCATCAGTCTTGTTGCGCTCGTGTGGGCGGGGCAGATAGTATCCGTCGATCTTCTCTACCGCGCTTCGTAGTGCATATCGGTTTAATTTAGTCATTTCTCTCTCCAGAGTTAGAGAGGGAGCTGTGCCGCACAGGGCGTCAGTTCCCCCTGTGGGTTTGTGTTAATAGGTATCAGACAATTGACATGCCGACTTGTAGTTCACCTTTATAGTCTTTGGGAAGATCTGCAAGCTCCCAAGACATACAAGGCGTTGATACTGGCGTGGTGATCATACAAACATTGTTGCGAACGATGTAATTATAAACACCCCACTCGGCATACTCAGGTTCTCCTTCTTTTGATAAAGCCCATTCGTTACCGAACTGGTCTTCACACAAGTAAACATCGAATTCTGAGTCATGCTCATCAGCTTGTTTAACAACTGTCAGTTTGTGTACGGTTGCAATTTGATCGAATTTTGACATATCTATATCTCCATAAGTTTTTGGAGATAGCCTCCTGCCGGAGAGCTATCCCCGGTAGGGTTATTAGTAATGCTGTTTGTTTTTGGCGACCAGCTATCGCACATCAGCGCACAAGGCACTTTCCAAAAACGTCTCTAACAAACGCCTTTAGAAAATGTCAAGAATGACACCAAGAGGTAAGGATGCAGAGCTATCAAGCTCCGCATCCACCTTAGAGTAAGTTAATTCATAAAGAACAATGAATTAAAATACCATTTTCACTTTTCGCTGCTTCAACTCGCTTGTTTAAACGAAAATCGAAGCAAGCATCCAGAATTTGTCTTTGAAGATACTTAACAAGCTCTCCTGCACTTCGAACTGTTTCTCGTGAACCATTTAATGGCTCAACAAAACAATCATCGTACCAAGAACACGCATCTGGATTATCATGGACATACTTTTTCAACATGCACCAATCTAATGGAGATATAGTTTCTCCCTGCTTAATATTTCCGACGATGCCTTCTATACGTGAATGAATCACCCCGGCTTCGTTATAGCCACTGGGTTCTTGCATTTCGTCATATGGCCCATCATCAATATCGCCACAACCAGCCGGACAGCAATTTGCATCTATGCCGTGGGAGCAATAATGAACGTCATCATTCCAATGCTCTTCATGGCTTTCAGTTTGCTGCTCCGCTGTAATGACTTCGTAACCGTAATTTTCAGCAAGCTTGATAACCTGTTCTTTAACTCCTTTAGGTAAGTCGAGAACAAGGTTATCAATCGCATCTATATACCGGTTTGCGAAGAGTTCATAAATCAGTCCACATCCTTTGTGAGCATCTTGAGCAAGCTTTTCAACCTTCTCAGGGTAATTCTCACAAGGCCACTGGTTTACCTTTTCAAAGTGGTCAATTAACTCATCCAACTCCCAAAAGATATTGTTTATGACTGTACCGAAGACCAAATCGTCTCGGCCAGCTGCGTTGCAAACTGTTTGTATGACAGAATACATATCACTTAAATATGTCACTCTACCAGCTGGACCATCTACAAATTCAGGTTCAAGCTCATCCCCTGTTGAGTGGTAAACAGCTGCACATTTTAGAGCTTCCGTATACGAACCGTGTTCAGCACGATAAATAGATAATTTACACATAGATTTCTCCTGGTAAGGCTGAGGAACCCCTTCTGGGAATCACCTCAGCTATTGGTAGTGTTAAGCGGCCATAACGCGAATTTCATCTCCAGCCATTTGGATTGGAATTGATTTTGCTGGTTGATGACCGCAACTTGTGTCCGGACCATCCGCCGCAGCGAAATAGACCGAATTGTTCATTACATTGATAGGCATACCCAAGGCTTCACCTGCTGGTGCGAGCTTGAGCATTCCTGATCGTTCGATTAAAGCCGGAGCCCAGTGGAAGTCTTCGCCGCCGATATAAGGCTGCTCGGTATCCACCACTTCGACTAGTACCGGAGTCTTGTCCGCCAGCTGCCAGCAGCTTCGGCCTAATTCGTAGGCCAGAGCTTCAAACGCAGGAAAGACAATAAAAGAATCTTGTGAGGTGTGAATGTCGTGTTAAACCATATCGCTTTTCCACTGAAAGCTGAAAAAATCCAGCCCCCCGCTTTAGCTCGATGATTTATAGCTTCTTTTTGTGAATCAAACTCAATAAATTTAGCGGCCATAGGTGTCTCCTTAGATAAAGAGCACACCTGTACCCTACGGGCACAAGTGCGCCCGTGGGCTAGTGTTTGAAATGAACTACCTCATAGGTTTAGGCAGATTCTTGAAGTTTAAGGTTGTCGAGGCAAATTGCATGATATAAGCGATGTCTCTGATCTAGGAGGAAATCCTGATCTGGCCGCCATGTGCTGCGATTGTATTCCTCAGTAAAACCGTTATAAGCGTTTACTTCTGCTGGGGACAATTTCTTACCTGTGTACACACAGGAAAGCCGTCCTACCTCGACAATAGACTGTTTGGGTAGTGGGGTATTAGCCTCTTCAACAGTGTATGAGCGCTTTGTTCGATGGTCGATAATCTTGGACTTTAATTGCTCGTGATTTAGACCTCGTAACGATATATACATGCCTTTCTCCTAAATTAAAGGAGCGGAACTATCCCATAGGACGTTTCCGCCCCTATGGGGTTTATATTTGTTTCTTGATTATGTATTTGTATGGGGGAGAGGTTACTTCGCTTTCCACAAGTTGATGATCCATGTGGCGACAAAAGTCAGGTATATCTCTCGTGGTAGCTGGGTCATCAGCTTTCACTTCGAGTGTTTCTCCTGGCCCCATACGACGAATTGCACGACGAACCACCATTAATGGCTCAGGGCATCGCAATCCCATCACGTCAATAAACTGATCTACATTCATTGGTTATCACCCTTGCCTATAGCAGTCTAATCACGCGACAGAAGACTTACTGTTTTCTTCGTAGCGCATTTTCGCTTGTTCGTTTAAATCAAGTTCACCGTCTTCTAGCTTTAGAATATTTTCTAGAAGATTGGCTTTGTGCATTAAAAGTTCAGCAACAGCCTCATCAATATCCTCGATTATCTGTTTCTGTTTTTTGATGGTGTAGCTATTCAGTTCTTCAACCAGAGGCCACGCTACACTCGAATGAGTATTTAGTGTGGGATATTCTGCTTCAACCTCACAGACAACGCCATTGGCACCTTCTCGACAGTGTGGATAGCCTATACGTAGACCAACGCATCGGTCTAGTTTGGGATAAACACAGAACTCCAAAGGGGTGCGATTAGTAAAAATATCGTTAGTGTTTTTAGACATGATCTTCTCCATGCAATTATTGGTTATTGACGGAGAGCTCCCGACGGGAGGCTCTCCCGTCAGGGTTGATATATTGCTGTTTATTTGCGACGTCCAGCTAACGTACTCAAGCACCAAAGGCACTTTCCAAAAAAGTCTCTATGTACGTACAAACTGCTTTGGAAAGCGAGGGGGCATTTCCCCCTGCGCTTGTTATTTCTACCTTATAGTTTCCTACAAGGCTACATCGTGTGATTCACATTGTTCGATATTCGGCCAATAATAGATTGTACCTTTGCCCATTTGATCTTGACGTGGTGTACCTAGAAATTTGAATAAATTTCCCATGCAACTTGCCACTGCTGAAAGATCTTTTCCTGGGGGGACATCTATCCCAAGACAAGTACGACCATACATAAACCGTCCAGAATATGAACGAACATGGAATTTAGTTTGCTCACTCTCAGGTTCATCTCGATTTACCTTATCTACAGCAAGTACTACCGCTTTGTTTAGAACGATAGTTTGACACGCCTTATCAAGCTCACCGAAGCGTTCAACGTCGATACCACAGAACTTATCAAGTCCCGAGGCAGCATCATGAACAATCAGTTGCTTGGTGTCAGCCAATTCATTTTCCATCGGCTTCCAAATGTTTTCAGCCTCTTTATCAATGAATTGCACTACCTCATGCCATGACCAAAACTCAACATCATCTCTGATGGCACAATGTTCAGGTTCTCGATCTTGCTGCATACATTCCAGCAAAAGCAAATAGCCGTCATACCATGTTCCTTTATATTCATTATTGAATTTAAGGACTTGTGCAGCGGCCAATCCAATTGCTTTCTGTTTCAGTGAAGTAGTCATTGTAATCTCCTCGAACTTGGAGGAGTCCACCAGCAGGTGATCCCCCTCCTGGTGGCTACTTATTTCTTTTAGCTAACTGTCTGAGTGTGTATTGGCAAAGGTTACGCACTTCATCAGGGTCGTAACCAGATAACACACAACAGGTAACAAATGAAAATGGATGAACTTCATCAGAGTTCAACCATTCATAAGCTTCATCTTTTGCTTTTTTACCAGAGCGTCCGTCAGCAAGGACATTTAAGCTATACCGCAAAAATGCCTCTCTTAGCTCTTTAATCTGCCCATCAGTCCAGGTTTCGATTTCAGTTTCAAACTCTTGCTCGACTGTACGATCAGAACATGATGCTACGATTGTTAAGGGAGTAACCTTTTCAATCGGCTCTTCATCATTTTCTAATAGCAGATCATCAAAAATGAAGGGGAGTTGTAATTGTGCATCGTAGGTTAATACGCTTGCAGTATTCACGGGTTGCTCCTAAAAATTTAATTGAGAGGCAACCCACTCCCAAAAGGGCATAGGTATGCCCCTTTGGGGTTAAGTTTCATATGTTAAAATCCAACAATCTGAGAGTTAATTTGCTCTTCCAGCCAAAGCTCCAATGATTCGAGCTCTTTTCTTTCCGACGATGAATTTGCTTTTAAAGCATCACATCTAACGGCCAGCTGCATCGAGCGAACTTCCTCTACAGTTTCCACGTTGTTTCCAGCAAACATAACTAGTTGCGAATTTGGCATGGTCATAACTCACCTCCCTGAGTTTATAAGCCAGTATCTAATGCCTAGATTCAAGGTTGGCGTTAAACCAATCTGCGGGACATTCAATCACCGCATGGGTTACGACATCTCGCTCTGAGTAACCTTGAACCAAAGCATCGGTACACTTCTCAGGAGAAGTACCTTGAGGGACCAACAATTCAAGATGAATTCCATCCGAACCAACCAAATCATCCCCGTAAGGGAAGCCATTGATCGTTTGGTTGTGTCGCTTACACCATTTAATGATATTGGCAATACGACCATGCTCATCTTGACTAGCTATTCGTTTATTCAGCTTCATTGGACACCTCCTGACATGCACCTAGTTCTACCATGCTTTGCATACATAGCTGGTTCATATCCATTGTGAGTGTGTCATTTATGGCCGAATAAACGATCCCCTCTTTCGCAAGTTTTAACACCTGTTTCAACAGAGAAAGAATAGATTGAGCCTCATCGTCTATACGATCTGCTATATCTTTCCATTCCCAATGTTCAAATGGTTGCCATGCAGTTAAATCGGGCTCTTCACCTTTCTCAACGCATTCTATTAGGTACTCGTAAGCCATGAACCAATTGTCAGCACTTCCTAATTCTGACAGGTACTGAGCAGTTGCTTGGGCGTATGCGAGTTCTTCTAATTTTGGCTTGGTGGTTAAGGACATTCTTAAACGCTCTAGAGCTTCTTCTGCATCATTACGAGTTAAGAAGAAGTGTTCTACAGACGAACGGCAACGTTTGCCTTCCGCATAGTAAAGAATGCTTTCCTCTGTACAATCTGGAGTGGCTAAACCGTACTCCTCAATTGTTACAGGCTTGATGGTTAATGACTCGTCACACAATTCATAAACAACAACAGGGAAAGTGCTATTGCGGTAAAAATCGTGATGGTATTGATTGGTCATACATATTTCCTCTTTGTAAAGAGGAGCCCAACCCGTAGGTTAAAGCTCCTCAGGGTTGGGGTTAGATATCGACAGTTACATCTGACGTTGCTGTAGCACAGCAAGGCAAAATTTCACCATCATTAAGATATG
Organism: Vibrio sp. 661; assembly: GCF_033339315.1. NCBI lineage: Bacteria > Pseudomonadati > Pseudomonadota > Gammaproteobacteria > Vibrionales > Vibrionaceae > Vibrio > Vibrio sp. 661. The sequence goes on along the minus strand of NZ_JAWOUJ010000010.1, from coordinate 132,384 downwards.
CTATAGGTTCAGCACGGTAAGAAATGTTCCCTCTTACCAGCTTGCACCGACATGCTCCGCAATACCCATTTCTGCATTGCGACTCAATAGCGATACCTTTTCTTTCTAGTTGAACCAGTAACGTACTTGTACTGGCTGGTAAGTTGACATGCATTGTCATACTCCTTATTTGAGGAGCATGACTCCCAGCAGGAGAACATGCCCCGCCAGGGTGGTTAATAGATGTGATTTTGCTGTTTATTTGCGACGTCCAGCTAACGTACTCAAGCACCAAAGGCACTTTCCAAAAAAGTCTCTTTGTAAGTTCAAACTGCTTTGGAAAGCGAGGGGGCGTTTCCCCCTGCGCTTATTACCCTGAAACGGTACGTACTCCGATTTCTCGGAGTATTAGAGTATTTCGACATAAATTCGAGAATTTTTCTAATGTGGAACTGCCCTTTCTAGGTGTCAACATTAGCTTTCACTCTGTTAGGGTATAAACCCCAGAATCCACTCGAACAAAATATCGTTCATCTTGCAGCACTTGACGAACCTTGGCTTGCCAGTGTTCGTTTTGTCGGTGTTTCGCGTAAGGTGCAATTTGTTGGTAAATGGCATCTAACGATAAGGTTTTACCCTGTAACACTCGACGCAACACTGCTTTCCATGTAACTCCAACCATATTGGCCGCACGTTTATCTGCTACTGGGATAAGCGAAAGCGATGATGATGCATTTTGCTTTTTGAATACCAGTAACTTTTCATGGGCGATACGAACCAGCTTACTGTTATTGCTGTAGTTGGTCCGGTCAGAGACACAGTTGTGTTGTACCTTGATGATCTCATCAACGAGTTTACCTGGAGCCAAACGCTCAACCAGACTGGACAAGTTATAATACTCGCCTTTACGTCGAAGGTTTCCCATCAAAATACCGTAGTGACCTCCCGGTTCACAGGCATCATGTATATTCATAATGGCTAATTCTAGAGCTTCCACGAACTCTGGCAACGATAGACGGCTCATATCCCATTTATTGGGTTCACCATACATATTGCCAGAAAAAGTGATCATGTCTGCATAAGGGGGGTGCCACCAAATAAGGTGGGCTGGCTCCCCAAGAAATGCAGACAGATCATCTCGCAGCAAATTAAACCCCTGATGCAAGTCTGTACCAATAAAACGAACTTTGAGTTCATTTGCCACATCAGTACTGGTTCCTCCCCCAATACTAGGGTCAACAACTAAGCCATTAGGTTTCATCATATATGACTCAATAAAGTCTTTAATGATGTGTCCGGTGCAATTACCTCGATACTTGTTGTCGCCATAATGACCACGATTCGGGTAAGAGCAAACAGATGTAGTAAACATGGTGTGTCCTCCTTGTGGTGGGCACACCATGCTCCCTATAGGGGCAATGGGTGCCCCTATAGGGTTAAAGGTTGTCGGTGTACCATGCATCAAGGTTTTCGTAATCCTTACGATATATCTCCTTATTGGGAGCTGTCATAAAGACCACATCACCTTCACAGTAGGTACACAATTTGAGCTCACGCTCGTTATACCAGAACGCACTATATGACGAGTCTTGATGAGCAATTCTCCAAGAGTCGTTCAGGTAGCAATTCCAAAAGGTTAGTGTATCTCCTAGTGGAAAGTGACTACGTTCGATAATCGAACCATGCTCTGTTTGTTCTGGTTTAACTCGTCCTGTTTTAAGTCGCTTCTTAATGATGCGTTTGGCACGGTTCAGCAGTGCAAATAAGCGAGCATTGTCACTGCTATACCACTGTGGATTACGCTTATTCCAGTAGAATTTTGCGTGAATCTCACCAGATAAGCGCTCCATTTCATTACGGTTTAAAGTATCTAAGAAACGGCGCATTGCCATGTCATGATTAAGCGTTGATTCTAAGGATGCGAGTGTAGTCATTGTGATTCTCCAGTTAATAGAGACCACTGCCCATTCAGAGCAAGTGGCCCCGAAAGGGTTATTTAAGGACAAGTGAAATTTGTGTTGGCGCAACGTTTAACTTGAAATAACGCTTATTAGCTTTATACGCTAAGTCAAACCAACCTACCGGAATGGATACGCTGCCATCATCACCACCAAATATCATTCGAGCAGTTTCGTAAAAGTCGTCATCTTTGTCAGGATTACATCCGTGAGCATAGACAACAGCACCTCTTGAGCGAGGACTTTCTTTTACATCTGCGTTGTTCAGAAGATACAAACCTTGATCTTTTACCAATAGCAACTGCGGTTCGACTAAAGACTTGTCTATCTGGCTGGAGTCCGGCCATCCAAAATCTTTGTGTTCCTCATCGTTTCCATTGGAATCAACAACTTTGCCTGTTTTGTATAGAGCAGGCTTAAAGAGATCATCCATTGTTGGTGAATAACTTTTCGTCTTATTAAGCTCATCCACCAGCAGTTGTACTTCTTTCATGTTAAATTTTACGATTGCCATAATGGCCTCCATTAAAAATTGAGAGGCCAGCAATGCCCTAGAGGCTTTGATGGCCCCTTAGGGTTTAGGATTTAATTTATTCCTACAAATACATTTAGAGCGCGTTTGATATCTAGCTCAAACTCATCCAAGCATGGCATTGATGCATCCATCTCGTCATACCCTTCTCGCTCTATAATTCCCCAAAAACAATCTGAAAGATTATCAACCAAATCAAATAGTTCACTTTCTTTCCACTTATTTGGGGCTCTTTCTATTTCGTCAACACATCACATCTATAGATGAGGTTTGAATATGGATAAAGATCTACAACAAAGTTATCTTCACCATACCCAAAACAATCTCCGATATTGATGTGGTTGTCCTCTGCATGTTTCAGTACAGCGGTCGTGAAATAGAAATGGTATTTTGCTTTATGTGCGTTTTTTGTGCTCATGGCTGTCTCCATAAAATTGAAGAGGCAACCAACGCCTACCAGGGCGTGATTGCCCCGTTAGGGTTAATGTATTAGATCCGGGCTTCCATAATCTGGAATTGCCCTTTTGTCTCTGAGCATAACTCTTTGAGAGAGCTATACAGTTGCTCTGCCGACAACATTGGTTTACCCAAAGCTTTCATTGCCTCAAGTGCATTTTCAGCTCCATGCTCCCCTGTTGCGTCAAAGACGTTGTAGTGGACTTCACCTATTGAAAGAATGTTTCCGCTCGCCTTCACACCAACCTGCATTTTTTCAACAGTTAATGTGAGTCGCTCACTTAAAGAACCTGAATAAAAACTTATTGTCGTATCATCATGGAATACGCCGTTATAGATTTCATCAAAGTTGATCATGATACTTTGGCTGTATTTTTCGCCAAAATAGAGTGTCAAGCAAACCTCCTCTAGTTCCGTATCTGTCACTAATGCACCATTAGCTTTAATCAGATACGGGCCGTCGATTACAGCCTTCATATCGTCATGAATTGAGTCGTATACATCACCTGCCGTCAAAGTACCATTTGGTTCTTTTTGGACAGATTTAGTACGTGTAAACACTTTTTCATCCGACAACTCAGAACTGTTATCAGTGAAGTAGTCAGGTCTCAGATCTTCTTCTTGGATTTGATAGTATCCTTCCGGAACCACCCACTCCTTCCAACCTTCAACCCAATCTGTTTCAGTGTAATCACTCCAATCAGGACTTCTTTCTCGGTTAATAACATCGAGAACCCCATCAATAGTCCAACCATAAACTTTTTGTGTTTCTAGGTCGGTAACGGGGATATGACGCTCCAACGGAGTTTCAATGGACATCAAACTAAGTTTAGTTTCATGGATTCTGAACACATCCCCATCTAATTCAATGAGGCTTTCTGGGTCCGTTAACAAGCTGTGTTTGCCTTGTGCAAGATCCAGAAAATATTCCACCCCTAGACTGATAGTGCTAACCAGATAGTCAACACTATCGACAAGCTCTGCGCAGGTCTTGAGATGAGATGGTAACAGTCGGCCAGAAAGGCTAATTCCCATATCAGAAATTTTCTTCTCTGGATTTTTGATTGCTACGTTTGCGGCCACACGATATGCCTCATAGGCATCTTGTGCAGTAGGATAATCAAAACCCTCTGTCAAAACGCAAAGGAAAGCTGATTGTATTTTCAAGTCAGTATCGGTGTGAGCGATAGTCATGGTTGTTCTCCATAAAAATTGGACACACCTATGCCGTCGAGCAAGATGTGCCCGAGGGCTGTGATAAAAAGTGAATTAATGCTGTTTATTTTTGGCGACCAGCTATCGCACATCAGCGCACAAGGCACTTTCCTTGAATCTCTCGACTTTCACATGTGAAAGTGAAAGGCTCAAGGAAAGCGCCGGGAAACCCGACGCCTATTTCTGGTAGTTGGCCCACCAGGTTCAAAATGTGTGTGAAGAAAAAGCCCAGATAAGAGACTGGGCGTATTAAATGTTATTAAAATATTGGGAACTGGTCATGAACTTGAGCATCAGCATCAATTTCAATCATGCGATACCCAGCTTTAACTGCCGAAACTAAGATATTGTGAAATTCTTCCCCCATACCGTTATATCCAAGATTGTTCTCAGGTTCATCGTACAGTTTGATGAGCCAGCCAGTATTTCGACCCATTATCATATTGCAGTCTGGAGCATAGGATAGCTCATTTAGTGCTTCATGCTCATCTAATGGAATATGACAAATGCTAACACCAAGCGTCTTATACTGATCGTTAGCCGCAGTAAGTGACCATTCAAAAAATGGATACTCAATGTCACCCTCTAATACAGCAATCATTCTAAAGTCGCGTTCAGGTCTGGTTTTTTGCAGTATTTTAAGTTCTTTAATGGCACTTTGCTCACTTAGAACCGTGCAGGGGTTGTCAGCGCGGTCAATGTTGTCATGCCAATTACGACCATGCTTATCTTCAATTTGATACCCAATAATCATGATTAAATACTCCCTAATAATATACAACGCTATCCCCCTATCAGGGAGTTAGACGCCTAAAATGAATAGGCCCCGTCCCTGACGGGATAGGGCCAATACATGGACTGATTAAGCAGCAAAAGCGGTCAACGATCGCTCCATTAACTTAAACAGTGTTTTTTGTAGATCCGCAGCATCCTCGATGACAATGTTCGTATTGAACAGTCGATTAACGGCTGTAGTTTCAATACCAATACCAATCATTTCTATGTCACTGGCTTCGCACAGTCCGATAACTTTGTGACAAGCCAGTGCATTGTTCGGCGCACCATCTGTCACAACAATCATCATTTTACGTTCCTCTCTGGTTTTGGTTAGCTCAAATGCGCTATACCAAATGCCCTCAGCCATCGGTGTACCACCGCGTGAATTGAAGACAAATTTACCAGTTTGGTTTTGTACTTTTTGACCATGCTTTACAACGCTGTACACAGGAACATTGGAGTTGTTACCGAAAAACGTTACTGCTGGATTAACCCCTGGAATGCTTTCTAAAGCTAATGCAATAGCTAAAGAGGCTTCCCTTGCAATATCTTCCCTGCGCTTACCGTTTCCGGCAGGGCTATCCATTGAGGAGCTCATATCGACCAAAATGTGAACCGCTGTATTAGGGCGCTTCTTAGCTTCTGGTCTCTGGAAAATACGAGTATCTCCAATGACAACTTTATGTAGTTGACGAGTGTCTACACGCTTTCCACTTCTTTGGTTCCTATGAGCAGTTCTTTGGCTGGCTTGCACCAATCCATAAAGCTGCTGTCGGATTTTTGAAGTTGTACTTTTCACATCTCCATTGAGACGCTGCCCTGCTTCTTTGTGATCATGGATATCCATTGCTGACCGTACTGTTTGGTAACGATCATCACCTTCTTGCTGGGCTACCAGATTCAGCTCTTGCTTCAAAGCGTCTTGCGCATTTTTAGGCAAATCACTGTTTCCAGCGCTTAGTACTTGTTGTAGCAATTGAGAAGCATTAGGAGGAGAACTGTTACCGCTCGCGTTCTCTTCACTATTATTACCTTGAACTTCGGGGCTATTTTCATTTTGCTCACTTTGCGCTCCACTACTGCCACCCTGTTGTTCTTGGCTATTTTCATCATTGCCATTAGATGACGACTGTTCCTGCCCATTTGGACTTTGAGAGTCGTCACTACTTTTATCCTTCTGCTCAGGTGATTGCTCACGTTGAGATTTCGGATTTTGCTGCTCTTCACTATCTTTCTCTTCTTCGATCATCTTAATGATGTCATCAGCAAGAGATGCAGCGTTTGCAGTTGATTTGGCGTCCACACATTTACGTAGCAAGGCATTAAGCCTTACAACAACACCTTGAGGGAAAACTCTTTCAAACACAGCTTTTGCGCCATCTAAACGCTCTTGCAATGCAGTTTGACCTACACCAACTGTTTGCAACCAATACAAGCAGTATGCAGACAGGATGGATGCCGGGTGGTCTTCATCTCTCACGGGTTCATAATGGCCTGCTTGAAGCATGTATCGAGCCATCTCGTGCAGTGTCAAAGCTGTTCCTGGATAGACCCCAGGCATTGCTCTTTCAATACGACAATCTTCAATGACGTTTGTTAGGTGAGCGTGCAAGGCGCGTCGCCTTTCTACATTGAAGTCCGTAAACCGAACGTGTGCAGCTTCATGTGCCAAGTAGCCCCAAACAGCATCCATATTTGGATAGTCATCTGGAACATTTGGAATAACGATAGTTTGACCATCAGTGCTTGCGGTATCTGACCCCAAGGCAACTTTAACACCAAACTTCTCGCCATAAGCAGCAGCTACGATGGGTAAAGCATTATAAACAGTACGTTTTTTAGACATATTTCTTCTCCAATTTGGACAGAAGAAACAAACCACCCTCGGAAAGGTGGTTGTCCCTTCCGAGGGGGTTAAAAATAACAATCCTGATCATCAAGCTCAGTTGGTTGCTGTTCAGGTTGACTTACAACATGATCATTAGAGTGAGATTGACCAAAGTCCTTGCCAACATAATCTGCTGGGTCTTGGCTATAGTCTTCCACTGGAATGTCATCACAATTTAGGTCTGCATCCCACAGAGTCTGAGAAGAGACATCGCTTTTGTCTTCCAAAGCATCATCTTCCTCGTCATCTTGGTTTGCACTGGATGTGCGGTTGGCTAAAAACGCTTCGAAGTCATCCAAAATAGTTTCAGGTTCTAAGTTATTAACTTGTTCACCATCTTCTTGGTTAACTTCTTGGCTTTGCGTTTGAACGTATGGTTGTTCCAGTGCCTCATCACTCTCAACACCTTCACTTTCATCTTCTTGATCAGAAGCTCCAGACTCTAATGAGCTGAGTTCATCTCTGGTCAAGGTTTTGGCTACATCATCAACACTAAGCGAACCACCAGCGTATTCTTGAATACGTTTGCGATCACACATGATTAATACAGCGGCCATAATTTGAAAGACGAACATACCTTCAATATTACGCTTTCCAGCTCCGTGCTTTTCGTACCCTGCTAGTGTTTGATCGAGCAGGCTAACGAGCGGAGTGAATGCGCTGTTCAAAAATGACAGTCCATCCACTTTATCACGTAGGTTTTTTAGCGTTGCGCCTGTAGCTGTTGCTACATGCATCTTCCCAGCTAAACGTTTGTTGTAAAAATCATTGGCATCATTTACCACCTCAGCAATGAGATCATCGCCCAACTCCTCAACCTTACGATTAAGTCTGTGTGCGCTTTGCTCATCTTGAGTAGGTTGAACCATAAACACCTGATATTCAAAACCAATTCGTTTTTCTACTTCTTCACGAGGAAGAGCTCCAGCACGAATAGCAGTCTCGTATTCAGGGTTTTCTCGACACCATTCATCAACGGCATTGTTGTAGCCAGTAACGAACTCGTGTTTTAACTGTTGAACTTCGACGTCAATCTTGTCCAACTTGGCGCAAATCTCATCAGTTTTTGCTACGGGTACAGCATAGCCATTCATGAATGGCATACCATAGCTAAGCAAAAAACGTCGAGTTTCTGTTTTCAAGCGATGAAAGCCTTTCAGCTTCGCTGGATCACAGATTTTTTTCGACCCTAATTGAGCTACTTTCTCTGGTGGAATTTCACCACCAGCACCCAATTTAAAGTCAGATGCAGACAAACGAGTTTGCCCACTCCAGATATCAAAATCAGCATTAATAACGCATAGATTTTCGAGATGTTTAACTTTTGACATGGTTTATTCTCCAGCAAAGTGAAAGCACACCATGTCCCGAACCGGGCATGATGTGCCCGGTTGGGCTATAAAGTTAAAGTGAGTTACGCAGGAATAATCATCCAGGTAAAGGTGGATGGAAATGAATTTCCAACACGTTGAACATTGTCGTACAAGGTGTCATTAAATACTCGGGTCATCCAGTTCGGAGAACCTTTCTTTTTATAACATAGCTTGTAGTTTTTCATGGTTGCCTCCTAGTGCAATAGACAGGAGGCTAACTCCGAACAGGAGAAGCTCCCCTGTTGGGTTAAATTGAAATGAGTTTGATGCTGTTTGTTTTTAGCGACCAGCTATCGCGTCTTCACTCTCGATGAGAGTAGAATTCGTCCTTTTCCGTTGAAGACCGAAAAAGCAATCTTCAATGGAAAAGGGGGGGAATACATTCCCCCTTTCATGTCTACATTTCACATAGGCTCAATGTACCAGGTAACACTTTTTGGGAAAGAGTTTGCCACTCTTTGTACATTGGCATAAATCGTATCTTTGTAGATACGTTCTAGCCAGCGGCCACCATGTAGGTACATGAGCTTGAAGTTCTGTGTTTTCATTGTAGATGCCCTTTGTTGCTTGTTTCTAAAACACACTGACGCGATATGCTTTAGAAACAAGCCCCAAAGGGCTTGTTATTTATGCCTAAAAATAGGCTGACTCTACTTCTAGAGACACATCGTTTAAAGGGGCTAAAACCTCTTCATCTTGAATGTACCTCGGGTTAACAGAGCCTGTAACCGTTACTCGGTAACGCTCTGAGGTCTCCTCTCTATACGAGTTAAGATCCTCAGGCTTAATATTCGAACCTTTTTCTTCAAGTAGCTTTTGGTAATTTACCCGACCAGCGGCTTTGTACTTAGTGATCATTACACCGCAATAATCCGCATGGAAATATTCACCCATCAAAGATTTCATTTTATCAAGGTGAGGTTGCCGCTTATCTTTCAACGCTTGCAACCTATCTTCCAACTGCTTAATTTCTGCGTCATAAAGTCGGTACTGCTCCGCTTCGTAAATCCACTCGTTCACTTCCTTACCTTGCGGTATAAAAAGATCTCGCTTGGGGTCTTTCTCAGGCTCTTTACGCTCAGTGACTCTTTTCCAGAAGATTGTGCCCTTAGCCACAATTTCTTTTATCATAGGCTCATCTCGGGTGATAACAAACTCCTTGAGTTGCCCATTTCGGTAGAAAACTAGCCACCCTTGCTTTGCACCAGTAACTAACAACTGATGTTGAACTTGAGGGTAATATAACTGATAAGCCTTGCTGTTTTTTAGTTCAGAACAAACATCGTTCCAGACCGTTTCGCTAGGACATTTCAGTTCAGCAGGTTCACCATTGCCTCGTAGACCATCGAGCGATGCTCTAAACAATGGATATTGAACTGACTCGACACAAACAGGTAAGAGAATATCATTGTACTTCTCCTCAAATGCACGTCTTGCTTTATCTTCGTTTTCAACCCCTTGGCGCACCAGAGGGTTTAGACTTAGATCGACTTCACGAGCATAGCCTGTTTTTTCAGCCCAGAGTCGCCATTCCGTTTTATAAGGAGAACGATTTAGTAGGATGCAGGCGTCAGTAGCAGTAATACCACCTTTACGCCATTCCAACCATTGTTCGCTCCTTTGAGATAGATTGACGATTTTCATAGCTCTCTCCTGTATTTAACAGGAGGAGTCCCCATCGCGGGGGAACTCCCCCGCAAGGGGTTAAAAGTAGTTGCCGTCACCACCCTCTTCCAGTTCAGGATCAGGTTCGTGCAAACCTTCTTCTATAGGATCAGGATCATGCTGAATCGGCTCATCTGGTAACTCAGATTGAACATCGTCAACATTTCCCTTTTCCTGGATAGAAGCTTTTTGGGTTACAGCTGGTTCCATGCTATCAATCTCTGCATCACGCAAATATTGAACCGCATACTCCAACTCGGCACCAGAGAACCGACTTTCAACATACTCGTGAGTTGCTGACCACGCATTTTGCGCAATAGCTCTATCTGCAAGTTGTTTTAAAAGTGGGTCCATTTTCTTTTTATGCTCCAAGGCCAATGGACTTGAGGCTTCAATGACAGCTGGTTGTTTTGTGGTTTGTTCTGACGATACAACATGCGCTTCACCTTCAATTATGCGTTCAGCTTCATCTTGATCGTAAATTCCAGAAAACCCCAAACCGATACGCAGACCTTGGATAAAGCCTTTGTGTCGTAACTGTCGTTTCGTGTGAGTCTGCCAAGGGCCAATAACAGTGTAAGGACCGTACTGACCCGTTGCTTCGACTGGTGGACGATAGACTTCATCAAGATATTCTCGAATACGTATAGACCGTGTACGGTCCTTTCTGTAAACGATACACTCCACCCATTCTGGACATTTCACCTTTGCTCCGGGCATTTCAATAAGATTTTCAGAGTATTCAAACTCCACCCCATCAAATTGCTTGTGCTCGTTGGCAATCCGGCTCCAGCCATCAACACCAACAACAGGTACTATGCCGCCGCTTTTATCGGGGAAAGCGTATATTTCTCGCGTAAACGGATTCAGATTGTACTGCTCCGCTACGATGAGTAATGCCATCATCTGCTCATCAGTTGGTGCGCTTCCGTCTCGCTGCTTAAAGGCTGTTAGCTTTAAAGTTTCAAAAAACTTCTTAGCATCAACCCCAAACCGCTGAGCCATTCTTTCAACTAATGATTTCGTTTCTGGTTTTGTAGACATGGTGTTCTCTCCGTTGAGATGGAAGGGACACCATGACCCCTTAGGGCACAGTGCCCCTCTAGGGGTTAAAAATAGGAATCTTCGGTTTCGCAATCAATGTTATCCAATCGAAATAGTTCGGCGACTAAACCAAGACGTTCTGCCGCTTCTCTAACTTCGTTGTAATTCCATCCGAACTCAAAAAATATTCCTTCCAAAGAATCAAATCCGTCATAAATAAACAGATCACCATCTTCTCCACAGATTTTAACCAAGCGTTTTTCATCATCTTTAAAAAACTCCTGCTCAAATCTGCGTTGTAAATAAATGAACATCAGTAAAGGCTCATAGCCATCCGAAGCAGTTAGCGTCCCAGCACCTTCCAACATCGTTGGACAGATGGTGTTTTCGCTAGCGCCGCTTTTTACAGTTAGCTCATACCCTTTATTGGTTCTCATTAAAACATCAGGTAATTGAGATTGAGATCCTTTCTCTCTGGCAACATCGAAGCCAAGCTTTGATGCACCATCAGTAAAGACCCCGACAATAAACCCTCGGAGTAGAGCATGATTTGAAGCATCAACAGGCGATGACAACAACCAGCTCAGTGAGTAACCATCTTTTGATTCTGTTTCGGCTTCAAGAGAAGACACAGCTTTTGTTGTGGCGTTTACCTGCACTTCATCGAGGAAGGAGTACCCCTCTTTAAGCAGATCATCAACATGCTGATTTTCTTTCTCTTTCACGGTGACAGGAATCGTATCTAAGCTGGTGGCTCTGATTATCTGCCCATCGAGCAAGATAGTCTCTTTCCACCCGTTTAACTCAAAGAACTCTACCAATTGGTATTCAGTTGGCCCATCAGGATCGATGGACCATTGAACTGGCTTGTAACCAAGCATTACCTTGTCGATAGTCGTTCCACGTTCACGGATGTAACGTTTGCAAATCATGTTTTGCGTATCCATGAGATCCCCCTATCGCCACTGCTCACCGAAAACGTCTTTCGCTATGCGAATGACAGCTTCTTTCTCCTCACTTGAGGCTCGGATTAGCAATGATTGTTGTAAGGCATACTCAATGGCATTTGGCGCACCACGAAATTGCAACGTTAGTTTTGCCCAGCGCACAAGTGTCCGCGTAGACATTGTGATGCTGATTTGTCCATCATCCCCGTTTTCACCCATAAATAGTTTACGAATTTCATTAGCAATTCGAACCATACCATTACGAATGTTGTCAGGAAGACGAGGAACTACTCGCTCCAGAACGCCGCGTTCATCTTGCTCTGCCATATATGGCACAACAGAGAAACGATAACGATCCATTGCGGCCAAGTTCTGCATCATTACGCCTTGGTATAATCCTGATGGATCACCTGAGCCTGTACTGTTACCAGTGACAATAACGCGGAACATTGGATGTGGTTTGATGATTTCTCCACCATTCTGAGCGATAACCAGTGGACGACCTTCAAGAATGTCGTTTAAACCGGAAAGCTCTGCTGGGTCAACCAAATCAACCTCGTTAATGAGGAGGACATGGCCTTCACGCATAGCGATTGCTAAAGGGCCATACATGAATTGCATGACGGGAGTTTCTCCAGGCTTTGGTGAAATCAAGGCATGATGTCCAACTAAATCTGTGAACTCTAAACGACCATTAGCCGTAATTTGTTGCACAGGCCAGTTGAGACGCCCTGTAATTTCTGTAATGCCAGAAGTTTTACCAGAACCTGTTGGTCCGGTGACATAGTACGCATCACCGCAGGGATCATTCAAAAATGCTAAGCATTCTCTCAAGAACTCCTTTCGGAAAACGTAATCGGCGTGAGTTTGTGGAATAAAAGGATTGCTGCTATCGGCATAGCCTTTAGCGAGAATCTTTTCCGGAATATCCGGCATACCAAAAACATCACGTACTTTGAAGTTTGCATATTGTTGAGACATAGGTGCGCTCCTAATTGGTTGTGGGCACACCTAGACCCGTACCGGGCTAAGTGTGCCCGGTTGGGCTATTTCAATTAACGTTAATTGCTGTTTGTTTTTAGCGACCAGCTATCGCATCTTCACTCTCAGATGAGAGCAAAAATCTTTTTAGGCATAATTGTCGTATGCCTAAAAAGACTTGGTAAGTTCGGCCCTAAACTGGGCCGAATTTGATTATGAATACGCGGATATAGTGTCATTTTGACCAATAATACCTAAACGCTTAGCCCAGTCAGTAATAACCTCTTGAGCTTCAATAACACTACAAAATTGTCGTGGATTGATAGATATCGTTCGGCCACTGGCTAAATACAACACACCCGCGCAATCATCATACAAGTGAACTCTCATACTATCTTATCCCCAATGCAATAATTCTCCTGACCCAATTTGCTTTGAATGAACATTTACATAATGGAAAACGAAACACACGCTACTCAGAGACAGTGAACTATTGCTGTATAAAAAGGGACGTAATTTGTATTGGATCTTACTTGGCATGAACTGTCCTCCTTAGCCTGTGTCCTTCATTGTGTAACAAAGAGCCAGGTTATGGAGGCTTTGAATTTGAAACGCCAAATACCTGAGTACCGCTAAAAGCAATACCTGATACTGGCATGTTTTTTACCATACATGACTCCTATGACGCTTGTTTTCAAAACACGTACCACTACATGCTTTGAAAACAAGCCCCATTGGAGCTTGTTTATCTTGGCTATAAAGCTAAATCAACACATTCACAACAGGAACAGATACATACCCCGTGGGTAATTGCTGACCTGTGCGTTTAACAATTTTTGCTTCTTCAAGTACATCCAGAATACCAGCCAACTCAGAGTAATCTCTGAGATCGCTGACTGGTGTGGCTTGAACTTGAAATCAGGCAAACAAACCGTTGCAACACAAACTGGCTCTCCAGGAATAATACCTTGCTGACTATTATTCTTTGTGTCCGAGGCCACCAGCTCTAGAGCTAATTGTTGATTTGGATATTGGATCTTTCTTACATCACAATCATATCCACAAAAGTGTACAGTATTCATATAAGTTACCTTGCTTGTTAAGCAGAGATACCCTATCCCTTCTGGGGTAGGTCCCCCGCCAGGGTTAAATTACTGATCACGATTATCGTGCTTTTTGTTTAACTTTTTTTCTACAATCTTCTTGGTTATCAACCCAATAACAATGATAGCTATCAGGCCCCCCAAGATGAGCGAAAAATATAACAGGCTTCCTGTTGTCATTGTTCTGTCCTCAAAGTGTCATTCAGATCCTAACGAAAATTAAGCTCAAAATTGAGCCTATTTATCCACTGTCACTAAATGCTACCAGAATGATAGAACCAACAACGTAAGCTGCCATGAAAACTAATCCCATAACAACAGCAGCGACATTAGCTCCGAGCACAGCTGCGGGATGTACACCACCAGTCATAAGACCAATACCACCAGTAATAACAGCACCAGTACCTAAGCCCAGCACTACATTCAAGATGGCTTTCCAGAAAGTAAATGTAATTTTGTTCATGATTTGTCTCCTTTTTGAACGTTTTTAAACGACAGAGACAAACTCACCCCTACGGGGTAGTTGCCCCCGTCAGGGTTTTTATTTTTAGAGATGAAAGATGAGATGTACGTGTTGTACATCTCATCAGTCAAGTCTTTTGGTTGAGCTATACCCTTAAAGATCTACTTACCAAACCAGCGTTTTTCCTTTACGGATATACGTTGGAATTTCTAGATAAGCATATTCATCGACAGGTTTAGCCGGAGTCGGTTGTTCTTGAGCAGGCTCAGGAACAACAGCAGTCTGAACAGCTTTCGCTTTTTGTTCAGCTTTTTCTTTGATAACGGCCTGTACAGACCGCGCTTTGTTACTCGCTTTGTTCCAAAAGAACAAACCTAAGTTCTGGAACTGCAACGCAAGAAAAGTAAATGCTTTCGCAAATACCATTGCTCCTACGTACAATGCGCCAAGACTAGCTACGATAACAAAAACGAAAGTGATGATGTGCATGGTGTTACTCCTTATAAAACTAAGGGGAGCAACACCCTTGGTCGGGGTATTGTTCCCCCGATTGGGTTTTGAAATGCCATACGGCATATGATTAATGCTGATTGTTTGTGGAGACCAGCTATCTCACATAAAGCCGCAGAGCGACTAAAGAGTCTTTACTATAGCACTTCTCGTAAAATGTAATAAATCGTTCTATCTGCCCGTTCTGGGCACATTTGTAGCTAAGGATTCGTCAATAGACCTTTTATCCTGTATCTGCGTTTATCTGTATCTGTATTCAATTGAAGGAGAAAGAAATGACAGACTTAGCAGAAACCTCTTTGGAACAACAACCAACCAAAAAAGAGCGCAACAATGCGGACCTTTCTCGCCCTGTATTCAAACGAGTGCTGAAAGTGAACAGTCTGCAAGCTCAACGTGTAGTCGAACGCAGCTTTCAGCGCGTTTCCGATTCACTGTTTTCGATTGATGTTATTTTGCGAATCATTGGTGAACAAGATGAAATTGACCAAGTAGAAAGCATCATCCAGGAGCACATCGAGAAAGTATCCGTTGATCTTGATACCGCCACTAATCAGCTACAAAAGCTGATGGAAGACAACGGAATTGAAGGCGCTCCAGAATATACAAGCCCAAACCAGTACGATATCGAGATCAACTCACCACAAGTAGCTCAATTTGCTCACCTAGTGCGCAAGTTAGATAACTTGATGTTGTTAGTCGATACTCTATGGCTAAATAGTATCCTCACAAGCAAACAGCGCAAAGACGCCACTTATCAATGGCAACAACGCTTAATCAAACTTGCTGGCCGAATTATTGGTATTGAGAAGAGAGCTCGCATCTCAGCGCACTCCAAAGGCAAGAAAGATGAAGTTGAAGCAGCTGCTCCAACTCAAGAAACTACTGATGAAGAAATTGCATCCGAAGCCGACAATGCTGAATCTGGGGAAGATGAAAAGGCAGCTTAACGCTTTATGTCGGTTATCTATTGAGAGCCCTTCTACAACAGAAGGGCTTTTTTGTGTTTCTCACTTTCACATGTGAAAGTCAAAAATGTCATCATTAACTTTAACTATTCGCTATTAGCCACGAGTCATCTGGAATGTGACCATTGCGTACTGCGATTTTATAAAAATCGGTAATCGTTGTTACTCCACGTTGCAAGGCATACTCAAGATAGTCACCCGATTGTCTACTTGGAACATATTTGCTCATTTGTTCTGGAGTTTTAATGTAGTGACTCAGCTTGTAATCGACCCAGCCAGTCTCTGCGTTCGGCGTCAATGTCACTGTAACTACCGTGGACATACCTTTTAATCGGAAAGCATAACCTGATTGAATGGGCTCATAGTGTTCTATCGCTTCATTTTCAAACACACCATCAATTGTCCAGCCTCGCTGGTTGTTGCTACCCTTTTCTCCCGAAATCATCTTTAAAATTTCCGATGAGTATTTCAATGTACTGTTGAAGCCATTACCACGACTATCAATTCGTGACGATTCATCATTCATCAATCGTTTGTTAGGGTTTAACAATGCGTACAACAGATTTTTATCTTCTTCACTGTTCAGATCTCCGTACAACTTTTCAAGTGTGTATTCAGGATGACTCTGCGTGTGGAAAGTAATAAATCTATGATCTTTCAATCTCTCAGAGATATGAGTACGGCCAACGAGATTGAATTGCAATAACCAGTCACGGAAAACACACCAGTCATTTAGCACGTCAGCAGGGATCGTTTCCGCTCCCCAAACATCTAGTGAAGCTCTAATTTTCCAATTACTACTAGATGTATCACCTTTGGGCTTGAGATAAATCAATTCTACATCGCGGCGATTAGGATCTACCTTAAATGCTTTTAGGGCAGAATGTTCCATAAGTACTGCGTATACATTGAATGGTGATTCTGAAAAATCGAGCTTTAGAACAGGCACATAATTTTTTCGCGTTGCCGCAGCGTTTATTTCATCTCGTATTTTCTCGAATGACCCAGAAAAATACTTACTCCCTTCATCAAGCATCATAGGCAATTTTGCTTCTGGGTGAGTATTAGACAAAACCACTTCGGCGTCATTCATTTCTAAACTTGCCCTTTCAATAATTTGAGGAGGTATATCTGGCATCTTTGACGAGAATGTTTGACTGATCGCAGTTCGAATGCTCTCGTGAAGAAAGCACCTTAAAGGTTCGCCTTGGTCGGCCTGCTTTCGAAACTGAGTCGATTGAAGTAAATCTGCGTGTCCTTTATAGCCTAAAGACTGAGCCAGCCAGTCATTACGTTTGAATGCGCTCAGAACTTTGGTTTTGGACTCTTTTGCTATAAGAGATGCAAATGACTTGGCGATATTTTTGAATGCATCCGTTTGAGACGGATAAATTGGGTATGGAGTATCCATAAGTTAATCCCTTCACTTGGCTTAAAATTTTTGCTACGTCCACCTCGCGCAAACACAGCCATTAGTTTCAGGTTAACTGGTTTGCGGTATCACGTTTTGGCACTGGTGGATGCCGAGGGAAACGCTCAAACCTCATGGATTTAATCTAACAGGTTCAGCGAATATTTCAAACAAGAAAAAAGGCGCTCAAAATGGGAGCGCCTTTAATGTGTATACAACTGGTCTTTTTAATAACCTGGAGCACCTGTATCTGGAAGGATGGAGTCTCCCGCATCTTTTCTTGTTTTATCGAGATCAGACCCCTTCAATCTCTCCTCAGCTCGCTCTTGAGCATTAAGTCGAGTTCCATCAACATTAAACGCACTACCAGATCCAGTAAGGCGGTCTAAAGTCATACCAGCAGGATCGTCAAAGTGACCATTAACTCTCAGCAAAGCTAACCATTCATCCAGATTTACCTGTGTCCAGTCAATCTCAGATAAACGATCCAGTGGAATACCATCGCACTGAGGAGCTTTTGCAGGGCCGAAGTTCATTCCTAACTGAGGTCTTACTTGCTCCTGAATAATTCGTGATAGTGGAGAGCTAAAACAGCAGTATGCTTCGCGTTTTTCGATACATGCTCCCAGCACTTTTGATTTGCAATATGAACCAACCTTAGTGCAGCTATTCAATGCTCTTTTTGCATTCAATTCAAACTCTTCTTCTTCACACTTCCAAACTATTTGAATGATCATCATAGCCACAACATAAGCGGTATACGCGGCCATAATACCACTTAGTACACTCGCTGCCTGTTGTCCTACCATTTGCTCCATCATACCTTCCGATGCGCCAGCTGGTACACCAGCGCTTCCTGATGCAGATGCATTCCCTAGAGCTTTACTGGTTATTTTGGTGATTTCATCTTTGAGAGCCTGAATTGCCTCTTTTGCCAAGTCAGTGATTGGTTTAGTAAAGTTGTCAATCGCACCTGTAATGTTCTCAATATATGAAGTGAACGGCTTGGTGATTTCGGTCCAACCACTAATGGCTGGATCACGGATGGCTTGATAAGCACCTTTAATTGCACTGCCGTTATCCAGTGACATAATGGCACCATCCAGTTTAGGAACTGACATCATAAGAGTCAGATAGTCTCCCATAGATAGGCCGCTTGGTTTCTCACAACAATCCTGAGCCCCCCCAACAGCTTTTTTACATTCACCTGGATCGCCACCAAAAGCCTTACAAATAACGTTTTCTGTACCTGTTGGGTTATCGTTACCATCAGTACCAGTACACGCCATATCTTGTGTCATAAACTGAGCAGCATTCAGCAGTGCGGCAGCTCTGGCAAAGTCGGTACTTTGTGTCTTATTAACGTCTAAGCACTCGTCACCCATGCATTTTATTGGCCCACCACATGTAAAGTTTGTTTCTTTGTCTAAAGTAGGTACATCAACATCCGTCCCGCAATCAAAGGTATCTTCTTGCACATAACATGTTCCTGAACTTCCCTGAGCACCTTCCACACACTTAGAACTAACAAAACCGCACTGCGGGTTATCTTCCAGAACCTTACATGAATCAAGGTTGCCACCTTGATTATTTGGGCACTGTATTTCTCCTTGTGGGTCAGTCCAACACTCCATTTGCCCCTTGTAGAAGTCATAGTCAGCTTTTACTCTGACTTTTGTGCATAACTTAGGTATCCCAGGCAAAGGAGGCTCACTCAACATGTCCTCGCAAACTTTAAATCCATTTTTTACTACACAACCAGACGCATTTACATCAGATGGTTGCTCAATACAAGAGAATTGACCAGAAGCAAAACCATCTCGGATACCTACAGCTGCATCGAGACAACTCTGCGGGGTCCATGTGTCTTTGAATACTGCTTTTGAACGATCGTACTTAATTTTTATCCGACCAAAACCTTCACCATTACCAGCAACAGAAACTCTGATTTTAAAACTAACCACATCGCCTGGTTTTGTGTTTTTAAAGTGAGACGTCACATCAGTGTTGGGGTTAGTTTGCCAACTTGTACTTAGCTCACATGCACCGGGAGTTTCTGGGGGGAAGTTACTATTCGGACCTTGCCATACTTTGTTTTCACTGCCAGGAGGACCTACTAATACTTGCATATAGTCATCCCACTTAGCATATTCTAGTGTCGCTGAAATGATTGCATCAGGATTATCAACTCTAACCTGTGTTGCCTGCTCATAGATTGTACACCAGCCTGACCAGTAGTTATCGCCAACTTTACCGATCCAAAGTTCAATACAATCATCCCCACACGGCTTAATGTTAAATGGGCCATCATGGTATTTTATGATTTCAGCGTCATACTCATGCAACACTTCACAATCGGCACTTTTATCCGTTACCCTTTCACAAGTTCTATAATCTGGTATATGCGTTGCAATTGTATTGTTGTTAATGATTGTTTCAGCAGAACAATCACCAAAACCTTCTGATATCACATCAATGTCTTCATAGGTTTTCTTACTAAGGTTCATCAAGGGGTCATTGCTGAAATCAGGCTTTGATTGGTTTGTTGCATCCAAGAGAACTTTGTAGGCTGCTCCTGATATGGTGGGGCTCCCACTATTAGCATCACTCCATAGAGAGCTTTTTGCATTACCACCAATAGAATCCATACCATTGTTGTCATTATAGACACCTTCTAGTTCACCTAAGTTCGGGTTTCCATCTGGGAAGTAATAACTTGAAGGGTCACTATTGGAGCTGCTTGTACCCGGAAATAAATCATTTACATTTATAGTTCCACCACCATTTTGAAATTGACCATTTTCAAGTGTTGGAAAACTAATATTTCCGTTGTTAACTCCTCCTGGAGCGGACTTGAACGAAGACACTAAATCATTTGCTAAAACTTGCGCTTCTCGTCCTGCCTCACTAGCGCTATTGCCGTTAGCATAGGCATGTATCGGCAAGAAAGGGGTTGTCACTATTAGCAGAGAAGCGACAGCCCTCATCAACCTTGTATAATTTCTCATTACTTTATTCCTGTAACCCGTTCTTATTACCCCTCAACATATATCGCCATGATAGTCGCCCGACCGAGTTTCTTTAGACTGTGGAACTGTCCATTTTGGACAACACTGGGGTCGTTTACCTACGCTGCTCATGTCCTCCATATAAAGAAAAAGCCCCAAAACGGGGCTAGTTATTAGTGATTTCTTTGTTGAGCTTTAGTTATTACAACAATCATTCCAGCGCCATATCGTGTAAATAGGATCTTGACCTATTGCTGGAATTGTTTTCCCTATCCCCCACGTTAACGTTGACTCTCCGATAACATGTGAAGAATTTGTTTCTGCGACTGGATGCAATAAGGTAAATTTGTATTGTGTTTTGGGTAATGTTGGGCTTATGACACCATTACACATTGCATCAGAACCCATCGTCTTCCATGACAAACCTCGACGATGCAAAGCTGTTAGAACACGGGTTGCAAGTAGACTACTGTCTTTGATCACCCCTTTTCCACCATTTTGGTTTCCACTTAAAGGGTAAATTGACCCCCAACTACCTGCACACCAAAACAACTGCTTGAGAGGCTTACCAATACTCGCAGCCGCAGCGTCAGCTGTACATGCTGCCGCTGCTATAGGATTAGCGACAGCAGCAGCTTCGGGATTAGTAAAAAATGCAAGTTCATCAGAGTTCCAAGTAGGGTCTAACTCGGACAGGTACATAATATCTAAATCAGAGTAACCATCAGCATTGCAGGTCTTCTTCACGAACAGTTCCAACATTGTCATAAGAGGAAAGGCGTAAAAGTGATAATGCATAAATGAGCCATCACCACCGTCCATCGTTCCTTCTCCATGATGACCTTGGAACGTTCTGTCAAAGGGGAATCTAGTTCCATTAAGCACAGAAGAGCACCCTGGAACTCGTTGAAATTCAACCAAACGAGCAGGTTCCCACATTGACGTAGTTACACCTGGTCGTGGTATCCCATTGTTATCTTGGCAAGCACACAAAGGGCTCCCAACTGCATCAGACGGATAAGAACCACCACCTCCGCTCATTGTTGCCCCTGCCACTCGAATCGGAAATATGCATGACCAACAGATATCAGTAAAAAGTTTAGGGCCAATGACTTCTGCATTCTGGCATCCTGGATCAGCTTTAGCAGTCCCCGCCAAGGCAAATAGGGCCACTAATAAAATTGAATTCAATATTTTATTCACGACATAACTCCAACTCTAACTGGCTCAGATACTTGTGCTTGTTTTATTAATGAGTTCACTTCAAGGTCGAACGTGACGGGTTTGCCATGCAAAAAACCTTGCTGCCACTCTAATCCAAGAAGTTTTGCCACTTCTGATTGAGCTACACTTTCAACTCGTTCTGCAATCGGTGTTATGTTGTTAAGACGACAATACTGAACCGCCGCGTTACCTGCCAAACCCTTCAATTGTCCTATTTCAACTTTGCAAAATTGCCAAGAGTAAGATGTTAGGCGACTAACTGATGAGTGATCTTCTCCAAAGTCATCCATAGCTAAAGCAACATTGAACTGACTAAGTAAGGACCATGCGTTATCCAACTGTTCTGGTGTTACCTTTTCCGTGATTTCTATAACTACTTGGAATGGGGCTTTATCTGTAAGCTCTTTCAACAATTTGAACCACTTCATTCGCATGTCTGAAAAGCTCAATGTCTGTGGCGATACGTTAATAAAAATACTGGGGTAAAGCCTTTCGATAACAGGGACAAGGGGAATCAGAGATTTCATTATCTCTAAATCCACCATACCCCAATTAATCGGTGTTTTGTGGTCTGCTGGACCATAGACTTGACCTTGATGGTGCCATCTAGAAAGTACTTCTGCTCCAACAGTATTGCTACCATTTGAGGTAATCGTCTGAAATGCAGGGATCAGGTTCATTCCACAGCCTCCTTAACATCAAATTCCCTTACCAAAAAGTTATTCCCTTGAGCTGTAATTACTGTTGGCGTGTACTCGACTTGGAAGCGATTAACTACATCCGGCGTAAGCAGATAAACAGGAGCGTCAACTGTGTCCGTAACATGTTTATATGAATCCCAACCACTATCGCGCTCAAACTGAGTAGCAATATATGTGACTCTTTGAACCCCACGTTCTTGCTGCACTTTAGGGACAAGTTCAGTCAACAGTTCCATTTGCTTTTTATCTAAAGGGTCGAAAATGATAACGGCCTGAGTAAACTGACGAGTTCCCGGCTTACACTCTTCGCCGTGAGCGCAAAGTGGATTTATAACCTCACCTTTACGAGCAAACACAACTCCCTCAGCGGTACTTATGTCCTTCGATAGGTATATGCTTGGGTCAAGCAATCGCTCTCTATATCGTGGTGCCCGTGGTCTTTCGTTGAACTGCTGGTTATGCCAAAACCGCTTTACTGCCTGATCTTTCTTTTCTTCCCAGTCAATACCCGCTAGTTGAGCTTTAGCTCTCTCGATAAAGTCTTGCTCCGCAATTTCAACTGCTGGACCTCGAACTCCGAAGTCGCCAGACTCACCAGCATCCACCTCTTTTCTTATCCACTCCAGCGTCGATAAACCTGTAACTTTTGCGAGTTCTTTGGGATCGTGTCCAGGCTTAGTTTCTTCTTCAAGCACGACTATTGTTGGTACTGACGTGACATTATGTTTTTGGAACAAAACAGAGTTGATAACGACATTAGGCACTGGGTCCATTTGCTCTGCTAATTTTTGAACAGCTTTGATGCCATCACCAATGCTCATACCATCCGGAATTCCACGGAAAACCACTACCACATCATCTTCACCTGATGCCGTATCAAGGACGTCTTTCAGCCCTTCTTTTCCCAATGAGTAAGATGCAAAAATAAGAGTGGAGTGCCCTGTGTAGACACTTTTTTCGGCCTGTCTTTCTGCCATTGCTTTCAGCGTGGGGTCAGATTCTTGTAATTGCTGAAAAAACTGACGTGCTTCTACCTGAGATTGATCTAGATTTTTATTCTTCGCCCAATCAGGAAGCTCTTCCATTTGGCGAGCCTTCTCTGCCAACTCTCTTCCTTGCTCGATGATAGCCATATCCTCGCTAGTTAGAGGACTGTTACTAGCAAAAACAGAACTTGAAATGAGGGCCGCAACTAATACAGACAATTTAGAAAAGCGGATATGCGCGGCCAATGATTTGCTCATCTTTTACAGCTCCCCAATAGCGTGAATCAAAACTCGATATACTTTCCCCGAGAAACCAATAATGTTTCTCTGGAAGAACACCTTTCCCAAAGAAATGACTAGCAGGAACATTCAACTTATTAGCCAGTTGTAACCCTACTTGTTTAACCTCTCCGTTCACTACAACTTCCCAGTTTTTATTGACTTCAACAGTATCGCCTGGCATCCCGGAAAGGACTTTTAACATCCTTGTTCCATCATCATAAAGTGGCTCCATACCCTTTGCTGAAAAGGCGTAAATAGCATCTCTATGGAGTTCTTTATCTTTTAGGTCGATAAGGTAGACAGAATGATTAGGTAAACATCGCTCTAATTGAGGGTCATAACCGATTCGGTAACGTCCCGCAAAGGACGTCCCAGCAACCCAAAGAAGAGCAAGTACAATTGCAGCCTTTAAAGCAAATCGCTTCCAAGATTCTTTTCTAACAATGAGCTTCATTCCAGTATTACCTCCGAAGGTAAATAAATATCCTCAGGGGCACCTAAAGTAGCGGCACCATCAATAATCAAGTACCCCGCTTCTTTGAGTTTGAAGATTGCGTTGTTTGTTTTAAGCATCAATTGTTCGATCTCAGCCTCATCAGCTCCGGATGGGTATGAGCTCGCAATTTTCGTGAAATCCACAACAACTACTGGAGGCGTTAACGCTAATCGGTCATGAAGTGCTGCGGTTTCTTTGACCATGAAGTAATAAGAACCACCAAATCCACCAGCTGCACCTAACAACGCCGCAATTAAAATTGATTTAAAGTTCATCATCCTTTCCTTTTTAGTTATGCGGCCATGCCACGTTGATGCATTACTTGACGTATTGCGTCAGTGATATTTAAGCCCTGATCTACATACTTATTGATATCTCGGATGTCATCCGGGTCTGTTGAATAAAGTAGTTTTTGGAAATCACCTACAACCAAACGGCCAACACCAATGCCAGCTTTTGATTTAATGAAGATTTCTGAATAAGCACCTAGAATGGTGTGAACAGTTTTTAGGGTATGGAAACCACCTTCGGAAAGAGACAGACGGCCACTTCGTTTTACGGATTCTACTGACTCTTCTGTCTGACCAAGTAGGTACATGGAAGCTGAGTTCTCAGCAATAGCGCGACCCACAGGGTTTTCATACAGGTCGTTGATCGACTGAGTACAAATACCAATACTTCCACCGTACTTCCTTGCCTTACGGTATTGGTGTTCCATAAATGTACTAACTTCACCCTCTTTAAGCAGATCCCATGCTTCATCAATGATGACGACTTTTTTACGGTTACGTTCACCGAGGAACATTTCCTGCTGAATCTGGTAAATCATTTGCAGCAAAACAACCTGACGTAAATGCTTGCGGCCTTGTAGCTCATCAAGCTCCAGGACTGTAAAACGGTTTTGGAAGTTAACGTTATTCGAACCAGAGAAGTAGCTACCGTAACTACCCTTTGATGTGAATGCATATAGCTGTTGACCGATGTCTTTAATTCGTTGCTCATCAGACTCACAACACTTATCAGCGATGTGGTCTACAGTCATATCACGGCCAATAACTTCCCAGAGCTCGTTCATAATTTGCTTTAAACCTGCGAGTTGGTATTCATCCAACAAGCCTTTCTCGGATGCCATAGCTTTGACGATAGAGACAACACCATCCTCTTCTTCTTTCCAGTTCGTGATCAGTTCAAATGGGTTCAAACAAATGTTGGAGCCTTCGGCGAAATGCACAAAGTCCCCTTTCAGCAGTTCACACAGGTCTTTGTATGACTTACCTGCGTCTATAACCCAAACTTGAGCCCCCTCAGACAAGTAACTGAATATCAATTCGTTGGTAAGGAAACTTTTACCCGATCCAGATTCCGCTGCGACCACTAAGTTTTTGTTCGTGTCGCTATCATGCAAAGACAAGCTCATTAGCTGTCCGTTACGAGAAATCAATGCAGAGTGGAAAGTGCCAGTCCCTTTCCACTCGCCAAATACCGGTAATAGAACTGATGCCTGTTCAGTGGTCATGGTTTTATAACGAAACAGATCTTTTACGGCTTTTCGGTCGGTACAGAATGGCAAGCAATTGATAAACATTGGTAACGAGATAAATTTGTCTTCCATCATCTCGAAGCGGTTCTCGCGCCAGATGTTACGCGCCGCTGTTGCTGCTGCTTGAGCGCGTTCAGCTGTAGGAGCAAAAAGCACCAATGAGTAACTTACACGGACAGGTTTTGAGCCTTCTTTTAATGACTCATACAAAACATCAAAGTCATGCTTTTTGTCAGCAAGTACTGGAACAAATTTCAGCATAGGCCCGTATGCTTGGTTTACTGTAAACTGACGTTTTCTTTCAAGTGCATTCTTGGTGTTTTCAACCTCTGGGAAAAACAGGTTTGTCACGACCATGTAGTTTTCACGAATAGCTGAGTTGCCCCCACTGAGATCCCCAACAAAGGTGATTGCATCACCGAAATAGAAAGAGTCGGGCATTTTCTTCGCAGACATAACCTTAACGTGATAATCGCCTAAACGTAGACCGCTCTTATCAACTTCCAAATCTGTGCCGTAATCAAAAATTTGCTCACAAATGGGCTTGTCTGTTTCCCAATCGCAACCATCTGTTCGCCATGATGCCTCAGGCCCCCAATTGAGCATGGTATTCATTGTTCTGATGTAACCGACAGCAGTTAAGGGGACAGGGTGAACACCAATCGTTCTTAGTGAAGACTCAACTTTAGTCCGTAGGTTTGCCAGAGAGTCTAGTTCTTCCTGAGACGGTTCATTGGCATGTTTGATGGGCACTTTTACGGTGACGAACAGTTTTAGGTCGTGGATTAGACCAAGATCAAATGTTCCTTTCTTACATTTGGCAACCATTCTCTCGGTCGTATGTTTTTGAAGAAACTCCATTCGCTGCTCGATTGAAGAGGTCAACAGATCATCTCTGTAACCATCACGTAACCCCATCATTCGATACATTTCATGGTTTAAGTCAGGAGATCGAAACAAGATAAACTGCATGGTGGTTTTGGCCGGGTACTCCTGGTTCATAAAACCATTAACACGCTCTTGAATCTTTTCGTCAGCCCCGCATAGAGGATGGCAGTAGAAACCAAAGCCAATGCTTTTATCATCCATCAAGAAGGTGTAATCATCTTCTGAGTACGCAAGCACGGGGACAATCCCAGCAGCTCTTAAATGCTCTGGGATAAGCTTTTCTTGGAGCTTTTTTCTTATCGTAATAATGTTCATTTATCGCTCTCCAGCCATGTTTTCAGGTCCATATTCTGTGGTCGGCCAGCGTTGACTCGCCCATCAGGTGCAATCAAATAAGGAACACCTCGAATATTTAGTAACTGTGCGGTAAGCAGAGTGAGATCATGACGTTTACTGCTGCATGATGTTGGGTAGGAACCAAGCTTTCTTTGGCTAAGCGCTTCAAACGCTTTATCTTGGTCAGTTATGCAAGACAGAGCGCGAGCTAAACGGTTTGACTTATCACCAAGAATAGGTATCACGACAAACTTAAACGTGTATTCATCTTTAAGAGCTTTCGCCTCTTCCATTAGCTGGTGGCAGGCACCACACTGAGGGTCAACAAAGACCACTACTTCTTTTGGGCCAGTCCCAAGCTTTGCCACATTCATCGCATCTATATCGACATTCATGTCACGTAGCCTAAATCGGTCAGCGACATCGCGCATTTCTGTCAACGTACTGAGAGGCTTCTTTTGCCAGAGATCGTAGATTTGTCCTGAAATAACAAAGCGTCCATTCTCTGACAAAAACACGATTTGACCGTCACTTTCTACTGCATTGATGCCATAAATTGGCAACTCAACCATTCCAGTAATCTTTGCCTCTGCTTTCTGCACATCAGCAGCAGTAAAATCTTTCGCTGTTGCTACAGTACTAAGCAGCATGAGCACTGGTGCTATTGCTTGTTTCAACATACCTATCCTTTAACCGTCAGTTACTTTTTCATCAGTTGGCAGTTTATTCGGGATATGGATACAAGCCTGCATCTGTAGTTGCCCTGTTTGGTCAATTAGAGCGGAGAGACAAAAAAGCCCGGCGAGTGCCGGGCTTGGTTTAGATAGTCATACTTTTATTGAAGGGTCACAGGATCACTGCGACCACCAGCATCATCTATACCAGTCAAAGTAACTTCTGGCATTGCATCATAGCTGCGTTTGCTGATCGTCAATCTTCGTGATGAAGAGGCAACAGGTTCACCATTAAGCGTCCATTCAAATCCTTTTACACGACCATCGACATCATCACATGAGGCATACACAAGCCATGCGAATGTACTTTCTCTGTGGTCGATAGAACAAACCGGAGCTTGGTTTTCGATAACTTTTATCTTCAACTCTTTCTCCACTTCTTTGCCCATTTCAGACTTAATACGGAAGTTAATTGTGTGTTCTCCCGCGTCAAGCGTCATTCTTCCATAACGACCAGTGTCTTCAAGAGACTTCCCATTAACGGTGTACTGCATCACATTAATTCGGTCTCTTGGGTGTCCACCTTCAATATATGGACGAACCAAAACATCCAGAGGTTCACGATCTAGCTTATTTGAACCTGAGTATTCTAGTTCTACCTTATAGTTTTCAGCTTGACCTACCGTTATCGCTAACTGAGCTTCTGCTTCGTTACCACGAGCATCGCGCACAATGACCTTCACAAGGTGCTCGCCCGGCTCTGTGATTTCAAAAGAGCGAGACGTGTCTCGTTGATCTTTAAGCTTTGCACCTTCCGGTAAGATCCATTCGTAGGTAGGCTCTTCAAGCTTGCCTCGGAATCCAACAGGACGAACAGAAGCGCTAACAATAGCTGGTGCTACATCTGCATTTGCTCTGTAGCTGAGTGCAAACTCAGGCCAGACATATTGCCATACGCGAGCTTTGTATACCGTTTCCGATGTAGAAGACTCCTTGTAACCGTCGATCCATGCTGTGTATTTGATTTCAACACGAGCTTGATCCAAGTCTGCTTGATTTGGAACGTACTCAGCAGTGTTGCCTTCAATAATGGTTCCATCAGGAAGCGTGAAGAAACCCTTAACTTCGGCATCCAAATCTCGATAAGGCAGTCGAGTATCTGCGGTTAGTTTGTAAGTAAAGTCTTTCTCTACTAAACGAGGTCCATCAATACGAATACGCGGAGCTTTAACAGCTTTAAACTCTACGGTTTTCTTGGCCTGGCTATACGCATACGCATCATCTTCTGGAGCCATCGTCGAACGTACACGAGCAATTAGCTTAACTCGTTGTGGTTCTTCTCTGGTTAGCGTGATACGTGGAGCCGCAGTAGTGTAAGTCTTACCACCATCTTCTGACCACTCAATCACAGCTTTACTTGCATCAAATGCGTTCTCGCCATCCATAATGGTCGCTGAGTATTCAGAAGAACTACCCACCAAGAGCGTATCAGGACCAGGAACATCAACTTCAAGCGCTTCATACGAAACAATTTCTACATTTTCAGTGTACTTTTCTAAGCCCGAGTTTACGTTTACAACTTTAGCTCGAACTAGATATTTACCAACACCGAAACTCTCTACGAAACTGTACTTTCTACGCTCTTCTGTAGCATGTTCATTCCATGTCTGACCATCGTCATTACTCACTTCCCAGAAGACATCTCCAACTGAACGATAATCAAGCCGATCGACAATACCTAACTTAAA
This sequence comes from Vibrio sp. 661, assembly GCF_033339315.1. NCBI lineage: Bacteria > Pseudomonadati > Pseudomonadota > Gammaproteobacteria > Vibrionales > Vibrionaceae > Vibrio > Vibrio sp. 661. Next base: position 103,231 of record NZ_JAWOUJ010000010.1, on the reverse strand, counting down.
AGCGGCATTGAAAGGAGCTGCACCTGATAAACGACGAGTTGTAACCTCACCATCAATTTTGTTACCACGAAGAACCGTAGCAAAAATTGGGCTTGGAGATGCCTCGATACGTTCATATCCTTCAACTGGGCTAACAAGCTTCGCTTCTGCGGTAAATCGAATGTAGCTAGAGTCTACTTTCGACATTTCAACTGCTATTTCAGCTGAACCGTTTTCTGCATCCACCCATTCTGACATTGGTTCAATCTCTCCTGGAGAGATCTGACGAGACAGACGAACCTTCCACTGCCCCATAGTTGCTTCATCATATTCGTCGTTCCCACGGTACAAATCGCGTATATCGACTTTTACGTTCAGCGTTTGGATATCGAGAACAGTATTACCATCCATTGACAGCATTGGACGAATACCTTTGCTTGGCATTGCAATCAGTCGATATTCTTTAGTGCTCTTAATTTCAGGTACTTTTTCATATGAAGAGTCAACTTGGTAAGTTACTTCTTCCCACAGTTTGCGGTCATCTGTTCGAATACGACGATTCACCTTCATCGCTGTACCCATACCGGATGAATGCACTTCTGACTCAAGTGTTTCATTGTTCCTAGATATAGAAACCCTCAAGTCTGATGGCTTCGCATTCACTTGGACATCACCGAAATAATCACCAGTCATAGGAACGATGTAGATGTTGTCCTTGAAGTGATAATCGGTCATCAGATCAACTTGAGGAACCGCTGGGTCAACAACCTCGATGTTAAAGGTCTCATCCGCTAACGCTACACGAGCTCCACTACGAGAGAAAATGCTAACGCGCCAACTTAAAGGAACCGTTGCTTTTTCTGCCAATGAACCAATTAGTGTTGGTGTGTCGTATCGAGTATCTTGTAGCAGCCCTTCTGGAACTTCTTTCCACTCAAATAAGCAGCTTCTGTGCGCCGCTTCGGATACACGTCCACTCTCATCTTGCTTGGCTTTTTCAGCATCCATCGTCAGGATACAGCTTGGACCTGAGGTTTGTCGTAACTGAACATTTAAGTTCTGGATAACACGGTCTACTTGAGCAATATCTGACTCTGGTAAGTAAGTTACTGAACCCAAAGCAGAGACCACATTTAGCTTTCTGTTACCGCCGCCGATTTTTACCTTATCTTCGCCGTTAAACAGATATACACCATAAGTGACATCCTGTTCACCGATCTGCAATGCTTGACCAGATATACCAGCAACTCGATTACTGTTTACCACTTCGGCTTCATCTGGAATCTGCTCCCACTCAACAAAACATACAGGGTCTTTGATAGGATCTGATGATTGAGCTTCTTGCAGGTTCGTCGAATAGCGACATGGTACACCTGAGTCGGCAGAGACTTGGACATTGAAGTTGTCGATGACTTGTCGAACTTCCCAGGTATTGGCCGTTAAGCTTTCACTCGCTTTCCATGTTTTGATATTGGCTACCAAAACTGGTGAGTTAGGCGCTGTAGTCATAACCAAAAGGCTTGCTGTGCCAGCATCTGCACCATCAACAGCTCGAACTGGAATACTTAATCGTCCTCCAGTAGAAGCAAAGCTATGATTTTTCATAATGTCAGCAGTTTGGCCTGGTTCAACTCGAATACCGTTTACCACCAAAGGAATTTGAGCATCACTTCGCAATGTCACCATTACGTCGTATGAGCCAGTTACGACCGAACCATCACTTAACGTTAGAGGTTCAGTTTCGATGATGTTCTTACCGTCTGCATAGGTAAACTCATACGGAACTGCCGGAATAGCCATATTGCCGTTAAATCCGCCTGAAAGCGTAATTTCACGAGGTTTATAGTTAAACACTACGGCTTTTGTCGCTTCGTTACTCTGGTTATCTACAGCCTTTACGGTAAGAGTATAACTCTCACCTTCTGCCAGCGAAGGGAACATCACAGGGTATTCCAAACGGAATCGACCATTTGACTCTTCACGCCATGACAATTGAACAGATTCATCCGCCGGACCGCCGACTAAAGCAATCGACGTTACCTTCGGTGTACTGTCTAAGTTATCAGAAAGATTGATAACAACGTCATCCAAAGACTGGACATCATCAGTAACATTGACAGATAACGTTGGTGGCGTGTTATCGACTAAGATTTGCTCACCATAACTTTGCGTAGCACTGTTCCCATAGGTATCTATCGCTTCGGCAGACAGGGAATAGTTACCATCGGTCAGACTAGCAAAATCAAACGTCGCAATTTTAGTTTTATAGTCAGGTGAAGTGTACGATGAACGCGGCAGCTCGATCCGTTCTTCACCATTATCAGCATATGCTTTAAACACATTAGTGTCCCAATGACTTATCTGCCAGTTATTGACTCTATCATTATCAATAACCCGTACTGTCATTTGGCCTAATGTTTTATCAACAGAGACATTATCTATTGTTGGTGGATTCATATCCCAAAATGTGTACAGATACCCACCATGCACTGAAAATGATCCATCTTCTTTTGCTACATAATACTGAATTGGGCTGTATCCTCGCCCTGATGTCCTACTTACATTGACCTCAGCCTCACAAAACGTTTCATTTGCAGGGATCACACAAGCTCCAAAACCACTAAGCCAAGCTTTCTGGTTATATGGCCTTGCTTCTGAATGTATACGGACCTTATCCACCACGTAAGGGTGAGAGTAGCGTGGTCTTTCACTTGAGACCCACCCACCATCACTTAGATGATATTCAAGCTTTATTGGTTTAGGACCAAGAGAAGCCCCACCAGCTAGATTAAAATTAAAATCTGCGTAACGATGTGTTGAGTAACCACCAGCTTGGGTGAAGAAATGGAAATATGAGTATTTTTGAGGGTAGTTTAAACTTACATTTCGGTAAATAAATTCATTATCTTCCGAATCATAGGTTGTATCTCCCCATCCATATTTTGTTCCATTAAATGCAGTATGTTCCTGCTTTCTTCGTTTGTAACGAATTTGAACAGGGTTTTCATAAACATTCATACCCGATGTGTAGGGTTTCCAAATGCCTTCGGAACTATCGAATACTTCCGTCCAGACCTGGGGAACAACCTTATCAATCGTTGAAACTCTACTGATTTCTGTCTGGTTTCCTGCTTCGTCACTGATTGAAAAACCAAGAGTATACTCTGCTTGATTTTCAGGAGCCATCGAGCTACTGACTGCACTGCCGACAGGTAAAGATGCCACTCCCTGAACTGTATCCAAGGATGCGTTCGTTTCTCGTTTTTGCCCAGAAGAGTCGATGGTAAAGAATTTTGCTGACGATATACCGCTATCATCATCAATCCCTTCCAATCTCAACTCTTTACCCGCATAACCGTGGTTAAAGACATCAATACTACCCATACTAAAACCACTTCTGACCCACTGAATCTCCCCAGAAATAACAGGAGGTGTGATATCTACAATAATTGGGTATGTATCTGTTTGAACAGAATCTCCAACAGACGTAAGAATTTCTGCCTTAAATGAGTACTCGCCCTCCCCCGGAGCGGCTAGTTCTAACTCCGCACCATAATAGGACTTTCCATTAACTGTAATACGGTCTGCGCCTCCAAGCAGGTGACTCGTAGCCGAATTCACCACTGAACCGTCTGGCCTTACGATAGAGATTTTAACCTTACGGTCGATCCCTGCACTCAACGCGAACTTTATGTTCCCTGTTGGGTTGGCGTAAACGGTGCTTGGAGATAATGTGCGTTCTGCACCATCAGGTGTATTAAAGCTGTATTCTAACAATTCCGCTTGAGCTAATGGTGCAGCAATTGCGGCCATCGCACCAAGCAAGACTGGTAGCCTTAGCTTGAACTTATTCATAATGTTTTCTCCAATAGCTATTGAATAGGGTTACAAGAACCCAATACAGGAGGTTACTGGAGTAATCGGCTATACACAGACTGTGTAACTGCCCAATTTGAGCGTTTTTAAAGCGTTTTTCTGGGAGGGAAATCACTTGGCATTTTCTGACGACTGAAACCAAAAATGCCAAGTATAAAAGGAGGGGTTAAAGTGAGTATTGAGACCTTATAGCCCTAAGCCGTTACTGAACTGAATAGCTGCTGGAGCAATTTTTTCAGCTGACTCTAATGTAGCTGTCATAATCGCTTCTACAACCGTAGGGCTGTTGTATAGACCAACACCACCGCCGATACCCATTGCGAATGCCATGATACTTTGACGAGCGATACCACCAACGATACCTACCAAAATCATTGAACCAGCAATGATGCGACCCAGTGTACCTTGAGTCCAGTCGGTGATGGTGGTCCAAATGTCATCGAACTCTGTACCACCAGTACCAGCGTGAGCTTGGTTCGCAAACATAAGTCCAACGATCATTACTAAACCGACGTAGAAAAGAAGATTGGCTTTATTGTTAGCCTTATTTGTGATTTCCATGATTTTTTTCCTGATTTTCAATCTTAAAAAAGGCAGTTGAGATATTCAACTGCCCGTTATATCAAGTACTTACAAAGTACTGTTACGTATGAAATCACATACCTAATCCGTTGCTTAGTTGAATTGCAACTGGGGCAACTTTGTCAGCAGTTTCAAGAGTTGCTGTCATGATAGATTCAACAACGGTAGGGCTGTTGTACAAGCCGACACCGCCGCCGATACCCATCGCAAATGCCATCAAGCTTTGACGAGCGATGCCACCAACGATGCCTACCAAGATCATTGCACCTGCGATGATTCGGCCAAGCGTACCTTGAGTCCAGTCAGTAATGGTGGTCCAGATATCATCAAATTCTGTACCGCCTGTACCAGCGTGGGCTTGATTGGCAAACATAAAACTGATCACCAGAGCCAACGCCACCCAGAACAAAAGGTTGACTTTATTGTTTGATGTGGATGTGACGTTCATTTTGCTAAGTTCTCCTATTTAGTTTCTGAATTAGCTTTGGGTTTTATCGTTTGCAAGGGTTTGAGCATAGGTACATCTTGTTGAGTCCCTTCCCCAATTACCCACTTGCGCGGTTCTATTTCGGTGTAAACGTACCCAGTCACAATCAAGTCACCATTGGTATCCTCCCAAGGGGCTACCCATATGCGCATGACCTGTGCTGGAGTACGAATAGGCACCGGACGATTCGGGAGGCGCGGTGTGACGTAATTGTCTATCACTGAATCTCCCGTCGATGATGAGTTGGCTATCTCTCCTGGAACAGAAACAGGCTCTTCTCCAGGCTTTACTGAGCGTGGGATATTGCCATCGTTTGTCGCCGCATAGACATCTCGCGCTGACATACACTGAACACCATCAGGAATACCTGAACAGCTATACTCATCACTGCCGATTGAGGTACAGCCTGATAGCAATAAAGCGCTGCCCAAAATCATCGACACTGTAGATTTTATGGGCTTAACCATTGGAAAGCCCCCTGTGAAACTGCCCTTTCTGGTCAGCTTTTGTGTTTTTTTCGTCATTATTTTGTCCCCTGCGATTTAAGTTTTAGTTGCTGCCCCTTGGTGATAATTACGTCAATTTGACGACCTGCATCGACCTCTATTACAGGGAACATTCCCTCAGCCATATCAAGATAAAACTGAGCAACCTTCTCCATCGCACTTGATGCGCCTTTTGATATACCACTCTGCATAGTGTTTTCATTGAACACGTGTTGATATACAGGTGTGTCTGTTGGATTAGTGTTGATAACTGGAACTGGGTTTGTATCAAGCGCTTGAGCAAAGCCACTCAAGAAACCAGCCGTCAAAGATTTGGCTATCATTGCACCTTGTTTAGATACTAAGCGGCCACGTACACCAGCTTTACCATCTTCACCCACTGCATATCCGTCCAAGCGAGACTCAATTACGCCGCCGTCTTCACGAACACAGGAAATAACCTCGCCTCGTAGATATGCCCTTTCTGAGCTCAGATCGCCGTAACCGGATACAATCAAGAAACACTCACGAACATCGGCTCTGAATCGGTTAGGTAAAATAGCTTCCTTCTGGAGTCGAATTGTTGCTGGGAAAGGGTCTTTTCTTGCTCCCTTTGCGGTAGGAGCATCCATACCAGTGATCGTTACACCAGTAAGAATTGAACCCGCAGGTAAGTAGATAGAGTTGTCTTGGTCCTCCTGCTCTTCCGCCGCTTTCTCTTCTGCTTCGTTGTATTCTGTGTAGTTAACAATTCGAATGCCCGGTTGAGCGGTAGGTTTACCTGATCTATCCGATTCCTTACCCGTTGGTTTGCTGTGAGAGTTAGCTGGTAGTGGAGCTTTCTTAAAGAACTCATTAGGGTCCTTGTAATCAAGCTTTTCGGTAGAGGTGTATCCACCAGCTTGTTGAGCGCCCTGTTCCTCTGTCAAACCAGTTTCAGCGCCACCAGCTGTAGGCTTCCCTGAACGTTTTTCAGCGTCTTTCTGAGCTTTTTCTAAATCTCGCGCTAAGTTTCTATTTTCTTGAGAAAGCTCCTTAACATCGCGTTTCAGCTGTTCGAGTTCCTTACCTATATCAACTGATGCACCAGCCTTCGACTTAGTGTTCTCCAGTTCACGTTTTACTTTGTCCAGTTCACGTCGCAGTTGTTCTTGTTCAGCTTTCGTTGTTTTAAGATTGCCAACCAATGCATCCATACCCGCTTCACGAGTGCCCTTGTCAGTTAATACGTGACGGATGGTTTCTTTACGACTTTTATTGCTGGAGTCACTTGTACCTTCATCAGAAAAAAGACTCACAGCCACAAACAGAACGAAAACACCACCTGCAACAGCAACCCAACGCTTTTTGTTTGGATCGAGCTCGTTCCACCAATTCATATTAATCATCGTTTACATTCCTCCGCTCAACAGTGAAGGACGACGAGTAGCCGATTCGGTTTTCTCGCGCTGTTTTACTGCCACGTACACTTCGGTTTTCTGACCTGGCTCAAGAACCTTATGCGGCCATGAAGTCACACCAGCAACACTCCAGTTTCCGCAAGATTGCTCTTTGAACTCAATAGGTTCACTTGTGACGTTTCGAGCAATACCTACAAATACAGTCAAATGATGCCCCATCATCATTTGTCCATTTGCAAAATTGACTGAAATACCAGGCTGCGCACACTGAGGTAATTGAACATTGCTTGGAGTTCGATTCATGGAGTAGCCATTAGGGATTTCACCAAGAGCCAGTTTTCTGAATACTGTTCGAAGTGTTTCGATATATGGCTGACTTTGCTCCCAGCTTTTAGCTTTGTTGTTTGCAAACATGCCAGGTATTAAGCTGTTATTGTCGAGCTTCAAAAACACTTCACGAGGTGGGATTCTTTGAGGAACCATTGTTAAACTCAGCGCACGAGCTTCTGAGCCCTTTTCTGTAATGAACATGGTTACTGGGTATTCTTTTGCCGTAGCCACATAGATAACATTCTCTTTGATGCATATTTCCCCACATTCACCTTTATTTTGCCCCGGCTGTAAGGATGTTGACGTCACTTCCGGCTTACCAAATGGAGTAACGATTCGGTTGGGATGACCGATAGCAATAGGGATGATCTGATTAACCCCAGGCTCCATAACCAGTTGTGAGTTTTCAGTGTAACCACCAGCCAAATTCGAGCTATTGGCCTGAGTAGTTGTAGCTCTTTGTTTTGCTACTGAATCAGGGATTACGGGGGCTGGAACGTTGTTCTTCATAACACTGACAGGAACAACTGGTATTTCATCATCTGATGCATTCACTGCACTTGAAACACCAAGCGCAATTGAAAGCGCCAAAACAATCGAATTAACCTTCATTACGCTTTCTCCGGCTCTCTTCTTTACGTTCTAATTTGTCTAAAACACTCTTCGTTCGAGGGCGACCTTCATACGTGGTCATATAATCAAGGACAGGCATATAGTTCGAAACGCGGAGCTCAAACTCGTATGTTCTGTCTGTACGTTGCTCTTTTGCGTCAAAAGCAGCCCCCTTAACAAAGGAGTGCCCATACACAAAAACCTTGTCAGTCGTTTCTTCGTATTCGACGAAACGAGGTTCGAATCGCATAGTGATTCGGTCTGCTTGAATCTCTTGCGCTTGGATTTCAAGTGCATCAATAAACTCTTGATAAATAGTCGGTGCTAGAATTGGCTCCATACGTTCTTTGATGAAGTTAACGTTGCCGGGAGTTACGTTACCCATCAGCGTTCCAAGAGCCCATCCCCACGCCTCTTTGTATGATTGAGAGGCATTTTTTTGTGATACCCAAGCTTCTTCATTCAAAGTCCAAGGCTGAACGGTCACAATGGTCTCTTTGCTAAACAACTTCACAGCTAGCAGCAAGACGGTGAAGATCAGACCGAGGACGAAGACTCGCCCCCATTTATTTTCAGCCTGAGTGCCCTCCCAGGTTTTTAAATACACCTTTAAATTCAAGGGAAATACCTCCGGATAAATGGGTTTTTCAAAGATTTTGCTTTTGTTGCGATGAATCCCCCCCAATACAGCATGTGAAGCATGTAGCCATCAGGGTGGTTATCACGAAATCGACGATATAAATTGGTCACGGCCAAGCCGATTAAGAAAAAAATCAAGGCTTTGCCCATCATCACTCCGATGACAAGGCCAAGAAGCATAGGAGCCAGCTCATCTGCACTCCAGAGCAGCATGTGCGGCGGTTCGTCTATACGACGTGGGATTTTGACGGGCTTCATTCCATATCTCTTCCAATTTCCAATGTCGCCAATTCTGGAAGATTTTTTCAACAAACACGCCACGGGCTAACGCCCTTTTTGGGCAACTTGGGCGAAAAGTGGTCTTATAAAGAGAGAAACGGCATAAAGCCGTTTTTAGAGCGGGTAATGTGAAAGGTTAAAACAAGCGAACAAGATCGCCATACTGAATACCAAAAAAGAAACCTACGGCAAAGATTAACTGCCAAAGGATAATTTGCCCTACGCCCCATGATGCTCCAGAGCGTTCAGAGCTATTTGCTGTATGTGTATGAGAAGACATATAACCTCCAACTGATTGCTATTTAATTTTTCTTTATTCTCACCTGATCTCGTGCTCATTTCACAGCGCTGTATTTGTCCATTTGGGAAGCATTAAGACTTTCACATGTGAAAGTGAGTGACACAAAAAAGCGGCCAACAAATGGCCGCCTTTGCAATGTAATGTGACTTATCCGTTTTGCGCTTGCTTCTTCTGCTCTTGATATGCTGCTTTCATCGCGCTTTGGGTCTTTTCTACCCACTTCATTCCATCGTTACAGTCCACGTTGTCAGCGGCAGACTGAAAGCTAAGAGGTTTTCCATCTGGGTTCATGTTCCCCATAGCCAGAAGAAATGCATAGAGAGGATGTGTTTTCGTTACATTCTGAATATTTTCTATGGTTATCGGTTGATCGCACTTCTCTTCTAGTGTCTGAACCATAAACTCCGAAACTTCGGCGCAACTTTCACACATCAGTTCGAAGGTCTCAAAGAAAGTTTCCACTTCCTCCGTATAGGGTTTATCTGTCTTCGCCACTGCTGGACCTGCAAGCATGAATGCGGCAATGATTGTTAGAGCAGTCTTTTTCATATTGAATATCCTTTGGTTAAACTCGTTTTTGTAAATTGCCGAATGCAAGTCCCAACAACACACAACAGAGCATCATCACAGCGGGGATTACAATTGGATTTAGAGCTATGGGAGCAAAAAAGGTAATAAACAGCCCCATGCTTAGGAAGAACGTTCCTCGAATGCTATATCGGTGGACAACAGGGCTCGCATAGTCAAAGTTGGTTCGTTTGATCTTCCAACTCATCAAACCGTCATAAACCGCCGGGATGAACAAGATGAGCAGATACGGTGCCCAGGAGGACAAAAGTGCTAACCGCGTGTAGAACTGGTAAATTACATTGGTAAAGGCTTCAATTCGCCCCTCCACCCAAACGAACCATGCTTGGCCCATATTCTCCATTCCTTTCGACTTTCTACGTTCCTCTTCTGTTGGAATTAACGTGTGATACATAGCAGCATAAAAGCCAGAATCAAGCACACTAGTTTTGTACCAGTCCCCAGCTGTATCACTAATCCACTGTCTAGCTTCATAGCCTAAGTTCTGCTCCACCAGCTCTGATTCACGCTGAATTGTTTTATCTGTCCAATCACCAGGTACTAGCAAAAGAATCACCAAGACTTCAATGACTAGCAACCAAGCGACCAGCCACAACGGCTTCTTCATAATTGGTTCTCCTTAATACTGTTTTTACACTTTCGCTAGCGACTAACTGATACAAAGCCTTGCGAAGTTTGCATTCATTCTGATGTTGATGTGGAACAATGAATAATTCACCTTTATGGTCTGCAAGCCAGTGAGAAAAAGGCTCACCTTTCTCCACAGACCACTTGTTACCTAGTGAATCTTCAATCTCAATTTCTAGCGCTTTAGCTGTTTCAGTGATGATGGTTTCCAAGAAAACCCCTAGTCTTACCGGGTCCTCGTACTTACGTTTGTTCGCATGGAACACTACACCGCTATATTTATCTAATGCCTCTTCCAAAATCGGATAAATCACTGGCTCCTTATCCGATTTGATCCCATCAGTGATGAAACAACATAGTTGCTCAATCACATCATTGGTTGCAGGCCAATCAAAAAACAGCAGTGCCAGTGTGTGTGCATTTTTTCGATCACGCTTTCGGATCACGCTTAGTACTTTCTTGTGCGGATTCACATCAACCACTCTAGTAACCTCATAATTTTTATACTTATTCGCACTCATATTTCGCCATTAAGATGTCAAGATAGGTAGCCGTCCCTTGACTATCTTCCCCCCAGAGATTTTGGCTATGTACTCAAGGTTGGGCAGCATCCCCAGGAGTTGCGTAGAGAACAATTCAGCTTCTTCTTCCATAAGCCGTTCCCCTTGGTTGCCCCCATGCATAATCGGCTGCTCACCGTCCGTATTTTGGCCCTGCGTTCTCATGACGTAGTTCAAACGTGTTTTCGGTAAGTTGTCTGTAATGAACTTTTGTGTTTCAGGATCAATTACACGCAATGAGAATGTGTTGTTAATGTTTCCCAGAACCTGTAGTGCTTTATCTTTACTCCCCATCCGAGCGGCAAAGTCAGCGAATGTTTGTGTTGCAACAAATAGTCGAAGTTTCGCGCCACGACCTTTGTTGAGAAGCTGAATGAATGGGTCATTGATCACCTCTGCGGCTTCGTCCACAAAGATATTGACGGGCTTATTGTTGACACCAAAGTTGTATCTATCACCAGCAACAGCTGTTAAGTCAGATAAGAAAAGAGAGCCGATTGCAGAACCAACCATACTGTCGGTCAAACTATCCAGACCAATGTATGCAACCATGCCATTGTTTATTATTTTGGCTGAGTCACTTATTGGCCTGGAATCATCGACATCGCTTGAATCGGGAGACAGCATCTTTCCTAAATCACCCGAGGTAAGCATGTTCATGATAGGAAGCAGTGAAGCAACCATTTTCCCGAAGTGTGCCGAGTCATGTTGGAACATCGACAATAAGCCTTCCAAATCTGAGTGAGGGAACTCTGGTTGAATAACATCTTGGTAGAACTTCATCATGGCAAAGGCTTGCTTTTCTCTATTGCCATTTTTCACTTTTTCCAAATATGGTGCTGCTTTTGATTCCCAGTCTTCCATAACTCGTGCTGAATAAGCCTGTACGGCTTTGATAACCAGACCTGCGGCACCACCTTCCAAAAATCGTTTCAACAGAACAATGCTAGGACGTTCATAAGTCAGTACAAGACCTTGAGCGATATTGTTCAGTGCTTGCCAACCAAATGATTTGAATGGATCTGCACCTGCCTCCGAAGGTATCAACGCGGCCAAACGGCTCGCAATCTCCGTCACACGGCTAAAGTTACGTAAAGGGTCCAATCGCACGGATTCATCTGGGAACGCAGGGTGAAAGGAAACAAATCGCTCTGGATGGCCCATAGCTTCGCAAGCTCTCCTTGCATTGTCCCTCATTTCTTTATCACCCTTAGGGTCGATAATGATCACTGCTTCATTGCGCAAGATAGCTTGCGTGATCATAATGTCGAACATACGAGTCTTGCCTGAACCTGTTGTACCTACAATAAGCGTGTGGCCTTCTGTATGCTTCAACGGTTGCATCAACTTCTCTTCTTTTGGTTCAACACCGTGAATCCATGTTTGCCCCATTGGATCTTCTTTCTTTTTGCCTTTAAGGACGCGAACCGTCTTCTTGATTAAAGGCTCTTGAGCAGTAAAGGTGTGCCAGTCACGTTTGATGATTTCAAATACACGCTGAGCATGACGCTTTTCCCATACAAAACCATGACCAAGCCACATATCATCTTCTGAGCCAGCCATCATTTTTTCTAGCTCTTTTAAAGAGATAAATTCCAGTTCACGACCAAATAGATGCTTCTGGAGACGATGTAACATCATGGCTTTTGGGATTCGGGACATTGCCATAACACCACAAATACCAGTCATCCAATAAAACGGTTCCGGAGGCATTGACTCTGCCATTTGATTAACCGTCAAGGCCACACCGCTGGCAGCTGCCCACCCTAGCGCTGCACGACCTTCAAAATTTGGCCTCCACGGCATTTCATACCCAAGTGGGTCATAATCCATGCTCATCTATCTTTACTCCACCTCTAACCTTAAATTCCCCTGGCGAATAGTCATTCTTGGGCGTCGTTGCCCACTAGCGAGTAATGCTCTCAGCATAGATTTGCTAAGATTCGTACACTCACCAGTTACTTTCTCCAGAGCCTTATCGCTTGTTACCAAACACCCATCCTCCTTAATGACCGGACCGACTAACCATCGTCCTTTTTGGTTTTTTATCATTTCTTTCAGAAGCCTAATGGCCTCCTCTGCATCAATGTCAGACTGAGGAGGTAAAAAGTCCTCATCACTAATTTCTTTCGCCTTCTGAGGCTTTTTAGGTTCCTCGTCTTCTAGATCTATTTGCCCGACCACTTTTGTCATTGGCAGTTCTAAATCAGAATCGAAATCCAGACTCACTGGCCGCGTTTCTTTTGGTGGTTTATTTACCGTTGTCTTTGGTTTTTGGCGCTTAGGTAAACGTGACACATTTTGCTTTTCCTCATTAGAAGCACTGTTTTCACTCTCATTTTTGTGCTGTTCGGTTTGAGTTTTAGCTGCTGTGCCCTTCTTACCTTGTGCCGTTTGTTGTGCGATTCTTTTATTCTCAGATGAGCGGCCACCTGTTTGCTCTCCGGGCAGTAATGCTGAAATATCCATTGCAGGTTTAGGCTTTTTCGGCGTAGATTGGTTGGTTTTCTGGCTCTTAACTTTCTTTTCTGAGTGTGCCTTTTCAGCTTTCTTGCCAGATTGGCGTTTATCATTTAGCGCACTAACTTCACGAATTGGGTCAAAGTCTTTCTCAGCTTGTTCTATCGCAGCTTTGATAACATCTGAGATATCAGAAGAAAGTAACAACCCTTTAATGCCACTAAAATCATGAACCTTCCGGTTTGGATGAACTGGGTCAGGCACGATAGCGCCAGCGTCAAATAACGTGTTCAAGACTTCGGCTGGAGCCCCAAGCGCTCGGGCACCTTCTGGATAAAGGATCACTGCTTTTTTCTTCATAAAGCAAAGCACTTCACCTAATGTTTTGTGTCCATCCAGCACAGGAATAATGGCTTCTTTTAAAATACTTTCTGCCGCGCCGTATCCACTTAGAACATTCTCCAAATGACCACGCACATCAACATCACTCGATTTATCCTGCTGGCTGAAAGAATATGTCTCTGCATCTTGGAAATGTTCTGTTGGAACAAACTCTTCACGCTCTTCCATCTCATGGGAGTAGTCATAGGCATCCAAAGGGACAGCATCTATTGGTGCAAACATATCCTCTGGCGGCATTGGTGGGGCATCAAATATTGCGCTCGGTTCAGGGCCAAAAAACTCATTCGGTGACAAGGATGCTGCCGTGTTTGCGGATGCTTTAGGCTGACGCTTCTTGCCCGAGCGAATGTTGTCTATGCCGGGTAAAGATGTGTCTTCTTCGCTTTGTTCTGTTGGAACATTTGGCGTTTCAGCTTTGTCTTTTTGTGTTGTATCAGGCTCGGTATTGAGCCCAAATGCATCGAATGGAAAATCGCAAACTCCTAATGCCCCACCAGCATCTTTCAGCCCTTTCAATGGATCGTCTAATGCTAATGGTGCTGCGGTTTGAGCGATTTCTTGTGCTGATGGTTCTTTTGGGGCATCAGCTTTATCGTCATTCTTGCTTGTTTTGGTATCGGTGGAAGTGCCACCTTTCGGTTCCGATGATTGAGAGTCCGTTGAGGGCGGTGCTGCCATAAAATCTGGAATTTCGAATCCATCATCAAGAGAACCAATAGGCTCTGGTGTAGCGGTGAGCGAATCAGAGTTCTCATCTCCATCTTCCGGTGCATCGTCATCAAGCTCACTGGCATCAAGTTCCTGTTCGTCCTCATCGCCAATAACTTCACCCGCGATGGCCGCAGGCGGTTCAGTGGTAAAAACCAACTCCGACGATTCAAGACGCAGCATCTGCATTTTGATTTTCCCTGTGACTTCTTCCCCTTCTTGAGGTAATTCAGGGATAACTTCCCAATAACGATAGAAAACATCTTTGCCATGCTCTGGTAATACGTTTTTCAGAGCAAAACCACGCTCAATTAAAATATCAGCCAAGGTATCTGGATCACGAGGAATGCCAGGAATTTTATCTTCCGTTAACAAGTCATAAATATCACTGGCTCCCTGCTTCCATGTAATGAACACACCCTGATGTAAATGCCACACCTTCGCGCCAGGCTCATTGACTTTCCATTTGCCCGTTTTAACCAATCGACGTAAAGCATCAAATACATAACGCTCAACAGGAACACCGTAAGCAAACTCATCGACATCTAGGCGATTCTGTTTGAGGTCACGAGAAACACTTTCACCATCAGCTTTAAGCATTAACTTTGTTACCGGGTCATTGATTCTAAGACCTGATATTGCCTGTAGCATGGATTCAACAATGTCTTTACCGGGATCAGCTAGAAACTCCAAAGCCTCTGGAGTCAAAATTCGTTCGACGGTCAGCAGCGAAAATTGCTCGTGCCGTTTGTGTTCTCTATCTCTCCAACGAAGAAAATAACGACTCACATTATGGCGCTTAGCCCAGTCAACCAGAGTTTCTGAATATGGGTTCCACGTTTTACTACCATCGCTGTTTGTGATCACAACATCAGACAATGGCTTACCAACGTCATGCAATAACCCTGAGAAACAACATGCCAAACGCCATCGCGGCTCATTGTTTCTTCGTTCACGAGGGGAGCCTGAAATTGAGAAAATAACTGACTCAGATGCCTGTGTCGCCCAAAAGGCAACCTCCAGCCCATGACGAAACAATCCACCAGCTCCCCGATGATGATGAGCTTCGGATGCTGGTAATAAATGAACAAACGCCGCGTAACGGCCAATTACAGGCATGACTAAACGGTCGTACTCTTCTTGAGTAAAACCTAAAGTGCTCCTGATTTTTTGAATAAGTTCGTTCTGTGTCTGCAACACTTTATCGACTGGGGCCATTGGTAGCCCTTTGGCAAACGGCGGGTATCGAGGTATCTCTTCGTCAGCTAAATCCCTAACCTGGGAAGCTACTACCTCTACTTTTTTCTCACCGCGCCCACCAAATAATTTTTTAAAGGCACTACTTATCATCTGGTTCTTATTTACCTGCGCTTTTTCCGTGCGTATATGCTCGCAGACCCTTTTGTCTTCTCATATCTCCCCTCCTGTCCATTTTGGGCAGTTTGAGGCGTCAGAGATGATTGAGTGACCAGATAAAATACACAGCATCATTATTTGGTATCAGGAGAGTTGTATGGAAAGAACATTGCCCGATGCTGCCTATTTGGCACTTGATGCTTTAAAGCGCCAAGCACAGGCAGTAACCGCTAACAACATGCAGGGAGACAAAGAGGCTTTGCATCAGGCTCAGTCTGACATGTCTCTTGTTAATAACTGGACAACAGTCATTACTCGTAAGCTTTTAAGCAACAGTGATGGCCGGACAATCGACACCATTGATGAACAATGGTTGGAGCAACAATTCAATGGGTAAGCAGATGATTAAAAAGCAATTAGTAGTACTTGTAGGGTTAGCTATTTTGGCTGGGTGTTCCTCAACCAAAGATATCCCACCAACAAACGCAGAATTGCACCAACGCTACGGCATTCCTCAGCAGCCGACAGATCAATGGATTCAAGAGAACCTTCCTATCTACGAAGCGAAGGCTGACAAACTGCTTGCGTCTGATGATGATGTCGATGCCTATTACTTCCTTTTGAATATTGCTGAAAATCGTGGCAGTGCTGATATCGAAGCACATAAGAAGCAAGATCGTGTAGATCGTGGTCTCAATGTTTCTTATGAAGATTTAGGACTGGGTGGAGCAGCATTTCGCAAACCCGATTACATCCATGTATTAGGTCCAACAAGTAGTCTCGGCGCGAATAATGAAAGCGCATTGATAAAACAGCAGAAGGATAAAAATGGTTCCAACATGGAAGATGCCATTTCCGCATACAAAAAACTTTCTTCTGGTGTGAAAGGCAAAGGGTACTCCTTATACGAACTATCACGCTGGGAGCGTTTCTGTGATAGCGGTAATGGCATGGATGAACGCGATTGGCAGTTCATCGAGAAAGAAAAAGGCGAAACAGGCAGTATCCCAAGCGATCTGGTTGGTCAGTGCAATCCGCCACAACACACTTACCAAGATTATCTCACCGCTTGGACGCAATTTTGCACATCACAAAAAATGACGAATGAACAGCGCAAGATCGTTCGCAGTTCTACTCGCCCATTTACAGTGGTAAACCCATGCAAAGCCATAAAGTAACCACCAGCTCATCACATACTCAGTTGACGGAAGAAGAGCTTCTCGTTCTTCAAGCTAAAGCTGAGCTCTTTGATGAGCTGAACATCATGCTGGTTGAGGCCGGACAAAGTGGCACTCCGGAAGAAGCAGCAGTCGTTATCTCTGCCAACCTAGCTTTTATTGCTGGCACAGAGAAATCCCCCTTAATAGCCGATGCCTCCGAAAACTGGAAACAGCTGACCAACCTTTCTACGCAGCAAAACGGTATTCAAGACATCGCGCTCAAACCAAAGGAGTGCGCTTAAATGGATCTGTACATTTGTGAGAAGCCATCCCAAGCAAAAGACCTCGCAGCTGTGATGGGAGTAACTCAGCACGGCGACGGTTTTATTCATGATGGAAGTGGCCGGGCAATAACCTGGGCTCTTGGTCATCTATTAGAACTCTATATGCCCGATGACTATGACGAGAAATATAAAGCATGGTCCCTTGAAACACTGCCTATTTCTCCTGAATCATGGCGTAGCAAGGTGAGGCGTAGCTCTTCCAAGCAATATAAAGTGATCGAGCAGCTGGTGAAAAAAGCCAGCACAGTTTATATCTCGACTGACTATGACAGAGAAGGCGAAGCGATCGCTCGTTCCCTACTCGATAGATTCCGATACCAAGGCCCCGTAAAACGAGTTTGTTTAACTGCTCTTGATGAAAGCAGTATCAGAAAAGCACTTCGAAACATCAAAGATGGCAAGGAGACGATACCCCTTTATTACGCATCCCTATCTCGCCAGCGAGCTGACTGGGTAGTGGGTATGAACATGTCTCGCTGTTATACAGTACTTGCAAGAGAGGTTGGCTTCGGGCAAACGCTCCATATAGGACGAGTAATCACCCCCACGGTCGCCCTTGTGTGCCAGCGAGACAGTGAAATAGCCAACTTCAAACCATCACCGTTCTGGACGATGGACGTCGGTGTATCTGTTCAAAACGGTCAATTCCTTGCTCACTGGGTGCCGCCAGAAGAGTGCTCTGACGATCAAGGGCGATGTACAAACAAAGCCTATGCAGAGCAAGTAGCCGCTCAAGTAAAAGGAGCGCAAGCACTTATAAGTAAGGCTGAAACAAAAGCTGGCAAGGAATCAGCCCCTCTTCCATTTGATTTGACTAGTTTACAGCAATACGCGGCCAAACGTTGGGGGTACAGTGCGCAAGAAACACTTGATGCAGCACAAGCTTTGTACGAAAAGCACAAAGCAACCACCTACCCCCGTACAGATTGCAGATACCTGCCAGAATCACAGAAAGAGGATATCCCCGATATTCTTCAAGCTCTGATTCTTTCGGATCAGCGTGTTTCAGGGCTGGTGGCTGGAGCAGACCAATCGAGATCATCAAGAGCGTTCAATGACAAAAAAATCACCGCTCACCATGCCATCATTCCAACTCCGGCCAAAACCAACATAAGTGCCATGAGCGAAAAAGAGTTCAATCTGTACGATGCAATTCGTCGTTTCTACATCGCCCAGTTCTACAGTCCTTTTGAATTCAACAAAACTACAATTGATGTTCAATGCGGCAATCATTCGTTCACGGCCAACGGCAAAACACATTTACGTCAAGGTTGGAAAGTACTATTCAACAATGATGCAGAATCATCCCCTCAAGATGAAGGCGATGATCTTGATGGACCAAAAGAGCAAGAGAAATTACCGAAAGTTAGCCAGGGTGAACCAGCCTTGATCAATGATTCGGTAATCACTGACAAAATGACTCGGCCATCACCTCATTTCACCGAAGCCACACTACTAAGCGCGATGGAAAACATTGCTCGCTTTGTCACAGAAGAAAAGTTTAAGCAAGTCCTAAAAGACACCGCTGGCCTCGGCACCCCAGCTACCCGTGCAGGCATTATTCAGGGTGCGGTCGATAAAGGGTACTTGCAGAGAAAGAAAAAGCTCCTTATCGCCACGGATAAAGCTCACGCACTTATTGCTGTCGTACCAGCAGCGATCAAAAGCCCAGGCATGACGGCGGCTTGGGAACAGGAACTGGAGAAGATAGCGACAGGGAACGGAAACATGTCCGTCTTTATGCAGCAAATCTCAGGTTGGATTGTTCAAATGATCCAACAACTCAAGCAGAATGCTCCAACCCTAACTCAACCAGAAGGCATCTTAGCTAAGGCTTTCAAAAATGCGGAAGGTCCTACTCATGATTGTTTCAATTGTGGTGGTAAGTTGAAGCGACTAAAAGGGAAAAATGGCTTTTTTTGGGGGTGTCAGAACGAGACATGTAAAAAGACTTTTCCTGACAATCGTGGGAAACCAGAAAAGCGTATTGCTGCTGAGGATTGTCCTGATTGTCCTGACTGTGGCAAGCCAATGCGCCTACGTAAAGGCAAGGCTCCAGGTAAAAAGCGAGCTAGCTCTTTTTGGGGTTGTACTGGGTATCCTGATTGTAAATCGACGATGCCATACTCTCGGAAGAAAAAATCTCTGGAAGAGTTATTTGACTAACGTCTCGGGGCTTAGGCCCCGGTATATAACTGATAATCAAATAGGCTCACTGACACTAGAACATCCATTAAACAGAGTGATATTTAGCATTTTAAATTTTTAAGGGTCCATTATGTATCATAACCGAGAACACGCCAAAGCTGCTTTCAAACACCACACCCTGTATCTTAATCTAGGCTGGATGGATAATGATAGGCAAAGAGTGATTAATAGCCTTTATTTATATAGCTTAGCTAAATTCAAACAGGAAAAGTGTAGAGAAATAACCACTCCAACGACAGATTTCATGAATAGCGTAGATAGATACAAAAAACCAAGAATCGACAACAATTTCCCTGTGAACGCACTATCAAATAAGAGTTCTTTAGGGGTCGCTGTAGCACTGCCATTGTACAAACAATGTAAAGTAAAACGAGTAGAAAAGTTATTTTTAGGAATATTAAATAAATCTACAAGGTGTTACCTAGATCTATATGAATTCGAAATTAAGAAGCTCCTAAAGACTGAATGTAAAAAATTACACTCATTAGGCTATGATAATTTTGAAGTTCGAAGCCTAATATATAACACGCATTTTTTACCCAAAAGAGTAGTGAATTCAATTGTTAGACATAGTGGAAAAACTAAATACAGCGTTAACGTCCCTAAGTTTATACTATATAGGGATTTTATAGACTCCCCCTCCATTAGTTATGTCTTAGAAAATAATGCTGTAAGTGATTTCTTCTATCATAGTTCCGTTTTCAGTAGAGGAATGCCGACTAAAAAAAATAAAACAACACTTTCTAATCAGCTCGATATATCTCGCCTTCAAGGGGCTTTGTTGCGTAATTAAATTTAGAGATAGAGCAACCCCGTTTCGCGTATTTCTTAGTCAATACGACAAGTTTCAGGCATACCTAACCTAGTAAGCTTGTTCAACGCTTTTATCATCGCGTAAGATTCACCCACCTGGGCATTGTAATTCCTTAAGCTCAGTTTCCCTCCTAGCAACTGTTTAACTCGATACATCGCTGTTTCTGAGAGTGAACGTTTGTGGTATCCATACCGCTCTTTCCAATACTTATTTGAGCCGTATAACTTCTGGCAACCCACGGCGAGATTTCGAGGATGACCACGCTCCCAGAAGGCTGCCCCTTCTCGTGGGGGAACAAGCGCAATGGCTCCCTTAATCTTAATAGCAGTGTGACACGCTCTTGTGTCATAAGCGCCATCACCAGACACCTCAAGGATACTTCGGCGTGTTTGTTTCAGTAAGTTCGGGAGTACTTCGCCATCTGTAACCGTTGATAAACTTAGTTCGGCGGCAATGATCTCATGAGTGTTTGTGTCGACGGCAATATGAAGCTTTCGCCAGACTCTCCGCTTGCCATCCGTCCCGTGTTTTTTGACTTTCCATTCACCTTCGCCATAAACCTTAAGGCCAGTTGCATCAATGGCTAGGTGTTGTATCGCTCCTCTCGTTTTAGTCTTAAATGAGACCTCTACTTGTTTGGCTCTACGACTGATGCAGGTGTAATGCGGACAACTTAGCGGTACATGGGTTAACCTAAATATCGAGTCGATAAATCCTTGCAGCGCTCTCAGCGGCATAGAAAAAACTCGTTTCACCATGAGTGCTGTCGTAATAGCTAAATCACTGAACCGACGTGGCCTCCCGCGCTTATTCTGTTTGCTTTGCGCCCAACCGCTTATCGCCTCTTCATCAATCCAAAAGGTCAGAGAGCCACGGTTAATGAGTGATTGATTGTATTGCTTCCAGTTGGTTGTTTTATAACGAGGTTTAGGCATAGGGCTACGAGAGGAAGTGAATGTAGCTAATCAGATCGTAGGTTCTGGATTTAGTTCCGCTGAATTACGCAACAAAGCCTACCAAAATACCTAAAAACTCAATCAAGATACCTGTTTCTGGAGGTTACTCCTATTCACCTGACTTTGCTTATGTAGTTAAAACTGACTCGGGTGATTACCTAAACTTCATCATTGAGACGAAAAATGTTGATGGAAAAGATAATCTTCGCAAAGAAGAAGAACGAAAAATTGAACACGCTAAAGAGCTGTTCAACCAAATTAGTAAAGATATAAAAGTTGAGTTTAAAACCCAATATGCTGGTGATAAGATCATTGAACTAGTAAAACAATCTTTTGCTGTTTAGATTTTGTAATTTCAAGGGGGGCTAAACAGCCTCCCTAGTTTTTATATATATTAGACATTAGAAAAAATATTTTTTTTAACAACAAGCTTTTCAAAGTACTTATTTTCAAATCCCTGCAAAATCCAACATACTAACCCCACTAGGTATTATTATTGGTCATTCTGTTCTAAGTTGTCAGCGATTTCACGAAGCACCTTAGCCCAGCCTTTTTGAGATTCATTTTTGAAAGGCACGTTTTCAAAACATTGTTTGAGCGAAAAAACTGCTGGTGGGATCTCTGGTGATAAGCACACATTAACTGTACCTGCATGCAACCAAATCATCAATCAACAACAATTGACGGTTTAATAGGCCACGTTAGCCCTTTTGGATCTACTTCCTGGTGCATGATTTTTCCTCTTAGTTGTTTAACTGTTCTGGCACAGCTTCAACAGCAATACTTAATAACGTTCTCTTTAGCTCCCAGAGAGATTGTACGGGCCATGATGCCCAATCTAATGGGTTGCATTCAATTTCTTCACTAAACGTAATTAGACCCGTTCTGGCTCTATTTGGAATGCTGACCTGCGTCGATTTGTACTTTTCAGCAGTCATTCTAGCTGTTTGCCCGTAATAGTAGTAATCAAGTGCAATTTGGGCATTAGCGTTATTCTCAAGGAACTGTTCTAACCTTTCCTGCTGTTCTAACATAACCATTGCACACCCAATAAACAGTTCCTTGTTATCTAACACATCCTGTCTATTGAACTTTGGCTGTCTCGCAGAGGACTCATGCACCTTCCTAGAAACCTTCTTTGCCATTTTTGGTTTAACTTTAGGCTTCTTTTTCTTAGTTGGCCGCAATTGATATCTTGTCATTCCCAGCGAATTTAAACAGTCTTTGCATACTGGCTGAGCTCCGTTCTTCGCAGCGGTGATGTTCCTATAATGAGCTCCGTTACCAGATACAACTTTTCCACAAAGTGATATCTGACGAGATGACTCAATCCGTTTAGACCTTAAAATGCACACCATAATGACTACCTAGACTTTTTCACCGTGCTTGCGCATAAAGCAATATGCAGTTTCTAAATCAGCCTCAGAATGGGTAATTCCTTTATTCATCTGAATGTAAAAACGACATGCCTCAATATCAGAATCAAACTGGTAGATGTTCACGATCAAATTCAACCTTGGGAAAATACCTCCAGATTTTAAGTCTTCCCAATACAGTTCATCAAATACAGTGAATTCACCAGAATGAAACGCCGCAATAGCGGTAAGCCTCTGTAACCCATCTAAGATAAGGGAATCATCCAGCTCTCCCCCCCTGCCTTTCACATCATAAAGCTGTACTTTCGTTTCACATCCACACAAGAGGTTTTCAACGAAACATTGCTGCATGTTTTTCGTCCACTTCTGATTGGAACGCTGAAACTCAGGGGTTAACTTTTCAAGTATCTCATAAGGAGATAAAGCTATCTCCTCTGTTAGCTCTTGCACCAAGCTATTGTAGGCAAGCAAACCACCAACGGGTTTGAATAAGTCTTTAAAGCTAACGTTTACGGAATAATTCGGAGAACGATAAAACGCACTTTGTGTCACTATTTCCTTCAACCGTTCAAGACCTGATTTCATCGTGCGGTCTCCTTCTTTAGTTCTGAAAGTTTGATTTGATAAGCATCATAGAAAAAACACGCCCAGAGATAATTCGCATAGATACGCTTCGCAAAGTTTTTCCCTGGCCTGTCCTTTACGATCTCTTTTGGAAGTGATATTGCGAGACTGTTGTACTCAACCATATCGGAAAGACGACGCTTTACTTCATCGAGGAAAGGTCCAAGCTCAGTAGAGAATGATTTTCTGGAAAGGTCCCACATATATGTCTTAGAAAAATCAAAGTTTTTCAGGTTACGTTTCTGCCACTCAATCACTAATTCATGAAGTTCGGCTTCATATTCCCTTTCACCGGATACCGCTTCGTCTAAATGGTTGGGGCACTGGATTGCTCCAAACCAGACCCCATCTTTTTTGCGCATGGTTTTATTCGGAACATGGCCGCAATGACGGCATCTTGCCATAAACACTTGATCAGGTTTGGGGGTTTGCAAAGAACTCATGTTAACTAAGGGGTAGAATTTCTTTGAGGATACATAGAGCTGATCCCGGAGTTGTTCAAATCGCTCAATTGAATCATGAGAAATATGGCTGTACTTATCTTTCAATTTATCAACGGGTGTAATTCCGATACCACTTTTCGACAGTTGACGACGAACAAAGCCTTCTTCTAGGTTATGCTCAATTTTTGCCACCAGCACCAATAGTTGAAGTTTACGCAACGTCGCGTTGTTGCTTCGGGGCATAAAGCACTGCCATTGCCCCATCTGGACAGCAGTTCCAAACTGATCGTCGTAGACGTCACAGACATCAACGTCATGCCACAGATTTAATCGTTCTTCGCACTTACCCATCGAGTTCAGTGCCTTCCGTCCCATTTGTAATAGAAGCGCTTGGTAGATAGAGTCAATTGCAGAATTCAGCATCTTTTCACTTATTTCGAACACAGGAAATTCTAGTTCTATATTCTCATCCGATTGCAACATACGCTGCTTTTGCATGTAGCCCATAAACATAAATGAAGCTGTCGCTAAAAGACTTGCAGCCTGAATGATCCCATTATGACTGGCTAGATTAACGATTGTTTTGGATGGGTTTAAAGGAAGTCCATCCCAGTACGCTGGTATGGCAAAATCGAGGAACGATGATTTAAGCTTTGTCTCAATAGAAAATGGAGCACAAATCGCACCCTTTACATTACGGTTTGGCTTAATCTTGCGTAACTTCTCACGCATAGCTTTGTAGCTACATTTTACTTCTGGCATTAGTTTTAATGCAGCATGGTTATCAACATGTAGGATATCGTATACCGGGTCCAATAGTTCATGGAGAACTTCGGAAGACTGGTATGGCTCCAATTGATCAGATACATTAACAGCGAAATGGTGGCTAAGGTCGATATCCTTCTCACCACTGTCACTATAAGCCTCTACCTGGACATGATCAGAGATTGTATTAGGAACAGGCATCACTCCTTCATATTCGGCCACACACTCGTTCCAAAGCTTCGCATCAAACTTAATGCCATCACTTAGGATTGATATTTTTTGTTCTTTCTCTTTCTGGGCCGAGATGAACAGAATCTCATTGCGCTTTTGGTTATACAGCTTAGCTATTGCATTGTGCTCTCTACACCATTTGCTGTATTCGCGCTTCAAAAAGGAATGCGCTTCGGCTAGGTTTTTGAACTTTGACCAATATGCCTCTATGTGTGTGGGCTTCCGATCTGTCTTTGTTCGGATGGTGCAACGTGAACGTTTCTGCTTATCCTGATCAATAATCTTGATAGCATTGGGCTCAAAATAACCAACATTCCAATTAGCGGGTAAGACCCCCTGTTTATACATATCCAGGCGAAAGGATAACGCTGAATTAAGCGCGTTATCACTAGATACTCCGGCATTGAAAGACTTTGTTTTTTTACCAATACGTACTTGATATCCAGTAGGCAACTGGAAAACATTTAGGAACTTTTTCATAAAATAACGCTTTATTAAGGTGCCGACGAACACTGTCAGGCACTGGTTTATCAAATTAAACTTATTGCACGGTTCGAGTGGTAGACATCCGTTCATGAAATGCTGCGAGTTGCCAGCCTTCAATCCATGCTGCTTTCGACTCGTGATCATTGTGCGGGTTTTCTGCGTATGGCGTTCCACTTTGATAAGCAAAAGCGCCTTGCTGGAGAACTCGGTGGTAGTCAGCTTCACTCATCGAACTATACACCCTTAGTTCTTTACCCCACACCTCATCACTGTTTGGGTTATATGCCATAACATTGACCTCTCAGCCAGATTACAGAATCATATATTAACCCTGTAAAAAAGTTTTGTCTATCGCTTATACAACGGTCTGTGATCGACTGGCCTCCAATTTTTTCTGGCAGATTTGACTTCGCCTCGAAGAGCCATAAGCTTTTTAAAAAGTGTCTTATCATAGTCCAGCTTCAATACTCGCCCACAACCATAGGCTATGACACCCTGTGCTTGAGGTAGCCAGAATCGCTGAATTAACCCGGTATAAAGTGTGAGCTGGTACTTTTCACGGATTGTTATTCGCCCATTGAACGCTCTGCTTTTAAATTCTCCTGCAATGTATCTAAAACGCAATGGATCAAAAAATACTGCATCAGGGGCTCCGCAGACTCCTCGGCGTTTAATAAACCAAGGCTTTTTCCAACCGCCTATATCAGCCCCCAGCACGATACAGTACCAAGGCATATGGAACTGCCTCTTTATGGACAGCCCTCTGAGAATAACCATCAATAGGCCGATTGACGCCACCAGCAAAAACACTAGTTCCCCAGTCATAACAAATCCCAGTTAATAGCAACCAATATGGCTACAACAATAATCACTAACCACGGTAAAAGACTGTTACCACTTCCTGCTTGGGCGTGAGCCTTTAATCCAGCGTTTGCAGCCTCGGAGTTGTATGCTTGTCCTCTGTGCTGGCAAAATTTAGATGGATCAGCGGCATAGGCGCTTAAATGACTTACGGATACCCAGTTTGAACGCTTTCTTCTCACCCAGCAATTCCTTGTAGTTCTTCAATTGCCTGTTCAGCTGCGTTGATGACAGATAGTGCGTTTTGGGTGTACTCATTGCTAATTTCGCCATCGAGCCCTTCACACCACAAGCCAAATTCCTCCTGGGCAACTTCATCGCTTATACCCGCAGCTCTGAACACCATTAACCAATCTTCAATATATTGATCTACGTGAGCCATACTCGGTTCCTTATTATTGTTTCTTCAATTTAATCGCTTGCATTAGTGTGGTTAGGGCAACCCAAAGCATCGTAACAATGCATACAAACCAAATGATTCCAACAAATATGAGCCATGCTGACTCACTACTTTCTGGTCCATTTGGCATCGTTATTCCTCCCAACGCGGCAGCAGCGATCATAGCTATAAGGCTTAACGCCCAGCGCTTTGAAAAATCTTTAGCGAGTGACTCCCATTCCTCATTTGGGGCTTTAAACCAACAAACCAAACCAATGACTAATGGGCCTATAAAGAAAAAATCCAGCATTACTCCCCCCCCCCTATTTTAGAAACGTACTACCGTTACATCACCGAGCAATACGTCATCAATTCTATCCGGATATAGCTCTCTGGTTTTTTCAACAATTTCAAACGCAGATGAAGTAGGAAAACTCGCTGTCAACTCCAGCTCTGTCAAACTTACCGCCACTCGCTTGCGTCTAATGCTTTGTGAAGGGATGTTTTCTTGGATCAGACTTTTACTATGAACAGCACTCTGGTAATCATCCCAATCAACCACGCTGTAAGACAAACCGCGTTCTATTGGTCTTGTCCAACCAGGTAACACTGATTCCCAAGCGAGTTCTCTTTGTCTCCATTCTGAATCAGTCACATCGTTAGGTTTATCTGTCGAGTTTTGGTAATGATAATCTTGAAATCCAACGTCGATTAAGGATTGGCGATACCCAATATCGTTTTCAACGTAGTACAAACCTAATGTATGTTGTCCCCAGGGAATTAAGCAGACATTAAAAGTGAAGTCCCAATCCGTACTACGAATACCGTCCACCAAAACTTTATGCTTTTCCTCGATAAACATAGTTCTCAGATCTGACAGAGTTTGGCAGCTTCTATCCTTTTGGAGCATGGTTACGTTTGCCGAGATATCTGCATCAAATGCAAGCTTTCTAGCTCCCAGTTTTGCGATGGCTTTTTTGGCCGTATCAACGCAACCAGAGCGCAAGGAGCATAATTTGGTTAGTGCCTGCTCTAACGTTGTATTGCGCAGAATTAACCCATTGTATATCTTAGTGCTCACTTCGAGTTCCCTCACTTCGATCCGGATTTCTCACATTAACCAGTTCAGCTAAGGCAACTCCCGAGGATGCACACCCCCACATAAACATAAGGTCGATAAAGGCAGGATTATCCCCCAGATGAAAAAGGCCACCGGACAAAACCATGAAAAGCCCTATTCCAGAGATCGTTACGATTCGTTCTAACGGGCGAGAATCTTGATTGAGAGGCTGGTGGATGAGAAACCATCGAAGAGCAAAACCAATACTCATACCACCAACAATGAACCCAGGCCATTTCAATTTTGCACTGACTAATGCCAACGAACCCAAGAACGCTATCAAAAAATACAGTCTACGTCGATTCACTGGCCTTCCCCATCACTGCTTGTTTTTTCCCACAAGTGGGCCTTATCAATAACGCTCAAAACAGCACAAATTAATGCGAATCCATTTGCGATAATTAAGAGCTTTTCTGGTAAGTAAAAATTGGTAATCAACTGAATAAAGTTCAGGGCAGCCATAGCTATAAACACGTAAATAAAAAAGCGCTTTACTTTGGAATGCAATTTATAGCCATCTAATGCCACCATTTCGTTTTGTTCCGTCACGACATTTCTCCTGTAGTAAGTGAAAGCTTCTTATCATCGCTAAAGAACATCCATTCTCCGTTAAATCGTTCGGCCAACTCTTTCGCAGTGATATCTCCAGGCATGAACATACAACCAGAAACAGAACCGCTATTCTTTGACAAGTATCGGTTTAAAGCAGACATACCTGCCGAAAGTAATGTGTCGTAGTGGCTATCGTCGTACTGTGAGATCTCCAGAGCTAACTTAACAACGGACTCATTGTGACTAGAATTCAACAAGGCTACGGTTTTTTTCTTGTTTCCCAACAAGTCGCGTACTTTCTCAACTGTTGGTTCATAACCTAAAACCAATTCAATAGATTCAACTATCCGAGCTGTAAACTCTAAGAACGCGGGATCAGACTCTTTTGAAAGTTGTTTTGTAATAACTCTCAGTGCATTGCTCATAGCCAACTCCTGTAATTTTTAGTGTTTTATCAGTATTTCATTTGGTTGGACTTCTAAAGAACCAAGATCGCACTCAAACTGTAATGAGATTCCCTGATCGTGTGCGATGGCTATCATGTACCTAGCCATACAAGAGTGCCTCTTGTGTCCCAAGCTCTACCGTTGCCGCAGCCATCTGCTCACAGAATGCCCGGTTCTTTTGCTCATTCATTATCGGAGCCTCGCTACTTTTTTAGATACAAGGGCAATCATGCCCCTACCTACGCTATATACCAATGGGAGTAATTGCCCTTTTCTGTACAAACTAGCGGGTATTTTCAGGATTGATCAAAGCCAATCGCGCAGACAGACTTGAACTCATTTTTTGAATAGTGTTGTTCAATGTAACAATCAGATTTGAACTCGTAACGTTTATTAGCGACTTGCTAACCCCATAAAATTCTGGATATTTTTCAGGGTTTAGGTTTTCTAAATGAGCAACCAGTCGCATTGCTTCACCTTTGCTCATACAGCTCAGGTTTATCACATGGGCTTTTGCTATAACGTGTAGCAACTTATCTTCAAAGTCCCGGTAAAATTTGCTTTCTTGCTTCAATTCTGAATCCATTATCAGTACATCTCCTATTACTCATTGACCTTGATTGCGAACACGCTAACGGGAGCATCACCAAAATGAGGGTGAGTAATAACCATCTCCTCAAAACCTTTCCACGGTCGAACTAAAATCTTCTCGGTATCCCCAGATTTTGGATAGCCAAGCTTGATATGCACCTCATCATACTCGCGACCCTCCAGACGTTTCCGCCAGTAATCCGTTTGAAGACGATATTCATACTTCTTTTCCCCGGTTTGCATTTGTCTGAAATACAGAGCTTTCACAGGGAGATGAAGAACTTTCATTTGAGACCTCCAAAAAACTAAAGGAGCTACCTCCTCAATATTACAGCATCACTTTATAATGCTTATAAAATTTTAAAAGTCTACAGGCATAAAAAAGCCCCGGCGCAATGCCAGGGCTAATTTGAGGTTGGATATTACAATCAGAGCTTTCCGTGCCGCAAGATGAACTTCTCACGGTCCAAAATACCCCAGTCCGTTATCATATAGTAGCCTGTAGCTCCTCGCTCTCCCCTCGATTCACGGATGAATATAATTTTCATATCAAACTCATCACGAAGCATCGCCAGTTGGCGTTTAATAGTGGACTCAGGAATCTTGGTCTCTGAATGGAGATCGTGCAAGCTGGGCTTATCTAACTTAGACAGCGCATTTACCAGTTCAAACTTGCGACTCATATCCTGAGATAACTTCATTCCATACTTACCTTACTCAACGCTTACGAGCTCGATGTCAGTCACCGCTACTTTTATTGGCTTTACTTCCTTTTTCTCACCAACAAGAGTCTTAACCCAAACCACATTTGGTTCAGTAGCAATACGATCTGTCATCAGTACACCACGCTTATTTTCACTCTCACCGATAATATTCACGGTGATGACTAACTTACGTGGGTCAGCCCCTTTCCAGTCTTTACCTTTTGCAAGAGGAGGTTCAATGCCTTCTTCTTCGGCATCATCGGTTGCATCATCACTTTCATCAACCTGCTTATCACCCGGCGCGTTTGTATCGCCTTGAGATGAAGCATCATCAGAAGTAAATTCCTCTCCCGTAGCTTGATGAACAACATTATCGCCCGTTGTATCATCAGAACTTTCCACATCACTTTGTGTAAAGTTGCCACCCTTCTCTTCACCCAATTCTGAGTCAGAATTCGAATTATTATCCTGCTCAGAGTTATTGGTTACTGCACCATCTTCATTTGAAGTTGGTTCATCACCATTCTTGATACGTTTTGCATCATTCAACAACTCACGACTTTGCTTACGTGTCATGCCATCACTCATAGCAACGGCACAGACAGCCCGGCATCGCTCTTCATTCAGTTCGAATAGCAAACGTAAGTTATTGAGTGTTTCCGTATCAGCTGTAATGTCATTATCGTATAATTCTCGAACGCAGTCAGGCATTTTTAATAATGAAAGGTGCGTTGAAACAAAAATTGTGTTCTTACCGATACGTTTTGCAACGTCTTTTTGCTGCCACCCATTATCAATGAATACTTGTAAAGCATTAGCAATTTCAAGTGCAGCCAAATCATCGCGCTGAATATTCTCTATCAATTCTCCCGCTGTTTCGTCCAAGTCCGTTTGTTCTTTTTCGTTAACAACGATGTCAATTGTTGGAATATCTTTGGCTTTACATGCTCTCCAGCGACGTTCGCCTTTTTGAATGACATATTTGCCGTCTTCATTTTTCGGGTAGACCACAATCGCGGATTGCTGGCCTTCTTCCAAAATTGAATCACCCAGTTCCTCGATATTACGGAACCGTTTACGAACCTGTTCTTTTGAAATAACTTCATCAACAGGAACCGTCAGAATTACCTTACCATCTGGCTGCTTTTTTTGGGCGGCTTGAGCTAACTGGTTGAGGTTTTTTAGGTTATTTAGTTTCATCTTAACCTACCTTCTCTACAATCTCGTCCAGCACCGCTCGCACTTCTTTTGCTGCTACATGACCATAGCGAAGAGACCATACTGGAACTCCATCTGTAGTTGCAGAATCAAGCGGTGGACGGTGTTGAATAATGTTACTAAAGATCAACTCTGGGATAGCTTTTTTCAGCTCAGTAAACGATTTGTTGTGGTTCACTGAACGATCCATATCATTGATGACAATGCCCAGGATTTCTAAGTTTTGATTGTGCTGTTGCTGAACACCGATAATGGTCGTCAGCAAGCCCTCTACACCATCAACCGCAAAGCCAGATAGTTTTACAGGACATACAACATGCGTCGCAATCATCAGTGCAGCAACCAGCTTACGGCCAAGACTCGGTGGGCAATCAATCAACACGTAATCATAGTCTTTGATTAGTTCTTTTAAGTGTCGAGCTGGGTTCATTGCTTGTTCCAATGGCACTGCCTCCATCTCAAACAAATCCGGATCGTTTTTGGGCGTGTAAATCAAATCAACACCACATGGACACTCCGTTACTTGAATGCTTGAGCAGTTATCAAGGAACAATTCAGCTACTTTAGTACCGCTATATACTGGCTCGTAGCTGCCATCTTCCAACTCCACACGAGGAGCCAAACGTGAAGATGTATTACCCTGACCATCGAAATCCAGTACCAGGACTTTTTTCTTTTTTTCTGCCAAATCGAAGGCTTGCTGGATACAGATAGTACTTTTACCCACGCCTCCCTTCTGATTGGCATAGGCGATAGCTTTTGCCATGTTTACCTCGCTCTCCGATTGCAAATGAGATTCCTAGTGACGAAACATCGCCACTTTCACATGTGAAAGATTCTAACACTCACTTTATGATACTGCAATGTCATATCGTGGTACTAACATAACAATTACAGATAAAAAAACGGCCTCAAAGGGCCGCGAGAAAAATCATCAATGTTTAGGTGAACTGTATCGACAGAACAATGTGCATCCTGTCTCAATCCAATATTACCTTGCGCTTGTTTTTTTCGGTTAGCAAGTCTTCTTTAGTTTCTTGGTTCTGGATTGGATTATTGTCAGCCAAATCCTCAATAGCTACTGGGCTCTCTGAAATTACTGGGCGTCTAGACCTGACGTAATACTCCCTTGCTAGTTCAATATCAGCGACAGGATGCAAAAGTTAAAGTTTGATCATTTTTAAGGTGCATTGTTACCAGAAGCACTGTGGAAATGACAAAGTTTGTTCAATCTCTAGCAAACTTTTGGACAAGAATGAGCTAGAAGTATTGATCTAGCTCTGGTGATTTGAATTAGAAAATGTATTAATGTTGTGTATAGTTTATCAGCAGGTATTCGTAAGCATCTAGTCAGGAAAAACAACAATACCCAACGCTTCGAGAAGCTGTTCTTGTTGCCAGCTGGCAATTTTGATACCTGATGTATCGACTTTTCGAGGATCTAAACCGTCGAGTTCGGCGTGACATAAATTAGCACCCTGTAGGCTAAACTGTCCCCAGACATCTTCAGAAAAAACACCTCGACTTAAGTCTGACTCTTTCAGTGATGCGCCCGCGAGGTGAGTCCCTATCCAGCGATTTTCAAACAGCTCACATTTTTCTAAACAGACCCGCTCCATATTGGCATAAGACAGGTTACATCCAGTAATAAAGGCTGAGCAAAAGTACATACGATTACTCACTTGATTGGCAAAGTTTGCTCGGGAAAAGTTGGCCCCTTTTAAATCACACTCACGTAACTCAATACCGTAGCAATTGGCGTTACTAAAGTTTGCCATCGCAAGCTGGCATTGTTGGAAACTTGCATCGCGAAGGTCTGCGACATCAAAATGGCAACCTTCGATATCACCCTGTTCAATGAACTTGCAGTTAATAAATGTCGCATCACGCAAGTTAGCACGTCGAAAATCGCATCGGATAAAGGTGCAAGCAGTGAAAGTAATATCACTTAGATCTTGATGTGAAAAACTGTGGTGTCGATATGTGTGACGGTAGGTTTCCATGTTGACTCCTATGATGAACTGGACGCAACACTACCATCAAAGCCACATCACATCAACAAAATAAAAACACTAAAAATCAAGATCTTAAAAACCCTCATTTTGCCTATTTTAAGGGGGTAAAATAGCGCCCTGAGCCTCTATGTTAACGTTCAAAGTACGCGGCACCATTGAAAAAAGTTATCCGCTTAAAAAGCCACAGAGAAAAGGAACCCAATAGATTACTGATGTCCGCCATTAGGTAAAGTAACCTTAAACGGAAGCCTGCAATTTGAAGTAGATACAAGGTCTAAGAAGGAATGGGGCAAAACCAATTTGCAAAATATGCAATTTGCTAACTCGAAAAGGGGCATTTTTGAGTTGGAAAATGCCACGGGTAAAAATTCATCCGGTGAAGGTTTTGGACAGAAACGTGTCAGTGACTTTGCTAAATTAGAATTTAACGGATTACCTGAGGTACGGCAAAACCTCGATCTTAGTGCCCATTTTTGTTCATCCACTAAAAATAACAGAGGGAATGTGTTACGCATTCCCTTTCCAATCAATAATTAGCTCTCAGAAAGTCTATACTTTCAAAATCTTTGTACGCAAAATCCCCACTATACCCGACGTCAGAAACTCTTCTTTCACCCTTAATCCGAGTTATTATTCTTAAGCCACTAGATTTCAGTGCAGCAGTTAAGAATTCTTTATCCAAGTAGAATCTTTTCCGAGAGTTAGAGTATCCGTCTAGATCTTCAACTATATACTTTGAGATTTGTTGTCCGTCTTTGAAGTAACAAAGCCGCTCACAGTCAAACTTAAGCGCATGCTCTTTAACAAAACTAGCAGCTAGCATCGGCATAGAAAAACTACCACTTGAATGTTCCGAACTATATTCGATGATAAAATCTTTAAGCGAATGCTCCTTATATTTAGGAACAGTCATTGTATGTGTTCCAGATGTTCTTACAAAAGCACTTCCATCAAAGAACACGTTTGATTCAACTTCTATTTCTTCTTCACCATCTTCTTCCTTGATAACTTGGGGTTCAAGGCTTTTACTCCACGAGCTATAAAGCTCTCCCAAATAAACATCAGATAATTTGGCGATTTCGGGGAACTCCAATTTGCTAGATTCCTCGCTATCAAAATCAAAGTCTTTCAACGACTCATCGAAAACTAAAAAGGAGTTTACAGAAGCATAGAAATGACGATTTAATTCCTCAGATTCCTCGACTATAAATGCATCAACCAAAATCAAATTTTCATTTTCAGAACTTGCACAATCGCTGAGATGAACCAGATTCGGATCTTCCGAATAGTTAATCCATTCTTCTGTAGTTAACCCTTCATCGCCTAAGTACATTTTTTCACTAAGAGGGTAGATTTTTAACCTTTTACTAGGAAAGAAAGGGTCAATTCCTTCTATAAACCTTCCCCCCCAGAACTCCAACTGTTCCGAATCGAGTAGTTTTCCTGCCATTTGGTAGTACGCTATCCAAGAGTACTTTTTGCCATAGCGCTCTACTTTTTTTGTTTCGTGTCTCCGGTGATAACCGCTCGAAGAAATTTGATTGTCTAAGTTGCCAAATTTGTCCTCGCTCCACCCCA
Organism: Vibrio sp. 661; assembly: GCF_033339315.1. NCBI lineage: Bacteria > Pseudomonadati > Pseudomonadota > Gammaproteobacteria > Vibrionales > Vibrionaceae > Vibrio > Vibrio sp. 661. The sequence goes on along the minus strand of NZ_JAWOUJ010000010.1, from coordinate 68,689 downwards.
AATCATATACTTTCCATAGTATCTGATTACGAATTTTCGCATAAGCCTCATGTTCATAGTCGTAATTGCTACGATCTTTAACCAAACGACCAATAGTATAGTTCTCAAAATCCATTTTAAGAGGAGATAAATGCCCGCTCATACCATCAGTTATTTCTTCATTCCATTCACTTCTGGGCATTTGTTCAAAAGGTTCAGTAGCTGCTTTAACTTCTGATTCACTAATATTAATTTGAGATTCCAAACTCGCACGCTTCACTAGACATGAGGCATATTCTCTAACCAATATGTTGGTTGTAGCGTACTTCGAATCATGGCTGAAAAAAACAGCTACTATGTGTTTGCTGAACGCCTCTATCTCACCTAAGTTTTCAGATTTATCCAAAGAAATACTGACTATTGAGTAACATGCTGCAATTATCCGCTCTAATATATATTCATCATCAGCCACTAGAATAGGTTTGACTATTTCTAGGAAACTCTTAGTGTTATGCACTCCATAGTAGACTAAAGCCTCAGTTGAAACATCTCTTAGCTCAGTTACGACTGAGTTAAGGAACCAAATTGTTGTAATTAGCCTTAGTTTTTCTATTTCTGGATCTGAAAACTCTCTATTTTTCCAACATTCAGCCCTAAATCGAATGCCTTTTATCAATTCATCATGGTTTCTTCGAAAGTACTCTCCCCATGAAAGATCTCTGTCCACCATAGACATGTCTAACAATATATCACTTAGAAACTTTGCGTTTAGAGGGTGAGATATTGCGAATCGTACGTCTCCTAAAGATTCAATATATTTTTGTTTCAACCCTTCATTAAGTATTAAGTTTTTCAATTCGCATACTGTTTCATCACAAATGAAATTAGGTTCAATCAAATGCGACAAACTTAAAACTTCGTTTTTGTATGTTGAAGGAACTATTTGCCAAATGTGTGGCAGATTATACTGCGGTGCAATAGCGACAAGTGCATGTAGGATGTCCTCTGACAGCTCATGCTGTAAAGTCACATCTTCGAAAATTTTCGCTAAAAAACCTTGTGAACTAAATAGCGATACGTCTCGATTTAGACAATAGTGCTCCATTAAATAGAAAGCTATAATGTATCCACCTAGTCGATCATACGCTGGGCTTAAGCGATATTCTCCACGACGAACCAGATCTCTGAATATCAAACCTTCTTGAGATAGCAAGTTGACAATATTACTGTCCCAATCTGTCGACTGTGGATTATACTTCCGCAAAAAGTCTGTTTCTAAAACACCTCTACCGTTTGCTTCCCACAGAGCTTCGCCTAAGTAGTAGACTGCGTTTTCTACCTCAGTAATTGTGTATCTGATAGACAGGTTAGTCATTTCAGAGATAGTTTGTCCGATATGTGTGACTTGCTCTTTAAACAATGAGTATATGGATGACGGAAAACTTTGAACCACCACACAAGTCTTCCTTGGGCGATTCATAACTTCACAAAAGATTTTCAAGTTTAAAGGATGACTGAAGAAACTTTGCGGAGCCGCTATTGGATTAGCACTAATCTTATAATATCTAAAGTATGCACCTATAGCTTGGACAGTTACTTCGTCACTAAACCCTTTTAACAGTAACTCAAAGCAATCATTGGGGAGCGCTTGCTGTGCAAACCCTTCTCTTGATGAACTATTAGCTCTGACAGCACCGACATGTTTCCGAGACTGATAACCATCTCGCAATGTACAGACGAGAACTACATTTGGATATCGAGGTAATACAGTCTCTATGCTTGCCAATAAGTTCTTCCATTCTCTTGGGTCTTCAGCCTCATTTAATCCATCAATAACTATTGGAACTCGACAACGATTTCTTTCTCCCGCCGAATCTATAGCTGAAAGCAACAATTCAAACGATCTAACTTCGTTAGAGGCAAAGGACATATTTTGAACCAGAGAATCAAGCGTTCCCCCCTTACGAAGTTTTTTTCCATGAAGAAGTATTCCAGCTAGCCTGTCATCATTTTGGCTTGTAACTTCAGCAGCTAATTGTGTTTTACCTCTGCCAGCTTTACCAATAACAGCTACTAGTTGATGAGAAAACAGTTCTACAGCTTCTGACAACAGCTTTTTGATATCTTTGATAACTGCATTCGCATTGGTCAAATAAAGAGAAAGCGGTAGGTTCTGCCTTCTTGTTAACCTTAGTAACTGACTTATGTTTTTTGTCTGCTCTGAAGATTGAGCAAAGTTCGCAATTCTACCTATTTCTCTGCCTGACACTGTAGACTCAAAGACCTTACAGCTAAATATAACCTGTTTACAAAAGGCTATAAATTCTTCTAGACCAGACGAAAGATCTACATAATCCTTATGCCTCGATAACTCAGAAATAGTTGACAAATAACCGTCTAGTTTAACTTTCGCAGCATATATATCAGACCATGCGCTAGGTTCACCGAGCACTCTTCTTATATCTCTCTCTACGCCCGTAGATTGATGAACTTCATGAATCCAACGATTTCTAATCGGAGCCACTGAATTCGTATGCTGTTCATTTAACATATCTGGTGTTAAAGCCAGCTCTCCAAAATAACTAGCCCTTAACTCTGTTGCTGGGCCTGAGAGATAAGACTCTAAGTCGTTTTCATTCCAAAGATGTAATGTAAAGCCATATTTTGTTTGTAAATCATAGAACCAAGTTTGGTCAGCCTTCGCTAAGGTTTTGTGTGTCCAAAGAATCCATACATTTAAATCTGGTAAGTATTTTTTCGTTGTATCCAGCGAGTGTTTAATCTGGCTCTTTGCCCCGGTAGTTAAGCCACCGTCACTCTTATATTGGAACCATTTGCATTGCCATCCAACCTTTAACCCTTTTGTTCCCAATCTTGGGTCATCACAATCAAGCTCAAGATGGAACTCCACTCCTGGTTGATTTTTTAACTCTTTTATTGGCCCATGATTTCGAAATTGTCGAATGACTATTCCTCTACATAAGCTTTCAAAACTAAATGCATGCGCGTTAGGATGCTCTCCAGCTACATGTTCAAACTTAGCCCAATCAAGCACTAGTTAATCCTCTTTTTTAACTAAATCAGGATAATCGTGTGCTGAAAAGCATTCGACCTTCGCTCCTTCATGAATCAGTAAAGATATGAATACATTCAGGTCGTCATCTGAAGATATGGTTATCTTTGAACCTTTTCTTTCGAGGCGTTGGTCATACATAAATTGCGCTAATTGTTGGGGAGAAAAACAAAACAGATTTTGCTTGCGAAGGAACTCAAGCACTTCATCACCATATCTATCTGCATCCACGTCAAAATTCGATTCATCACTGCATAGAAAAGAACTAATCGTTGATACTAATTGCTCAAAATTTTCAGCCTTTTCTACATCCTTGAACTCACCAACGATTACTAGATTTAAAGAGTGCTCCGCACCGTAGCCCTGCCAAATTTTCATTCTAATTCAACCCTTATAGTATTTGTTAACTGACGATAAGCATTAGTTAGAGAACCACCACCTATAGGAACTCCATTCTTGTCGAACGAACTCAGTTTTAAAACACCTGACGCATCTATATGCGCAAAGCCTTGCAGGTCGCTCTCTTTCTGAAGACCGATAGCAGTGACAAATTGATTTTTGTAATCAGAGCTTATAGATACCCTCATACTTTTTGTGGTTTTTCTTCGACTGTCGACAATTTCTTTTAATTTACTTAGTGTTACATCATCGATTTTTTTACCAAACCCCACAGGTACCTCTGGTAAAATCAGAAACTCATCAGCACCTAGCTCCTTGCACAGTTCCAAGGCATTTGGTAGGTCGTCAATAGTTTTGCTGTTAACTACGTAATTTATCCCAAATGGGAGACGCCCTTTAAATAATTCTAAATTGCTTAACAGCTGCTTAAATGGTCTCTTCCTTATAGACTCATAATTACTATAAGTTCCATCCATACTTACTCTAATAAAGTTCACATGACTTTTTAGCTGAGATATTAGTTCAGGAGTTAAACTATGACCATGCGTCGTAAAGCTAATTGCTAGCTTGGTTTCTTCTTGTCCAAACTGGCAAAGTTCAACCAAGTCTTCATGCAATGTTGGCTCACCTCCACCAAAGCCGATACCAAACACACCCATACTATCCATTTCAAGCAACCAATCTTTTACTCTACTTTTATCCAGAGTTGAACGATGCTTTGGCGCATAACAATGCGCACACCTCAAGTCACAGTTATTAGTAAGTGCGATAGAAACCTGCCTAGGACTAAGAGTCCAATCGGACTCAGGTGGGATTTCATCATCTAGAAGTATGTTAAGCCCATTTTGGCGGCTAAATAAGTGGACACCATCAGGCCCCTTTCTAATTTTGAACTCGTTGTGTTGGGTAACGCCATTTTTATTCTTTATATACAAAGTTTATTCAATACCTTAAATGGTTAGATCGCAGTGCAATATCAGCACAAGATGAAACTAATAACTAAAGGGTTACTCTTAGTCACTTCAAACATGCCAACCCTACCTATAAAATTCACTCCTACAGATGGCGAGTACATTGAATTGCCACCAAATCCATAGGCACTTTGTGACATAAGAAAAAATAGGTCAAATAACCTCGCTTAGAAATGAGGTACAGAACAGCTCTAGCTTAGAATGGGGCATTTTTGAGTTACCCGATTGCAGTATGTCGTCAGCGAAGGCAGCACATCATTTTTGTTTGCTTGCCTTTGTTATCAGCTGAAACTCCATACCAGTGCGTTTAGTGTTACGGGTTCTATAGCGCGTTGGATATTTATCAAAAAAGTCAGATAACTTCTTCAACCCGTAGTTTCGAGGGTCAAAATCTGGCTTCAGTCTCTTTAAGTACTTGCCTATTTCACCTAGTTTTGCCCAGCCCGATTCATCTCGATAGTTCTGCCAAGCTTGATGCATTAATCGCCATAATTCGCGTTCTGAGTCTTGATTAGAGCTTGGTTGTGCCTCCCCAAGATCAACATCAGCGTTTAAGTTCTCTATCGCTACAAAGTCATCACAAGCGTTTTTAAACGAAGTCGGAGTCATCGCTTTTCCTACACCGATGACGTGTATCTCCGACTCTCTTAATCTCGTAGCAAGACTTGTAAAGTCACTATCACTGGATATCAAAGCAAAAGCATCAAACCTTTGGCTGTACAAGAGATCCATTGCATCAATAATCATTAAAGAGTCTGTCGAGTTTTTTCCAGATGTATAGGCAAATTGCTGCTTAGCTTGAATCGCTAACTCATTCAAAGGCTGCTTCCAGTTTTTTAGTTGTTCAGCAGAAAAATCGCCATATGCACGTTTAACGATGATCTGCCCAAAACTAGAAAGCTCTTCAATAATCAGGTTTAGCTTTGAGTGTGGAGTGTTTTCTGAATCAATTAATACAGCGATTTTTCTGTTACCCATAATCCGTGCGTGACCATCCTTTATGTAGTTAGTTGCACTATCCAATTTTATTCCTTCCAAGGTTATTGTTCGCGCTCAAAAACAGTTACTAAGGTGCGACGCCCATTATCGTTAACAATAAGGTATGTGAATTTGGAAGTTGGATGCCCCCAAGCTTCTACATTGTCGGCAGTACCGTATTTTTTCGCTTTATGGGCCAAAACATTTGCAGGCAAATTTCGAATTCTCAACTCAGGATGTTTAAGTCGATTGACTAAACTCGCCCAGGGCTTTTTGGGATCTCCAGTGCTCAATCGCTCTTTATACTGTTCAACAGCGTGAGCGGTAACATAAACGGTCCCCATTGCTGGTGTTTCAACGGCATCATGCGTATTTGCATATTCCTGGCGATTTGCATCTAAGAGCACTGTTACACATGATTTTGGGTCGGCCATGAACTCACGACTTTGTGATACCTCTATTTGCACTCCAGCCATTCGGTTTTGAAGAAATGCTGCAAACTTTTGTGCATGTTTTTTCGTAGATTTACCACGGGCAAGCTTTTTGATTGCTCCCTTTGACACAACGAGTTTGTAGCCAGAACCAGAACCCGGCTCTCGACCCATTACTTTTTCTTCAAAGAGTAGGTATTGAATGGCTGATAATTCTGAAATCAAATCAGAATCTTCATGGGAAAAGTCGATTTTTACATCAAGAATTCCACTGCGTTTAGTGCCCACACGCCAGAATACTCGGCTCGTTTGGTCATCTAGTTTTTCAGAAAGAGTGGTTAGAATCATCATAGTCTTATCTCCGGTATTTAAGATCCCTTCCGGCATCGCCGTAAGGACCTCATTTAGTTAATATTCATACTTACTTTATCATGCTTTTTGAAAACGCAACCCCTCCCCTCCACTTTCACATGTGAAAGTCTAAGAAACGGTATTTTGCTCAGACTCCACGCGCTCTTTTTGCACAAACACCAAATACGATTCTGAACATTCACATTTTAACCAGTACTCTAACTTTTTCTTTGTTACCTTAGCTCTCTTGCTTCCACAATGAGCACAAGGAGTTCGCATTGAAGTGTTAGTGTCACAACAAAGACACTTTACGAAGTAACCAAACTTCCCATGACATGCTGTAAGCTGCTCAGCCTCACCACACTTTTTACAGCGGATTTTTTTTGAATCAACCTCATTACGAACAAGCATTTCGTTTTCCTGTTCTTTATGTAATGAGCCAGAGTTATCGACTGACCTGTTAGAACAAAGTTCATCCAATAAATATTCAGTTATGCTATGCAACTCTTCTTTAGTAAAAAAAGGTTCTGTTGCTAAAAACGCTTTAAGCTTTCCTTTTTCACCTATTCTCCTAACGGCATCAGCTACAGCTTCGCTTTTAATGATTCTTTCGTTAATGTCAGCAGGTATATTATCTCTGTGCAAAATACACGAGTTAGAAACAACGCATAACGAGTCCCACCGTCGGCCACCAACATTTTGCTGGACACCTAACATTTTCCCCAGGAACTTAGGAGCGTTATCAACAAGAGCTTTCTTCAATAATTGCTGTTGCAACTCAGCTTGTTTGATCGGAGAAGGAATACCTGACCAATAACCTTTATAACTTCTGGACCACTCACCACTCTCGTTAACTTTGACTTCCCCATAGATACTTTTTGATTCAAGTATTAGGAAACCGTATTTATGCAATACTAAGTGATCTATCTGTGCTTTTTCACCATTATACGTGAAGGTAAAATCGTTAAATACGTGAATTTCTTCGCTATCTTTAAACGCTCGACGTAAATAAAAAGCCACATCTCGCTCTTGTTTTTCACCTGCAATGATACGACTATCCTCTGAGTTACTTTCTGCTTTAATAGCCTTTGTTGTAATAATTGGCATATCAACACCTTTTAAATGCGAGTTCTTTATGCAGACTTTCACATGTGAAAGTCCAGCTAGTACGCCCAACTGTCAAAATCTGTATGGGTGAGAATTTCACCGTCTTTGGCCGGACGAACATAAACACTTCCATAACCCCCTTCTGTTCCAATCGCGTAACACGCAATAGAAAATGCAATTTGAGGGTTAGGTACAGTGGCAACTATTTCTTCATTGATTGTTACGACAGAACAATGACCCGTGTACGAATCTGGCAACTCAGAAATTGCGGTTGCTGCATCGAGCGTTTCACTTCCATCCGATATCAGAATGCTCATATTTAGCTACCAAACTGTACTAAAATCCAAAGAAACTACCACCAGCAAGTCCTGACGAATCGCCAACAACAGCAGCATAAATGGCAGCAGCTATTGCCGCAACGATGACAAACTTAACGATGGCAAAGCCAAAAGAGAACAGCCTCCATATTAAAAAGAACCCAATCACAGCAGCAATCCAGCGCCAATCAAAGGGTATATCACCTAAAGAACTATCAAGGGCTCTCTGAACTTCATATAGCCAGCCGTTTATCATATCCATAAGATCAATCTCCAGAGCATCATGCTCTTAGTGTACCGACATGACATTTTTTTAAGAGATGAGAACTTGCCCTTTTTTGGGCAAATTGAGGGACATGACAAAGAGCTACTTAGTAAAAGAGTGATCTGCTTTAGGATGGCAATCCTATTTGTGGTTGGTTGTGTTAAATAATCTACCACAATTCTATTTTGTGGTATCATTGATAACACAATTTACCAAAGGAGCACGACAATGGATATCTGGCATTATCCTCGTACACAGCTTGCTACGTTTATCCTTAACGGGATGGACAAAGGTCTTCTTCAACGAGTTTCAATCTTCGCTCCACGCAAGCGAGGAAAAACTCAATTCATTCAAAAAGATATCATTCCTATGGCTCGTGAACTTGGTGTCTTACCTATCTATGTAGATTTTTGGATGCAAAAAGACGACCCAGAAGGCATCTTCATTAAATCCGTCATTGATGCTTGTGAAAGGAATGAAGGATTTCTACATAAGCTTGGCAAAGCTCTCAACTTCAAAAAGTTAGGTTTTAGTGCAGCTGGTGGCAAAGTTGAAGTAGAGCGTTCTCAGGGAGAACTGAGAGCTGACTTGTTCGCTGTATTTCAACGCTTAAACGAGCTGGATATGCCTGTTTTACTGTTGCTTGACGAAGTTCAACATTTGGCTACTCGCAAAGAATTTGACTCGTTTACGGCAGCTCTACGCAGTTTTGTAGTGAACAGAGAGGATAACAACGTCAAATGCATCTTCACAGGTTCAAGTAGAGAGGGGTTAAGTCGCTTATTCAAAGACAACAAGGCTCCATTCTACAACTCCAGCCAAACCCAGATATTTGAAGAGCTGGATATGGATTTCGTTGAATTCGAGTTGGCCGCATTCAAAAATGTCACTGGTGGTGTCGAACTCGACAAACACAAAGCCCTAGAAATCTTAATCAAACAAAATCGCGCTCCCGCTCGGTTTGTTGAAATGTTAAAGAATATGGCCCTGAACATGGTTCATGACCTAGATATTGGTGTCCATCGTTATGACGTTGATCGTATCGAGTCAGAGGACCACTTTTCAAAAACATACGAACAACTGAAACCTATCGAAGTGGCGATCCTAAAGCTTGTTGCTGCCAATGAGTCAAAAGGTCTTTATACCAAAACAGGACTAGACAAAGTGAAAGCTTTCACTGGCGACCCAGAAACAGACGTTACAAAATGGTCGGTGAAAAATGCAGTCACACGATTGAAGTCGCTTGAGCTAATTTACAGCCCAGAGCGTGGGAAGTTGGAAATTGAGAACCACGACTTTCGTGATTATATTCTTGAAAAATAAGTGCCTTTCGGCATGTTAAGACTATCAGCCCATGCTTCATGCGTGGGTTTTGTTTATGAGTTGTACTTCTATATTCTCAAACCCCATGTCTCTAACCTGATTTACCAGGATATCAAGCCTCCACACTCTCAAGTCACTGGTTCTTCCATGTCTAATTGCATACGCGATTCCTTTACCACTATCAATCCCAACCAAATGAAACTTATTAGGATGCAGTTTAGATTCCTGCGCAATTAGTTTGGTCATTGTTCGAGTCTCCGCGAGACGGCGGAACTCACCTTCTTTTACTTGATGGAAAACGACTCCAGACATACATATCACCATTATATTGACTACATATGCTCATTATGTCGATTTAAAGGGGGAAATCAAAGAGGTTTTATTGCTGGGGCACGATAAGTAATAAGCTGAGGTTCGAAGCAGAAACGCCATCAGCCAGGTCAGTGATGTAATTTTGCACAAACTTTAACTAATTGTCCAAAGTCTCAAACACATCCCCCAGCAATATAGCACAATTAGTTCAACTGACTTTCAGTAACAACTTGATCCCAAGTGTGCAGTACCTTCGACAAATGCTGATGCTTCTTGTTGAACTCAACATCACTCAATACCGCTTTATACGGGGCACTTAGGTCGGAACAATTAATATTAGCCCCTACCAGTTGAAGCGTGTCAGTGAGGGAACCACCACTAGCATCAAGCCCTAAGCGGTCAACGGTTTCACTACTAACAAGCGCTTGTACAACATTGGCAAAGTCGCGTGAGCTTAATTGTTCAATACTAAGCTTTGTCTTACAGCTACTTTCCACTGCGGCCTTGTATTGAATGGTGTATTTCGCGTTAACTGGGGCCATAGAGTGCATCGCCATTAGATACGCATCAACTTCTGTTTTAGGGAAAACATCCGCTTGAGCTGAAAATGCAGTTAACGTCGCTAGCAGTAGTCCAATTTTCTTCATCATTCTTGTTCCTGTTACATTGTTCAAAGTGGCATTATTTACTCGACTGATTTTCAAGCTAAATATTACATTCAGTCAAGCACTTATCACTTTTCGAACATGGGTAGTAATTCCTGAACACTTTTTTCACAAGCGGCTTGTCTACGGCCACTTTCGTAAAAGTAAGCCCATAGACTTTGTGGCATCCCCTCAAGAAACTCGATAGGAAAAGGATTAGGTGTTTTAGCCCAACAGTTTTGCTTCTGGTCAGAATAACCTTGTCGTTGCGCATCTTGCTGAAATAACGTGTATAACGCTTTTAGTTCATCATCATTATAGAAACAATGATAATTACCACCAACTAGTTGGTTGGTCCCTAGTTCTATCCATAGAGGATACCGAGAAGAACTACCGAAACAAATTAACTGATAGTGTGGCTTCGATTGTCTTACCTCATCTTCACAAAGCTCTACTTTGCTGGAGGTAAATGTATCTTTCCCTATTAAAAATGGATTGTATTGATACTGACTAGCCATTTTATCTCCTTGATATTCATATTTGCGCTGGTTTTCCCAGTTCCGGCATCCACCTCGGCAAGTAACTCGCCATCGAGGCCATAAACATAGAGCACACCCACGCCACCAGCTGGCTTAATCCGCTGGTGGTAGTGAAAAAGGTTCATAGAGGTCAGTCAATCCCAGTGAGTTCAATCACTTCAACGCATGTTTAGATGAGCAACTTCAACCTCTATGCAAATCCTCTTCTAACTTTTGCTCCTCATCATCTGTGACTACACCTTTAAAGACATAAGTTGTTTCACGGGGCAATTCTTTTTCTTTGAATAAGAGAGCTTTTATATCGCCTACCTTTGCTACTTTACTTTGGAATTTACTAGGCATCTTCTCAAACTGAATCTCACCTATACCTCCCCTACCAAGGAAAATATTAAATATCGCATATTCCTTGCCATTTCTTTTAAGAGCAAATTTATATCCAGTTACAGGTTCGTCAGGGCATATTTTTATTTCTTTAAGCCATTTTTTTCTAACTGTATCCAGCCCATCAAATATCTGTAGCAACTTCCCACTCTTGGAACGCTCCATCATATCCAGACGTTTAAATTGCTGAATTAGTTTACCTTTATCCTCTTCCGTAATGTGTAGGTAGAAGGCAGTTAATGCCTCTACCTCATAACACCTCAACCACTCACAATCTGAGTAAACGGCTTTTTTTAACGACCTTATGACGTTTGATATTACTGACATCCACAACCTCTCCCTTATTGCCCACGCCACCAGCAGGCTTAACCCGCTGGCGGCGTGTTACAAGCATGAATGTTTGCTATGTGTCACCGTGAACACCGGGATGTCTAATGAATGCAATTAGCGACTGTACCGCTCCTACTGTCCCAGCAAACACCCCCATACCTAAAAATAACCAAAAAACCATCTCGTGCTGAATTTGTCTTTCAAATAAACCAAACCAATTTGTGATGTAATATCCTACTCCCCCAAATGCAGCACCAATAATGGCCCCACCAACTAAAAAGGGGAGAAATACTGTTATCATGAATGCACTAAATCCTTTCATCTTCATCTTCAATTCTCACTTATGGGATATTAGCAATGATGTTGCTTCCGATATTACCAGTGGTGACAAAAAATACCGTTAGCGTTGGAGGTGCATCTTAACGGTGAAACGCATTCGACGAACTCTTTAACCGTTTTTCTAATGACGCTTTATCCCACCATCGGTTAGCCTGCATCTTTGGAATTATTTTTCCTAGCCCAGCAAATGAGTTACCAACCCCTGCTCCTAATCCACCTAATATCATACTGCGCCCTGAGTTAAGCCAAATATCATCACAGCTGCCTGTAACTTTGTTCTTAGCAGCTGTCACACCACCTCCAATTACCCCACTACCCAATGAATTGGCAACGATATTTTTCCCCCAAGACAACCCCTTAGTTAAATTACCAAGACCACCTCCCGCAGCCCCTGTAACGACAGCAGCCCCAAAAGATGCAAAGTCAAACGTCTGTCCTGAATGGTATTGAGCAATCGCATTAAGCGAACCGCCAACGAAAGCCCCAAAAGCAACCCATCCAAACTCGCCTGTAGGATCAATAAACTTCAACGGATTTCCATGCACATACCCATAGGTATCCACTCCATCGAACAGGCCAAGGCGGTCTGATTGTAAGTAACGGCCAAGTGCTGGGTCATAGTAGCGATGCCAGTTGTAGTGAAGCCCAGTCTCTGCGTCAAAATACTGCCCAGGGAAACGTAAGTTGAACTTGATTTGTTCTGTCGTGACAGTCGCTTTGCCGAACGGAGAGTAACTGGCTTTCCATACCGTGGCTCCGGTCTCATCGGTCAATGCTTGCGGCGTACCTAAATGATCGTTATGGACGTGGTAAACGGTGCCATCCACCAGGTAACTATTTAACTTTGGAATTCGTGAAAGATTAGCTGAGACCATCACTTTTCTTGGCTATTTCCTTTCGTCTCTCTCATGTGTCGTTCAATTCCTTTTTTTTGCTTTAAGCAACGAATCGTGCTGCAAACTCCTAAAGCTAGGCATACCCCTCCCCAAACAGCAATCATCATAAAAAGAACAAATATTGATTCAGGATACCCGATCAATCTATACGCACCGTAGGATATGAGTCCCGTCATAACTCCCACTAAAGGGATCAGAATCAGATATATAGAAATCTCTGTTTTGTATGCCATATTTACTCTCCGTTACCTATTGGCATATTCACACCTCCAACCAAACCCCACGCAAACTCACCTGTAGGATCGATCCTTATTAGTGGATTTCCATGCACATACCCATAGGTATCCACTCCATCGAACAAGCCAAGGCGATCAGCCACAGCCAGCACCAGCGTAATCTGCCTTATGTTCCAGCGAAGAACCTCATCACTTCCGGAAGGTAATGTAAGAGGTGGCCACCTTTATCGAAGAACAGAAACCAAATAGAAGCTCCAATACAGAAAATACCTAAAAGAACTAGCTCTATAGATGTGTTTGCATACACTGACACATTGCTATCTTTTTTGAATTTCACAATCTTGTATTTAAATAGTGCAACAAGACCTACATAAAGGCATCTTATCCCTAATGGAATTGCTATAAGCAACCCACCTAAAGTCATGAATGTGTACAAAACAAAGTCAAGCCAATTATTGATTTCCAATTGTTGTTCCCCCAGCAGAACCTATAGCCGAACCATACGATTCGTAGTTAAAACTAACCCTTTTTTTCAAATCCACCCCGATTATGTCTCGTGGTCTCAAAATATTTTTGCCTAATATTCCCCCGCCAAAACCAACTGCTCCACCAAACGAGCCAAGAATTGCACTTCTTCCTACCTGATATAAATCAAGGCTCTTTTGATACCTTTGATCACAACCAGAAGACTTTTCAGTTAACTGAATATACATATTGCCAATAGCGCCTGATGATGCACCAAAAAATACAGCTCTCCTTAGAGTGCTTCCAAACCCTCCAAGTGCCCCCGTAGCACCAGCCACAAGAAGTCGCCCCGCATCAAACGAACCAGTTTGATATTGTCTGTATCCTTCAAAGCCTATGTTAACCATTGCCCCAATAATTTGCGGAACCCATAAACCAGTAGGATCGGTGTAAATAGCAGGATTATTCAATGCATAGGCATAGGTGTTAATCCCACCAGCCAGCCCTATTGGGTCACTGGTGATATATATCCCTGTATTCGGGTCATAGTTGCGATGCCAGTTATAGTGAAGCCCAGTCTCTGCATCAAAATACTGGCCGGGGAAACGCAAGTTGAACTTGATTTGTTCTGTCGTGACAGTCGCTTTGCCGAACGGAGAGTAACTGGCTTTCCATACCGTGGCCCCCGTTTCATCGGTCAATGCTTGCGGCGTACCCAAATGATCGTTATGGACGTGGTAAACGGTGCCATCAACCAGATAAGCCATCAGCTGGCCGTCAAGCCAGACATATTCTCGCTGGGTTTGCCCGGTTCCGGCATCCACCTCGGCCAGTAACTCGCCATCGAGGCCGTAAACATAAAGCACATCCACGCCACCAGCAGGCTTAACCCCGCTGGCGGAGTTGCTTAGACTAAGTAAATATCAGTTTTCAGGTCGAAAGATCCTGATTACTTCTTCAATGCCATTTGCAGCCGCAAGATCGTTCAACATTGCTTCACGCCCAACCCCTGATTCCCAACTTTCCTTTTGCTCATTGATCACTTTTGCTACTACGCTTTTAAACTCTTTCAGTTCCAACTGAGATACCAATGTTGTTTTCAGCTCAGCTTTCAATAGCCTAGAGTTAAACATTAACACCTCTAAAGGCCATCGCCATACAGCGTTTAAAGGCTTGACCCCAACTACCTCGTCTACTTTGTAATGCCTTCCGTTAGAGTCGTATATTTCCATTTGGTTAAAGTACCCACCTTTTAGAGCGGCATTAGTACATTTCCCCAAATGGCTTCCGGTTAGTTCTACGTGAACTGATTTTTTCTTTTTACTGACCAGTAGCACTGGATATGTAAGTTCCACAACCACCCCCTCTTACTGTCCACGCCACCAGCAGGCTTAACCCGCTGGCGGCTTTCTTTAGAAATTATCAAACTAACTTTTTAGAAAATTCATTATCATCCTCAAGCCTGAACACAGCGAATAAATCTTCCAGCGTCTTACATCCCATCACCGCTTTTTTCAACTCGGCTTTGCTGTCATAGAATTGACCCCACACAGAGTACGAACCGCTTTCAGTAGCCAGATTAGCGATCATCTCTACCCAGTCCACAAAATCATTTTCTACTAGGTGAAGAGAACATTTGATGTCTCTAGGCTTCCCCAATAACTGCAAACAAACTCGTTGTATAAAACGAGGGCTAACCTCTTGTACTGAGTCAATTCTCCAGACGCTACCATCTCCTTTGATAAGTAACGATCCAACATAGCGATTTCCTATCTTTTTAGCCGAGGCGGACGCCTTCTCTAGGGCTTCCTCATAGATAGGCAGCATAAAGTTTTCTTTTTTACTCAGTAATATACCTTTATTTTTCACTGCACCCACAACCATTCCCTCCTGCTGCTGTTAACCCTAAGCCTGCTACGGTTTCTCTTGCCCATATTGGAACACCATTAAACCAACCTTTAATTCCGTTATTGTGAATTTTTGTATTGTGATAGATGTTTGTGAATGGTTTTGGATTAAGGTTCCAAGGCTGATTAAATATACGCTCTAATTTTTGATTACCTTCAAAGTGTCTTCTTTCAACAAGCCAATGATGAATATGTTGTCGTGGCGGGATGTCCTTGTTTATGTTTTTCGCGTACCACCTTCTCGTTGCTCCCCATGAATGGGGGTTGCCTTTAGTAGTGACAGCACTTTTGAAGCGATGAACTTTTGCTACCTTCACGGCATTGAACATTCCACCCCCAAGAGCTGCCAATCCAACATCACCCCAGTTAACGCAATCAATTTTCCCACCGTTATCATAAAGCTGATATGCCAAATCTATCCCGGCGAACACCACTCCCCATGCGAACTCACCTGTAGGGTCTATGCTCGACAGCGGATTTCCACGCACATACCCATAGGTATCCATTCCATCGAACAAGCCAAGGCGGTCTGATTGCAGGTAACGCCCCAGAGACGGGTCATAGTACCGATGCCAGTTGTAGTGCAGCCCAGTCTCGGTATCAAAATACTGGCCGGGGAAGCGAAGATTAAAGGTGACTAGCTCTGTCGTGACACTGGCTCGGCCAAATGGCGTGTACTGCGCTTTCCATACTACTTCACCCAGTTCGTCTGTCAGGGCCTGCGGTGTGCCCAGGTGATCATTGTGAACGTGGTAAACGGTGCCATTCACCAGGTAAGCCATCAGCTGGCCGTCAAGCCAGACATATTCTCGCTGGGTTTGCCCGGTTCCGGCATCCACCTCGGCCAGTAACTCGCCATCGAGGCCGTAAACATAAAGCACATCTACGCCACCAGCTGACTTCCTCACTCGTTGATGAGCACTGTTATAGTGATAGATTGATGTTTCGCCATTGACCGTAGCCTCAGTCAATCTATTGAAAGCATCATAGACAAAGACATCCGTTCCTCGGCCAATCGTGTTTCCGTTTGCATCATAGCTGTAGGTGATCGAGCCAATACTTGTTTTGGTTAGACGATTGCTATTGAACACAATGCTGTACGAATCTTTCACGCCGTCGCGGTAGATAGCCGTCCGGTTGCCGTTGTAGTTGTAGGTGTACTCTCGGGTCCCGTAACCACCAGTAGCATCAATCAAGCGGCTCAGCTTGTCGTAATTGAAAGTTTGGCTATAGCCACTATCCATTAAGTCTGTAATTGAATCGACATTGCTATTGGCCGTATAGAGATAACTGCGGTGCATTGCACCAGCAACCTGTACAGACTCCAATTGATAGTTCATGTCGTACTGGCGCTCTTCCCAAAGCCCATTTCCATGAGTCAGATCAGTTACAGGCCCAAAAGGTTTCCGTACCAAGTCAGAGACTAATGTTCTGCTGTTAACACCATTATTCAATGTAATGCCAATGACCTCTCCAGCTACATTGCGCTGATAAACCGCTTTGCGGCCACTCGGGTACTCGATACTCGCCAACTGCCCTGCACCATCATAGGTGTAATTGGTTAACAAGGTGCGGCCATCCACAATTAGTTCTTGGCTGGCTATCTCACCACTGGCTGTGTAACTGTATTTTGATACGCCAGAAGCGTCTGTAATGGAAGTAAGCTGCCCTACCCCATACAGCGCTTCTGGCTCATCGTAGCGGAATGTCACACTAGCATTAGGTTGACCATCCACAGTGATTGAAGAAAGGCGATTAAGCGCGTCGTAGTGATAAGTGAAAACCTGACCGTTGGCATCTGTTTTACCGATCAGGTTTCCAGCCTTGTCATAAGTGTAATGAGCCGTGCCTGTGTCTGGGCTTTGTACTGAGAGAACATCGCCATATCCGTTGTATGAATAGTAAGTTCTCCGCCCTCTTGGATCAGTGACTCTCGTTACTAAGGCATTATCGTTATACTGCATTGCAGTGGCGCGGTTAACAGGGTCAATTGATTGGAGCAGGTTGCTAAAACCATCATAGCGGTAGGCATAAGCATTTCCAGAAGGGTCAACTTTGCCCGTTAGGTTGGCTGTCTTGTCATAGGAATAGGTATAAACATTTCCCGTTCCATTTGTTGTTGATGAAAGCCAACCATTCAAAGTGTAACTATGCAGTTGCTTCCAGTGAGCAATGCCACTGTTATCTTTCAGCTCAACTTGCTCAATATTTCCTAGTGAATCTCGATTGATACTTTGTCGATTTCCATTTGCATCAATCACGGCCATCAGCTGCTGAGCAGCATCGTACTCATAAGTGAAAGTGCTATTGGTTGGTAAGGTGATAGATACCAAGAGTCCTGATTCATCGTAAGAGTACAATGTAGTTCCATCTGGACCAGTAGAAGAAATCATTTGACCTAACGTGTTGTAGTTAAGCGAGTAGCTTACTCCATTGGCATCTGTGACGCTCTGAGCCCTTCCATGAGCATCGTAATTGTCAAATGACACTACGTGCCCAAGAGAGTTGATAACTCGGCTTAGGTTGGCTTGAGCGTCGTATTCAAAGCGCGTTACATCATCAACATCCACCCGTGGACCATCCACTGATTTCAGTTGTCCAGGAACACCAAGAGAGTCTGGATAATATTCAAATGCCCACTGCCTGACATCTGAGTTGGTTCGGTCAATCAATTTAAGCGTTAACAGCCGCTGGCGGTCGTCATAGGTAAATTCTTGGACCAAGTATGACGATGTAATTTTGGTTGGTTTTGGGAACTCTGAATGCCATTGTGTTGTGATCGTATCACCAGTCGAGCTTGTCCTCGAAATTTCAAGTCCTCTTTGGTCATATTGGTAAGAGAATGATTGGCCTTCTTCATTGATAATTGACTTCAACTCACCGTTGGTATCGTAGCCAAACGACTTCGTACCACCAGCAAAGCCAGTACATGCAGCACCCTGTATACTGTCAGGCTTTAGTTTTCCGTTATAACGACTAAACAGATAATGTTGTTCGTGACCTAGAGCATTCGTTACCGTAACTGAACCATCAGGGTTGTATGTAACACTTGTCCTATCAACACCACTGCTATGTTCGCTCAGAACAGCGCGACCCGAAGGATCATGAGACCACGTAGCAAATCTGCTTCCCTTTTCATCCGTAAGGCCAGTCAAAAGGCTTGGGTTTAAACTGTCTTCATAGTGGTAACGTCGCTGATTGGCATCCGGTTTATGCACTGCAACTAACAATTCATTCGAATAATCGTAAGAGAAGGTTTGTCCAGCAGGGTCGATCATCTTTATGATCTTCCCTTGATCGTAACTAAACCTTAAAGTCCGGCCAAAACTGTCAGAAACAGAGTCTAACTTACCGTTGGTATAATTCAGATCCAGCTCATTTCCCGATGGATGAACAATACGTATCAACTGACCATTACTATCATATAGTTCGACAACACCATCAGCCCTCTGATATCTCCAACCAGAATCTTTGTATAACCGATCATCACTTTTCCATGTTGGCATCCAAACCGCATTTGTCCGGTAGAATGCTAACTCTTTCCCATCTGGCCGATGCAAGACAACCATATTCTCTCCGTGACTTTCTTTGTCAAAAATCACTTTGTTTGAATAGTTGTGGCTCCATCCAATACCAACATCGCTTTGTTTACCACTCAAAGCTAACTGGCTGTTGTAATGTCGTGTGAATACAAGAGGCTCCATACCAGCGCTTACATAATCGGTTTCTTGCTGATATTTATTACCAGTAGCTAGGTTGATAGGGTTTCCAACGCACAGTTCTGTCTCTGGTTTACCAAGATCTCTATTGAGAAGTGGAGAATCAGTCATCTCCCCAGGAATTATGAATTTTGTCAGTGTAGTTCCAGAGAGAGCTCCAAAGTAACAAGTGTCAGGGTCATAACTACCTGGAGCATCACTACGATGCATACATAGCCATGAGATTAGTCTTCCATCACTATACGTTTCACTCGGGTATAGCTTTTCACTCACATAGCTGTGTGTGCTTGCGAGCTCGTTAATTCTATAGTCCCTTAAAAATTCATGCGCTTGCTCTGGGAGATCAAATCTCATTGCATCAATTTCTGAACTACCACTGGCATTGATACGCCACTGAGCAGAAACAGCACTAGGAACTATAAGTGCTAACAAACAAGCTCTTGCGATTAAGTTAGTATGAAAATGATCCACTGGTTTCTAAAGTCCATTAATTACTTTCTACACGGACTCTATTATCAACTTAATCAAAGAGATTAACTTCATGCTTAACTGCCCTATACGGGCGCATACAGACATGAAACAATGGCTAATATGGAAGCGGGTTTTAATTGAATCGCTCGACTTTGTTTTACTGCTCATAGCAGTGAAACGAAGTTGAGTGATCAGCGAAGCCGCATCAGCGGTGAACGCTACTGATCATATATAGATCCATAGGATCATAAGATCATGCAGCGTGTTAGGTAGCTTAATATCAGGAAATTTCCTAACTTTAAGCTTTGTTTCTGTAAGCTAAAGCTTAATATTAGGAAATTGAAGCTTAATATTAGGAAGTTCATCTCTATCACATAGCTTAATATTAGGAAACACACCTATATCTAAGCTTAAAATGAGGAAACGCCTTAATCCGTATATATAGCTTAATTTTAGGAAAAAGGCGTTAAGCAATAGCTTAATTTAAGGAATTGGATTACTTGGAGGACTTACCAGTACGAAGTTCGGAGAGCTCTGATGCCATGCCACCACCAAATGGGCCATGACTGGTTTGTTGGGCCAAGCGCTTCGATTCCTCAGATAGAAGGGAGTCATCTCTGTGTATCAATCCTGGCTCTTCTGAAAGACGCGATAACCGTCTTTTAACTGGTTTATCTGCTCCTGGCTTTTTCTCATTATCACTATCACCGTCTAATTGATCATTTCTAAGTTGGATAACGACTTCTTGATCAACGTGCAATAGTGAATTGTTACTCCAGTGCAGCCTTATCGGTTTTCTCCACTGCTGGTCAAAAGGCACATAGTTAGCTTTGATATGACGCAAACGAGTCTCTTGTACCGTTCCATCTTTCTTGTCTATCAACTGATCTAAATACAGATGAAGTTTTGACTTTGAGAGAGTGGAAGATAAACCAGAGCCAGAGACGCTGTTGATTATCTCCTTTCCTCTGCTCACATCTTTTGTCGGATGGTGAACAACAAGAACCGCGACATTCGCTTCATTGGCAAGCCTCTCCAAAGCAATTCTGATGTAATAGTCATCATCTACTACGTCAGCTGAGCCAATTGCATCACGCAATGTATCTATAACTACCAAGTCGTACCCTTTGGCCGTGGCAATAAGTTTTTCCAGTGCACTGGATGCTTCTTCCCACTCTTTAGTATGTTTAGATGAGCCTGAACTACAAATTGGATCAGAATGCTTGTATATCCCAATGCTCGATTTTAATCGGTCTTTGATGCTGGTGGAGAACTCAGTCAAATGTGCTTTGATACGCGGAAGTGTTCCGGGCAAGGAATCTTCGATCGGCCATATCAAAGTTCTAAGCACTTTGTTTTCCTCATCCCGTACACCAATTAATGGGTACTCTGGCAAAGCCATCTCATAAGCTATTGATAAAGACAAATAGCTCTTACCAGAATCAGGTGGAGCGATCAGAAATCCGACACTGCCTCGAAACAAACCTTTCAAAATCTGTTCTTTGTTGGAATTGGCTAAACTTTCATTAATGTCTTCTTCGCTTAGAGCGATAACATCCTCATTGTGGAGTGTTGTTGTCATGTCGTTACCTCTTCTTTCTCTTCATCGCCCAGGTACAACAGCATAATATCTTGCTTACCATCGTCACGTACTTTCTCTTGGAGTAGCAATCGGAAATCTCGCAATAACACATCCTTTTTCAAAATGACTTCGGCCATAGTGTTATTGATATGGCGACTCAGATGCTGTTTAGACACTCTAACCTTGTTGGCATAGTAATCTTTAATAAGGTGACTCAGATACTTACCATGTACATATTCACGCTTATGAGCATCAATATATTTACAGAAGTCAGTAACAGCATGTTTGCCCGTTAGCTGCGGGTAGACTTTTAAAAAACGTTTCCGGCTAATAGCTCCCTCTTGTCGCAAAGACGCAGTGAAAGTCTTATGCACTCCAACTATGAAGTGAGTGATCGTATCTGCCCTGATAGATCCTTTATTTTTAATCCCATCCAGAACCAGCAATGGAATGTAGTTGCTGTCCACCAGCTTCATTCGCGTGTGGTAGTGAGGTAGCGTTTCACCATCCTTCTCGTAATCCAAGACCAGTAACATTTGTGATAGCCTTTGAAGTCTTGTCATTACTGTGTTCTTGTTGGCCTTTTGATTTTTCAGGTTCAAGAACTCAAACAGTGTTGTGAAGTCACAAAGGAAGTAGTCGTATACCCCACTAAACATTTTTGTATCGAGAAGGTTGTGGTATTGGTGTGACAACTTATCCAGTTCGACATTAATCTGCGCGAGCTCAATAGCCTGGCGAAGCGTTAAGCCAGATAGGTCTACGTACATCCCCCCTACACTAACGATCCCTTCCAGTAGATGTCTGTCATCGGCCAAGCAGACAGCACTGTATACGTCGATTCTAACGGCATCGAATTCACGTTTATTAGTCCCCTTCTTCCAGTATGGCTTTGACAAGCTGGTGGATAGAAGAGGCTTTTGTGCCAGTAGCTGTTGCTCAAGTTCAGCCTTGTTACCACTGATCCTTGTAATTAAGTCTCGCGGAATTCTACCTGGCAAAAAGATGCAATCCATTAACGTAGTAGTCGATGGCCTGCTGCCAAATGCCTCGTTGACTATCTCAGCAGGGAAATACCCTTCTAAATTGTCTGTGTTACTACTCATTTTTTAATACCGTAATGTTTTTTTGAAGCATACCACATACCTTAAAAAGAGGAAAACAAGCCAAATAGATGTGATTTATACCTTAAAAAAGGACAATAGAACGCTTTACATTTCACGTTATAGCTTAATTTTAGGAAATGTTCGACCATACCTTAATTTTAGGAAAAGCCAGATCACGCTCTTAGGCATTGCTACATAAGACTTTCACATGTGAAAGTGGGCTAAGCGTGTTTCTGGGTCACGGTTGCATTTTTTAATTCCATGATATTATGGAAGTGTAAGTTGAATTGAATGAGGGCTTGACGGTGATGCCGAGATAGCTTTCCAGAGTCAATTAAGGAGACGAAAAATGAGACACATACTTAACCTAGTTGCTTTAGCAGTGATTCTTCTTGGCGTTGCTATGATTGAAACTAACGATAATCAATGGGGTTTGGCTGTAATCAGCGTAGCGGTTGTTTTCTGGTTGATGCCTCTGCTTAGGCTTGTTCATAAAAATGCAGTAGTAATGGTCGTCTTTTGGTCTGGCGTAGCTTACTTTTCATGGCAGGTTGCCGTAGTTGCTCTTTTGGCGTTTGTTGTTTTTTCGGCCACAGCTTCAATCAAGCGCGTTCCAAATACTCCTGCTATTAAAAAGCAACGGTTTATAGTTAATCCTTCTTCTGGTCTGGTGATGAAGAACAAACACTTTGATATCGCTGGCAATGGATTTGCCATTCTCTAGGAGCCATCCTTGCCTCCTAGAGCCCTTAGCAATCTACTTCCACTGAGCCGAGATTGGCAATCTCAATTCTCGTATGACTTTTCCCGTTTGCACTAACAGCTGATATGAGTATATGAGCTGACAATTCAGCTGACTCGTCCATAGTTAAGCCTTGCTCAATACAACTCTGAATGAACATTTCCGCAAGCTCTTTCTTTTTAGGGTCCATTCTATTTGTTCTCCGTGATAGTAATTGCCATAGTTAGATGCTGATTTTCGCTCTCTGGCGCACCTTTTTTAAAAGGAATGATATAGCCGGATTCTGGAAAACCTTCGGCTACCGTGTAAACAGTATCGCTCCCCTCTTCTGTTGGCTTTTGGGCAAATAAAGCTAAAGCTTGCCCTTGATGCTCTTCGTTTAGTAGCCAGAAGGATTGGTTTTCATGTGTGTGTAGCTCTCCATTTGGATGACGCACAAGATATTGTTCAGAGCCATATGCGTCACGCTTCTCTCGTACTTGAACGATATAACCAACAGCATGGTCGAAATCATACTCACTACACATATGTACGACAGGCCCTTTGCTGAACCTGTCGAACATCCTGGTTATTGCACCAACGGCTTAGTCCTGCTTTATCACATTGCTCTGGCATTCTTGCTATCCCAGATTTTTTTGATGTTGCAGAGTATTGAAACGCAACTTGCTTTTAACCAAGCAAAATGTGGCACCTAAGATGGTGCTTGCGGCTAAATAAGCAACGGAGATAAGCGTGATGCGATCCCAATCTAAAGGTGAAGTAGAACCAGTAAAATGGGTTACAGCAGCAAACTCCAGAGCCAGGACTAAAATACAAAGCATGGATACAACCAGTGTGCTTGGTGTGTTTGAAGGTTTGTTCATAATGTACTCTCCAGTAATCACGAGTTTATTTAACACTTCGACCGACACAGGCCAAAGCAGGATTCATCCAAAAGCCAGCAAACGAGCTAAACAACTCAGCTTGTGTTCGCACGTACTCTAAAATTAAGTCACATGCAACCCAACGTCGCCCCGCTCTCTCCGCTGCCAGTCCGGTTTTATTGCTACCAGAAAAGAGATCAACCACCAGCTCATCTTCATTGGTTAGGAACTCAATAGCGAATGATGGAATGTCTGTAGGAAACATTGCAGGGTGTGGTGGTAAACCCAATTCCTTGGCTATCTTCCTTACTGCTGATGTATCAGCACAACGATGACCTCGTTGGATTATGTTTTTAGGGATCTTGCCTTGCGTTTTATTGGAAAAGGCATTCCCTCTTAATCGGTAAGCACCATCACCGTAAGTAGCGATACGACTATCGCCCCCTTGTTCGAGTAATTTCTTATGTTGCTCAGTGTGCTCTACCAAAACTCTTCGGTTATCAGAGCGAACTCGGTCTGGATCGTTCGTAAACCAGTAAACAGGTTCCCACGCGGAACAAAGCTGCATACGGTTAACGCAAGCCCATTGGGTTGGAGCTGGTGGCTTGGATGTGTTTATCCAGGGCCAACGGTCCATTAATGAAAGCCCTAATCGATCATTTAGAGCTAAGACCATACGTTCAAGGTAAGTTGAACGCGAAGGGCGTTTACTTTCAAAAATGTCGTTACTCACGTTGAGTACCACAGAACCCCCTGGCACCAAGTTTTCTACAATTGGTTCCAAAGACTCGGTGATAAAGTCCACCCATGCCTGTTCACTAACATTCCCA
The DNA here is from genome assembly GCF_033339315.1 of Vibrio sp. 661. Classification (NCBI taxonomy): domain Bacteria; kingdom Pseudomonadati; phylum Pseudomonadota; class Gammaproteobacteria; order Vibrionales; family Vibrionaceae; genus Vibrio; species Vibrio sp. 661. The sequence continues at coordinate 44,133 of NZ_JAWOUJ010000010.1, read as the reverse complement.
TACCCGCGCTCGATTTTTAAAGGATACGGAGGGGATGTCACACAAAGGTGGATCGGTTCTCCAAGCTCTGTGAATACCTTTTTGCTATTTCCCCAAATAGCGATGCCTAGATTTGTTGAATATGCGACAAGCTTTACTTCGCCCATTGCTTCATGAAGCCCTTTTTTATTTTTGTTTGCCAGCTTCTATACGCCACGCTCACCGTCCACTTTTTGGATGATATTCATGGACTTTAATGTTTGCTGAAACCAACGAATTTTTCTTTTGATAGGGCTGTGTTGTGCCTTGGCTTTGCCGATTTCGGCTTTAGTATTGATTTCAGCCTCTGATAGCCCGGCTATACTTGCTACCTTCGCATATAGCTCGGCATTGGTCATTGGACCATCAGCTTGTGCATAAGCTTCTTCCACATGGAAAAGCTCCAGCTGCCCCTGCATGTTTGGTTTCATTTATGCTCCAGACCAATATTAATAATTCATAGAATCATTTTATAGTTCTTTAAATGAAATGGCAATATCTAAATCCTGTAGAGATGTCGGTATATCTCTTCGATGGAATTGAACTAATTGGATAATGGGAGCTCTTTAAAGTGATTCATTGTTGAGTTTATGGCGACTTAGCTAGGGTAACGTTTTGTAAAATATGAGATTCCTGCCAACTTATGCCACAGACTTTCACATGTGAAAGTGCGAGTTGGATCTTCTTTATCTATAATGAGATCCTTGCGATGTTCTGACAGAACATTTTATGTTCATTGATAAGATCTACTATATTAACTATTACTTATCGTGAACCTTTGAAAGCAACTTATTTATTGGGTAAATATTAGTGTTTAAATTAAATACACTGCACGAAGCTGTGCCTGGCGTGGATCTAGATAGCCTGCCAGACATTAAAGCAGTAATAGGCCAAGCAGAACCGCTTGAAGCAAGTATGATGACGGTAATTGCATATCGTGAAATGCATAACGCCAACATTTTGAACCTTAGTGAGCGAGAGCGATTTTTTTTGAGTATGTCTTTGATGAAATGCTTTGTGGAGAAAGGGCTTCTATCGTCAGGTGATATGATGAAGTACCGACTTTCACATGTGAAAGTCGGCTGAGGATTTAGTGGATTTGTGTCGGTTGCTGGCACATTGGACAAACGTTACCGCGATAGTTAGGCAATACCAAAACTCTACTTGCCACGTTAACTAAGATTTTGTAGAGCAACATTCTCGCCGTTACCAAACCAACTGCAAAACACCCACCGTAACCAACAACTCTATTTTGAGCAGCTTTTAAGTACTCTTGCCCTATGAGTTCTTCTGCGTTCTCGTAGTTTGTAAGTTCGGTCATAGTTGTTAGATAGACACCTCTAATCTCTTGGGCAAGGAATGCCGCAACACAAAAGATAATGATGGTACACAGTATTCTTACATGGGTTAAGCGGGATATCCCCGCTTTAAACTCATAGTAGATATTGAATACAAGGGAGAACATAAGAGCAAAAAGTAGTGGCTCTGGAAGCGTCAGCTGGTGGAGGTATATCCGGATCAGGCTGATATAGACAAAAATACCAAATACATTCAAAGCCAATGTGCTTACATCCCTACCCAGTTGGTTGTTAATGGATAGTTTCACTTTTTACGTCTCCATTCCCAAGGTGGCATTCTTTCTGCCTCCGGCAATGCCCATAAGCCTACACCATTCTGTTTTGCCTCTTGCTCGTAAGAAAACAGTTCAGTGCTTTTTGCATACCGCCTGTATACCCATGCGTTACCCGTTTTTACCAGTTGTCCGTTTACCCACAAATCATCGACGTAGATATGACCAACAATGCGGCCATAACGATCAACGTCGGTTTGTTCTACACGAACGACTTTCCCACCCACTATAGAAAGAAGGGCTTGTTTTGCTTTCTTTCCCCAGGGTTGTTTCGACTCGGGTGTGTCGATTTCTGCAAGTCTAATACGGTGTTCTTTTTTACCATCGGTACACTGATAGGTGCCAGTGCATGAGGCATCTGTGAGGACTTTTATAGTGTCACCATCGCTGACTCGTACCACCTTCCCATAAAAGGTTTCAGCCATAATTGGTGCATTAAAAACGAAGTAGAGAAGGGTGGTAGTTAGAATTTTTTTAAGCATGATTAATTCCTTACTGTTGTCCTGATAGAGCATTCCACATTTGTTTGTGTAATGCCGAAATAGCGGTATAGGCCCCTTTCATTTCTGGTCGCTCCAGTTCCTTCAAGAACCAAAGAGACCCTAAGAGAATCGCTAAACATCCACCAGCCAGCATTAGATCATTGAACGTCATGAATAGGCTGTACCCAGACAAGCAGACATTGCACAGCATCCAAATTTTAGTGAAGAGCAATCCAGTTGAGTGATAGGTTACAAGCAAGTACGAAATGAAAGATGCGCATACTAGAACTAAAATTGGACCTCCCAACCACGTCGTCCATGTTTGAGTACCAAGAGGCGAGGGTAGTTCTAGTAACCATACTCCAGCACTCCAAATTACAGCTGATGCCATCATGTAGGCTGCTGCCATTTTTATCATCATTTGTGGTTTCATAACACTCCTTACCTATTCCACTTTCACATGTGAAAGTTGTTTTTAGGTTGTTTTTTCATTTAATTCCGATCCATAGCTGTGACGGATACTGTCATCGTTGAACCAGAAGCCCTTTTTGGATGGGGACTTAGTAGTCTCCAATCAAAAAGGCCCCAATTACTGGGGCCGCTTTCACATGTGAAAGTCAATTTGTGCTGATAGAGATAAATACTGACTTTGTGCCATTTACATCTTTCAGCCATGACATTGCACCATAATCTCCATCGACCATCGCGCTGTACCGTTCCCGCACACCTAGACCACACAAGAGGTCATCAATCGCTGTTGTTGGGTCACAGGATGGACGATATGTTTCTTGCCAATGGATATCTCCAGATTCGATGTATGCCTCTTTGATATGGAAGTACTCGCCATTCCAAGTTGTATATAACTTGTCGTCATTTCCAGAAAACAAACGTGGATATATAGCACCGTTTGAATTGAGCTCTGTGACGTTACTTGCTATGGATTGTTCTAATGTGGCAAACATTAGCTTCTCTGTTCTGATGGTATTGCCAACAACATTGTCGCGTTGACGCCACACAGCATGAACATCTCCATTGGTACTGGTTAAGCTAGCTTGCCCTGCATCGGCACTTATATTGGGAATGCCTGAGATAGGAGAGTAACCATTGTTGTCATTACGCCATGTTACGCCGATTAGGTCAGAAGAACCCGACCCTCGGCTTTCAGACCATAGCGCATAGCTAGTAAGGTTAGTGTTGATAGATGCTAAACCACTCTTGACTCCATCATCATCAATAACGCTGCGTTCCACTACAGGCGTATTGAATGGACCAAGTTTGACGGTATGTTTGGCTAGGACATCATTTTCATCATCAGCGCCCTTTTCGATACTTAGGATTTCAAGTACGCCAGGAGAAGTTTCTACTGAATGTATCGAGATAGCACTTTTAACTTCACCGTCACTGTTTGTTTTTATATTTCTCGAAAGTTCTGTCGTTGCAATGATATTGGCTTTTGTGCCGTCGTTGCTTAACCAGGCTATTGCCAATGCATTTGTATCGGAGCCAAAAATCGGAGTTTGCCAGATAACGATGCTTTGTCCTGACGGGTCAGTGAAGAGAGTGTTGTCGGTGATTTTTACTCGACTTTCCTCATTCGTAGCTGCCGCGTCAGTCATAAGTACATGATCAACTTCTAATGGTGGGGACCATTCTTGTGTTGTTGCGTCGTAATAGGAAACGTTCAGTTTCTGGTTGTTACTATTGTCTCTCTGTACCCATGTAATATAGGCATTACCATGATTTGAAAGGCTCATTTGAACAGAGCTCTTGTAGTGGTTTTCATCGACAATGAATGGTTGCCAGTCTGATCTTAGTATTTCACCAATATCGGCACTTATCTTGACTTTGTTAGGTACATTGCCATTCGCATAGTCTTCGATAGGGGCTACAGAAGCATATAGCTCATCCGGTTTGTCATTGTTGGCTTCTTCGACCCAGGCACTGTATAGAACAGCCGAACCATTTTCGTTTTGTAGCTGGATGACAGGAAGTGTTGCATCTCTTGTTGGAGAGCTCAGTAACACTTCTTTTTGCCATTCTCGCTTAGCGACCGTTGTTGTTTCTGTTGAGTTGTCTTGGTTATTGCTTTCACTACCATTGCCATTGGAAGTAGTTCCAGTGCCTCCACTGGAACCACCACATCCTGCCAACACTGATAGTAGAGCAGCTGCTAAAGCTGTTCTTCTTAACATCAATTACATCCTCTGTTGTTAGTTGTTTTCGGATTCAATCATCATTTTTCGAATGATGGCCGCGATAGCTTGTGATGGCTGTGCCCCACGAATAAGCTGAGTTTTCCCAGTTTGGTTATCTACGATGAAAGTCGCTGGTGTACCTGAAATGCCATTTTCAGTAGCTTGCTTCACATCTGCTGCTATTTTCAGGTCGTAACGGCCAGAAGCTAAACACTCTCGAACTAGGGAAGCATCGGCACCAACACTCTCAATAACTTCTGCCAAATTAGGCACTCCACCACCATTGCCTTGTGATTTGGCAAATACTTCGTCTAAGAACACCCAGAATCCACGGTTGCCTTTTTGTTCAGCAACACATTCCGCTGCTAACGCTTCTTTTTCTGCCGCTGGGTTATGAAAACTCAATGGCAGATGTTTCCATTGCCAGTTGATATTCCCGTTACTTGCATCCACCACTTCTTTTGGTGTGTCGTGGAATTTTTTGCAGAACGGACACTCCAGGTCAGAAAATTCCACCAGCGTGAATCGAGCGTTCAGGTTTCCATATATGCGTTTATCGTCAGGCACTTGTTCGGGAGCTGATTCGTATTTTGCGTATTTAGCCTGAATATCCTGTTCGCGTTTCTGTTGAACGAAATGTTCCAGTGCTTTTTGAACTGCATTGTTAAAGCGCTCTTCTGATTTAAAGCGATAGTCACTTTCTAGTTGAGTAATCTTCGACTGGAGAGAATCGCGCTCTTGAATGAGCAACTCTTTGGTCTGGTAAATTTGATATCCCACTGTAGCGACAGACGCTCCCAAAATTAGGGTCATAGCAGCACCAACGGCCAGTAGCTTTTTCTGCATTGGACTGAATGATTTTTGTTGTTGTGGTGTGGTTTGTTCTGACATTACATTTTGTCCTTAGTAAACTTTTACAGTTGCCAATTCATGAATCAGGGTTGAAGCTTCCATTTTTGCGCGTTGTGTTAAGCGCTTAACGATGTCTTCACTTGGTGAGTAATCAACGAGGTTTGTTTCTTCTATAACATTGCGAGAAATAGAGTGTAGGCTTCCTAAACCATCAATTAACCCAATCTCAAGTGCTTGCTCTCCATTCCAGATCAATCCAGAGAACACTTTTGGATCGGCTTTGAGTCGTTCACCACGGCTCTCTTTTACTCGCTCGATGAACTGCTGGTGGGTTTTCGATAGCACTTCCTTCCAGAAGCTAGTTATCTCTTCTGAAAGAGGGGAGAATGGGTCTAACAAAGCTTTGTTTTCACCAGATGTTATAGCTCGTCTTTCAATACCCAATTTTTCCATGAGCCCGGTAAATCCGAAGCCAGAACTGATGACACCAATAGAGCCAACCATACTTGCTTTGTCCGCATAAATTTTGTCTGCGGCCACGGCGATGTAATAGCCACCAGATGCACCGATATCATCAATTACAGCGATAACTTGTTTTTCTGGGTATTCTGCTTTTTGAGCTTGAATCTCTTCGTATATTCGACCTGCTTGCACAGGGCTTCCACCAGGACTGTTTATTCGTAGAACGACAGCTTTTGCATGGGGATTTTTGAAAGCAGCCTGAATGGAAGGTATTAGATGATCTTCATCTGCAAGTGAACCCGCAGCGATTTCTCCTTTGATATTAATGAATGCAACATGTGGAGTGTCAGCTTTGGATGTCTGCCAAGGTAGTCCTCCTGGATTTGAAGCTACGGTTAGAAATGCAACTATCATAAGGACAAAGCCAAGGGAGCGAATCAACTGAATCCCTCTTCGCCATCTTCTGTCTTTTACCTGTTCCTTATGGAGGGTAAAGACCAGATCTTTAATCATGTCTTTTTCCCATGCTTCTGGTTTATTGTTTTCACTCATGTTTATTCCTTAGTTGTGGTTTGTTTTCGACCTGGGTGAGGTGGAACCAGAAACAGCTCCCATTCTTCCTCGGTTAATTTGTTCTCTTTCGCTAATTCAAGTTTGTCGGCTTGTTTTAACCTCTCTGATAACGTGGATTCCGCTAACCCGAAATTAGTAGCGACTGCCGCAACGGAAGGGTATCCCTTGCCATTTATCACAATTTCAACATCGGCTTTTCGATTAGGGGGAATAGCGTTGAGTACCTTTTCCCAGTCCATATCTGAAAGCTCGTTACATCGTGCCTTTTCCAATAATTCTCGATGTCGAAGTCTCTGGTAGAGAGCCGAGTACGTTAAGTTAGCGGCTTCGGCTAGATGGTTTAACGTGGGGTAGGAATCACCTTTATAGGTGATAGGTTTGTTGGCCGCCTTTGGGCCCTTGTTTGGAGCTGGTGGTTCAGATAAGACTGAGTTCCAGTTCTCATCTGTCATAGTGTTGGTTTGGTAGGCTTTTAATAGCCCTTTATCCCTAATCCTTGAATAGAGAGTCCTTTCTGCTTTACCAGTTTGTTGGGCCAGTTCGGTTAAACTAGCGTAGGGTTTTCCTTTGACGTAAATAGGTGAACTCTTTCTTCGCCTTGCTTTACGTTTTTTAGTCTTTTTTTCTGGGCAAAATGTGCCAGCTTCTCTTTGTTCTATGAAGACAGAGCTAGTTTCTGCGTTGAAGAACTCATCCGCTATTCTATTTTTAAGCTCCGTTGCCCTGGCTATGACGACATCAAGCATTCGATCAACAGCCACAGCATTTGCTGCACTATACGGAACCAGCTTTCCTTCGCGGTTGCGTTTAAGGCTAAGTGCTTCTGCTTCTCGGCAAAGCTCTGTACATTGAATAGCGAAATGTCCGGTATCTTTCATTAGGTATGATGAAATGATGCCGCTCATTTTCCTCGTGAATCTTGAAGTCATATATTGAACATGCCCATCCATCAACTCCTGGCTTTCTATACCAAGCTTTCTGGACAGCTCTTCAATATCTTTTTGTTTATAACGGAAAGCCGAGTGTTTTAAGCTTTGTGCATTACGAATAAGCTCTTGACTCGCGCCATGTCTCTCCAAGTCGGATATTAGGAATGGGGCCAATAGATCCATGCGCACTACACTCCAACTCCAATGACCTTCAAGACAAATAGGCATAGCATTGAATAGAAGGGGGTTAGCAGTAGAGATGCCATGACCATACCGAATACTCGTGCTGGCATTTTTTTAGCGTACATAACCATCCAAGGCATCATTGCACATAAGGCAGCGATCATTGCTCCACCAGCGCCAAGCTCAGGGAAAAGCACTGATTGGATAAGGATAAACAGGCATTGAGCATAGCCAGCTTGATTCAATGGCTTGTTACTAAGGTTTTCTTCACTTTTTTCTGGTGTTTGAGTTCTTTCCACATTTCGCTCCTTACGCCAACTCTGGTTCACCGAAGTATTGACGGTATAAGTCGTGATCATTCGCTAACAGACGCTTGACTGTGCTTTCATCAATCTCATTAATTGCCATGATTAGGATTTGGTCTTTCCCAATCACACTCATATCTACAGTGAACCAAGTGCCTCTGACCGATTTAGCAAGAATTTGTAGGTTCCAAGGCACTTTTATCTCGTTGGCCGCAGTGATGTTTGAAACCTTAACAACCGTTGCATCCTTCCCGAGCCAGCGTTTGTTATCAATGACAAGATCCATATTGTCGAACGCTGATTTGGCTGCTTTTTTGCGGATTTCTATGATGGAGTTTGAGCCTCCATTCTTGGCCGCAAGCCAAAGAACTACCCCTAATGCTGTACAGGCGACGATAGGTTTACCTGCAAGACCAGCAATTACTCCGCCGATAGATATCAGCAACATCATTGCTTTATTGATTCTTGTTAATGGCATAAGCCCTCCTTTGCCATGAGAGTAACGGATAAACAGCAAAAGCTTCTCACGGCAACATGCCCAATAAGGGCAACTGAGAACTCAATGAAACAATCCCTCACACGAACAGGACGTCTTTATTAGTCCTTGCCTAATAGCCTGATATTTGTAGTAGAGAGAGACGACTTTTTTTTCATTCAGTAACTTTGTTCTGATGTAACGAACCTTGTTCTTTCCGTCGGGCTGTGGGACAACCGTTCTAACGTACCCGTAATCGGATACCTCTAAGTTGTATTGATTTTTAAGAATCACTCGGTATACAGATAGCTGGATTACATCCGATTCAAAGATCCTGTTATCTTTCCTTAACTTGGTATCCAGAGGGATAAGGACTTTCTTTTTTGATAAAAAAACCTGATCAACTCTTCCATGCAGAGGTACAGGTAGTGTTGTTGCCACATCTTCTTCACAAAGAAACAGAGTTGCGTTTCTCAACTCTTTTGGCATGTTTTCTTCACTCCACCAGCTGAGCACCTCATGCAAATGCTTTTTCCGCCATAGGTCTACTTTGGCAATTAGAAATGGAGCGACAATCAGTGAAACTAACAACAAGACTATATTCATAAGATACTCTCGATTACTTTATAGTATCATTATATAGCCCCTTAAATATTTGTCACGTAGCCACTTAGGAAGTACTAAGCATTTAGGTTCGGTATGAGGGAAGGGGTAGCGTGAAAGACTTTTAGGGCAGGGAAGAGCCCCGTGTAGAAGGGGCTATTGCAGCTGGTGGAGCACTAGTGAAGCAAAGAGGGGACTTTCACATGTGAAAGTCTACCGTCAGACATCATATCTAAGGTGTCTACATCTAAATTTGAGTCTCTTAGCCCTTTTCCTTCGTAGACGATATCTGGTGTGCAGCTTGATTTAAATACGCCGTGGGGAATATGATCGAAATCCCCAAGCCACATTCTAAGTCTGAGATCAACGATGTAGTCTCCTGGCAATGTAATCCAGCAATGAGGGGTTACTACGTCTCCTGACGACTTTTCTGTTACATAGCCGAACATGCAACAGTGTTCAACGTTGGCTTGTTTCAGAAGATGGCTTACTAGATAAGTCATTCCATCACAGTCAACCTGACAGTCCTCCAACACAAACAGAACTGTTTCTAATTCAGAAAACCATTCCTCATTGATCATTTGAAAGTTCCTTTTTATTTATCTCATTCTCAAAAGGGTACGGCTTTCTTCTTTCCGCCAATTCAATGTCTGCTCCGCACTGTTTACATAACCCCTGTTCCTTTGCACAGCTGTCGCAGACTGCATCAGTAGCAGTTGAGCCGAACTGCATTGTTTCTTCGCAAACACCACAAGGTTTTGATGTTATCGCAGCTCCTCCTATTCGTTGAGAACGAGCGTAATAGCAACATAAACACAAATGCATGGACTCTCGTTTTTCCTTTTCGACGTCAGAGGTAATCCTTTCGGCAAGTTGGAGTATGTGCTGGATTTGTTCTTTAGCTCTTTTGTTTCTATATGAAATTGTTGAGCGTGTAATTTGTTCTTTCTGCTGCTGCATGTCTACCTCCTGAAAAAGGCAATCTCCCTAAGCAAAATGCTTGGGGAGAGCTAATTAGTTCTCTGGGTGTATGAACAATAGAGGTTCGCCATTGTCGAGTAGATAAGGCGTTTTAAATTTAGATTCACCTACCTGTATGTTCCCAGATGCTACGTAAACATAAGCCCAAGAGGGAAGTTTTCCGCTTACAAGTGAATATATTTTGTCGCTTGGGACATGGCTACCTTTGCCGGGAGTAACTCGGAATCGGTTGTAGTAAACACTGTGGTTTGATTCAAAAGCATACGAATCAATTTCATCGACTCCGACAAAGCTAGGGGCCTTTGCTTCGCGGGGCTCAAAGACTTCGGTTGCTATGTAGCAGAGATCCACATTTGTCATGCCTGGTTTGTATATGGGGCAACCGTACTCTTCACTGTGAAAGTAGAACTCTACTTTGCGTTCGGAATTGCCATTTGTTGCTTCATACTCTAATCCCATTTCTTCTAGCGTTGATTCAATGGCCGTTTTCATTTCAGACAAAAGTTTTTCTTGAGCATTTTTGGTGGATGACGCTTCGGACTTTGGCATCCATGCAATTACGCTGTTTCTGGATGCTGTGTCGGGCTGCTCTAAAAGAGAGGTGACAAGCCCCAATCCTAACCCTGATGTTAAATCTAGGTTCGCACCGAAGGAGGAGGTAAACAAAAGAGAGTTTGTCGCAGCGCTGCCTGCAAATTGCAAAGACTCGTAATTCTCTCTTGGGACGTATTTGTCACTTACATCGTACAATCCACCAGCCTGCGCGATGTTATATGCACGACTGTGTGATTCATCGTATGACACTGGTTGGGAAGTTGACGCACAACCAGTCATTATTACCGACATTATTGACACGCCTAAACCTATTAGTTTTCCATTTATCATTACCTAACTCCTAAGTTGTTTTTAGGTTGCTTTTGTGTTCCTTTAGTGAACAATGCAACTTTACCTTATCTATCAAAACACTACCTTAAAGGCACTTTGCTTTTCTTGACGGCATTCAATCTATTTTTATGCATACCCAGCATTCAATCTAAATGTCGTCTTTGGGTTGCTTTTCGATATTTCACATTGAAAAGCCAAGTCCGTTTTCGGTTTGCCTTTTAAGCTCATTATATGACCTTATAAAGATGATGCAATACACTAATTCACGGCTGGTTAAAGTAAATGTCAGTACGGTCGATTAAAGAAAATCAGTGTCCTATGCTTTTTATTGGACGCTCAGAATTGGCTTGGAGAGCCTTGTATGGAATTTGTCGTTATTACTTTCTTTGGATTAGCTATATCCACGCTGGTGGTGCAATACACTTCTCGGCGTACTAACGGAACAACGCTAAGTTATTCCCAGTCTTTTAAGGTCGTCTTAATTCGCAGTGGAGTGGCTGTGGGGGCTGGGTTTTTGATTGGTAGATTGTTCTCAGTAGCGATTTCAAAAGGCTTTCTGAATAAGGATGTTTTGATAGAACAACCTCTGGTTGTTGCAGGTATAGTTGCGTTTTGCGGCCTAGCTTCGTTCCTGGCATTTCAGTGGGGTTACTCAAAGATTTCCGGCAAACAGGTCTCTCTGTTGTCAGCTCTCAAGTTCGCAGTCAAAGAGATAGGGTACTTTATGTTACTGCTTGCTGGAGTGTTTGTTCTTTCGTTAGCTCTGTTTGGTATTGTGGAGGTTATGGCGAGTAATGGTTCTGAGTTGTCTATCCGGTCTTGATTCGATGTGTGATGTTATTTCGGTGCTCGGAAACATCACCAAACCGGGTTCTAATTCATTGATTAGCCTCTAGTGCTATTTATCTTCTTTGCTTTCACCAAAGCAGTTCCTATGGACCGAAGGAAACACAACTAGGTAGTACCAAGCATTACATAAATCCTTCGGTATCTTCAAGACATTCATATCTGCATCATTTTTTATGACGTTCATCGTATGGCGATAGTGAGCTGGATACCGCGTTTGCAAAGGTAATAAAGCTCGCAATACTTGAGAATAGAACTTCTGAGCTGGCCGCAAGGCAAGTATACACATTGATTTTCTGGATTAACGTAAGACCAGCAAGTGGTTTCGTTAACTCTAGGACCTGCACTGTTGGAGTCTTTTAGGTTGCTAATTGGTAGAGCTCCCTAATTTGGTTTTGGGGTAGGTTTGATATTGATTCATAGACATAAGGCGCGATCGGTTAACTGATCGGGTCTGTATGTTAATTGGCTTGGTGTGTTCTGGTGCGTCATTTGTGTTTTGTCACGCTATGTTCTGCTGTGACATTGTTAGAGCTCTCGTCTCGTTCGAATTTTACCTGGCAATCATGTTTAGTATCCGATTGGTGATTTGTAGAGGGCAGCGTTGTGTTTGGGGGTAATCACCTAATGGAAGTAAGCCGAGAGGATGTAAGCCATTATTTCGACTCTGACATTAAAACCTTTGCTGTGTCTCAATGCTGCTCTTAACAACGTGCAAATTCTGTGTATCAGTAAGGTTTGTTGTGAGGTGACAAATGATGTTTTTATCCACAGAAAAAGTGGATAAGTTTTGTACTAACACCAATTCCTCTGTGTCTTGTGAGTGCAAATTACCCTTGCTTAACTTGCGTATAAAGCTACTAGTGATAGCAATCCCATAGCGAACGCACCGCTTAAACATAGTTGCAGCACACGACGGCATTTAACTTGTTTGTCTGTCATAAAGCGCTGTGTGGCACTCTCATAGGAGAAGTGAGCAAATTCACCTCGCAATGTATCACTGGTTCCGTTAAAAGCGTTAGAGAGCTTTCTAGGCGCTCTCTCGTTGATCCTTTTACTCACTCGTGATCGTTTGATCATTTTTTCACATTTGCCTAATTTTGCCATTTCAGTGGCTGATACAGAATTCATGTTGGTCTCCTTGGTTCATTGTTCTTATAGTTCAACCTTTCGCTTATCAATAAGTTTTTCGTAGTCATTCAGAAGCCTACGGATCTTCATTAGTACATTTGAGCGTTGTCTTAGCACTGCGTAGTATTCTTCGGTCATTTTTATGGACTTGAACTCATCGTCAGTGGCTTTTTTGAATGCTGACAAGTCGTATTGATTGCCTGTCCCTTTCTTGAGGTATGTTGAATACACTTGGGATTTACCCCCCTTTGGATCTGGCTTGAAACGGTTTAAAAACCATTCGGCAGATAGGCTTCTTCCATTCATTCTTGCCCTAGTTCCGAATCGCCATTGATTATTTTCGTCCTCTTCTTCTCTGGCTATTCTGTTTGATGCCCAATGTACGTCTGCTCTTTTCTTTGCTTCAACGATAAGAACTTTCATCTCTTGCTCTAGTGCGGTTTGTATCTCTAGAACAAAGTCTCTTGATATTGCTTCAATGTCATCAAGGTACAGTTCAGATCTTTCATCCTCATTTTTGGGATCTAACAAAAGATCCCAGTCTATATTTGCCTTCTTACTGGTTTTATCCGTACTCATTTCTTAGGCTCCTGAGCTGGCTTTAGCGTGGCTAATAGCAAAATTCCTAACCAATTCCTATCCAAATACCTATCTATCTGGAGGATTTAACTCTTTTATCCAGATAGATAGGTACTCTCTTACGATAGCTCGTGAATTATTTTTGTCAACGCTCTATCTATCTGGATAATTTGTTACCAATATCCTAGATATTGCAATCTTTATGATTATGTATCGGTTTTATCCAGATAGATATAGGATTTCTACTCATAAATATTTCACTATACACCAGCGAGGTTATTAAAGAGTCTTGAGCAAATGCTTCGATTGTTGCTTTTTTTTGGTTTTTTTAATCGAAAAGCAATCTAAACGCCCCTTTTGGGCAATTGTGGAGGCGGTCTTGGTAAATGTCGTGATGTAAATTGTCTCTCATCGGCTGAATTGCATCTAAAAGCCATCTTGTGATTACTTTTTGATTTAATAGGAGTGGGGCATGTTTGTTCTTGGTCTAGATATTGGATACTCAAACTTAAAACTTGCATACGGAGAGAAGGGGGAAGAGCCTAAGGTTGAAGTTCTGCCTGTAGGCGCTGGGCCAGCAGAGCTTATGCCTCAGCAGTTAATGGGAGGCGCGTCTAATTGTATCCTGGTGGACATAGACGGAGAAAAATGGGTCGCTGGGGTAGAGCCAGATCGATTGCAGGGTTGGGAAAGAGAGTTACATGGTGATTATCCCTCAACCAAATCGTATAAGGCTTTATTTTTAGCTGGCTTACTTTTGAGCGGACGTTCAGAGATTGATGTTCTTGTAACTGGTCTTCCTGTTGATCAGTTTATGGATAAGTCTAAGAGAGATGCACTTGTTGAACGTCTTACTGGTGAGCATCAAATTTCACCTAAAAGAAAGGTGCTGGTGAAATCAGTTGTAGTCGTGCCTCAGCCTGCCGGAGCGTATATGGATGTGGTTAGTTCTTGCGATGATGAGGAACTGTTAGAAATCATAAATGAAGGTCGAACAGTTGTTATTGACCCTGGGTTTTTTAGTGTTGATTGGGTCGCTCTCGAAGAGGGGGAGGTACGTTATCAATCTTCTGGTACGTCTCTGAAAGCAATGTCTATTCTTCTACAGGAACTAAATAGACTAATACAAGAGGACTATGGTACGGGACCTGGATTAGAAAAAATCGAAAAAGCTATCCGCTCGAATAAGAAAGAATTGCTTCTACACGGTTCGAAAGTTCCTCTTAGTGAGTACTTCGATAAGGCTGCGTCTAAGGTTGCTCCAAATGCATTAACGCCTATGAAGAAGTCTATGCGTGAAGAAGGTATGGCTGCTGATGCTGTGTTGCTTGCTGGTGGAGGAGCTTCGGCTTACAAAGAAGCTGCAAAAGAACTGTTCCCTCATTCAAAGGTTGTGGTTCCTTCCAACGCAGTGGCATCGAATGCTCGTGGTTTTTGGTTCTGCGGCTAGTTAAGGGGGACATATGGCTAGTAGTGATTGGGATGGGAAAATTAGTAATTTCAAAGTCTCAGAGCAGGCATTTCCCGAGCTTTATCAAGAGCTATCTCAAATGCATCATAAGGAACGTTGTGACCGTCTTAGATGTTTAGCTATGTTAGGTATGTATGCTCTTAGAGGTGGGGCAATGACTACAGTCCAACACTTTAGCCCTCCACTTGAAGAGCAGGTTGAAGAGAAAAATAATAAGTTAGACAAAGCTAGGAATGGGTTGAAAGGTAAATTGCTGCAAAGTGTATGACGCAGATTGTAAATAGAGCGTTGTTCCAATAGAAAAGGGGTGAGAAATCTCACCCCTTTTTTAATCAATGAGCAAATCAAGCATAAGAATAGTTGCTTTCATGGGTGAGCGATTCTTCTTCATTTTTTCCGCTACATGCTTGGTTTTTACAGAAAGGGCAATCCACACTTGTTCTTTGATTAACTGATGTGAAGTAGTTGCACTTGCAGCTATGACAAGTTTCTATCATAGCTTCACCAGAACGCAGCTCTTGGGCTAAACACCACGCATCGGTGATGTCGAGCATCTGCCAACGAGTTCCTTTCATTCCAGGCGTCTCATTTCTAATAGCGCAATACATTTGGTAAGCCACATGGAGTGCATCAATGTTTATTGAACGAAGGGCCGCTTCGCCAGCTATATTGTAATAAAGCTGCATCAATAGAGACGCTTCAATCTTTGATGTATGGCTATGAATCAAAGTTGCACCTCCACGCGCAGTTCTACTCTTCCTGCAAATTTCAAGACCTTCATCTTCTAGCTCTTTGTACATTCTACGTACTTGCTTGTAGGTAAGTCCTGTTTCTACCATGATGATCTTGGTAATGTATCCAGCCAAAGCCATGTTCCTAGCCGATATCCATCGGGCCAAAGAGTTTGAATTACAACTCATTGCCGCCTCCCGTTGTAGTTATAGATTGTTGATGCTTCTTTAAAATGAGGTGTGTAACCCTTTGTTCGTCACTGTCCAGAATTTCTCTCACCAGCTCAGGTGAAAACCTGATCGAAAATGGCATGTCCTGGCTACATGCTAAGTTTCTTAGTTGATTATCAGAGGCTTGAGATACGATTTTTGTAAGGTTGACTGAGACCCCGAAAGTTTGCGCTGCAATATTAATGTCTTGCTGTGACACTTTTCCCATAAGCAGCCAATATGCAGCCCCAAATCCAGAGTCAGAAGAAGGCGTCAAACAAATTTGATCGAAGGATTGCTCCAAGTGTGAGATATAGATTTTTTCTGGCGAGGAAAGCTTAAAAGAAAGGATTACACCTGATGATAAGAGCTCTAATTGATGCTTTGTAGCATCCGCAAGTGCTTCCACTGTTTCCAGTGGAAGAGAAAATTGCTCCGAGACTTCTCGTGGGTGGATTTCTGCTAGGTGCTTCAACAATGTCCATAAAGACAGATCAAATTCGTAAACATTTCTATCAGCCTGGGATTCACTAAGAGAGGCAATATTCATATTGTAAGAACATGAGTAGTCCATCCTAAATGCCCTCAGTATCCAAGTTTCTATAAATGGCAAGGATTCGACTGCCGTAATTTCTTGCTCTAGCTTCATCAGACCAGGTGTAATAACGACCGATGCCTAGCTCCAAATCTCCAGGAGCGGACGAAATGCACTGGGCTAAGTAACCAGCTCCGACGTCAACGTTTTTAGCAGGGTCCAAGAGCTCATCTGGAGAACTTACTTTATCTCCATGCCAACGCAGATTGATTTGCATCATACCTACGTCAACATTTCTTCCGTGCTGAGCGAGAAGTGCATCGAGTTTTAACTTGGCTGATTCGAGAGAGGTCTCGTAATGAGGACCACCTTTGAGTGTCCTTAATGCCCAAGGCCAAGGGCTAATGTTTCCATCACCTCGACCTGTAGCTGACTCAGCCAACGCAACAGAGTACAAAAGCTTCGCTTCTACACCGTGTTTTATTGCTGCCTTTTCGAATACTGTACCAGTTAAGTCAATCGCGTTTGCTACGCTAGACATCCCGAGCAACGTAATTGCTATAAACTTCTTGACCCTTGCCATATATGAAAACCCTTATTTTCCTAGCCAGTCCTTCGGGGTGATCCCTTAAACTTTCAATTTTTCTTTTGGTAATCCGTCTTCGTATCTTTCCGGCCATATCTCAGTAGGCTTTTTGTTTAACGCTTGTGCGATAACGTACTCCCAGCGCGGGGACGGTTCGTACAAAGTGTTAGAAAGTACTTGTCGAGATGTTTTGTGCTCCCTTGCCAGGGATGCCAGGGATTTCCCTTGTATCTTTAATTGATACTTTATCCAACTGCGTTTCTGTTCTTCGTTTTGGGGAATTTCGCTATTCAAATACATCCTTTGTCTCTCTATTACCAAACTCTTTTTAAAGTTGCTTTCTTGTCGTTTGTTGACATTTCTTGACGTATTATGACCTTATTTATAGGATCATAAAGTGAGCCTATCAACAGAAAAAAACTTTAAAAATAGTTTTATCTTGCGTGGTAACGTTTTTTGCAGTAAGCGAATTGAAATTTGAAGTTTAATTTTTATGCAGGTGCTTTTGACCTGCTAGAATTTTATGCCCAGTTGGGTTGGAGTCATGGGCTATAGGCGTACCATTCGGGGGAGTGGTACGAAGAGGCAGAGTACCAAAAAGGAATGTACTCTACGTGTGTGTAGTAAGCTAAATAAGGTTTAGGAACCGAGCGGGCGCTGGTTCCTAATAAATTCACAACTAACCCTAAGGGTGATTCTTATTAATACTCTGACTTGCAGATGGGATCAGATGCAATTGCAACCATTACATTTGACCGAATAGGGTGCATTTTAACCACTAATAAAATTATAATCAACTGATTTCACAAATGGTTCTTTATTATATTTAGCGTATTCATCACATTTTTGCTGAGTGAAAGTCACATTTTTCATATTTTTCTATATGAAGATGGCGTTATAGGCACTTTCACATGTGAAAGTGAGTAGTAGAAGACGGATTCATGGTTGCATTATTTGATTCTGTGTTATATTGGTATTATGAAATTCGTTGAGGGTAAGAGCATGAAGCATGTCATTAATATTATCGGTTTGTTTCTGTTGCTGCTGGGGTTTGTTATGGCAGCGGATACTGCTTGGGGATGGGCTTTGATGTCTGTT
Source organism: Vibrio sp. 661 (assembly GCF_033339315.1). NCBI lineage: Bacteria > Pseudomonadati > Pseudomonadota > Gammaproteobacteria > Vibrionales > Vibrionaceae > Vibrio > Vibrio sp. 661. The sequence continues at coordinate 26,373 of NZ_JAWOUJ010000010.1, read as the reverse complement.
CCTGTAATGTACTGGACGTTGGGGTTTGTGTTATTGGTTCATAAAAGTCCATTTGCAGCGATTGTTTTCTGGTCTGCTGTCGCATACATACAGTGGCAAGTAGCATTGGTAGCAATGATGGCTTTTATTCTTTTCGTTGGGATGCGCGCTGTTTATTCTGGTGGTGTTAATAAAATAGGAACTGGGAGATGCGCAAAGAAAAAACGACACAATCCCGCTACAGGTTTGCCAATGATGGGCCACAAAGGTATGGATGTAGATTCAAATGGTAATCCTTTTAATACCTTCTAAATAAAAAGGAGCACTTGGTGCTCCTTTTGGATTCGGGTGAAAGGGAAGAATTAATCGAATTGCTGATTTGCAATGTTGTAGCCACGAACGGCAGTAAGATAACTTCCTGATCTATCTCCAGCGTCACCTGCATTTTGTAAAACATTCACAAGTTGGTCTGTAAACTCTTGGTTTTGTTGAGATAAAACAGGGCTGCCATCTTCATTCATCATTACTGAACCATTAGCATCAGTTTCAGCATACTGCATTTTTAAGTTGTTAACAGCTTGACTCATTCTATCTTGGTTAGTATCAAAAGATTCAGCATAAACAGCCGCTTGTTCGTTTGTTAAACCGTATCTCGATGTCCCGAGCTCAGCCATAGTTTGCTTGAATTCATCTCCATATTGTTCCATGAAATTAGCTGCTGCACTACCGCCAGCTTCCGCTGCCGACGCTGCCGCTGCTGCGTAGAATGCCCCTCGTTGTTCTAAGCTCATTCCTTTAGCTGCTTCTGAGAGATCCGACTCTCCCGTTAACCACTCTTTGGCTGCGTTGTAACCGCTAGCTGCTGCGCCAATAACATTACGACCTAATTTTGCCGCTGCAACTGCCATTTCTCCGCCAAAGCCGTACTCTTCGGATATATAGTCGTCACCACGTTGAGTCGCTTCGATAAACTGGTCCCTTTGTTCTGGTGTCATGGTTCGCAACTGATCCATTGCATTTGAAAAATCGCTCGCTGTCGCCTGTCCACCAGCTACTGCTGCACCACCAACTTGCTCAGCTCTTCGAGCCAACCAGTCTCCAGTATTGTCTACTGCCCCCCAAGTGGAAGCGCTCCATGACATATCCGGCAAAGCATTGAGCATATTATTTCTTGCTTTTTGCTCTTCTGGGCTAGAAACAGCTCGGTTAGTCTGATTTGCAAGATTGCCTAATTGTTGGAGGTTTGCATCATGTTCGCCAGTTACCGGAGTAACAGGAGGTGTTGGTGGCGTTTCTGTTACCGGAGCTGTGCCAGACGTACTGATTGTGTTCTCCCTAAAATTGGAAGGTAAAACAGGACCGCTTCCAACGTTGCTGCCAACTGTCTGCCCTAAATTCTCTGGCACAGTCGGAGGAGTGAGGCCGCTGTACTGTAGAGGGTCGCTTTCAAATCCGCTATTTCTCCCGGTAGCTAAGTTGATTGCACTAACAGCAGCTTGGAAGCCTCCAACTTGTTGCCCTGGCTGATAGTTGTTGGTATTTGTCATAGCTGTCAGTCTAGCTGCCGCTTTAGCTACACCTGGGTCCATGCCATAACCACGATATCTTTGTTCGAGATTTGCCGCTTCTTTTCGAACTGAGTCCGGTGCATTTTGATAATGTTGGTTGAGGTAATCCATTGCTTCTGGCGAGCGAGCGACTTCGCCACCCAATGTTTTAAAGTCGCTATTTGTCATCGAGCCCATAGAGTTTTGCAATTGATCCATTGTTGTATATGCATTAGTGGCAGAAACAAGCTCTTGTGCAGACTTAGATAGATTTTGAGATAAATTATCACCCCATGACTGTTTAAAGGATTCGCCACCTTGTCTATTAATGCCATGAGCTAATTGATTGGTAAGTGCCTGAGAATCAGTCTTCCCCCATGAAACATTTTTCATGAATTGCGATACATCACTGGCAGACCATGTTGACGTATCTGTTGCAGACGATTCCGTTTTTCCCTGGGCTTGAGCAGTTAGACCTACAATATCACCACCACCGCCTTTGGCTCCATCCTCTTGAGAAGGTATAGTTGCCAAACCAGTTCCTTTGGAGGGACCTTTAACTGCATTTTTTACTGCTGCACGAGCGGTGCCCATCAGTGGCATTACCATTGCCGCAGCTTCTTTTACATCTAAAGAGCCTGTAGCCTGCATTGCGAACGCGCCTTTTACAGCATCGGCATGTTGATCATCAACTTGAAACTTATCCATGAAGCTTTTAGCTTGTTGATTAACCAACTGGCTTTGTTGAGTGTTTTGTGAACCGATTGTTCGGCCAATGCTAGAAAGACGGGAGTATGCTTGGTCTTGTGATACGCCATGAGAAAAACCTCGGCCAAGGGTGTCTGAGAATGCTTCTGACTTCTGGCTTTGTACTGCCCTTGCTGAGCTAACCCCGCTTCCAATAGATGAGCCAAGAGAAAATGAACTGATCATGCTTTCCGCTCCTGTTGCCATCGTCCCACTAAATTGGTTGTGGTTATATGCAGGTTGACTGTTCATTACTGGGCCTTGATTCAAAGCGTCAGGCGACTGAATTTTCTCATTGACATGATCAGAACCGTTAACCCTGTTAGCTAGACTGGTAAATGCGTATGTTGATCCTGTCACTATGAATAGTGAAATAATAGGAGTGGCTGCTGCTAACATTCCCCCCGTAGCGATCCAGTTCTGTAGAATGTCTCCTGTTGAGGATAATGCATACATTGAGTTTAAGCCTGGTGTAGACAGGCTTGCCATTTCATTAGTCGCTGCTGTATGAATGAATAGGTTTGTTATAGATAGAACTGGCATCCATAGCTGTATCCAGAGAACCGTTTGGAAGTATTTTCCTGCCAACGTCATTCCCATTGAACCCATAACGATGATAAAGCCCATTATAGGAGTTATCGCGTAAACAAAACCTTCAAAGAACGTTAACATCGGTCTGACGACTGACATGAACATAGATTGCTCTGCTGCCCATTGAGTGTTTCGCTGTTGAATCGCTTGGTTAATCATCAATGCAGAACCATAGTCTTGAAGGTCCTGGTATCGTCCGGCAGCTGCTTCATAATACAAAGGCTCTAGTAGAGCGACTTTTGTATATTCTACTGCTGAGGTGGAAATTGCTCCTACTGCTTGTAATGAGTCAGCTATCTTTGTTAGAGCATTTACACCTGTATAGGTAGGATCTACACCAAGTAGATTGTTTAAAGCGTTATTTACATTGGACCCACTTAGGTTATTTAATGCCCCAACAATGCCAACCCCCTCAGCTGTAGACCATGCCTCACTACAAGTAAAATCACCACCATCGGGATTCGACGCGTTTAGATATACACGCGTTCCGTATAGTGAAGAATTGAATTGTAAGGCTTGATCTAAAGGGAGTGTTAGAAGCTCATCTAAGCTCATCAGGTTGAGATCTACTTTTGTTAGCGTACATTCTCTAATGTAATTAGAAACTGAGCGACGAACATCAACATAGCCACCACCTTGCTCTTGGTTTAGGGCTGTAAAAATAGCGCTATCGTACACACCGCGTCTTACATCATTCAGTAGCTTGAGTGTTTCAGAAAAGTGAGTTTCAGTAACATTGGGTACGATAATGCCGTAACCAGTCTCAAATAATTTTGTTAGGGTGTAGCCAACATTCGATATAACACCTCCGGCAAAGCCTATACCAATCGGCACGTTTGCCACAGGACGAACTTGCCCGGTGTAAGCATCTTCAATCTTGACTAATGAAGTCGGTACGAAGAAGCAGGCGTATAGTAGCCACCCCATAAAAATTTGCTGAATATTGATCTGTTTTGCCCCTTGGAAAACAGATTGAACGGTTATCATCACTACACCAATAAGCAACCCAACACTGACCATCTTGGTGAAGTCATTGGTCCCCGTGATCATGGCTACAGCAATTAATATCTGCTCAAGAAATGCTGAGTCGCCAATGGAGTAAATAGTAAATTCAGGCATGAAGTTTTACTCCTTTGTTCTTGGTGCTTTAGTTAGCGTCGATAACATATATTTTTGCTTTCGAACGTTATTTAGGAGGTTGTTGTACTTTTCGATTTGAGAAGAGAGATCTCCATATTGAGCTGTAAGAATTGAGTATTCGGCTCTCATGTTGGCTTGAGATTCACGTAATACTTCCAACGCTTGCTGTTTATAAGGACTATCACTGTTTGATATAGCAATAAATGCAGCTCTGAAAAGCTCATTAGTAAATGAATACATCATTGCTAGAGAAATCGCTCCAGACGACTCTGAGGCAAATAACATTGCAGAGTCTTTAGATAGAACAGAAAGATTTCGGATGATTGCACCTATACCAACAGGTAAGCTAGCTAAAAAGTTTTGCTCGCTAGTTGATAGTGTTCCAGCATTACTAGCAAACTTGAAAATAATACCTGTAGATGTACTTGAACCAATAAGCATATCTTCAATTTGGCTCTTTATGCCTGTGATGTTGACGGTTTTAACACCGCCACCAGTTGCCCCAGCGCTTAGGCAATTTTCAGTATCTGAACCACATGAGTATATTTCAACGTTACTACCAGTGATTAGATCTGAAATTTGGATTTTATTGCCAGGTAAAGTGGTGATTGGTGTCGTTTTTTCCGTAATACTTGCGTGTGAATCATTAACAATATCACCGATTATTACTGTTCCCGTCACAGACATTATGGCTTCTAGTAATGTGTTGTCTCCGTATGTGAACCATGCGTTTGCATTATTTTTCTTCAATTGCTTCCAGATGATATTACCAATCATTTTCTTGTACTCATCTGGGTTGTTTGATTTCAATTGTTCGAGTGGTGTAGAACCGCCTTGCTCTTGCTTAGATGAGAATACATCGTCAAACAGACCCGTTGTGGTAGCTGTAATGGAAGCGTCAGTTTTGTGTTTAACATCGAATGAAGAGGTAGCGTCATTTACGATACCTTGTGCAAGTTGACAAGAATTACCCAAATATTGGTTTAATTGTTGTATTTTCTTTTGGAAGTTTTCTATCCATTTTGCACCATCAGGAAAGACGTTATCCAATGCTAATTGGAATGCGTATCCCTTTGCATTTGCAGCTACCGAACGCAGCAAAGTGACGATTTGTTCTGCGTTAACAAAGCTCAATGAGCCCCCAAATAGGTCAACACCACCACAACCAGCTTTCCATGATGGAGGTGTGAATGACACTAGGTTTTCATTAAATATGCGTGTTTTCGTGGTGTATCGACCACCAGCCAGAACCCCTCGACGCTGTGTTTCAAATACACCTGGTTGAGTGACATTGCTCATTTCATTGAAAAGGGCGTCCATTTCAGACTTTAAGCCGTTAGCTGTAGATATACTCGGTACTGTCCACAGAACGGATGCTACGCAAATAGCGAGAGCTTTCTTCCGCAGCTTGTTCTTTCTGAACATCTTATTTCTCCTTAATTTTTTCGCGGATGAAGTCCATCAATTGTTCCGGCGGGATATAGTTCCCTTTATCATCCGTCATGATTTCTTCTAAGGAAGCCTCACCTGTTTTATCGGTAAGAATTTCCGCAATGTTGTTGTCGGTATTAACCAGTGCTCTTGTTTTGTTGAATTCGTCATCACTGATCCAACCTGCTCGGCGAGCAGTAACTAGAATTCGATTGGCTGTATCTGGAAGTGACATTACCCCTTGCCCAACAGGAGCAAAACTCCCATCTGGTGAAGCTAAGAATAAAGCTGGGTAGGTGACGACACCTAGCTGTTCGGCATGGCCGTTATCTACTTTGAACTCGGGGAAAATGTTTCCTGGGAAAGGGGTGCCGTCAGAAGATACTGCCACGACAGTAAATCCATATCCTTGCTCAAGCATTTTGACTATTGGAGCCTGTATTTCGCACATTTCGCAGTTTGGCTGGTAGAAGAAAAATAGACCCACACGACTTGCTACAGTCCCAAGTAATGTCTGCCTTTCCTTCCCAGCCTTACTATCTACTTGCTGAGATGCGAACGTGGCATAAGGTCTTCTGGACACTTCATCAAGATAAGGATCACCTAAAATAGCCAGTTCATATGCATCTTGCGCTTGTTCTGAACGATCCATTGCGAATCGCTGCATGTAAGCAAAAGCTTTAGCGTTCTCAATGGTTGGGTTATCCCACCAAGCATCTTTGTATTTAGGTAAGTTCTCTCTAAACCACGCAGCAGAAAAATATTCAGGTCCTTCACTCTGGGCCATCTGTTCTTGCTCAGGAGGTGGTGGGGGAGGTTGCACTGCTACTGGCTTAGGTTTAGGTACTTCTTTTTCTTCTGGCTCGACTTCATAGAAAAACCATCCTTCCGCCTTTCTATCGTAAAAGCCGGGCCTACTGTCTTCTGCTACGGAGATATTTGGCATTGAGGCTATCAATGCCAGCGCTAAAGTAGCTTTCTTTAAAGTCTTGTTGTTCATGTCACCACACATATTTTCCCATTCAGGCATATGGTAACGGGGGGGAGGATTAAGGAATGCATCTGAAACCTCCCATTTAGGGCAATTAGGGGAGGTTTTATTGTTGTATTTTTGGTCGATTAGGCTGTTTTTATGTGTTCTGACTGATTGTTAGTTGCTTCTTCCTGCTGAATCTTTTCAAGTTGACGCTTATGGGTGATGTACCTGATCACCATTTCCACTGAAGCGTTAAGCGCAAGTGCTCGCATGGCTCTCGTGCTTGCAACGTAAAGTAGATTGATCTCATCATCCCGTGCCTCAGGTTCTAGCTCGGGGTCCAAAACGTCAGGGAAGTCATCAAATAGTTGGACATAATCCCACTCCAGTCCCTTTGCTCTATGACTGGTAGACACAGTGACATTTGCAACCAATTCGTCTTTTACGGTGTTAAGGCGTAATATCGCAAGATGTTCAGGAAGATCTTCGTAGGCTTCGATAATTGCCATCGCTCTAAACATCTCGTTGTCTTGAGTCGCACGAGCTATCTCGGTGAACTCTTGATAGTCCTCATAATCATTAAGTATCTGCTTGTTTCTGACACGTTCTCTTTCTTCACGTGAGAACCAAAAGATATCTTCCAGATAGTCGATTTGGTAAGACTCTATACCACCAGCCCAGAAAACTTTATGTCCCGCACCTGTGTAGCCCAAAGCAGTTTGAATAACTCCCATTACCGTGCGGTGTAACACAGCATGATGCCCGATATTTTGAGGTAGCATCATAAGAACCTGATCTTTAGCTCCGCGCCCAATTACCGGCTTGGTCTCTCCTTTTAGTTCGAGAAGGGCATTAGCAACCATCGCTACATTAGGCCCAAATCGGAAACTATGTGTGAGGTAGAGTTGATCTGCGTTCGAGAAGCGGGGGTTATTCATCGCATCATTTGCACCTCTGAAACGATAGATTTGCTGGTGGACGTCTCCAACAAGAATAGTCCTTGAGCGCTGCCTAATTACAATGTCACTAGTTACTGGGTTAGCGTCCTGTGCTTCATCAAAGAGGATTACCTGGTATCTCAATGATAAATTGGGGTGAGATAATTGGTACAGCTTTAAGTATCCATCATGAACCATAGGGAAAGGATCTTGAGGTTCACACATCCTCTTCCAAATATCTTCTGCACTTTGAACGACTTCTATTACGTATCTCTCTTGCTTTGTTGTTAGTAGTAATCCAGTATCTGCTCTTTCGAAATGGTCATACAGAATTTGGTCATCTGCGCTGCACATAAATGCATTTAGCGTATCCAGGCAGTCTCTTGCAAGAGTCCAGTTTTTTGTGTTTAACGCTTGTGCTATATCGGTCAGGCGAATGTTTCCCACTAATTTGTGCGCAAACATACGTCCAACAGATGCGAATGCTAGTTGATGAGAGGTTTTGCACGTAACATTTCGGGGAAACTTTTCCGCAGCTTCATCTCTTATCGCTCGGTTGTACGCGATATACAGCATTCTTAGGCGAGGATTAGCAAGAGCATATTTGATGAGGGTTGTTGTCTTTCCCGTGCCAGCATAGGCCCTAACTATCAGTTGGTTTCCTTGATAGTTGGTGATTCGGGCTTGCTCTGGGGTATCAGGTGGTAATGTTTTGTTCATCGCGTGTACTTCACTATGGGAACGCCCCAGAATAAAATCCGGGGCTTACGATGGAATTAGTTGGACGTTTCTTTAAGGTCACGAACTAGCCGCAGATATATATTAGATTGTGCTAACGATGCGAACTCAGTTCCTTCATTGAAATCAATAACTCGCGCTTTCAACTGAGGGTTAACCTTGCTGTCAGGAGTGTTTGACCAATAAAGTACTTTTGGGGTGCTTTTGAATACCTCCAATCTGATCGCAGGAGCTGAGCATGACCTTTCGACAATGGAACCAAGCTCTTTAATGTTGGGTAGTCTCCAGTCAGAGTACCCTAGTAAATTGCTGCTGTTAGCGTCGTCCACAGCTAGTAACGCATCAGACCAAGTAGGAAATGATTTTAGAGTTCCAATGCAGTTATCGGCACTATATCTTTGTCCCATAGTGCAAGTGGTCCACATCAAGCCTGTTGCGGCGTCAGTAACTGTGCCGTCTTTATGTACTGTAAATTGCTCTATATTGGTGGTGGGAGCGATAATATCTGACTTACAAGTCTGTGCGTAAGTTTGAGTTGATATCCCTACAAGACAAAGAATGCTTGCCGCAACGGTTAGTTTGGACTTCATCACTGTTTCCCTCCTCTTGCTAAACGAATGCTCGCCGAGTTGCTTTGTTTATGACACAACTTAGCTTGTCCATTGCTTGAGTCCATGCACCATGCTGTACCTTCACCATTTGAACTCGGGGTTCCAGACCAAATCGGTGCGCCACCTTCGTAGTTATAGAAATAGTCGGTATCGAGCAGTGTTTGACTGTTTTCATAATTGGCAATAGAACGTAGCTCTTCAATGGAAGGTAATCGCCAATCTTTATAGCCACAAACGGCTAGCTCGTTGGCCGCACGAATGTAGTCATCGGTACTACATGATGTGACTTTTACATAGCCAGCGTTATCTGTCGTAGGGAACGCGCATTGTGCCTTATCGTGAACAGGAGCATTACGGTTTTGGAATTCTAGTGAAGCGCCACCAGCACTGCCACCGTCATTAGTTCTATCTTTGCTGTACCAGGTGTATAGGTAGTTTTTAGCTTGCCAGTTTTGATGCCAGTGATAATAAGGGTAAGGAACATAATCCTTTGAGCTTGGGTTTCTGCTGGCACGCCAAGCATCATTTACTAGGGCTTTGAATTCTGCTTCCGAAAGTGAAGATGGAATATCAGTAATTGCATCACCTTTGTTTTCCCAGACGATCCCTGTTCGGTTATCCAAGACACATGACCATGCCGTCGCTGTATGAGGAAGGTGGTTTCCGGAAACGTCTAATTTTGTAAAAGAGAAACCTGCATAACCATCTAAGTAGTTTGGTGAGTCAGTATCAGCGCCAAATTCAGCATCTTGCCCAGGAAGATCATTAGGTGCGCCTTGGGCATCGAAGTCATTCCCATTTACATATCTGGTGACGCCAGTATCGTTTAACACTAAGTCTCCAAGGATAATAACTGTCGGAGGACATTAAAGTTTGAAACTTTTCTATTTCCGAAGTGCGTTACTATCGTGGCTAAAAGAACCCAATACTGACAATAAAGATCGACACTTAGACTCAATCAATGTGGCTATCCAACGAAAGTGTGACAACAAAGTTTGAAACTCGCTTTTGGACAATTTCGTTTCAGTGACTTTACTAAATTAGTAGAGTATGGATAACTTCAAGTATAGAAAATTCGAAAAACTCAGCCGCTATAATTGGTGGTGCGGTTTAGCATGGCCCCTTTATGATGGACAGTGCTTTAAACGAGGATGGAGATTAAATCGTTATGTTGGTCACTAAAGTAATTAGGCTGTTTGATCGAGTTCAATTCCCACTTCACCATGCTTGGTTGAAGCTTTTATCTGAAGCTATAGATGGCAGCGTGCTCGATAAACCATTACTCGATGAAGCCAACTGTATAACAAGTGCAATGGGTTTAGAGTATGTAGCGATCTTGAATTCATTGCTTGAAGATCACCCTGATGTGTTTAGTGAGTTCTTGAGCCTGAAGGTTTGTGTGAAAAAACGTAAGTCAGTTGAAGGTGCTGAGTTTTCAACGAATATAGAGTTTATCGAGTCAAAACTCGCTAAATATAACACGACAAAAACTCCTCAAGAGCAAAGAATCGAGCAACAAAAAGCACAGGAACAAAAGCTAAAACAGCGGCAAATAGCGTCTGACAAGATGTTTGCAGATCTTAGAGCTAAGTATGATAAGCAATTCATCGACTTCCCCTCACTCAATATTAGTTCGATTCGTAGGCACTCTAAAGCAGCTTATATTCTCACGACTCTCAACAAAGGTATGATCACTGATGCCGACTACTTGTGGCTTAAGCAGAAGGGCTTTGAGAATGATCAGGTGAATAGCATGTATTACCTTCGTCGCGCAGAGAACTCCAAGCGAATATGGAATACGACCAATAAGCCGTGGAACTTGGTTAATGCTCTTGCTGATTATCGTAAAGCAGATAAGGCAAAAACAGCCCTAACCTTGGTGAATAAGCACTTTCCATTCAAATTTGCGAATGGAAATAAGAAGTTAAAATCTGCTTTGCTTACTACGGCTGGCGGTGTTAAACGTGATTTAAATATGCTAGAACAAGCTATCGAATTTGGCATACAGGCTCATGAATTGACTCTACAGGACTACCGCCCATGCACTTTGATTGGTGCGTGCAAAATGTTGAGTGGAGATATCTCCCAAGGTCATGAGTGGTATCAAAAAGCGATTAACCGTGGTTTTGAATCTGATTCTTATGAGCAAGAAATACGCTCTATATATATGCGAGCTAAAGCTAATGACAGAGCAAAAATCAGGAAATTGCTCATGAGTGATGGATGGTGCTACAAGTGGCTCAAATAGTAATTATGACATTTCAAGTTAGATATACTAATAAGACATGCAATAGCATCTAGCTAGCTTTGGGGCAAAATCGTCTCAGAGAAGAAGGCAAACTACGACAAATGGCACCGAAAAGTTTCGTACTTTATTGTCATAGTTCTAATCTTTATTGTTCGAGTTTCAAACTTTGTTGTCCACCGACAGTCACACGACGATTCGGAAAATATTGTACGCTAAGAACGTAACTTTATATTTATAAAGGAATAATCGCTGTAAGAGGGTTAATACTAAAAGGCAGCAAGGTATTCCTCGCTACCTTTGTTATTTAATTCTAGGAGAAGAACGTTAGCTAATCTCAGGTTTGTTATTGTGTGGCCCAAGAAATCGGTCACCATTGAAGTGAATCATATGATCTGGATTATCAGCAATCCAAACCTCCGTCTCCCAAGCAATGTCTGCTGCATTTTTTCTAAACTCAACCCTATGGGGAAATGCGGTGACATAAACACGCCCCACAGAACAACCGTTCAAAGCTTTTTCAAGCTCTAGCCATCGTTTAGGGCTGACTGGTCCATGGCTCGTTACAGCTTCAATTAAAAACAACCATTGGCGTTTTTCATCATATACAACAACGTCAGGCAACTTGTCGTGAGACATAGGAGGGACGTTCAATGATTCAAGATATTCAGTTTCAAGAACCATATGTTTACCACCTTCATCACGGCTACTCGCTGTATCGCCGATATAGAGGACTTTACCACCTTCCCCCACAAATCTAGGACAAAATTCGTGAACAATATCAGCATGAAGTTGGTTATGAGCACCTGGGGACAGCTTGATTTCATTACCGTCAGGTAAGAGCACAGGAATCTTCTCTTTATTAAGAGTGCGTTCATACATCTCTTGCAGCGTTGGAACATCAGAAAGGAACTTCTTCACAAGCTCTTTCCAATTACCGTTAGGATAAGTATGTAGAATCTCGATGACAGGTTGATTCAATGAGTAGTTATTGTCTTTGCTATTTGTAGCTCTAGCAGGATTATCACGGTTTCTATCAACGATTTGAGCTTGGTCGAACTGGTGGAGTGTTTGTCTTCTAATCGTTTCACGAGAGTTCGGTTGGTAATCTTTTCCATACTCTGAGCGTATAAAACTCATAATATCAACAGTCGGTAAAAGTGGCGCTGTCGCTACACTCCAATCGTCAGTTGGTTTTACATTAGCAAGAGCAAGAAAGACCCAAGCGGATCTGTCGTTGTATTGCTGTTTTGGCAAGCCTAAAGCTTTGAGAATTTCTTTAGCTTGTTCTAGTTTTTTGTCTCTCATTTTCTTTATTTATCAGCCAGTAAACTAACAGATCCCACAATGTAACCTATGTGCAGGTTTTTTTCTTCCTTTTGTGCAGGTTTTTTGCGATACTGCCCGTCCAACACACAACTGTATAAAAAAACATATATGACTGAATTGGCTCAAAATTTACCCCTTAACTTAAATGATATTGCGGATGTTAACCGAGTTGCGGCAAATGGAAAACTCGATGAAAAGCTTAGAGGGAAATTAGGTCAGTTTATGTCATCTTCTGCTGTATCTAAGCTTCTTGCTGATATGTTTGAAAATGTAGATGGTGAACACCGTCTACTTGATGCAGGAGCAGGAGTAGGATCGTTAACGGCTGCGTTTGTTGAGCGAGTTAAGAACGATGCAACAAGCATTGATTCAACTTGCTTCGAACTATCAAGCGTAATGAATCATTACCTGTCTGATACATTAAAGCATTGTTCAAATACGTGTGAATCATATGGTGTCCAGTGGGATCAAACCGTAGTTGAAGATGATTTTATTCAACACTCAGTTGAACAGCTCTTAAACGACAATTTCAAACCTAAATATAACAAAGTCATTCTTAACCCACCTTACTTAAAAATTTCTTCAAAAGGCACTGAGCGAGCAGCACTAAGAAAGGTTAGTTTTGAAACTGGAAATCTATACTCAGCGTTTGTAGGGTTAGCGATAAAATTATTAGAAGAAGGCGGTGAACTTGTCGCAATCACTCCCCGTTCATTCTGTAACGGTCCATACTTCAACGATTTCCGTAGATTGTTATTAGACTCTTGCTCAATCAACAAAATTCATGTTTTTAATAGCCGTAAATCAGCATTCAAGGCTGATAAAGTGCTGCAGGAAAACGTTATTTATCACTTAACAAAAGGTGAACCACAAAGAGACACGGTTATTGTCACTTCTAGCTCTTGTGCAGAAGATCCAAGCCCGTATGTTTATGAAGTGCCTTTTGACAGAGTAGTAAGTGAAAACAATCCAGAGCGTTTTATTCATATCATCACTGATGAAGAAGAACAGAGCGTAGCAACTAGAGCAGGTGGTTTACCGTGTTCACTTGAAGATCTTGGTATTCAGGCAAGCACAGGTAAAGTTGTAGATTTTCGCACTAGAGAAAATTTAAGCACCGACTTTGTTGATGGTTCAGTGCCTTTAATCTTTCCACAACATTTACAAAAATGTGCGATTGAATGGCCAGTAGAAAATGCCAAAAAGCCGAACGCACTTTTAAACAACGAAAGCACAGCTAACCTGATGGTTAAAAACGGAACTTATGTTCTAACTCGCAGACTGACCGCTAAAGAAGAGAAACGTAGAATCGTTGCGTCAATCTACACAGCTGATATTGCTGATGTTGAAGTAGTGGGTTTTGAAAATAAAACAAATTACTTTCATGCATTGGGTGAGCCGTTAGATGATGGTCTTGCAAAAGGTCTATGGGTATTCCTTAACAGCACGTTAGTAGATAAGTATTTCCGTCAGATGAACGGTCATACTCAAGTAAATGCTACAGACCTAAGAACATTACGTTACCCAACCAGAGAACAGCTTATTTCTATGGGTGAAGCAATTGATTTTGCAGAGTTTAATCAAGCATGTGTAGACCGGATTATTGAGAGTTTCATTTGATCTGTGTTAGCAGCTATAGGAAAGTATGATGATTTTATATGGGTAAGAAGCTTAGCGTACGTTTTCGTTCCATTGGGCTTCAGACTTAAAAAAGAGCCGATTTTTGTCGGCTCTTTTCATTTCAGCTTACTCTTGTGAGTAGTTTTTGGGTTTACCCATCGAAAACTGGTTATCTTGGCTAAGATAATCATTGCGTTAGGCTCTTAACGTACAATGTTTTCCGAATCGTCGTGTGACCCCTATACTCGATGAAAATTACGCCAGGAAGGAAATCCAATAGCTTTATTCCTTTTAGCTGCTAGAAAACAGCCTAACCTAGCCAATTTGGGTTGGTTAAATTGGGCTGGTCAAATAGCCTTGCTGTTCACTTATATTGTCCTATCAACATTCACTAGGTAAATAGAGCATACCTAAAATGAACACCTCTTAAAAAGACACATGATTGTTTTTACGCCAAGAGTAAATGCTATCAATTTTTGAGTGGAGCGTTAGCCCTAAAGTCTTATTGCACATTGGAAATAATGAAGAAATAAATTAAAAAAAGTAGACACCGCCACAGCGGGGCGGTATAATTGTTTACGAAAGGTCGGGAATGTTCCATGACCTATAAATGGAGAAACGCAATGTTTACACCAGAAGAACAAAGCATCATTGACCAAGCAGCCGCTATTTTTGCAAAAAAAATCAAAACTTGTGATGCCTTTACCAGTCCTGATCTAGTTAAAGGCTTTTGCCAGGCTCGACTTGCTACATCTGAGCGTGAAATTTTCATGCTGCTAATACTCGATAATCAGCACCGACTAATTGAAGCCGTAGAGCTTTTTCAGGGAACGATTGATAGTGCCTCTGTATATCCGCGTGAGGTTGTAAAATCCGTTCTCAAACACAATGGCGCAGCTGTGATCCTGGCTCACAATCATCCGTCAGGTGTTGCAACCCCATCTAGTTCTGATCGTCGTATTACACGAAGAATAAAAGACGCTTTGGAGTTGGTTGATGTTCGTACTTTGGATCACATCGTGGTCAGTGTTGAAGAAACTTATGCGTTCTCTGAGCATGGGATAATTTAGTTATGACTGCGCGGCACACTGTGTCGCGCTCTAAGGGTTTGTTAATATGAGTGAAGATAAAACACTATACAGCGGCTTTGAACCGCAAATGACGCTAGATGATCTAATGAACTCTCAATGCACTTTGCCTTTGAGTGATCCTGATTATCTTTCACCGACACCAGAGCAAATAAAATGGCTGCGAGTTTATCTTGGTTTGTCTCAAGCAAAACTTGGCTATTTTCTTGGTAAGACGGTAAGTCCCAAAGGTTGTTCTATTGTTCGTAAATGGGAAACTGCAAGCGATAAAAAAGAACACCGAGAAATTGATGCGAACGCATGGCGCAGAATGCTATATGCTGCGAATTTAGCAAGTCCCGAAGATGATATTAAGCAAGTTCGATAGTGGACAGTACAAGTAGGTATAATCACAGTTTTTGAGACTTTCAATAAGAATAAATCAGAGAGGAAAAGTAATGTCTGATATGGAATTTACTAAATACTGGACTTCTGAGCGTGCTCGAAAAAAGCAAACGGCACTGACAAAACTTTCTAACGGCTTGCTTAAAGAAGTTATCGAGAACCCATTAGCAACAGAACTGTTTGAGCCAGAAGAAATCGAAGCTATGAAAGTTGCGGCACAAGCTTTGAGTCAAGCCAAGCATAAATTTGCACATATCAAAGAGAAGAAAGCTCGCATTGAAAAGCGCAAGGCTCAAGAACTGGCGCACATGAAATCCCAATGCAGTAAATACGCTACTCAGGTCTTGGAATCTCTGAACTCAGACAGTGATATTTTCACCAAAGAGCAGTTTTGTCTATGGGTGACTGCGGCGCACTTTACACGTATGCGTAACATTCCCGAATCTTGGGAGTTAAACATTAACGATAATATCGAGAATCACTACCTGGACAGTGATCATACGCTTAGGCAGCGTCATATTTGGACTATGCGCGAAAAGGCTCAAAGGTCTTTTGAGGAATACCTCAATCAAGCGTGGGAGTTTTCGTTTGAGAAAGATTCTTGGGTAGCCAAAGTGCCAATTAAAGACGCAGTAGCAAACCTTCTCGAACTAACTAAAAGTAGTGAGTATTCAAATGTAGAAACACGATACGCGCACCTAATAGAAACATTGGAAACCTTTAATAGAGAGGTTGAAGCGCGTAAACGTCGAAAAAACATTAAATCGGTATTTTGAATATATGATGACAATTAACAAAGTAGCCAGGGTCTATTTGCGAGTTAGTACCGAATCACAAGATTTAGAACGCCAAGAACAAATCATCGAGGGCGCTAAATCGGCTGGTTACTATGTCGCTGGGGTTTATCGAGAAAAAGCGTCAGGAGCGCGTTCAGACCGCCCTGAATTACTTCGTATGATTGACGACTTGCAACCTGGTGAAGTGGTCATAGCTGAAAAAATAGATCGCATTAGTCGCCTGCCTTTACCGGAAGCTGAAAAGCTGATTGATTCAATTCGTGTCAAAGGCGCAATGCTTTCTGTCCCTGGCGTTGTAGACCTCACAGAATTAGTTTCTGGCGCCAGTGGTGTTACCAAAGTTGTATTGGAGTCAGTCCAGGAACTATTACTAAAATTGGCTTTGCAAATGGCTAGGGATGATTACGAGGACCGACGAGAGAAGCAAAAGCAAGGTATTGAGCTTGCAAAGAAAAAAGGTAAGTACCAGGGAAGAAAGGCTAATCACAAACAACATGAACTTATCCTTTCTTTACGTCCAAATCACACTATTGAGGAAACTGCTCGGCTTGCTGGGTGTAGTACAAGCCAGGTTAAGCGTATATGGGCTGAGTACAAAAAAAAACTTGAAAAAAGGGCCACTATCTAGCGGCCTTTTTCTTTTGCTGCAACCAACTCTTTAATGTCGGAGGACATTAAAGTTTGAAACTTTTCTATTTCCGAAGTGCGTTACTATCGTGGCTAAAAGAACCCAATACTGACAATAAAGATCGACACTTAGATTCAATCAATGTGGCTATCCAACGAAAGTGTGACAACAAAGTTTGAAACTCGCTTTTGGACAGAAATGAGTTAGAGCCGACCAACGGCTCTGTGCCATTTGCGGACGTTGTTAACGCCTAGGTCACATGCTGCGCAAACTAAGGCACGAAGAGTTTGCTAAACTGCCGAAGGCAGAGCAAACCGAGTGACGTGTTAGCAGTCATGTGCACCGACTTGTTAGATTTCATTTAAAGAGTTAATGCCCTGTTCATGTAGTTTATTTAAACCATCTTTCATTGCTTTAACTTGCTCTATTGAATGACCCTGCCAGCTTGATACTTCACCTACAACTTTAAATGAATGGATTGAACGATATGACATAGTTGGATTCCCTGGGAACTTTCTATCCGTTAGGTCAGGATCATTTTCAATTGGACCTGTTGGCTCAACCAAATAAATTCTTTCGCGACCATTACCTAGGGCAAGCTCTGCTCCCCAAATGGCAGCATCTAGTGTAGCTGTCAAAAATATATACTTAGCCTTATTATTTTGTCCAAAATTTGAATTAAACCCTGTTTCTATAAGATCTCCCAATTTAAGATCTGCTTTGGTTCCATGAAAAAACGTTTGAGAAAAAGGTTTTGCATTTTTTTGGGCATTCTCAGTCATATCTTTTTTCCTAGTTATGGTTTTTATACTAAATATTGCGAAATTATAGCTAACATGAAATCTAACGTTTTAGTATTTATTTACACATGAGTGTAAATAAATCATTTGTTGAACGGACGGCGACTTGTGAATCACTGTATTGGAATCATTTATGCTAATGGAATTTGCTTTTTTAAGCCTGAGGATGATTGATGACGTTATCCGATTTATCTTCATCATTGCATTCCATTGTCACTGTCGTTCAGTCGATTAATGGTCTTAATTTACGTTACTTTTCTGGTTAATTGCAAGTGTATTTTTTACACACGCAAGCGCCAGTCTATCAGGCGGCATTCAGTCTAATATTTGCGTAAATGGTTTGACGTCATCATTGTTTAACTTGAATCCAATCCTCTTATCTGTTGCGTTAAGGGGAGCACGATAGCGACGAATATCAATTGCCCTTGATGGCAGTGCGAGCAAACCCAATGCAGTTTGGTTTCCACGTTATCCATGGCGATTTTATCGGTTAAATCACGGCACTGTGCTCGAATGAGGGGGATGCGCTTGTTACGACAAGCATTGGCTAAAAAGCCATAATGGCGAATACGCATAAAGCCTTTAGGCAGGACATGTTGTAAATAGCGCCGAATGAACTCATCCATACTTAAGGTCATGAATTTGGTTTTATTGTTGTCACGATAATCCTTGTAACGAAAGCGCACACGACTGGCGTTATAGTTCACTAATCGTGATTCAGATAAGGCACCTTTGCGGGTATAACGTGCAAGATAGTGCAAGAGTTGATGTGGGTAGACACAGGCTTTGCTGTACACGCACCAAGTGGCGGGTAATGACGGTAGCGCTATGGATTGTGCCTTGAGTGCCGCTATCATTTTACCTCGAAACACAGTGGATAAAGCCTTAACAGGATAGAGATAACCTTTAGTGATAGGTTGCCACTGCGATTGTCGATTGAGGCTACCTGCGGGGATTAAACAATGCACATGAATATGTTGGCTGAGGTTTTGCCCCCAAGTATGCAACACACAAGTCATGCCGAGTTGACCCTGATGACGATGGGCAGCGAATGTCATGAGTGTTTGCCAAAGGCTCTTAAATAAACAGTGATAAAGCACGTTAGGTGCATAGTGTGCGATTAGGTTAAGTTCATGCGGTAAGGTAAACACTAAGTGAAAGTAAGGGCAAGGTAGCAGTGACATCGCTTGTTTGGCAATCCAAGCTTGCGTGGCTTGTCCTTGGCAGCGAGGACAATGCCGGTCTCTGCAACTACAACTAAATTGCTCCTCATGACCACACTGGTCACAACGCCACTGTTGATAACCGAGTTGTCCTGTTCTACACGCCAAGATATGTGCACACACTTGATATTGTTGACGGGTTAATCGGTGCTGTTGTTGGTAATGCGGTAATCCTTGGCTGAGAATATCCGCCAGATGAAGCGGTGGCATGCGTTACTGCAAGTTGGCTAGTAAATCAACGCCCCCATGCCCAAGCTCTGGCAACCAATGCAGATAGCACTCGGTCGTTTTAATGCTGCGATGCCCAAGCTGGTGCTGTAATTGATGCAACGGCATCCCTGCCTCTAATTGATGCGTGGCATAGGCATGGCGTAACTGATGCGCGTTCACTTTATCCTTAAGCCCAAGCTGTGCGGCGATTTTTTTCAGTGCCTTCGTATAGGTGGAGCTACTGAGAGGTTGGGAGGCTAACCAGCGAGAATAGAACAGCCACTCTTTGGGGTGATAGGCTTGCCAGTACACGTGGAGTTGATGCAATACCGTCTCAGGAATCACCACATAACGAGACTGGTTGCCCTTGCCGTGTTCAATAAAGGCCGTTTTACGTTGCCCATCAATCTGTGCCACTTTGAGGTGGGTTAATTCATTTAAGCGTAATCCACAGCCATAACTGAGCATTATCATGGTTTTTAAACGTAAATCTTGGCAATGGTGAATCAGTAAGTGGATATCTTGTCGGCTTAAATATTGGGGTGGCTTATGCCGTTGCTTGGGTAAAGTGATGGCTAATTGCAACGGCCGGTGGAGTATGTGTTTGAATAAGAAGAGGACACTATTAATTTGCACCAATTGGCTCGCTCGGGTTAATCGGCGCACCTCAGGCTCATTAAAATAGTGATTCAATTCCGCATCCGTGACTTGCGCTAAGGATTTACTGAAATAGTTCTCAATGCGCTGTAAGCAACCACAGTAGGTCTCGCGAGTTCGTTGTGAATAGCCCATGAGTTCAATTTCAGTGGCGACTTGTTCAATGAGAGAGTTCATTGTTACCTCCAGATTAATGGGTTAAATCTCAAGGTAAGTGTGGTCGTTGATTGGGATGTTTGCGACTCCGCGCAGCGGCTTAGTTCAACAATTTAATAGTGTGCAAATCGCGCATATTTCTACCACGTAATAGCTCACTTTTCTGGTTCATACGTTTTTATCAAATTAGCTAACCTTTTGCTAGCTATGAAAATATTTGAAAGTTAATGACGTGGTCTAAGGACAAAAATGCGCAAATTGCTCATTTACCTGAATATGGGGGAAGTTTGTTGATTTTGGATATAAAAACGGTATCAGCTGAACATTTTTCACCGTCCGCTGATCGCTCATTTGCGACGCTCGACTAGACTTGTTTTGGGGCATAAATGTGTTGACTCGTTTTTTTGTAAGAGCCTCTTGCAAAATTGGGCAGTGGGATTTGTCCAGCAGCCTGTTGGTCAATTGCGAAACAATTTGCTTCACAAATGAGCTGTCCTGAATTTAGTCAACAGCCTGTTGACCAAATTATTCTTATGAAGGTTTACTGCGTTCTAAACACGTTTAGGAGCAGAAATGAGCCGTTTAAGTAACCTCAAGCCAAAGCTTAATGTAATGAGAATAAGGAAAACGACTATGAACATAAATATTGGCTTGTAGAAATTAAACGGTTCTTCAGTACGGAAAAAGTACTGATAGATACTATCTCCAGCAGCAATGCCTAATGCGATATAGCACTTATCGGCAACTTCCTTTGTCATATATCCTCCTTCGCATATAACGCATTTTATACGGCTTTTCATAGTCCTATCATGCAGCCTTTTCAATCACAGTTCAATTAATAATCAATAGTTTAATGAGATGTTATCGGTATTAGATTGCAAAATGACGTATGATTTTTAAAAAGCTTACTTCGACACTTCCTCGAATAACTACAAGTAAGGCAAACGTACAATCACAAATTGTGAGTAGACTTTCGCGCAGAGAAGGAATGGGGCAAAATCGTCTCAGAGAAGAAGGCAAACTACGACAAATGGCACCGAAAAGTTTCGTACTTTATTGTCATAGTTCTAATCTTTATTGTTCGAGTTTCAAACTTTGTTGTCCACCGACAATAACACTGGTCTCAAACTGTTTGCTGAGTGTGGCATTGTTAGCCTCGGTAAGTTTAATTTTTATTGTTTCACCGCCTTCGGGAACGTCATCTTGAACAATATTTAACTCAAGAAACTGCTCAGTAGTTCCAGCCGGGAAAACAATAGTGCTGTCACTGATGACACTATAATCTTGGCCGTTAATAGCTAATCCACTGAGTTCGTAACTGACGCTTACATCTTTTCCTGATGAAGTGTTTAGTTGTAGCGGAATTTTAACGCGACCACTTCCTTCTGATGTGGTTCTGATTTCTGAGGTAAATGATATTTCTGGAGAGGAGTCATCATTGGTGATTGTTACGGTAGCAGTATCTCTCTCTATGCTGGAGGCACCAGAAACATCGAAAATTTGAACGGAGAATGTTTCATCATATTCATCCTTTACATCACCAATGATAGGGATGATCAAATCAACCCGAGTAACGCCATCTTGAAGCTCAAATTCTCCAACAGTTTCCAGGTAATCTTGATCTGATAATGCAGTTCCAGGGGTAGTTCGGTATTTACCTTTAATTACACCATCTTTACCACCGCTACGAGTAACACGCACTTTGGCATCACTGTTACCTGAATTTCCTTCTTTTATCGAGATGTTATCAATTTTAATAGAGCCAGATTTTGTTCCTGGGTTGGTGTTTGTATTGGAACTACTTCCTCCATCTTCTCCACCGGAACCACATCCGCTTAATGCTGCAATCAAAGCAATTGCCAATGCTGAACGTTTCATTAATGTATTGCCCTCTTTAATTAGACCTGTTTGAGGTTTCCAGTCTAATAGGGTAGGTGCATAGATTATGACTCTGTATCAGCCCATTTTGGGCAAATACGTCGCAAAGGTTAGAGACTTCGTGTAATGGTCCATTTTGGGCAGTTTGGGAGTGGAAAAATGGAGTAACGAAAAGGAAAATCTAATCGTCAATTTGGTTTCGCGCTGAAAGATGCTCAAATCTCTGACCAGTCCTTCGACTAGACCGCCCTGTGAAAAAGGTGTTTTTATCTAAACCAATATGTTTCGTGTAAACCGGAGCGATGTTAGGTAATCAGGGCATCCTATAAACTCGCTCTATTGGAGTTGACATGAAAAACCTATCTAATGACGTAACTTTTGCCTCTAAAGAGGCTGCAAATTCATTTGCTGATAACCTTTCCTCAGTTTTGAAACAAGACCATAGCATCTCGCTCAAACCAATAAAACTGCTTCACGCCACGGCTAAATGTCTCGGGTATAAAAACTGGAATCACTGGTGTGGCTCTGCATTTAGCTCCAAATCTGATCTCATGTATTTATCAGGTGATAATGGGGATGATGAATTCTTTGTTTCTCATGAGGAGCGCACTCCAATTCAGTTCTTAGATGCGTCTTGTATTGATGAAGTTAGAGCTAACGATAGCGAAATAGCTTATTTATGTGGTAGTAAGGTGCTGTCTACACTAGAAAAAGCTATCGAGCATATGAGGCCGGATGACGAGTACGACTTCCATATCGAAAACTATGGAGGTGTGATCCATTCATTTGTTGTTGCCAAGCGTTTTATGATGACTCACGAAGAGATCGCGGAGCGAGCAAAGTTATCCATTTTATCGCAATTAAAGCGTGAACCTGATTCTTATGAACTGAAAAAACAATCTCAGCTTGATTATTTTGGGGTCTATGATAACCCTCGTCTTAATACACTTTACTACCGTCTCGATAATGCCATTGGTGCTTTTTTTAATGAGGAACTGGAGCACAGCATTGGCTTTCACTATTTTTCTCCCGTGGAGCAATTCGCTTACTTTGATAGTGAAGGCAATCATAAGGTAATGGATCGAGATGAGCTTATGGAATTTTTAAGTTCTATTGAAGGAAACATCCCTGTATTGGCTGGTGTTTACAGACCTCTCTTTGGATAGGCTCCACTATCAAATTGCGTAATTACCAACCATCCGGAAATTCCGGATGGTTGGATTTTGAACAGATGGATTTTGGTTCCCTCATCTATGAGGGAACCAAATTTATGTGTGTGAATGTATCAGTTCTCTGCCTGATTGCCCTCAACGGGCAGTTCTACAGTGTGTCATTTGATATGTACTTGCTATCATTCTGGGGTCATTACGATTTCGCGCTGAAATATGCTCAAGTCCTTGACCAGTCTTTTGACTAGACCGCCCTGTGAAACAGGTGATTTTATCTTTGCAAATGTCTAACCGTGTTAATGCAGATTCATTTAACTGGGGGCTTGGCAGGTAATCAGGGCAACCTTTCATAGATACCCCGTTAATTTGGAGTTGCTTTAATATGAAAACTACCACGATATCGTTTGGCTCGAAATCAAACGCTGAATATCTCGCAAGAAAACTGTCATCAACATTGAAAGATGATTTTAATGTTTCGCTGAAACCAATCAAACTCCTTCATGCACTAGCTAAGGCTCAGGGTTATAAAAATTGGAACCACTGGGCTGGGGCTGGGCTTTCTGAAAATACAGATCAAGCTTTAACTGAGCGACCACCTATCGCTTATGACTTAGATCTTCCTGTGCCTTTTTTAAAACGAGCTCCGGTTGATGCGAATCCTGACGCGGCAACATCCTATATAGTTGAAATATTGGATATTAATCTTTTTGACTCAGTACGAGTTATGTCAAACGAATTATCCGCCGAGCTTTGTGAGAGGAGAAGAAAAGCATACTCGGAAAACCCCAGCATCACAGCAGGTTCAATGACTGTGTACACAGTGGTTATAACAGGCAAACGCTACACTAATGGACGCGGAGGTTATTGGTACTATGACCCTGAGGTTAAGTATTTTCACCTTCCAAAGGATTCTGATTCAGGTACTTTTGTCACTGAAAAATATTTGAATGAATTGAGGAGCGTTCAGTCCAATACAGTTGTCGAAATGATGCCGCCTGAATACGATGGTTTAGGTCATGCTGTTATTTGCGACAAGTGTGGTTTGAATTACGTGCCAAACTTGGCTGAGGATAGAGTTCTACATCATCAGTTCTGTACTCTATTGTCTTCTGCTAGTGAGTATTTCGGGAGACCTTTGTTTACTTATGAAATGTTTGAAAAGGCCAAATCCGTTCAATTGAACGATCCTAATCCAACTATCGCTGACCAAGCTGCTTTATATAAAAACAAATTGTGGGGATATTTTTCTCGCTCAGTGCAAGCCTGGATGAGGCAACGTGATTTTAAGGAACATCCTCCCTTTTTTGTTTACTCACAAGCAATGATAGCTTCGGACTTGGATGATGGTCACGTGTCTCATGATGTAGCTCAGTATGTTGCTAAAGATATGGGAATTGAGCATCTTGAACAATCTCCAGCAATGCCAAGCGGCTCATCGTATTGGGCTATTGACGACAACATCTAACAATCCTTAAAAGCATCAGTTGTTCGGTTTAACCGAACAACTGATATCAATTTCTTCTGTCTTCGTTTTACGTTGAATCTTCTTTATTTAACTTTTTGGGAGCTATCTGCTCTATTTGTCGGCCAGCGAACGTGCCAAGGATAGTTGAGCTTTGTTTGTCCGAGCGTTGCTTTCTCTCCACTGCGGCCACAAACGAAGCGATCTGTCCAGCCTTGAAGGGTTCATCTTGTACCACGATGATCGGCAACGGAGCAGTCATGGTTTTCTGCCCAGAGAGTTTTACCACATTGGCCGCTGGCTGTACTTTAACATCCCGACGAATTCTCAGTGTCATATCAGGGGCGCTGGCGACTTTCTTGATGAGCTGGGTCAGGGGCAACTCGTTCTCAGGGTTGGCTCGCTCCAGTTCTTTGATCATTTGGCTTATTAGTACTGCTTTGTCCGGTTGGTGCAAAGCATCTTTTCTCTGCCAACTGAACTTCACTGATTTGACGTCCGCATCGACTAGGCAGTGGATTTGTCTGTAGAGATGTTTTGTCATGACGCCGGGGCAGTTGTCATGGATTGCCTTGAACCGTGCTTGCCGGGTTTCGTTTTCAGTGATCACCAACTCCTCGATGTCGGCCTTGCTTTGGTTGATGCTATGTACCAACTGAACAATCTCAGCGCTGTTGGGATTAGAGGGCAGCAGGTGGATCACGCCAACATAACGTCTGGCAGATTTCTGTGAGTAGGGGTGTTTGATGTGCAGATCCACGTAGCCTTCACCCGCCAGCTTCATAGCGGCCATGCCGGAATGGTGCTCGGGCATGATGAGTTTTATTACCTCATGCTCATTGCCTTTATGTACTGGAGGTATCCGGCTCACTATCGCCATGCTTGGCATAGTGCTCGTTAGTAGTTTGTTCAGACGAGACAGATTAAATGTCACGTCGTCAAAGAGCGTTTTTATCTGGCTCATCATTTATTCCTTGCGTTGTTCTGACGGATCATTGATTACATTTTAGCCGTTTTTAGACCATCATGCAAAGTGGGGTATAAGCCTCGGTCGTCGCTAACGCTCCTCCTTCGGCTTTGTTGAGCCGGGGCTCGCCCCCGAATTTAGAAAGAGAGAGATAAATAGAGAAAAAGAGAGAAAAAAAGAGAGGTCTAGCAAGGTGGTTAGGGGGGGGGTGTACTTTCAGTTTTCTCGGTGGTGGAGGGGATTGGAGCTGTATCCGGTATTGCATGATGGTCTAAATTGCTATGTTTATGGGATTATATTATGATACTGTGAGTTGAGTTAAACAGAGGGGAGAATGAATGTCGCAAGTGCATAGCGAAATCCGCAAGGCAGTTCAGGTAATAGAGGCGGCTAGATATCGTATGGGTGTTGCCGAGTTTGTTTATACATTTATCGACCACTGGGCATATCAGCAGACCGGGCTGTACCCTCCATCATCAAAAATGCCAAAAGAACTGGAACCTACGGCTATCGAATTATCGCATATCTTGAGTGCGGCCATGAGAAACTATCCTGGTATTGACGTTCTCGGCATGTTTTTCTCCGAGTGTGGTTACTACAAACAAGGACAAAACTTCTTTCCTACTCCACCAGAGCTGGGGCGTTTACTCGCAGCACTCGTAGGATCGCCTAGTGACCATCACAATCAAGAACTTTCTTTCTATGAGCCATGCTCCGGCACTGGAGCGATTGCGATGAAGTGGATAATGGAGAAGATTCATAACAACGGTAAAGAAACGTTGGAGCAAAGCGTTTTAGTGCTTGAAGATGTTGATCGTACTATGTGTAAGGCAGCGTTGATTCAGATTATTAATCTTCTAAGTAACCTTGAGGTGAAGGTTAAAAGGTTGAGTATTAATGCTGTTGATGTACTCAGCCGTGCGCCCAAAGGCTTAGTGTATATCCTTGAGCCTCAACCTTTAACCTATCTAGATAAAGCAGGTTAAGCACTGATGAATCCCCTAATGATTTTTATCAAAATCATTAAGTTAAGGTAGATACACATCTTGTCATATGATCAAA